>NZ_JABVCB010000008.1:87661-187027 GCF_020320405.1 Thalassolituus sp. ST750PaO-4
TAGAAACCGTGCTTGAGACATGATATTTAAAAGAAAACGTTTGATCTGAAACGCGGCATTGCGGTGACGGTTTTCTGCGCCTCTGGGGCCGCCGCAGAAACTGCTGATATGTCTGGTCTGTCCGCAGGGATGCGGACAAGTGGCTCCGGCCATGGATGGCCGATGAGGCACGCGGCCAGTAAATATCAAGGTTTCAAGGGTGACGGCCCAGAAAGCGCGAAGCTGGGCCTGTTTTTGCTCCTGCAAAACATGCATTTCCGCCATCCATGGCGGTCAGGTATAAAGCCCGCCGGCAAGGGGATAAGTTCCCCTGGGAGGCTGCAGGCCTTGATGTTAAAAAATGCTGTTTTGTCAGCTATGGTGCTGATTAAAAACTGTGGGACAGCAGTGGGTTATGAGGTGTTTTTTACGGATTTTTTTCAGACAAACCGCAAGTAATTAATGGAAAAATAAAAGGAGGCAAAGCCTCCTTTTATTTTGGTTACGACTCTCAGTAAGCAACACCAATCCGCTGTTTTGGATGAGCATTATTTTCGGCTTCATCAATCATTGCCACGGCATAATCCTGTACTGAAATACGGCTGTTACCTTCAGCATCGCTGACCAGACTGTCACCGCCGGTGCGGTAGTTGCCGCTGCGCTCACCGGGGAAAATTTCTGCCGCCGGGCTGATAAAGGTCCAGTTCACGGCGCTGTGGCTGTTGCGGAATACCGCCAGCGCTTCACCCTGAGCTGCAGCTTCATCTTTATACGCTTGTGGGAATTCCGGCAGCGATAACAGAGTGACGCCAGGCGCAACTTCCAGACTGCCGGCACCGCCGACCCAGAGCAGACGATTAACCCCGGCTGCCGGTAATTCATTGAGCAGACGCTGAGCTGACGCCGCAACAATCTCATGGTTACCGGCGGCGCGGCCACCGATGCTGGCGATGACCAGATCGGCACCGGCAACTGCCGCAGCGATGCTGGCGCTGTCGCCGGCTGTCAGGTCGAGGCTGCGTTTTTCCACACCCGTCGCCGCAATGTTGCTGCTGTCACGGGCAATGGCGATGACGTCGTGGCCGCGGCTTTGTGCCTCTGCTACCAGAGTTGAACCAATCCAGCCGGTCGCACCAATAATGGCAAGTTTCATAATCTGTCCTCGTGTGTTTGAAAGCGGTTATCTGTGTTTGAATGCGACCAGTCTATTGGTTCGGTGTGTGGCGATAAATATTCGTATATGATCGTGTTTGTATCTGATACTGATCAAATAAGGGGCGGCTGTGGATAAACTCAATGCCATGCGCAGTTTTGTTGAAGTCGCCGCCTGCGGCAGTTTTACCGCAGCGGCTGAGCAGCTTGGCCAGAGCCGGCTGCGTGTCAGCCGCGATGTACAGGAGCTGGAAGACTGGCTGCAACTGCGCCTGCTGCACCGCACCACGCGCAGGGTCAGTCTGACCGGTGCCGGCGAAGAAGCCTTGCGTTACTGCGAGCGCATTCTCAGCGAAGCCGCCGAACTGGAGAGCCGCGCGCGCCTGCATACGGCCGAGCTGGTGGGCGATATCCGCATAGCCAGCCCGATTGGTCTGGGTCAGAACCTGCTGCTTGATCTGATTGAACGCTTCAGCGCCCAGCATCCGCAGGTGCGTTTTCACCTGTTGCTGTCGGATAAAAATGCCCAACTGGTGGACGAGCGGGTCGATATTGCCCTGCGTTATACCGTGCAGCCGGATGACAGCCTGATTGCCCGGCGGCTGATGGCGGTGGATTCCATGCTCTGTGCCAGCCCGGACTATCTGGCCCGTTACGGCAAGCCGGTAACACCGGCGGATCTGGCCAGCCACAACTGCCTGATTCATCTGGTGCAGCAGCGCTGGCAGTTTCTGCATAACGGTCAGCTGCTGGAGCAGGAGGTGAACGGCAGCCTGTTCGCTAACGATATGGGCGTGCTGGTGCGTGCCGCCTGCAAGGGTATGGGCATTGCCCGGCTGCCCTGTGATCTCGGCAATCCGTTGCTGGTCAGTGGGGCATTAGAACCGTTGCTGGAAGACTATCCGCTGCCGCAGCATGCTTTGTGGGCGGTGTATTTATCGCGCAGTTATCAGCAGCCGGTTATCCGTGCCTTTATTGATTTTGCTGCGGAGCACTGGCAGCAGGATGTGTTGCGGCCCTGATCGTTCTGTGGGGCTGATTGTTCTGTGGGTATGGCAACGCGGCTCAGCGTTATTCTTATCGGGCTGATAACCAATCAGTATTGGCCGAACAGGCTCTGCTTCTTTATGGTCAAAGGATACAGACCGTATTAATGACAGAGGAATACAGCATGAGTGACTTCCGCAGCGAACGCGACAGCATGGGCGAGTTACAGGTACCGGCTGATGCTCTCTACGGTGCCCAGACCCAGCGGGCGATCAATAATTTTCCGGTCAGTGGTCAGACTCTGCCCGAGCCATTTATCCGTGCACTGTTACTGGTAAAAGCCGCCGCAGCGCGCGCCAACAGTAAGCTGGGCGAACTGGATCAGGATATCGCCGCCGCCATTGAACAGGCGGTGCAGTCGTTGCTGCAGAGTCCTGACATGATGCAGCACTTTCCGCTGGACGTATTTCAGACCGGTTCCGGCACCAGCTCCAATATGAATGCCAACGAAGTGCTGGCCACGCTGGCTGCCCGCACTCTACAGAAAACGGTCAGCCCGAACGATCACGTTAATGCCGGACAGAGCAGTAACGACAGCATTCCCTCGGCGATTCATATCAGTGCCGCTTTATTGTTGCAGCAGCAATTATTACCGGCGCTGGAGCATCTGCAGCAAAGTATCGAACGCAAAGCCGTGAGTCTTGCGCATATTGTTAAAACCGGTCGCACCCATTTAATGGATGCCATGCCGTTGCGTATGGATCAGAGCCTGAACAGCTGGGCTACACAGATTGCGCAGAATATTCACGCCTTAAAAATGCAGCAGCCGGCGATTCAGTCACTGGCACAGGGCGGTACCGCCATCGGTACCGGGGTGAATGCCCATGCACAGTTTGCCGGTGCGTTCTGTGCCGAATTATCGGTATTAACCGGTACGATTTTTACCCCGGCAGACAATCCCTTTACTCATATTGCGACCCAGGATATTGCCGTGGCCTTGTCGGGCCAGTTAAAAACCTGTGCGGTTTCATTAATGAAAATCGCCAATGATTTACGCTGGATGAATTCCGGGCCATTGGCAGGATTGGGCGAAATTGAATTACCGGCATTGCAGCCCGGCTCGTCTATTATGCCGGGCAAGGTAAACCCGGTGATTCCGGAAGCGGTGGCGATGGTCTGTGCGCAGGTGATCGGTAACGACAGCGCGATTACCATTGCCGGTCAGTCCGGTAATTTCGAGTTAAATGTCATGCTGCCGCTGGTGGCGCGTAATCTGTGTGAAAGTCTGAGCCTGCTGGCCAACGTCAGCCGTTTATTGGCTGATAACGCCATCAGCGGTTTTAAGGTAAATGAAGATAATCTGAATAAAGCGCTGGCACGCAATCCGATTCTGGTAACCGCATTAAATCCGGTAATCGGTTATTTGAAAGCCGCCGACATCGCCAAGCAGGCGTATAAAGAAAACCGTCCGGTGATTGATGTGGCACTGGAACATACCGATTTCAGCCGGGAAGAGCTGGAGCGTTTGCTCGATCCGAAGCTGTTAACAGGCAGATGAGAGTTTAAATCTGCGCGGCATATTCATAGCCTCGCCAGTTATTTTCAGCGTTTTTTATGCTTGCTGAAAACCATAAAAACTTCCCAGTCCGAGCATCTGCGTCAGCTCATCCAGAGCATTCTGTGATTCATCAAACAGGGCAGGGTCGGCCAGATCCGCAGGCACTAATTCGTCGCGGTAATGGCGTTTTACCCAATCCTGTAAGGTATTGATTTTTTCGTCGCTGAGCATAAAGGCCGGATTTACCGCCGCCTGTTCGCGGGCCGTTAATATCACCCGCAGACGTAGGCAGGCCGGACCGCCACCGTTGCTCATACTCTGGCGTACATCAACAAACTGCACCTGACGGATAGGCTGGCTGTGATCGGTCAGCAGTTCATTCAGATAGGTTTTTACGGCCTGATTACCGGCGCATTCTGAAGGGGCTATTAAACACATGTTGTTCATATCGGCGCTGCCGTCAGTGTTAATGGCGGCCAGCAGCTGGCTGTTAAATAAATAACTGCTGATGGCGTCACTGAGGCTGACTTTGCTGGCCGGTACGCACAGGCTTTGCAGTGGCAGCCACTGATTTAATTCACTGAAGGCGCGGTCGCGTGCTTTGTCTTCGTAGGCCTGCTCATGAAAAAACAGCAGCGGCCCGTTACCGACGGCCACTACATCGTTATGAAACGCACCAGCATTAATCGCATGACGGCTCTGCTGTAAAAAAACGGCATGGCGCAGCCCGTGCTGGCGGGCGATGGCTTCGCAGGCTTCACGGCTTTGTCGTGCCGGAAACGTCAGCGCGGCGAGATCGGTATTGGTATCACGGCCATAAACAAATAAGCCTACCCCGGGGCTCTGATAATCGGCACTCAGGCGGGTGTGGTTGGCCGCACCTTCGTCGGCAAAGCGGTGAATCGCCGGTAACGCCGGATGCACGGCAAAGCGTTCTTTATCAGGGAACATGGCATTTAAAGTAACGAAGGTTTGTTCATGTTCGATGGCGCGGTGGGCGGTGGTGAGCAGGTTGGCCGGGGTAAAGTGCACCCGGCCGTCGTTGCTGTCGGCGGATGGTGTGACGGTAGCGGCATTGGCAGCCCACATGGAGGAGGCGGAATACACCATCGACAACAGCGCCGGAGCTTCTTTCGCAGCGCGGTTCAGCAGCTGGTGATCGCTGCCGCTGAAGCCAAGGCGGCGCAGCACGCTCAGGTCGGGGCGCATCTGCGGTGGCATAAAGCCCTGTGGATAACCCATGTTCAGCAGCGTGCGCATTTTCTCCAGCCCCTGCAATGCCGCCTGTTTCGGACTGGAACGGCTCAGGGCATTGCGGCTGGAGGCCAGGTTACCGCTGGCAAGACCGCCGTAATGATGAGTCGGGCCGATCAGTCCGTCAAAGTTAACTTCCTGTACGGTCTGTTGTTCCTGTTGTTCCTGGGCAGTCTGGGCAGTCTGGGTGTTCATGGACGGAAACCTGTACCTGAAGGGGAAACGTAATCGTGGGTTAACGGGCCTGTGCTGATGGCCTGTGGCCAGGCGCAGTAATCGGCGGCATAGAAGGCGCTGGGGCGGTGGTTGCCACTGGCACCGATACCGCCGAAGGGCAGTGCGCTGGAGGCTCCGGCGGTCGGTGCGTTGATGCTGATCACCCCGGCGCGGATCTGCGCGCGGAACTGTTGTTGCTGTTGTGGATCATCGCTGATTAAACCAGCGGCCAGACCAAAGCGGCTGTTGTTGGCCAGTCTGATAGCGTCGTCAAAGTGGGGCGTGCGGTACAGCTGCAGCAGCGGGCCGAACCATTCTTCATCCGGCGCGGGCTGGGCGCCGGTCATATCGATCAGTCCCGGCGACAGTAAAAAACCGGCGCTGCCAAGGGCGCTCATACTCAGTAATGCTTTACCGCCGAGGCTGATTAACTGTTGTTGCGCGGCCAGCAATTGCTGCTGCGCGCGGGCGCTGATTAGCGGCCCGTAAAACGCCTGCTCATCGCCCTTTGGTTGCAGAATCAGCCGCGCACAGAGTCCCTGCAGTGCCTTTACGATGGCGTCGCACTGCGCGGCTGTGCCCGTCAGAATCAGGCGTCGGGCGCAGGTGCAGCGTTGTCCGGCGCTGATAAAAGCGCTGCGCACAATCAGCTCGGCGGCGTGTTGCGCATGCACGTTGCCATCGACAATTAACGGATTGTTGCCACCCATCTCCAGCGCCAAAAGCACTTCCGGACGGCCGCCAAACTGCTGGTGCAGCAGGCGCCCGGTATTCGATGAACCGGTAAACAGCAGGCCATCAATAGGCTGCTGCGCCAGAGCTTCGCCAACCTCACGCCCGCCCTGCAGAAGATTCAGTACGCCGGCCGGAAGACCGGCGGCCTGCCACAGTTCTGCGGTTTTTTCGGCGCATAACGGCGTCTCTTCGCTGGGTTTAAAGACCAGGGTGTTGCCCGCCAGCAGCGCCGGAACAATATGGCCATTGGGCAGGTGGCCGGGAAAATTATAAGGGCCGAATACGGCCATGACGCCGTGGGCATGATGCTGCAGACCGGGCTGGTTGTTGCCGGTGCGCTGCTGATAGGCGCGGATGCTGATATCAACCTTGTTGATCATGGCGCTGACTTCGGTCAGGGCTTCCCAGTGCGGTTTGCCGGTTTCGAGGCTGATGGTGCCGGCCAAAGCCTCCTGCTGTTGTTGTAGCTGTGTGGCGAAGGCCTGCAGTATCTGCAGGCGCGGCTCAAAACCCAGAGCGGCCCAGGCCGGTTGGGCGGTGCGGGCGGCGGCAACGGCAGCAGCAACCTGAGCGGCGCTGGCGCTGGCCTTACGCCAGACCGGTGTAGCGTCGGCCGGGTTTAAGGATTCAAATTCCGGGCCTTCACCGGCAAGCCACTGGCCATTGATTAACAGGCTCATCATGCCCCCAGTTGTTCCGGGATAAAGGCCAATGGCTGGCCGGGTTGTACGCCGAGATGACCCAGAGCGCTGGCGCTCAGAGCCAGCCGCTGCTGGCCGTTTTGCGCTATCAGTTGCGCTTCGGTACAGATCACGCGGAACTGCTGCCAGCTGGGGTTGGCGATGATTAGCGACTGGCTGTCATCGGCGTCTTCATCGTCGGTGGTGTCGGCGCAGAGTGCACTGCTCAGCTGGCGGATAGCGCGTACGCTGCGGATATTGCTCAGCTCGGCGCGCATCAATGGCCCGGCGTCGAAGATATCCACCACCCGGTCGTAGCTGAAACCTTCCAGTTCCAGCAGTTGTTTGGCGCGCCGGCCGGCGTCGGCAGGTTTGCCGATCACCGCCTGTGCCGCTTCCGGCAGCAGGCTGGTATAGATCGGGTATTTGGGCATCAGCTCGGTAATAAACTGATTAGAGCCGATGCCACACAGGGTGTCGGCCTCATCGAATTCCATCTGAAAAAAGTGGCGGCCGATGGCATCCCAGAACGGGCTGTTGCCCTGTTCGTCGGTCCAGCCGCGCAGCTCGGCGATAACCGACTCGGCGAAGCGTCCGGCAAACAGACCCATCAGCAGATAACGCGAGCGTGCCAGCCAGTGGCCGTTGCCACGGTAGGCGGGGTCAAGAAACAGTGCGCCGACTTCGGAGCAGTCGGTGTAGTCGTTGGTCAGGTGCAGCAGCTGGCTGCGGACCTGCTTATTCAGCGAGTGGGAATGGTGGGTCAGGCTCATCAGACGGTAGGCATAGAACGCCTGACGCGCACCGGTCATGGCGTGTACGCCGGCGGTACCGACCACCTTGTTGTGGCGGCTGTCTTCCATTACCAGGAAAAAGAAGTCGTCGCGGTGTTTGTCCTGACGTTCGAAGCTGTCACAGGACAGCTGAATCCGGTCGAGCAGGGCGCCTTCGTCCTGCGGCAGTGAGGTCATACCTTCACCGGCTTTTTCTGCCAGTTCCAGCAGGTCGTGTACATCAGCGGCGATGGCCGGCCGGACAATCAGCATAAGGCGGGGTTCTCCTTGTTTGTTTGAATCAGCTTTTCGATAAAGACCACCGTCAGCGCCGCGCGTTCGGCAAAGCTGTCGGTGCAGGCGTATTCCTGTTCGGTATGAATATTGGCACCGCGCACCCCGAGGGTATCAATATTAGCGAGACCGGCGGCGGCGAGATTATTGCCTTCGCAGCAACCGCCGGTGGCGACCCAGCGGATCTCCAGCCCGAGCTCAGCACCGCATTCATGCAGCAGGCTGAACAGCGCCTGCTGGCGCTCGTTCATCGGCTTGGGCGGGCGGTTAAAGTGGCCGTGCAGGGTCAGCTCGCAGCCACTGCTGGCCTGCACTTTTTGCACGATCTGCTGCATCTGTTGTTCAAGCACGGCCATCTGTGAGGCTTCATCCATGCGGACATTAAACCGGCAGATGCACTGATCCGGTACCACATTCACCGCGCCGCCACCGCTGATCTGGCCAATGTTGACGGTGATGCCCTGTTGCTGATCGCTGAGCTGTGCCAGCAGCCGTGCGGCGTCGGCAATGGCCAGCACGGCATTGCGGCCGGAAAAGAAATCGCGTCCGGCATGGGTGCTGTGGCCACGGGCGCTGAGGGTAAAGTTGCCGCTGCCTTTGCGCGCTCCGGCCAGCGTGCCGTCTTCCAGCGCCGGTTCGTAGGTCATGCCGACATGGGCCTGCGTGGCCAGTTCGGCCAATACCGGCGCGGACGAGGGTGAGCCGATTTCTTCGTCGGGAGATATG
This sequence comes from Thalassolituus sp. ST750PaO-4, assembly GCF_020320405.1. Lineage (NCBI taxonomy): Bacteria > Pseudomonadati > Pseudomonadota > Gammaproteobacteria > Oceanospirillales > Oceanospirillaceae > Thalassolituus > Thalassolituus sp. ST750PaO-4. Next base: position 96,016 of record NZ_JABVCB010000008.1, read on the forward strand.
GCGAGGGTAAAACCAAAATGTTCTTTTAATGGCGACTGCTGCAGCCAGTGCAGGGCTTCGGCCAGCATGACCAGTCCGCCTTTCATATCGGCGGTACCGGGGCCGTGCAGGCGGTCAGCGCGGATTTCGCATTGGTTAAACGCGCTGTTGGCCGGAAAGACGGTGTCGCTGTGGCCGGTAAACAGAATCTGCAGCGCGGCGTCGGGGCGGGCGCGGAAGATCTGCATTGGTGCGCAGGGGGATTTGAGCAGGCTGCCGTTATCGGCAATCTGGCTGAGGGGCGCCAGTTCACGGTATTCCACCGTATCGGATAGCGGTGCAAACAGCTGATGCAGGCCAGCCTGTACCTGGCGGATGCCGCTCAGATGGCGGCTGCCGGAGTTGATTTCACATAACGCCCGCAAAGTATCAACCATACTGCCGGTGCGGGCTTCCAGTGCGGCCAGCAGCGCTTGCCGCTCAGCATTGCCTGTGAGGGGCATATACGCCTCCTTCATTCGTCCTGTGACAGGTATAGCATTAACGCATCGGCAATGACCATTACCGCAATCCGTTTACTTTCTCAGAAGCGGATTACACTGAAAATACAGCCTGACCGGTTTGTCTGTTTTTATGCGCTTTAAAAATTAAAGGAGTGCCTTATGGACGATTCTGACCTGAAAAAGCTGATCGCTGAAGATGCGGACGTCATCTTGCACCCGGCATCATCCATCAGCGCGTTGCTCAGCAATGGCCCGCAGATGATCTGCGCCGCCGATGGCTGCATGATTGAAGACGCGCAGGGGCGGCGATATCTGGATGCGGTCGGCGGACTCTGGTGTGTGAATGCCGGCTATGGCCGTGCCGAGCTGGCGCAGGCTATGAAAGAGGCCGCAGAAAAACTCAGCTATTACCACACCTTCAGCAACGCCTCGAACCCCTGGCAGGTGCAACTGGCGGAAAAACTGCTGAGTATCGCGCCGGCCGGCCTGGGTAAAGTATTTTTTGGCAGTGGTGGCAGCGATGCCAACGACACGCTGATTAAAATCGCCTGGCATTATCATGCGCTGCGCGGCCAGCATAAAAAAATCAAAGTCATCGCCCGTCAGCAGGCGTATCACGGTACCTCGGTCAGCACCGCCAGCCTGACAGGGCTGGGTGGTTTCCATAAAGAATTTCCGCTGCCGCTGGATTTTGTGTTGCGGGTCGAGTGTCCGCATTTTTACACCCGCGCTTTGCCCGGTGAAAACGAAGCGCAATTCTGTGAGCGTTTAATCGACGAAGTACGGCAGTTAATCAACACCACCGGGGCTGAGAATATCGCCGCCTTTTTTGCCGAGCCGATTCATGCCGCCGGTGGCATTATCGAGCCGCCTGCCGGTTATTATCAAAAGCTGAAAACCTTGCTGGCCGATCACGATATTTTACTGGTCGCCGATGAGGTGGTGTGCGGTTATGGCCGGCTGGGAAGCTGGTTCGGTTCGCCCCAGCTGGGGCTGGAGCCGGATATGATGGCCACGGCCAAAGGTCTGACCAGTGGCTATTTTCCGATGTCGGCGGCTTTTATTACCAATGATATCTGGCAGGTGCTGAAACAGGGCTCCGATAAACTCGGCGCCTTTTCCCACGGCTATACCTACTCCGGTCATCCGGTCGGCGCGGCGGTAGCATTGGCGAATATTGAGTTGCTGGAGCGCGAAGGGTTGGTGGAGAAAGCGCGGGAAAACGGTGCTTACCTGCATCAGCGGTTGCATGCGGTGTTAGACAGCAACCCCTATGTCGGTGAAATCCGCGGTCGCGGTTTACTCGCCGGGGTGCAGCTGGTGGCCGATAAAGCGCAGAAAATATTGCCGGATGCCGGTGAAAAATGGCCGCTTAAGGTCAGTAATGCCGTACGCGAACGGGGTGTGATTGTGCGGCCTTTGCCCAGCGTGGCAACCCTGGCAATCTCGCCGCCCTTAACCATTTCGCGCGAACAGATTGATACCCTGGTGATGGCCTTGCAGGAGGCTGTTAATGAGCAGCTGCCGGCTTAGCAGCGAACGGATTAGGCCGGGTGAGGCTCCTTTTCCGGGTGATTAATTTCGCCTATAGCCTGTATCGGTAATTGTTATTGGTGCCGATCGGGAGGGATGAAGAAAATAGTCTGACATTTTTTTGTGGGACAGTTGTATGTTGATCCGACTTGTATATGCCAGCCACGCATCCTTCTCTGTTGGTAACGACCGGATTGATCCCCGTCTGGGGCGGATTCTGACGCAATCGCGCAGTAATAACGCGCGGCGCGAGATCGGAGGCGTTCTGTACCTTGGCGATGGCTTTTTTCTGCAGTGCCTGGAAGGGGAGGCTGATGCTGTTGATGCTTTGTATCAGCGTATCTGTGAAGACAGTCGCCATCATAATCAGGTTATTCTCAGCCGTAGCACTATTGAAAAGCGCTTATTCCGCAACTGGTCGATGAAATATATTCCGGCTGAAAAAAGTGTACGCACTTTCCTGCGCTCCCGTGGCTACGACTACTTCAATCCGTTTGAATTAAGTCAGGATGATCTTGATCTGTTGGTGCAGTTTTTCCATCAGCTGCAGGTTCGCAGCGGCAGTGACAGCGAGGATAAACAGACTCAACCGGGTTCAGCGCAACCGGTCTGGCGCCGCTGGTTACAACAGTTGTTTGGTTCTGCGGAACGTACGGCATCCCGCTGAGTAATCAGTGAAGATGCAGGTGGTAGAGTAATAACGCCTGCAGTTTTTCAGCATCAATCGGTTTGGCAATATGGGCCTGCATACCGGCGTCCAGACAGTCAGTCACATCGTTTTCCATGGCATTGGCGGTCATCGCGATGATAGGAATATGGGAATACTGTGGCTGCTGACGGATGGTGCGGCTGGTTTGCAGTCCATCCATAACCGGCATCTGAATATCCATCAGAATCAGATCAGGGTTCAGTTCCTGCTGCAGAAGGTCCAGTGCTTCCTGGCCATGGTTGGCAATGGTTACCCGGGCACCAAAGCTTTCAAGCAGCTCCTGCGCCAGTAACTGATTCATCAGAGCATCTTCTGCCAGCAGGATATGCTTACCCTGCAGAGGCAGATTCAGGGCAGATTCAGCCGGAACATCTGCCGGAACTTCTGCCGGGCCGGCTGGTTCGGAGTCATTGCTTTCTGTGCATGGAAAAATTCCGCTACTGAGCAGCGCTCCTTCGGGTTGTGCCGGCGGTAATTGCAACCACAGATGAAATTCGCTGCCAACACCTTCCTGACTGCTGATGGTGATATCCCCACCCATCTGTACAGCGAGTTCTTTGCTGATGCTCAGTCCTAAGCCGGTACCGCCAAAACGGCGGCTGGTTGATGCGTCAGCCTGGCGGAAAGCCTCAAATAAAAACTCTATCTGATTGGCGCTGATGCCTATGCCGGTATCACTGACCCTGGCATGCAGGCACTGCTTCCTGTCATCGTAATTCAGGCGTAAACAGATATTGCCTGTGGATGTAAATTTGAATGCGTTACTGAGTAAGTTTATTAATATTTGTTCAACCCGCAGTTCGTCTCCCATAAAAAAGGCCGGAATGTCTGTTTCCAGAATGATACTGAATTCCAGATTTTTATCTCTGGTTGGCAATAAAAACAGTGCGCCGATTTTTTTCAGGATATTTTCCAGTGAAAATCTGGCGTTATCCAGCTCCATTCTTCCGGATTCTATCTTGGCATAATCCAGGGATTGATTAATCAGAGCCAATAATGTTTGAGAAGACAGCTGTACCTTTGTCAGATAGTCTTTCTGTTTATCGTTTAACAGGGTTTTCAGACATAACTGAGTAAAGCCAATGATGGCATTTAACGGTGTGCGGAACTCATGGCTCATGTTGGCCAGAAATTGTGACTTTGCTTTGTTAGCGGCGTTGGCCTTTTGCATGGCGATGGTCAGATCTTCGGTTTTTATCCGTACCTGATCCCTGATGTATTCCAGCGATCCCGTAACGACCAGAATAAACATTTGCATAATAGCAGCCAGCAAGAAACCGCCGGTTAAAATAACCCAGCTGGCCCAGTCTTTATCATCGATAACGTAGTCTTTGTTGGCATATATCTGTATGTGGTAAGTACGTCCGGAAAAATAATTGAGGTAACTCTTCTTCTGATAACCTGGCAATGGTTCAGTATTGGCGGTAAAAAGTTCCTGTGGTCTTTCTTTGTCAGTGACGTCGGTTATCTGAATCGATAAGCCAAGTCGCAGGGCTTCCTGCCAGATGTTTTCCAGCAGCCCGTGAATTTTCAGTACTCCGCTGGCAAAACCAATAAATTCAGAATAATTCTCTTTTTTGCTATCGCGCAGCGCTGCTGTTGTATCGAATATCGGCATGTAAATAATGGTGGCTTTTTTCTCTCCTGATTCCTGCGCCAGAACAATAGGGGCTGTAGCAACAGGATGGCGCAGCTTGCGGGCGTTCATCAAAGCTTCCCGCCGCTCCGGATTCGCAGCGAGATTAAGGCCAAATGCCCGGCGGTTTTGCTCCAGCGGATAGAGGTAATACACAGGGTAATACTCGTCACGGTCTGCAGCTTTTGCTAATGATCCATCGGCTTTGAACTCAGTCAGTTCAAAATCAGGGTATCCTTGCTGACGCATGTCGTTAACCAGCTCCTGGCGCTCTGTCTGTGCCACAACGGGTGTCCAGCCGACACCATAGAACACCGGGTCATCATCCAGAATGACTTTAGAAAAAGCGTTGAATTCAGTGAAAGAGACATGTTCAGATGCATTGAACAGGGCTGCATAAGCAACGAGCTTATGCTCCGCGGTGGTCAGGAGAGCATCAAGCTCGCGGGCGATGTTGTCTGATTTTCCGGAAATAACTTGCTGATTTTCATAGTGCCGGTGCCCAATCGAAATATAAAAAATTCCCCATACCAGAAGAAAAATCACTGTGGTTGGCACCGTACTTTGCAACAGACGACTGCGTGTCAGCTGCTTACGGTAATAAAAAATATTGAGCAGCAGCGGGGTAAACAGCAATACACCGATGGCGTCGCCAATCCACCAGGTTAACCAGGTGAAAAAATACTGGTCGGCAGTAATGATGCCATTAAAGAGCAGCGTTGTTACACCAATAGTGCTGGCAATCAGGCAGCCACCGAGTGCGATGATCAGGGTAAATAACAGAATGGTGCGGGGCGATTCCAGCAGTCGGGCTTTACCAATAAAACGATTCTGTAACAGATAACCGCCAGCCGCCTGTGACATTGCACCACTGGCAATGCATAACGGTGCAATAAGGGCTGTGGCCGTCAGGTTGTGGTAATCACCGCTGATGATTGCCAGATTAATCAGAAATGAACCGCAGCCAATTCCCAGCAATGCAGGCCAAAGGCGCAGGGCTGTTACTGCTGCCAGAGCAATGCCGGCCGCCGGCCAGACGGCAGAGGCAAAGCCTGGCGGAATTGCCAGTGCCAGACCAAAGCGGGCGGCAATGGCATAGCTCAGAGTTGCGATCAAAAAATGAATAATGGAATGGCGCATGGGTCCCTCTCCCACCTGAGTGTCCGAAGTATAGACGTGGATTGGCGTCAGGGCGGATCAGAGGCCGGGCAGGTCAGGGCCGGAACAGATTACAGAGAGTAGCGCTGGTGGCAGTAGGCTACGCCAGAGACGATGGGGTAATCCTGGCAGTAGCGCAGGTTGCAATGAAACTCTTCGAGGCGCGCCTCTGCGGGCAACAGCACTTCGGGCTCGCCAACATAGCCTGCGCTGCAGAGTTCGGTCGCGCGGCGGCGCCAGTGTTGTTTAAACGTCGTGATGGTGTCGTCGTAATTCAGAATAAACTGATAACCGCCGATCTGGCGCACTTCAATCACATAGACGCCAGGAGCAATTTCTTTATCCAGATAACCATTCTGCTGTTCCACACCATCGTTCAGTACCGGCTTATAAGCGACAGGACTGCAGGCAGCCAGCAGTGTGGTCAGGCTTAAGGCGATGACTGAGCGCAGGGCTGTGACTGGATGTAAAACGGAGTGGTTCGGCTCGTTCATGCTGGCTGGTCTGTGATTGGCTGATCTGTGGTTGGTGGTCAGGGTGCTTTAGTCTGGTGCTATCCGGCCTGTTGGCCGCAAGGGGAGGAATTCTGCACAGCCTTGCCGCTCACGTCCAGCGGCCCGCGACAAAAGTTCTGCCATAAACGTGCAAAGCTGTGTTGCAGTCGACAGAATAACAGTGGCAGTGGCCCTGCTGGCCGGGAGGGATCACCGCCAGCACCTGATGTGCGCTGGCGATATGTTGAGGGGAGGTCGTCAGTTGCTGGTTATTAGTCGCTGGCAGCGGCTATTCGCTGGTAATAGGAGCGAAGACTGCGCGCGTGAGCTTAGCCAGATCTTCCGGAGCCAGTTCAATTTCCAGACCACGACGACCGGCGCTGACGTTGAGCGCTGTTAAGGCTTCTGCGCTGCTGTCGATCACTGTTGGCAGGGCTTTCTTCTGACCGATAGGGCTGATGCCACCGACAATATAGCCGGTGGTGCGTTCGGCCAGTTTAGGGTCGGCCATTTCGGCTTTTTTGGCGCCCAGTGCTTTGGCAATGGCTTTCAGGCTGAGCATATGGGTTACCGGCAGCACCGCGACGGCCAGCGTACTTTTATGACCGGTTAAGCTGACCAGCAGGGTTTTGAATACCAGTGAAGGATCAAGCCCCAGCGCTTCGGCGGCTTCTTCGCCGTAGGATTCGGCCGCGGGGTCGTGCTGATATTCATGCACATTAAAAGTAATACCGGCTTTTTTGGCGCAATTAATCGCGGGTGTCATCAGCAAGCCTCCGGGCTGATCAGCTGAAAACGAGGCTGGAGTACGCCGTTGTGCTCTATGTTTTCAACAAACATCGCATACGGCCGCACCCAGCTGGAAAAATCGCCATACAGCGTTTTGTACAGCACCAGCCACTCTTCATTTTCACTGTGGCGCACCAGTCCCAGCACCTGATAATCGTTACCTTTGTAATGGCGGTAAATTCCCGGAGTAATCTGCGGGGCTGCGGCTTGTGCGCTCATTGGTATCCCTTGTAAATAATTATTTCAGTTCAAAGCGTACGCCGGCACTGGCGTTAATGCTTTGCTTCTGGATCAGCATCGGAGCAGGCGCTGAATCCGATTTAGCCATACTCATAGCGCGCATTTCAAACATTGGCTGGCCACCGCCACCCTGTTCTTCGATGTGCAGGACTTTACCCAGTTTATTATCCAGAGCTTTGGCCATGCTGCTGGCTTTATTGCGGGCGTTGGTCAGTGCCAGCGTCATCGCCTGCTGTTCCAGAGCGGCGCGGTCGTTAAAGCGCAGTTCGGTGTTATGGAGCTTTACCAGCGAATTCTGCAGCAACTCATGTACCAGTACACCGTATTGCTCCATATCACGCAGCGTCAGGCTGACATTACGGCTGACCTGTTCACCTTTATATTCACGCTTATTCCGGCCAACGCTGTAGTCGTACTCAAATACCGGCTGGTTGCTGATGTGTGCGGCGTCGATATCCTCTTTTTTAATACCGAGCTTTTTGCTGATGGCGAGTACATTGTTCATCGCCGTATCTACTTTGGCCTTGGCCGCTTTAGCAGTCGGCTGGGTGTCACTGACGGTCAGATTAAGCTGCAGATAATCGGGGTAAGCTGCCACTTCGCCCTGACCGGTAACATCGATATAGCGGTCGTCACCGGCAAGTGCAGGCTGAGCGCTGAATAAAGCACAGACAGAAAACAGTAAAGCGGCAGAAGCGGTGTTCAGTTTCATGGTTATTTCCTGAAGGACGGTTTATTAGGCGTATTCGATACAGCATATTGCCAGCGGTTCGGTAGATGGCGGGTCTTTGCCTGATCTTTACGCCGCAGTGTTACAGGATAAGGTACAGGGGAAACATTATGACTTGTTTTCCTGGCCGGCATTAAAGGCTGCTAATTGTTCGGCTGTCGCTTCCTGCTGGTACTTTTCTTTCCACTCGCTGTAAGGCATGCCATAAATTTTTTCCCGGGCGGCGTCATAATCCATCTCTGCTCCCTGCTCCTCCGCGGCACTGACGGTCCATTTGGCGAGACAGTTACGGCAAAAACCGGCGAGGTTCATTAAGTCGATATTCTGTACATCCTTACGCTCGTCCAGATGCTTAAGCAGGCGGCGCAGCACGGCAGCTTCAATGGCGGTTTGCTGGTCGGGTGTCATAAATGTCTCCATAACGATGGCAAAGCACTCAGTGTAAACGATGTCGCAGGCTTGTTGCGTTGTTTATTACGTAATATAGTGAACCACCTTTTTTAACCGTCAGGAGAATATTTGATGATTGTCGTAACTTCTGACCGGGCCTGTATTGCAGCTTAATCCGCACAATCTGATGCTTCGCATCAACGCTGTTTTCTGCTTTCCCCGCCCGGTTTACTGAACTTTTAAACCGGGGCAAAAATGCCCCCCTGTATTTTTTACATGCTTCTCTGCAAGGCTTTATGCTGCCTGTTATCCGGCGCAGACCTGCAGAGCATGATGACGCCTGGCGTCAGGGGTTCATATGACATCTCAACCTTCTCTTGCCGGTCTTGGCTGGCAGGCATTTTTTCAACAACAACTCAGCCTCGAAGAATGGCAGCATGGCCATCCAGTGCGGGTGCTGGAGCAACATAAAACATTGCTGGAAGTCAGTGGCGGGCAGGGCATTGTTCGTCTGCCTTTTACACCCGCGGCGTTCAGTCAGCATGGCGCTGTGTGTGTCGGTGACTGGTTGCTGCTGGATAACAGTGAGCAACCACAGATTATCCGCCGGCTTGAACGGCTCAGTTGTTTTCAGCGCCGTGCAGCAGGCATTAAAGCCGGAATGCAGTTAATTGCCGCTAATGTGGATACGGCGTTTATCGTCTGCTCATTAAATGATGATTTTAATCTGAACCGTATTGAACGTTACCTCAGCATTGTCCACGAAAGTGGTGCGGAAGCCGTGGTGGTGCTCAGCAAGGCAGACCTGTGTGAACAGGCAGAAGACTATCGTCAGCAGGTACAAAAGCTTGACCCTCTGCTGGCGGTGGTCAGTGTCAGTGCGTTTGCGCAGGACAGTATTCAGCAATTAATGCCCTGGTGTGGTTGTGGTAAAACCGTTGCCTTACTGGGTTCATCCGGTGCCGGTAAATCGACCCTCAGTAATCAGTTATTGGGGCAGGAGATACAGGCTACTGCGGCTATCCGCGAGGACGACAGTAAGGGCCGCCATACCACGACCCGGCGTTCATTACTGAGTATGGCGGGTGGGGCGATGATTCTGGATACACCGGGCATGCGTGAGTTGCAGCTGGCTGATTGCGCCGATGGTCTGGCACAGACCTTCGCAGATATTGAAGAGCTGGCCGGACAATGCCGTTTTGCCGATTGTGGACACAGCAATGAACCCGGTTGTGCGGTACGTCAGGCGCTGCACAACGGCGTACTGGATGAGCGGCGTTTACGCCATTATGAAAAACTGCAGCGTGAGCAGCAGCTGAACAGCGCAACCCTGGCACAACGCCGTGCCGGTGAGCGGGAAATTGGTAAGCTGCATAAGCGCATTCTTAATGAGCGTAAACGGCAGAAACGTCCAGATCAGTAATGGTTCGTTCATAATAAAAGCCCGGATTTTTCCGGGCTTTTTACTATGTAGCAACACTCTGAAATTACAGTTCGGTCGCATTGTTATACATTGCGATTATGGTCCGGCTGGCGACTGAGTGGTCAAGATGGCGACTTTTTATTGCCAGATACTCGGGGTCAGCAAAAAAAGCTTCCATAGTTTTCTGGTCGGGAAATTCAATGGTAAAAACCCGGTTGATATTATCGGCTGTTTTCGTTTTCAGCACTTCAGCGATACGGAAATCGTAACCAAAAGATCCGCCGTAGGCCGTCAGGATCGGCAGCATGGCATCGCGGTATTGCTGATAGCCCACGTCGTCAGTAACGTGAAGTCCCATTACGCGTTCATAACCCATAAAAATTCCCTTTCGTTCTTATCAGGATCAGAAATGTTGAAAACCGGCGTGCTCCGGCAGCGTTAATATATGATCATTTTCCTGCACCAGTACATCCTCTCCGTTATGGGTAATGACTTTACCTATACGGGCAATACCGGAAAACTCATCACGTAACGCTTCCGCTTCTTTACGCCGCTCCGCCGGTATGGTGAATAACAACTGGTAATCATCGCCACCGGTAATGCACTGCAGCCAGCGGCTGTCAGTGCGTTCGGCAATGGTCGGAATGGCAGCGGCATCTAATTCCAGGGTGACGCCGGAGGCGCGGGCAATATGCCCGGCGTCTTGTAATAAACCGTCGGAAATATCCATGCAGCTGCTGGCCAGGTCACGCAGTTTAATCCCCAGCGGCGTCTGCACCTGCGGAAAATAATAATGCCGTGCCAGACCGCTGAATTGCGCCGGATTTTCCAACACCTGTGGCAGGGCCAGAGCGGCACGGCCGATGGTATCGGACACCCAGACATCATCGCCTGCCTGTGCACTTGCGCGTGTAAGTGCGGCACCTGCCGGCGCCCAGCCCTGAACCTGAATGGTAATAACAAGACAGGGGCCGGAGGTGGTGTCGCCACCGAGTAAATCGAGATCCAGTACGTGGGCAGCATCGCGCAAACCGCTGGCAAAATCAGCCAGCCATTTATGCTCTGCATTAGGTAAGGTGAGCGCCAGATGAAATCCCTGCGGCTCAGCGCCCATGGCAGCCAGATCGGAGGCGGCACAACGCAGCGCGCGCTGGGCAATTAAATGGGCAGGAGCGGTCGCCGGAAAGTGCACATCGGCCACCTGGGTGTCGATGCTTTGCAGCAGGTCACAACCGGCGGGCGGCATAACGATGGAGGCATCGTCACCCACGCCCAGACGGGTGTATTGATTACGCGGAAAACCGGAGGCAAAAAATTCGCGGATAAGTGCGAATTCACCGGAGCCAGTTGCTTTGCTCATGGCAGCCTCCGTTTAACGATCAGTCGCGGGCAGCGCGTGGTCCGCGGATTTCAACGCTGCGTTCACGCTGGGCCAGTTTATCCAGAACACCGTTGATAAACTTATGACCGTCGGTAGCACCGAAGGTTTTGGCCAGCTCAATCGCTTCGTTAATCACGACTTTATAAGGCACGTCGATGCGGCGCAGCATTTCGAAAGCACCAAGGCGCACAATCGCCAGTTCGACCGGTGTCATTTCGTCCATGCGGCGGTCGAGCAGCGGTGCTACTTTTTCGTCGAGCAGGGTTTTCTCGCGGGGCACTCCGTGCAGAATGTCGTGGAAATATTCCAGATCCACCTTGCTCATGTCGTTATCGGTGCGGAATTCGGCCTCAATCTGAGACAGATCCGCGCCTGCCAGTTGCCACTGGTACAGAGCCTGAACAGCGTAATGGCGAGCCTTGCGACGGGCTGCCGGGCTGGCTTTCTGATTGCCGGAAGTGCGGGACATGAAAATCAGGCCTCCATGGCTTTCAGCAGGGCAACCATTTCGAAGGCAGACATGGCTGCTTCTTCGCCCTTGTTACCGGCTTTGGTACCGGAACGTTCGATCGCCTGTTCGATGGTATCGACGGTCAGTACACCGAAGGAAACCGGAATACCGAATTCCAGAGATACAGAGCTCAGACCTTTCACACATTCACCGGCCACGTATTCGAAATGCGGCGTACCGCCACGGATAACCGCACCCAGTGCGATGATGGCGTCGAATTTATCGGTCGCTGCGGCTTTCTGCACAACCAGTGGAATCTCAAAAGCACCCGGCGCACGGATGATGGTGATGTTTTCTTCGTCCACGCCGTGACGCAGCAGCGAATCCACCGCACCTTCCAGCAGGCTTTCAACAACAAAGGCATTCCAGCGGCCAACTACGATGGCGTATTTGCCGTCGTTCGGGGTCAGGTTCCCCTCAATGGTATTAATGTGTTTCATGGTTTTTATCCATTCATTCGTTAAAAGGGATGTACTCGACAATTTCCAGATCGAAGCCGGAAATGCCGCTGTATTTCATTTCGGAGCTGAGCAGGCGCATTTTCTGCACGCCCAGTTCACGCAGAATCTGTGAGCCGGTACCAATGGTTAAAAAGGCGCCGGAGCTGTCTTTATTCGGGCTGCGCAGCGGACGCGCACGGCCGAAGAAATCATCCAGACTGTCGCTCACGCATTCGCTCTGACCGGCGGACAACAGCACCAGTGCACCTTTGCCTTCTTCGGCAATACGGCTCAGTGCCTGGGTCGATGACCAACTGTCGGATTCCGGTTTGCGCAGACCCAGTACGTCGCGCAGCATATTGTTGGTCTGCACGCGGATCAGGGTGGGCTCATCAGCGCGGATATCGCCCATGGTCAGTGCCAGGTGCGTTTCGTTCTGAATCGTGTCGCGGAAAGTGTGCAGGGTGAATTCACCGAATTCGGTGTGTACGCTGTCACGGCTGATTACTTCCACGGTTTTTTCGTTGGCGATGCGGTAGTGAATCAGATCGGCGATGGTGCCGATTTTCAGGTTATGTTTGGCGGCAAACACTTCCAGATCCGGACGGCGGGCCATGGTGCCGTCGGCATTCATCACTTCGACGATGGCTGCCGCCGGAATCAGGCCCGCGAGACGCGCCAGATCGCAACCGGCTTCGGTATGACCGGCACGGCTTAATACACCGCCGGGACGGGCGCGCAGCGGGAATATATGGCCAGGCTGCACGATATCTTCCGGCTTGGTGTAGGAGTCAACGGCGACACGGATAGTGTGCGCACGGTCAGCCGCGGAAATACCGGTGGTCACACCTTCGGCCGCTTCAATAGAGACGGTAAAAGGCGTGGAAAATTTTGCACCGTTACCGGTTACCATGGCCGGCAGGCCGAGGTAATCACAACGCTCACCGGTTAAGGTCAGGCAGATTAAACCGCGCGCTTCGCTGGCCATAAAGTTGATGATTTCCGGCGTTACTTTTTCGGCGGCAACAATAATGTCGCCTTCGTTTTCGCGGTCTTCATCATCCATCAGGATGACCATTTTTCCCTGGCGGATATCGGCGATAATGTCTTCGATTTTATTCAGTGCCATGTGTTCAGCCTGTTATTTCCAGAATCCGTTTTGCGCCAGAAACGCCTGGCTGATGCCAGTGTCCGGTGCCTGTTCGGCGCTGTTGTCCGGGCGCAGTAACTGCTCCAGATAACGCGCAATAATATCGACTTCCAGGTGTACCTCACTGCCGGGTTGCAGACCGATTAACGTGGTCTGCTGGGCGGTGTGCGGCACGATATTCAGTTCAAAGCCTTCGGCGCTTAACGCGTTGGCGGTGAGGCTGACGCCATCAACCGTGACCGAGCCTTTGGCGGCGATGTATTTACGCAGTGCCGCCGGTGCTTCAATGGTAAAGCGGATCGAGCGTGCATCGGCGCTGCGTTTTTTCACGATGCCGACGCCGTCAACATGGCCGGTAACCAGATGGCCACCCATGCGCGTGGTCGGCAGCATGGCTTTTTCCAGATTGACTTTGGTGCCTGCGCTCCAGCGCTCAATGTGGGTGTGCGCCAGTGATTCGCGCGACACATCGGCAATAAAGCCATTACCGGGCAGGCCAACCACGGTCAGACAGACGCCGTTGGTGGCAATGCTGTCGCCGAGTTTTACATCGGCCAGATCGAGTGTGCCGCTGTTGATCTGCAGCGTCAGGTCGCCCTGTTGGTTTTTAACCGCGGCTACGGTGCCGATGGCTTCAATAATTCCGGTAAACATGGACTTTCCGTCACTCTCTTAATGCGCTGCCGGCTCGCGGCAGGGCTCTGTTATGCGTCTGGTGTCAGCACCAGTTTTAAATCGCCGCCGACCATGCGTACATCCTGCCAGCGCCAGCGCAGCTGCTGCTCCATACGCTCAAGCCCTAAGGATAGCAGTGGTCGCGCCTCACTCCCGAGGATAGTCGGTGCGCAGTAGAGCACCAGCTCGTTGATCAGTCCGGCGGCGGCAAAGGCCCCCGCCAGCTGGGCGCCGCTTTCCAGCAATACTTCGTTGCAGCCACGCTCGCCCAGTTCCGCCAGCAGTGCCGGCAGATCGACTTTATTCGCCATGGTCAGCGGTGCCTGCCAGATGCTGAGTGTGCCCAGCGACTCATCGCGGCGCACCTTACAGCTCGCAGCATTGCTGACAGCCAGCAGGATATCGCCTGGCAGGGAGAATATCTGTTCGTTGCCGCTCAGCCGTTGCTGTCCGTCAATGATCACCCGTAATGGCTGGCGCCACAGGCGCTCTTCCTGTTCGATGCCGGTCTCAGCCGGGCGTACGGTCATCGATGGGTTATCGGTTAATACGGAACCTGCGCCGGTAATCACCGCGCAGCTTTGCGCGCGCAGGCGCTGGACATCGGCACGGGCTGCAGCGCCTGTGATCCACTGGCTTTCACCACTGGCCATGGCGGTGCGGCCATCCAGGCTTTGCGCTAATTTGGCGCGAACCCAGGGCATACCGCTGCGCATACGCTGCATAAAACCTTTGTTCAGGTCGATGGCCTGAGCTTCAAGGCAGGGAGTAATCACCTCGATACCGGCATCGCGCAGCAGGTTGTAGCCGCGTCCGGCAACCAGTGGGTTAGGGTCAGAACAGGCGCCGACTACCCGTGCCACACCGGCCTTAATCAGGCCTTCGGCGCAGGGCGGGGTGCGGCCATGGTGGCTGCAGGGTTCGAGGGTGACGTAGGCGGTGGCACCGCGGGCGTTATCGCCGGCCATGCGCAGGGCATGCACTTCGGCATGGGGCTCGCCGGCCTTCTGATGCCAGCCTTCGCCGACGATTTCGCCGTTATTCACAATCACACAGCCGACGCGCGGATTCGGGCTGGTGGAGTAACGCCCGAGTTCGGCCAGCTGCAGAGCACGGGCCATATAAAATTCGTGGTTCATGCTTCTTCTTCCTTACTGTCAGCGAGAGGGCTTAACGGTGAGGAGATGCGCTCGATTTCGGCGCGGAATTCATCCAGATCCTGGAAGCTGCGGTATACCGAGGCAAAGCGTACATAGGCCACCTGATCGAGCTGACGCAGTTCGGCCATCACGCATTCGCCCAGAATACGGCTGGGGACTTCACGTTCGCCGGTGGCGCGCAGTTTTTGTTTGATACGGACGATGGCGGCTTCAACGTCTTCGACACTGACCGGGCGCTTTTCCAGCGCGCGGTGGATACCGGAACGGAGTTTGTCTTCGTTGAAGGGTTCGCGGGTACCGTCTTGTTTGATGATGCGTGGCATCACCAGTTCGGCACTTTCGAAGGTGGTAAAGCGTTCACCACAGCTGATGCATTCCCGTCGGCGTCGGATTTGCTCACCATCGGCAACCAGGCGTGAATCAATAACTTTGGTTTCCGGGTGAGTACAGAACGGGCAATACATAACTGGTAAAGAGCGACTCAGGTGAGCTTAAAGAGGGCGGATTCTAAAGGATTTGCGCTGGCGGCGCCAGAGGCCGGGCGCTTTCCGGATACACAGACAGCCACCGGGTTAACGGCGGCTGTCTGTGGCAACGCTTAAGGCAGGGCTTAAGCGCGCTGTGGGTTTTTGATCTGATCGGCGAGCATGCCGTCTTTACCCAGCAGTTTCTCGCGCCAGTCGTCCAGCAGCTGCACGGTATCGTGATCATTTGGGTGGAAGCCTGGCTTAAAGAAGTCCAGATACTGCGGCAGCAGTTTCGGGAACAGGCCTTTCGGGCTCCACAGATACCAGAAACCCTTCAGGTTGTTCCAGACATCAAACAGCTTGCGGTCGGCCCAGAGCATACGGATATGGCCGATGCCCACCACGGTAAAGAAGAAGAAGGTAACAATCAGCATGGTCAGTACGCGGGTGAAGTAGCCACCACCAACCAGGTTGTACACATCGTAGGCCACGATTTTGTGTTCGTTTTCTTCCAGCGCGTGCCACATCCACAGCTTCAGGGCTTCCGGGTCCTGAATGTTGGCCTGATGCGATGGGTCACGCAGCAGCTGTTCAGCCAGAATCGCGGTGTAGTGCTCCAGCGCCACGGTAATGGCCAGCTGGATTTTCTTTGGCAGGGTTTTACGCGCAAAGCGCAGCAGAATACCGAGGTCGCGGTCGAGATTGTTGGCCGGGAAACCGTGTTTTTCGGCCAGATCGTTAAAGGCTTTGTGTTCTTTGCTGTGCATTGCTTCCTGACCGATAAAGCCGGATACCTGGGCTTTCAGCAGCGGGTCGGTGATGTCTTTGCGGTAGTTGCGCACAGAGTCAACGAAGAAGGTTTCACCTTCCGGAAACAGGGTCGACAGCGTTGACCAGAAGGTGGTCAGAAACGGGCTGTCTTTGTACCAGTAGCGTTTGGTGTCATCTGCGAATTCGAAGTCCATACGACGTGGCGGGATGTTAGCCTTGGCTCCGGCAGTCTGACGGACAGTGCCAGCATCGGCAGTGCTTGCATGAGTCATAACTGATTCCTTTGATACTTTTATTGTTGTTCGGATGTTCGGGCCTGTCGGCAGGCCCTGATCAATGTCAGCGTATTAAACGCCTGCGGGTCGGAGGGTTGAAGGTAGCAATCGGTCAATATTTAACAGGGGGGGCTGGTGCGGGTCAGACAGGATATTTGGCTGTTCTGGCAGAAAATCACCCTGAGTTGTCCGGGCTGTGGATGAAAGGCGCAGAACGGCTCTTTTCAGCGTTATTTACACCATCTTCTGGTACAGCTGTCTGGATTGTTCCCGGGTTCAAATCAGCCAATGACGGTTTTGACCGAGATACGGCACAAACGCCCCGCCTCCTGTTTTATCAGTTAGCGGCGGAGGTCAGGTCGGGGTGGCTTTGAAACAGGCGTTCCAGATGGACGTCCAGAGCGTCGGTATGGGTCTGGTAGTCTTCGATATGGCCCCAGCTCATAAATATACTGGAGTTAAAGCCCTGACTGATGTCGTTGAAATAGACACAGGTTTTGCCAAACACCGCCACCACCCAGAAACCACAGCCTTCATCGCCCCAGGGATGCTGTTGCCAGAGTTCCGGTAATGGCAGCCGGATCAGTTGCCAGATCTGGTGCAGGGCGGGGTCCATCTGTTGCTCGGCATGACGAAGCATGGCGGCCAGGTGCCGTTCGGTTACCGGAGTCCAGTGCTTGCTCATGATATGGCATCTCTCTGTGGATAACGGATACAGCAAGGTGCTGCCTGCTTATGTAGCACCCTATGACAAAGCTGTGACAGACAGATGACAGTGTTATGTGCTTAATCGGTATCCAGCGGAGGTAACTGCAGCAGGGCATCATTGATTTGCCGGGCCAGCGCCGGTTGCTCCTGCAACAGGGTATAGGCGATATACAGACCGAAAGGCTGTACCAATTCGGGCTGCTCCGTAAACAGCGTGACCGGCAGCCCCTGGCGGCGGATTTCTTCCAGCATCACCCGGCGCGCAACAAAGGCGGCACTGACGCGCCCGTCAGTAAGCAGGCTGATCAGGTCAGCGGCCTGATGCACGGTATGCAGCGGACCGCATCCCTGCTGTTCCAGCCAATACTGGGTGTTGGTATTAATGATGGTCGCTGTCGGGCTTTGGCACAGTCCGGGCTTTTTGCCGGCAAAGTAAAACCAGCTCCAGCGGTTGAACATCAATGGTCCGAAAAAGTGTGCGTGTTCGCTGCGCTTATTGTTTGGCGAGGCGAGAAAAAAACCGTCGACATCACCAGCCTCCAGCTCCGCCAGCGCACGACCGTAATTGGGAACGGGCACAATGCGAAATTCCACTCCGGCGCGGGTCAGCAGCTGTTGCAGGCGGGCAAGCGCTATGCCGTCAGCCTGGCCCTCAGCATTGATGTAGGTATAGGGAGGGAAGTGCGGCATCGCCAGGGTTAACGGACGGGCCTGCGCCGGATGACCACAGAGCAACAGCAGCAACAGGCAGGGGATCAGAGCCGGTAGTGGCATGGCATGGATGTCTCGTAATCTGAATTCGTACTTTAAGCTTAGGTCAGGCTGTTACCCGTGCCGTTTCTGTTGTCGGTAAAGAGCGGTTTTGTTTTATAAAAGTCACATATGGCACCCCGTACTCAGGGCAGAAGAGGCATAACGGCAGAATAAAAAAACCGCCGGGCGCAGGCACCGGGCGGTTTGTTTACAGCGGAAGTATCAGTCGGGGCTTATTTGTACACCGGGAACTGTTCGCACAGGGCAACAACCTTGGCTTTTACTTCGGCTTCAACGGCGTCGGAGTTGCCGTTTTCCAGACCGTTCAGTACATCACAGATCCAGCCAGCCAGTTCCGTTGCCTGAGCTTCTTTGAAGCCGCGGCTGGTGATGGCCGGAGAACCGATACGCAGACCAGAGGTTACGAACGGAGAGCGTGGGTCGTTCGGTACTGAGTTTTTGTTCACAGTGATGTTGGCGCGACCCAGAGCGGCGTCAGCGTCTTTACCTGTGTACTCTTTACCGATCAGGTCAACCAGGAACAGGTGGTCATCGGTGCCACCGGATACCACATTGATACCGCGTTCGATAAAGGTTTTGGCCATGGCCTGAGCGTTCTTAACTACCTGCGCCTGATAGGCTTTGTACTCGTCAGACATCGCTTCTTTGAAGCACACAGCTTTGGCAGCGATAACGTGCATCAGCGGGCCGCCCTGGGATTCAGGGAATACCGCGAAGTTCAGCTTCTTGTTCAGCTCTTCGTCTTCGTTGGCCAGAATCAGACCACCACGCGGACCGCGCAGGGTTTTGTGAGTGGTGGTGGTTACCACGTCGGCAATGCCAACGGGAGACGGGTAAACGCCAGCGGCGATCAGACCGGCAACGTGGGCCATATCAACGAACAGGTAAGCGCCCACTTCGTCGGCGATGGTGCGGAAACGCGCCCAATCAACCACGCGGCTGTAAGCAGAGAAGCCGGCAACGATCATTTTTGGCTTGTGTTCACGCGCCAGACGCTCAACTTCGGCGTAATCGATTTCGCCGGTTTCCGGGTTCAGACCGTACTGAACAGCGTTATAAACGCGGCCCGAGAAAGATACAGATGCACCGTGAGTCAGGTGACCACCGTGTGCCAGGCTCATACCCAGAATGGTATCGCCAGGCTGACACAGGGCGAAGTAAACCGCCGCGTTGGCCTGAGAACCGGAGTGTGGCTGTACGTTAGCGTAGCCTGCACCGAACAGTTCTTTGGCGCGGTCGATGGCCAGTTGTTCGATCACATCAACGTGCTCACAACCACCGTAGTAACGCTTGCCCGGATAACCTTCTGCGTACTTGTTGGTCAGCTGGGAGCCCTGAGCTTCCATTACCCGTGGGCTGGTGTAGTTTTCGGAGGCGATCAGCTCAATGTGATGCTCCTGACGGGCATCTTCGGCTTTCATCGCTGACCACAGTTCCGGGTCAAAATCCGCTATGTTCATATCACGGCTAAACATCAGAGCTTCCTCACACAGGGTGGTAGAAAAGGGGGTTAAAATCAGAAGGGCGGCATTCTAGCGCAAACTGCGCCGTCTGGCACTTGAGAAGGTGTCATTATCGGCGTGAACTGCGCTCATCTGAGGAAGGAAAAATGTGACCATATGGTCAGAAAAACGCGCTAACAACGCGCTAACAACGCGGTTACAACAACTTATTACATCGTTTAACGGAAAAGCTTCGCGGCTGCTCCATACTCAAGGCTTCACTGATCATGGTACATCTCTGATGCGTGCTGGTTTCCCCCTGATTCTGCTTTGTTGGCTGCTGAGCGCCTGCTCCGGTCCCGGTAATGAATACGCCGGCGAACTGGTCAGCGACAGCAATCCACAGAACAATACCCCGGATAAAACTCCGACAGATGGTAATGGGGCTGCGGCCTGTGCGGCTGAGCTGGAACGTTTCAATGCTGAATTATGGGCGCCCGTACTGGCGCCATCCTGTATGCAGTGCCACCAGACTGGTGGCATTGCGGCAGAGTCCGGACTGGTGCTGAAGCCCGCCTCCGTGAGCTCTTATCTGGCTGATAATCTCAGCGCAGTAAATACTTACATCGCCTCTGAGTCTGGTCTGGCCAATATAGAAGCCAAGCCACTGGCGCAGGTCGTGCACGGTGGCGGGCGTGTGTTTGCTGCGGGGTCGGCCGCTCATCAGGCGCTGCAGGGCTGGCTGGCCGGCCCGGTTGCCAGCTGCAGTGACGGTGATGGCAGCGATGGCAGTGTCAGTCTGTCGGCGTTCTGGGACGAGGCCGTCTTGCTGGATAACAACGCCACACTGCGTAAGGCGGCACTGCTGTTTGCCGGACGCCTGCCAACAGCCGCAGAGCAGGCTTCGATTGCTGATGGTACCGAAGTCAGCCTGCGCAATGCGATCCGCTACTTAATGAGCGGTGAGCACTTCAGTAATTTCCTGATGGAAAGCGCGAATGACCGCTTACTCACCAATAAATTCGCCAACAACCGCACGCCGGGGCTGGATCTGCTGTATGAAGGCGGACGCTTCACCTATATCGAATCCCGTCTGGCACCGCTGCAGCAGGCGATCAACGATGCCACCACTGATGAACAGCGTCAGGCCGCCAATGAAGCCTTTGGTTTTGCCTGGGCCAATACCAACAGGGCCGTGGCCACCGCACCGCTACAGCTGATTAATTATGTCGTCACCCACGACCGCCCCTACAGCGAAGTGCTGACCGCCACCTATCTGATGGTGAACCCATTTTCCAACGACGTGTATCACACCGGTATCAGTTTCCCGGATGCCAATGATCCGGACGACTGGCGCCCGGCACAGATTATCGATGGCTATGCCGGTGGGCCATTGCCCCAGGCCGGTCTGCTCAGCTCACAGATGTTTCTGGCGCGTTATCCCTCAACCGATACCAACCGCAACCGCGCGCGGGCGCGTTGGGCGTATTACTTTTTCCTGAATGTGGATATCGAAGGGCTGGCGCTGCGCTCTATGGACCCGGCTGATCTGGCGGATACCAACAACCCGACGCTGAATAACCCATCCTGCGCGGTCTGCCACGAAATGATGGACCCGGTGGCCGGAGCCTTTCAGAACTATGGCGACAACGGCCATTACCGTGATGCCTGGGATGGTGATGACTCACTGCCGGACACCTACAAAGCCGGCAGTCTCTATCAGCAGGGTGATCTCTGGTACCGCGATATGCGCGCACCGGGCTTTGCCGGGCAGACACTGCCGACAGCCAGTAACGACAACAGCCTGCAGTGGCTGGCGCAGCAGATGGTGGCCGATGAGCGCTTTGCTTCAGGTACGGTCGCCTTCTGGTGGCCGGCGGTCTTTGGGCGTGAGTTGTTGCCGCAACCAACCGAACCGAGCGACGTTGATTACGCCGACAAGCTGGCCCGTTACAGCGAACAGCAGCGCATGCTTGGTGAACTGGCGACTGCCTTCCGCAGCGGCGGCTATCAGCTGAAAGATCTGCTGGCCGATATGGCAATGAGCCCGGTGTTCCGCGCCTCGCATGCACCGGCAACGGCGTATTACGGTGATATGGGCGCCGGTCAGTTGCTCAGTGCTGAGCAGCTGAGCCGTAAGATTCAGGCGGTGAGTGGTGGCCTCTGGCATCACACCTGGGATGAAAACTATGACCTGCTGGCGCGGGATTATTATGGCCTGTATGGCGGCATCGACAGCGATACCGTGGTGCAGCGCGGGCAAAGCCTGAACACCCTGATGTATGCCGTGGCCGGTCGTATGTCGCAGGAAATGGTGTGCCAGCGGGTGGTGGCCGAATTTGAATTACCTAAAGCACAGCGCACACTGTTTACGCTGGTGGAGATGACCGATACCCCGGCCAACGCTCCGGCACAGGTACAGGCGCAGGTTAACCGGCTGATTGAGGTGATCTGGGGCGATCCGCTGACCGATCTGGCGGTGGAGCAGAACAGTACCTACAACCTGTTTAACGAAGTCTGGAGCGAGCGGGTGGCCAATGCGCCCAGCGACTGGCTTTACCACAACGACACCAGCGATGATCAGCAGGACGAGTTCTGTCTGCTCGACTGGGACAACGATGCGGCCCTGAAACAGGACCCGAACCACACCCTGCGCAGCTGGATGGCTGTGCTGACGTATCTGCTCAGTGATTTCAGGATGCTTTATGAATAATGGGATGAATCGCCGCCGTTTCCTGCAGTTGCTGGTTGCTTCCGGTCTGGCTGCCGGTCTTCCGGTGTCACTGCGCGCGCGTGCGGCAGAGGGTAATTTCACGCCTTACAGCGGCCCGTTTTTTGTCAGTATCGAGGCTGGCGGCGGCTGGGATGTCACCAGTTTCTGCGATCCGAAAGCCAATCCGGCGATCAATCACTGGGCCAGTACTCAGGGCGTGCAAACCATCAGCGGCAGCTCTGTTACCTATGCGCCCTTTGCCCACAATCAGCGCTTCTTCAGCAACCTGCATCCCCACATGCTGGTGGTCAACGGTATTGATGCCCAGACCAACGCGCATCAGGCCGGCCAGCGTTACAACTGGAGTGGCCGGCTGGCGGAAGGTTATCCGTCGTTTGCGGCGCTGGCAGCGGCGGTGTATGGCGCCGGACTGCCGCTGGCATATCTCAGTAATGGCGGTTACAACCAGACGGCAGGCATTATTAATTACACCCTGATGCAGGACCCCGGTGCGCTTAATAAGCTGGTGTATCAGGATCAGTTTCTCGACGGCGGCAGCGGTTGGGATGCGGCAAAGTATTTTCATCGTCAGAGCACACGCGACATCATCAACCGCCACCGTGCGGAACGTCTGGCGCGGTTGCAGGCCGCACAGCCGCATATGGCGTCGCGAATGCAGGCGGCGCTGAATCAGTTTGCGGCGGCCAAAGATGGCCAGCAATTGCTGGAGTTGCTGGCGCAGTACGTGCCCCAGACGCTGGTCGATTACACCGATGCCGATGGTTACTGGAACCCCTTGTTACGCCAGGCGCAGATTGCACTGGCGGCGTATCAGTCGGGGTTATGTGTCAGCACCGATCTGGTGGCCTGGGGGTTTGATACTCACGCTAATCACGATGCTGATCATGCGGCGGCACTGATGCGTCTGCAGAATGGTGTGGAATACCTCTGGGCGGAAGCCGGGCGGCTGGGTATCGACGATAAGCTGGTGGTGATGATCAGCTCTGACTTTGCCCGTACACCGGGCTATAACGACGGTAATGGTAAAGACCACTGGCCAATCGGCAGCACGATTTTTATGAGTAAGAATGCCAGCTGGGCAAACCGCAGTGTCGGCTTAACCACTGCCACGCATGAAGCTCAGACCGTTAATGCCCAAACACTGGCTCCGGACAGCAACGGCATTTTGCTGCAGCCCAAGCATATACAGCAGGCAATGCGCGAGCTGGCGGGAATTGCCGGGCACGAGCTGAGCCAGCGTTTTCCGCTGAATGCGGAGTCGGTCAATCTGTTTGGTCTGCTCTGACGACGGCAGGTTTAACCGACAGCTGGCCAGGGGGCGGCTGCCTCGCAGCAGTTACGACCGTGGGCTTTGGCGCGGTATAAGGCTTCGTCGGCGCGGCTCAGTAAGGTCTGAACCGAATCACCGCTACCTTCAAACTGACTGATACCAGCCGAGACTGTGATGCGCAGCTGCTGCTCTTCCGGCATGGTGTAAATGCTTTGCCGGGTTAGCTGTTCGCGCAGGCGGTTACCCAGATTCATGGCGTCGGGCAGGCGGGTTTCCGGCAGCAGAACTACAAACTCCTCACCGCCCAGCCGGGCAAAAAAGTCGATTTTACGCAGGCCGCTTTCATAGAAACGGGCAAAAAACTGCAGCACCTGATCGCCGGCGTGATGGCCAAACTGGTCGTTTACCTGTTTGAAGTAGTCAATGTCGAGCAACATCAGGCACAGCGGATGCTGATAGCGCTGGGCGCGCGCCAGTTCTTCTCCGGCGCGGGCAAAAAAGTGGCGACGGTTGGCGACGCTGGTCAGCACATCGGTATTGGCGACGTCGTTGAGTTCTTCCAGTGCGGTGCGCAGGCGCGCTTCGGTATCTTTCAGCTCGGTGATATTGGTGCCGATAAGGACCAGATGATCATCGATGGTGACCTGGGTAATTTTCAGCCACTCACCATTGAACAGGTCGGATTCAAAAGTGCGAACCGGGTCCAGACGCTGGCGGCTTTCCACATCGCTGATCCACTGTTCGAAGTCTTCGCTGTCTGTACGGACGCCAAGGCCGTTGTTGTAGGCATTACGCATCAGCTCCCGGTGCGTCAGTCCCGTGGCCTGCTGACGGCTGAGACCGAACACATTAGCCATATTGGCGTTGCAGTAGAGCAGTTGATTGTTGCTGTCGAAGACACCAAAAGCGTTGGGTGTTTCATCCAGCAGGCGGTAAAGAAGGTCGTTGATCTGGCTGTTCATAGAGCAGACCTCTGCGTGTTTGCAGGCGCTGGAGAGCAGTATAGACAACGGCTGACAGCCAGTAATGTCTGGCGTTTATTTGTTCCGTGACAGATGTAGCAGGCCAGGCCCTTAGTAACGGTAAAGAATACCGGCACTGAGCAGCTGATAATTCACCAGTGCCGGTGCTTCAGGCGCTTTGCTGCCATCCGGTCCCCAGGATTCACGGCTGCGGTAATTCTGTCCGCTGATGCTGAATTGCAGTGCCTGAGACCAGAGCAGGTCTACACCCAGTTCAAGGGTTATGGCGCCGTAAGCGGATAAACGCGCATCATTACTTTGCGCATTGCCACTGGCGGTACTGGCCAGAGAGTAGAAGTCAGCGGCCTGCTGGCGGTAAAGGCGGCTGCCCAGCGTGGCGCGCCAATAGCGTCCGAGGTTCTGATACCAGCGCAGCTCCAGCGTGTGGGAATCCACGCCCCAGCTGTCGTGATAAAAGCGGTAATTCCAGTGAGCCGCACCATCCCAGGGCTTCATAAAAAACCGGTACATCAGGCTCAGGGTCTGGGCATCGCGGTTATCCGGGCGCAGATCGATATTGCGGTATGGGTCGGATAAATAGCCGCTGCTCTGACTGTAGCCCAGGGTCAGTTGCAGCAGTTCGTATTTATTCAGAATCTGGCTGATGCCCAGATAACCTTCCTGACGCTTTCGGCTCTGGTCATCCGCCAGTTGGCGGTTGACCGAGAGGCTGCTGTCGCTGGGGTTCAGGCGGTCATCAGACTGGCTGATACCGGCATTGAGGGTCGTCATTCCTGACCAGAGCTCAAGGCTGCCGGCCAGATTCCAGGCCAGCGCCTGATAGTCATTTTCGCTGGAATAATAGAGTCCGCCACCGAGCGTGCTGTTGCTGAAATAACGGGTCAGCTGCAGTTGTGCATCCTGTCTGCTTTCGTCGATGGAGGCGCCGCTCATGATCACTTCGCTCTGACCGCTGCTGTTTTCAAAGGTCTGCAGAGGTGAGGCACCGCTCAGCGTTTCGTAGCTGCCCTGCATATTCAGCAGCCACTGGCCGGCGACGGGGGTTTGCCATTGCAGTTGCTGCACAGAAATCTGATAGCGTTCTGTGGAACCGCTGGCCACCCGGTTAGCAGGCATATCGTTTTCCTGATACTGGCTCACGCGGTATTGCAGCTGTGCTTCCTGTGGCGGTGCAAGTGCATGAACAGGTGCCACTGCGGCCAGAGCCAGAAGTGCGCTTTTAGCTCTGGGTTTCATAAGGTTGCAGTAGTTGCAGGAATTGTTGTTGGGGAAGCGGTTTACTGAACAGGAAACCCTGAACCTCTTCACAGCGGGCAGAAATTAAAAAATCCAGTTGCTCACGGGTTTCTACCCCTTCGGCAATAATGCCCATACCCAGGTTGTGCGCCATGGCAATAATAGTGCGGGTAATCTGAGCATCATCGGAGTTGTCGGGTAAATTCTGAATAAAACTGCGGTCAATTTTCAGGGTATCGACCGGGAACTGCTTCAGGTAATTCAGTGAAGAATAGCCGGTACCGAAATCGTCGATAGCTGTGCGTACGCCGAGTTTGCGTAAACCATCGAGTGCTTCCAGCGTGTGTTCAATATCATCGATCAGGATACTTTCGGTCAGCTCCAGTTCCAGCTGGTCGGGGCGTATACCGGCTTTGAAAATTGCATCTTTCACAATCTGCAGGAAATCGTCCTGTTTAAACTGGCGGGCGGAAACGTTGACGGCGATGCGTTGCAGTTCCAGTCCGTTTTTCTGCCAGTCTGAGAAATGCTGACAAGCCTGTTCCAGCACCCACTGGCCGATAGGAACAATCAGGCCGGTATCTTCAATAATGGGAATAAATAATCCGGGGGATATAAGTCCCTTGGTCGGATGATTCCAGCGTAATAAAGCTTCGGCAGCGACGGCCGTTCCTGTGCCCGACTGGTATTGCGGCTGGTAATAAAGCTCCAGTTCGTTGCGGTTTAAGGCATGGCGCAGATCGTTTTCCAGCTCCAGCAACTCCACCGCTTTCTGATTCATTTTTTCGTTAAAGAACTGCACGTTGTCACGTCCCAGATCTTTGGCGTGATACATCGCCATATCGGAGTTTTTCAGCAGTTCAATAACACTGACGCCATCATGCGGATAAATAGAAATACCAATGCTGGCGCTGATAAAGACTTCGCGCTGACCAAGAATATAAGGACGGTTTAATGCATGCAGAATGCGCTCGGCCACTTTAACGGCGGTATCTGCTGCTTTTTCGTTATCCGTCTGCTCGCCAAGGGCAACCGTAAATTCATCCCCACCGATGCGGCAGACCAGATCCTGCTTCTTGGTGCAGTTCCGCAGGCGTTGAGCGACCTGTTTTAATACCTGATCACCGGCCGGGTGTCCCATAGAGTCATTAATCGGTTTAAAACGGTCGAGGTCGATAAATAACAGTGCAACACACTGATCATGGCGTGCGGCGGTTTTCAGTAATACGTCCAGACGTTCATGCATCTGGCTGCGGTTGGGCAGGCCGGTGAGCGGATCGAAATAAGCCAGCTTATGGATGCGTTCTTCAATCACCTTACGTTCGGTGATGTCAGACATAATAATAATCAGACTCTGAACTTCATGGTCGTGGTCGCGGATCGCACTGACGCCGGCCCAGCCGGTACGTATTTCTCCGCTGGCTCGCTGATAAAAAATCTCGCCCTGCCAGTAGCCTTCAGTAACCAGAGCTTCGCCGATTTCTTCAAAGAAGGTGATGCCATGGCGTTCCGGTGAAATAAGAAAATCCGGTGTGCGGCCGATGACTTCTTCATTTTTGTAACCGGTAATGGAACTGAAAGCGCGGTTGATATTGGCAATGTTCAGCGTACGGTCGGTAATTAAGATGGCTTCGTTACTGTTGGCAAATACTTCCCCCGCTAACTGTAATTCGCGCTCGATTTTGCGTGCTTCGCCGACATCACGCGAGATGCCGAGCATGCCCTGCAGTTCACCTTTGTCATTCCATAACGGGCTGGCCTGCAACTCGAGTAAAATCTCTTTACCATTTTTGCTGGTAGCGACTGCGTCTTTACGGATCATCACATTACGCGATTGGGCATTGGCCGGATCGAGCAATGCCTGTTGTATCTCGTGGTGCATGGCCCGGAACAGGGTACGGATATCCCGGCGTTTAAAAATAGCACCGACGCCTTCACGTAATAATTCATCCGGTTTATAACCAAGAATACGTTCTACCGACGAGCTGACGAAATTAAAATTCAGATCAATATCGGTGGCCCAGATAACGTCGCTCATATTTTCTGCCAGCAGGCGGTAGCGGCGTTCGGATTCGACAATGCGTTCCTGTTTCTCAATATCGCCGGTTACGTCGCGGGCGGTACCGATATAGCGTACAACTTTACCGTTTTTATCCAGTGCGAACGGGGTATCACGGAATTTGAGAATTCGCAGGCTGCCGTCGTAGTGGCGGAAACGGGCGGTAGCTTCGCGCGTAGTGCCCATTTCCAGCGTGCGGTTTTTATTCAGAGCAATAGCCAGCTGGCTTTCTTCTTCCGGTTCGGCATAACGAATCCAGTCGTCAGCTTCAAGTTGCAGATCGGGCGGATAACCCAGCACTTCACCGATTGTGCGGTTGTGGTAAATGACTTTATGAGTGAGTTCCGGAGTCAGCTCTACGACGTAAACCAGATCCGGCATGGCGGCCATCACCTTTGACCAGAAGGCTTCACGCTCACGGGTTTTTTCGTTGGCTTTTTTGCGTTCGGTGACATCCAGAACGGTCATCAGGGCCTGACCCGGAGTGCCGGAGCGCAGGCTGAGGTTGACCCAGAAATCACGCTGCTCGCCGCTGAAGATGCGCAGCGGTAATTCAAATTCGGTGGTGTTCAGTTTCAGATCAACCGCACGTTGCAGAGCAGAGCGCAGTTCGCGGCTGCCCTGTACCAGTAAGTGGCTGTAATCCTGCAGCAGTTGCTGGCGGTCGCGGGCTTTGGTCATGCGCACGGCGGCATCATTGATATTCACCAGACGGACGCTTTCCAGCTGACCATCAAAGTGAGAGATATCCAGCAGACAATGGGCAACGCCGGCTTCTTCAAACAGGGCTTTATAGCGTGAACGGCTTTCTTCCAGCGCGCTGGTGGCATGTACGGCATCGGTAATATCGCGCAGCAGCCAGACGATGCCGGTAATGCGCCGGCCTTCGTACAGCGGGTTATATCCCTGCTCAAGAATGCGCTGTTCTTCACCAATGCGGACGGTCAGCTGGCGGCCGTTATCCTGCAACAGCTCCAGTTCATCGGCGGTCAGGCCACGGTTCCAGAGCGCCTGTTTGTCAGGCCAGACATCAGCCAGACTTTCGCCAATAAAGTCGCGCTGGCCGTTCTCAATCAGCAGTGCAGCCCCTTTGGGGTTAACGTAGTTGATCAGGCCAAAAGCATCGGTGGAGATCAGGGCATCATCGATTGACATCAGCACCCGGTCGGCGCGTTGTTCGGTCTGACGGCGGATAATTTCCAGCTCGGCGGCACGGCGCTCCTGACGGCGCAGGAATATCCACAGTATGCCGGCCAGCACCGAGAAAGTTGCCAGTACCACCAGAGGAGGATGAATGCGGCTCCATAACTGGGCCCGGGCGTCTTTAGCAACCGGCAGGGCAATAACATCCCAGTGAGTGAAGGGGATGTTGGTACGGTACAGAATCTGTTGTTCTTCGGTTTTAGTCAGCCTGGGCTGATGGGATGAGTCGGCGTAGTAGTGTTCACGGATACCAATGGAATTATCGCGGGTATCCAGCAGCAACATCTCGAAGCCGGGAAATTCGCCATTGTAAATAATGCTCGACAGCTTGCTGTAGGAACGGCGACTGACAAACATATAGTGATGGCCGCTGGGGGCCTGAAAACGGGTGTAAAAGTAATAGCCGCCTTTGCCACCATAGCGCAGGGAAAACATGCCTTTTTCGCCACCCAGACTCTGAATATTGGCATAGATGTCGCGGGTTTCATCGGCGTGCAGCGGCGCGCCCTGATGCATCAGATAATGGCCATCATCATCAAACAGCACAAAGCCGGTCAGGTTGAAGAAGGATTGCTTCATCTCTTGCCAGAGCCGGACGGCAGCCGCTTCGTTGCCACTGGCCGACTGTTCCAGCAAAGCGGCATAGCCATGGCTGAACATGGTGTTTGCGGCCAGACCGGCCTGTGCCAGCAGCCCGGATTGCTGGACGTAGTTTTCCAGCGTCAGCGCCACTTCTTTACTGAATGCCTGCTGATCATGGTGCCACTGACGATAGCCGTTACCGGCCAACACCAGTGCCAGAAAGACAAAACTGAGCAGAAACAGCGGGAAGTTAATCAGCGTTGAACGGCGCAGGTCGTCCTGGCCGGCCCGCTGTAACAGGCGAAACAGCATGGTTAATGAATCTTATCTTTATTAATCATCATGGCCGAAGTATAGACAGCTTAAGGTGGGATAGGCGACTTAATATGGCGCTGATGACATTTCTGTGACTTTGCCCGCAGCAAATCGCGTGTACAGGCAGAAAAAGCCCGGAGAACGGCCTGTTATGTTGCCATTGGCGACGCTTTTCAGTAGCTTTGCCGCCATCTGATACGAGGTATTTTTCCATGGCACAGTATGTATTCACCATGAACCGTCTGGGCAAGATTGTTCCGCCCAAACGCCAGATTCTGCGTGATATTTCCCTTTCGTTCTTTCCTGGCGCCAAAATCGGCGTGCTGGGTCTGAATGGTTCCGGTAAATCCACCCTGCTGAAAATTATGGCAGGTCTGGATACCGACATTATCGGTGAGGCACGTCCGCAACCTGATCTGAAAATCGGCTACCTGCCGCAGGAACCGGAGCTTGATCCGGCCAAAGACGTTAAAGGTAACGTCGAAGATGGCCTGCGTGAGCTGATTGATGCCCGCGCAGCACTGGATGCCGTGTATGCCGCTTACGCCGAGCCGGATGCCGACTTCGATGCGCTGGCGAAAAAACAGGGGCAGCTGGAAGCCTTTATTGAAGCGGCTGGTGGTCATGATATGGAGCGCCATATGGAAGTCGCCGCCGATGCGCTGCGTCTGCCACCCTGGGACGCCGATGTGACCAAACTGTCCGGTGGTGAGCGCCGCCGCGTGGCATTGTGCCGTCTGCTGATGTCCAAGCCGGATATGCTGTTATTAGACGAACCCACCAACCACCTGGATGCCGAATCCGTGGGCTGGCTGGAGCAGTTCCTGGAAGAGTATCCGGGCACCGTGGTGGCCATTACCCACGACCGTTACTTCCTCGATAACTGTGCGGAATGGATTCTGGAACTGGACCGTGGCCACGGCATTCCGTATCAGGGCAATTACACCACCTGGCTGGAAGCGAAAGAAAAACGCTTAGAGCAGGAAAAGAAACAGGAAGAAGCACACTCCAAAGCCATCAAACATGAGCTGGAGTGGGTTCGTCAGGGGGCTAAGGGCCGTCAGGCGAAGAGCAAGGCGCGTCTGGCTGCGTTTGAGGAAATGAACTCTCGCGAATTCCAGACCCGTAACGAAACCAACGAAATCTACATTCCACCCGGCCCGCGTCTGGGCGATAAGGTGATTGAATTCCATAACGTTACCAAAGCCTATGGCGACCGGGTGCTGATCGATGACCTGAGCTTTACCGTACCGCCGGGTGCCATCGTCGGCATTATCGGTGGTAACGGTGCCGGTAAATCGACCCTGTTCCGCATGATTGCCGGTACTGAACAGCCGGATTCCGGCTCAGTGGTGATCGGTGAAACCGTGAAGCTGGCCTTTGTTGAACAGCTGCGTGATGAACTGGACGACAAGAAAACCGTATGGGAATCCATTTCCGACGGTCTGGATATGATCAACATTAACGGTAAAGACTACCCAAGCCGCTCTTACATCGGCCGCTTTAACTTCAAAGGCGGCGATCAGCAGAAGCGTGTTGGTGAACTGTCCGGTGGTGAGCGTGGTCGTCTGCAGCTGGCCTATACCCTGAAGCAGGGCGCCAACGTGTTGCTGCTGGACGAACCGTCCAACGACCTCGACGTAGAAACCCTGCGTGCGCTGGAAGAAGCGGTACTGGCCTTCCCGGGTGCAGTGATGGTGGTTTCCCACGATCGCTGGTTCCTCGACCGTATTGCCACCCATATTCTGGCTTACGAAGGCGACTCCAAAGTAACTTTCTTTGAAGGTAACTACACCGAGTATGAAGCCGACCGTAAGAAGCGTCTGGGTAACGATGCCGCGCCTAAGCGTATGAAGTACAAGCGTCTGGCGTAAATCGTTGCCGGAAGCCAGCTGCTGTCAGCATCTGGCTTCCGGCGTTCTCTTTCTTTTCTGTCATAAACGTCAGCCTCAGCGGTTTGCGATCTCAGCAATACGGACTAAACCTTTATACATCTGTGGGCATAATGCCCCGGAATATGACAGAGGTAAGTCATGGATTCTCGGCAGTTCAAACGTGTGCATTTCCTTCAGCGGGTTCAGGTTGAAACCGATGGGGAGCGGCTTGAAACCCATTGTCTGGATATCAGTTTGCGTGGTGTGTTACTGGTGCGTCCGGAAAATGTTAACTGGCGCCTGGAGCAGCAACTGGTGGTAACCCTGGTTTTGTCACCGCAGGAAACCATCGAAATGCGCTGCTCGCTGGTGCATATCGACGATGACGTTGTCGGCTGTGCCTGTGATTCGATGGATCTCGACAGCATGACCGCATTGCGCCGTCTGTTGGAGCTTAATCTGGCCGATCCGCAGGCTGTACATCGCGAGCTGGCCGAACTGGTGCGCCCGAGTCCTGCGGACTAGATCCTTCTCCCGGCGAGCCGGGTGACAAGGGATAGTAACGGCCTGTGATCCTGATCAGGCCGTTTTTTTATGTATTTCCCCATCCTCGAAGGTCAGCCCTTTACCCATTTAACCGGCAAAATTGTCTGTGTCGGACGTAACTATGCTGAACACGCCCGTGAACTGAATAACCCCATTCCCAGCCAGCCGATTCTGTTTATCAAACCCGCTGACGCTGCGGTGTCTATGGCGCCATCGTTCCGTATCCCACAGGGGCAGGGGGCTGTGCATCACGAACTGGAAATCGCGGTGTTGATTGGTCAGCGCTTATGTCATGCCGCTGAAGATGACGTTCCGGCCGCTATTGCTGGTGTGGGCCTTGGCCTGGATCTGACCCTGCGTGATGTGCAGGACGGACTGAAAGCGAAAGGCCAACCCTGGGAAATCGCCAAGGGCTTTGATGGCGCCTGTCCGCTGAGTGATTTTGTTGCCGCCTCGCGGGTGGAAGACTGGCAGCAGCTGAGTCTGACCCTGGTGCGTAATGGTCAGGTGCAACAGCAGGGGAACAGTGCCGATATGCTGTTCCCTTTGCTGCCGCTGATTGCCCATATGAGCCGGATTTTCACGCTGAATCCGGGCGATATCATTATGACCGGTACCCCGGCTGGTGTTGGACCTCTGTTGCCCGGCGATCAGCTGGAAGCCCGTTTGCAGGACTGGCTCAGTGTGCACTGCAGTGTTGAGGAGATGGGCTGATGGCATCCTGTGATATGCCGGGTCTGACACCGCTGGATCAGGCACTGGAAAGCTTACTGGGCGGTATCGAAACACGGAGCGATAAAGAGCTCATCAGGCTGGAGGAGGCGCTGGGTCGGGTGCTGGCTGATGATGTCTGCAGCACACTGAATGTTCCCCCGGCAGATAACTCCGCAATGGATGGTTATGCCGTGCGGGCTGCCGATTTAAATGCCGGTTGCGAATTAACCCTGTTGGGTAAAAGTATGGCTGGTCATCCCTTCAGCGGCAGCGTTGGTCAGGGGGAGTGTGTCCGTATTATGACCGGCGCACTGCTGCCTGCCGGAGCCGACACCGTGGTCATGCAGGAAAATGCCACCGTGCTGGAAAACGGCCGGGTGCAGTTTCAGGCCTCAGCGCCACAGGGCGATAACGTGCGCTATTGCGGCGAGGATATCCGTGCAGGGCAGGTGATTCTGCATGCCGGGCGGCGTCTGCGTGCGGCGGACGTTGGCCTGCTGGCCAGTATTGGCATTGCCGGGGTCAGTGTGCGGCCGCGACTGAAAGTTGCATTGCTGGCGACCGGTGATGAGCTGGTGATGCCGGGTGAGCCTTTGGCAGATGGGCAGATTTATCAGAGCAACAGCTTTACCGTGGCGGCTGTTGCCAGACGCCTTGGCTGTGACCTGCTGGATCTGGGCAAAGTGGATGACAACCCCGAAGCACTGCGTCAGGCCTTTATTCAGGCCGATCGTCAGGCCGATGTGGTCATTACCTCTGGTGGTGTATCGGTGGGTGAAGCCGACTACACCAAAGATATTCTCGCCGAGCTTGGCGAAATCAGTTTCTGGAAGCTGGCGATTAAACCGGGTAAGCCCTTTGCCAGCGGCCGTCTGCCCAACAGCGTATTTATCGGCTTGCCCGGTAATCCGGTATCGGCACTGGTGACCATGCATCAGCTGGCGGTGCCGATGCTGCGCAAACTGGTCGGTGAAACACAGACAGCAGCGCTGCGTCTGCCGGCAGTTGCCGCCAGTGTTATCCGCAAAAGTCCGGGACGTACGGACTTTCAGCGTGGTATCTGGCAACTGAATGAACAGGGCCAGATAGTGGTGCGGCCAACCGGTGGGCAAAGCTCCGGTGTGCTCAGTTCGATGAGTCAGGCTAATTGCTACATCGTATTGGAGCAGATGCGTGGCCGGGTCGAAGAAGGTGAGAGCGTTATGATCGAGCCTTTTGATGCTTTACTGGGATAGTGTTGTTCAGCAGCCGGTGGAACTCTCATGAGTCGTCTCCGTCCTACGCCGCTTACTGCACTTAACCTGATGAAGAGTAATTTATGATCCCGACAATCCGCCGGGTCGCAGCGACCCCTTTCACAGTGGGCCTGATGGCTTTTGCTGCTTTGAGCGCCATGTTATCGGCACCTGCCAGTGCAGATGCTCTGCAACAGCAGGCTCAGGCTGTATTTGGCTCAGGAGAAGCGCCCAAACCGCATTTTTCAAAAGCCGAAGCAGCATTGGGCCGGGTGCTGTTCTTTGATACCCGTATCGGTCGCGATGGCACTAACTGTGGTACCTGTCATGAACAGAGTAAAGGCGGGGCCGATGGACGCAAAACCGCGCTGGGAGCCTTCGGCCGGCAAGGTAAGCGGAATACGCCGACCATTGTCGATATCGTGCCGCAGATCAGCATGCACTGGACCGGCGACCGGGAATCTCTGGCGGATCAGGCGATACGCGCACTGACGGCGCCACCGGCCTATGCTCATGCTTCGACCGATGAAGCGCTGGCGGTTATTAAGGCTCTGTCAGATCTGAACGAAGGTTTTAATGCGCTGTACGATGATGGCGTCACCGCCGCCAACTGGGGTAAAGCGTTAAGCGCATATCAGGAGCATCTGGTAACCACCTCGGCTTTCGACCGCTATCTGCAGGGCGACGCTCAGGCTCTGAACGCAGCACAGAAAGAGGGGTTAAAAACCTTTATCAATACCGGCTGTGCAGGCTGCCATAATGGCCGTTTGTTGGGCGGAACCTCTTACCAGAAGTTTGGCATTGTGGCCGACTACACGCAGCATACCGGCTCGCAGGAAGACATTGGCCGTATGGCATTTACCGGTAAGGAAAGCGACCGCCGGGTATTCAAAGTGCCACCGTTACGTCATGTGGTACAGACCGCACCTTATTTTCACGATGGTTCTGTGGCAGAGCTGAAGGACGCCATCGACATCATGGCAAAAGTGCAGTTAGGGCGAACGCTGAGTGACGATGATAATCAGGCCATTCAGACCTTCCTGCAGGCGGTTACTGCGCCCATGCCGGCTGAGTTGCAACGGCCATAACCGGACGGCCCCGCTGACAGACAATAAAAAACCCTGCATTGGCAGGGTTTTTTATTGCTCTTATAACCGCCGGGGCGGTTAATCAGAACGGGATATCGTCATCAAAATCGTCAAAGCTGTTGCTTGGCTGTGGTGCGTGCTGCGGCTGTTGCACCGGAGCCTGAGCTGGCTGCTGGTAACCACCCTGATAGGCCGGCTGTTGCGGAGCATGCTGTGGAGCCTGTTGCGGAACATGCTGCGGTGCCTGTTGCGGAGCTTGCTGATAGCCACGCGGAGCCTGAGGTGCGGCCATCGGAGCTTGCTGTGGTGCTGCCTGAGGAGCCTGCTGATAACCCTGTGGTGCATTCATGCCCATAGGCTGGCTCATTGTCTGCGATGGCGCTGAATAAGACCCCATATTGTCGCCACGGCCATCGAGCATCATCATATCGTTGGCGATGATTTCGGTGGTGTAGCGTTTAACGCCGTCTTTTTCCCATTCGCGGGTACGCAGTTTACCTTCGAAGTAGGCTTTTGAGCCTTTTTTCAGGTATTGCTGAATAATTTCTGCCAGCTTGCCGTATACCGTAATACGGTGCCATTCGGTGGATTCTACTTTCTGGCCGGTCTGTTTGTCGTTGTAGCTTTCGTCGGTGGCCAGTGTCAGATTGGCCACGGCGTTGCCATTCGGCATATAACGAACTTCAGGGTCACGACCCAGAGTACCAATGAGTGTCACTTTATTAACGCTGCGACCCATGCTCTTCTCCTGTGGAATGAATGATGGCCAATGCCTGTGTTCGATCAAAGGCATCAGCACTGACTTTTAAATAGATTGCGCCTTCACTGGCAAGCAGACTGACTTCCGAGACTCCGGCCAGTGCCATCAATTGTGCAAGTTGTTGTTCGCTGCAGCCATCCGTGCTGTCCAGACGAACACTGGTAAGGTGTTGCGGGGCGGAAGACTGTGACATAAGCAGCACCCAAAGTATCACTAATGCCCCCAGTCCGACAAATAATGCACTGCTGCCGTACTGGCTCATCAGCCAGCCGCCGAGGCTGCCGCCGGCAAAGGCGCCGAGGAACTGCATGCTGGAATAAATGCCCATGGCGCTGCCCTTGGCGCCGGCCGGAGCAATCTTGCTCAGCCAGGATGGCAGACTGGCCTCCATCAGATTAAATCCCCAGAAATACAGCAACAGCAGCACCACCCAATGCCACATTTCAGCGGCGGCTGACATACCAAACAGGCTGAGGGCAATAACACAGGCACCGGTAATCACTACGCTTTTCATTTTGCGGCGTTTCTCGGCGATGATGATAAAGGGCACCATTAATACAAAGGCACTGAGAAGTACCGGTAAATACAGCCAGCTGTGATGCTCTGCCGGTAAGTCCAGCTTCAGCAATTGTCCGGGAATGGCGATAAAAATAGCCACCATTAAGGCGTGCAGCAGGAATATTCCCAGATTGAGCGGCCACAGCTGGGTATTACGCAGCTGAACACCGACTTCGCTCAGTACCGCTGAGGCATCGCGATGGGGCAAAACGGGTGGTGTTGGAATAACAAACAGCGTTACCAGAATGCCCAGCAGGGCAAGTACGCCGGTCAGGCCAAAAATCAGGCTCAGACCGCCTAATCCGGCAAGCCATGGCCCCAGTACCAATGCGACAGAAAAAGACAGGCCGATGCTGGCGCCAATAGACGCCATCGCTTTCATGCGGTTCTCTTCGCGGGTCAGATCCGTAACCAGTGCCATAATCGCACTGGCAATGGCGCCACCACCCTGTAGCGCGCGGCCAAGAATAACACCGTACACGCTGTCGGCGCTGGCGGCGATCAGACTGCCAAGAGCAAAAATCAGCAGGCCACCAATAATAATAGGTTTACGGCCAAAGCGGTCCGACAGGGTTCCGGCGGGAATCTGCAGCAGCGCCTGAGTGAGGCCATAGACCCCCATCGCCAGACCAAGCAGTTGTGGCGTAGCGCCATCGAGCTTCTGTCCTTCGATCATCATCACCGGCAGCACCATAAACAGCCCCAGCATACGCAGGGCATAGAGTGACGCGAGGGAGACGACTGCACGCTGTTCGACGGCAGAAATGCCGCTGTGCTCAGTTTCTGGAGAGGTAGAACTCGACATACTCACTGGTATTCCGGTTGGTACAGCTAAAAAGTGCGCCAGTTTAACAGCAATGCCGTCTGTGGATTAAGTCTTAAGCACGGTTATCTGCAGATTGCTTGTTTACGGTTGCTTCGGACAGACCCGGGAATGGTACGGAAGTTCTTCAAAAAGCCGTGGGTCAATCCGTAAAACTACGAAAAAAAGTCATGCTCAAGTGGCAATTTGCATTGGATTGCGTACACTCTTAGCACTGGTTTTGGAAGACCGGTTAAGGATCAGCAACAGGCATAAAGGAGTTATGTTATGGATCGTCAGGCAAGCCTCCCAGGTCGTCGCATTATCTTATTCGGCCAACAAAATCTGCAGAATTCCATTCTCATTGGTTACATTCACCAGCGTACAAATATCGACTGCCAGCTGGTCAGCGTGCCTGAATGGCGTGAAGACTGGAATCGTTACCCCTGTAAAACGCTTGTGCTGGTTGACGCTGAATGCGCACGCCCGGAAAAACTGCATGATTTACTGGAGCAGGTGTACGAGCAGCCGGTGGATATCAAGGTGGCTTTCTTCAATACTCCGCATAATCATCCGGTTGAACGCCTGATGGCCTGGCCAATGGTCAATGGTCTGTTCTATCGTGAGTGTTCACAACAACAGCTGAGCAAAGGCATTGTTGGCCTGTTTGAAGGCGAATACTGGCTGCCGCGTCAGCTGGTTGGGCAGTATCTGGAACGCACCCGCCATAAGCCGCGTAAAATGACCACCACCACCACGGTACTGACCAAGCGCGAGAAGCAGATCCTGCGTTTAACTGCGACTGGCGCGACTAATATCGAAATTGCGGACAAGCTCAACGTCAGCATGCATACAGTTAAAACCCATATTTATAACCTGTTCAAAAAGATTGGTGCGGGCAACCGTATTCAGGCTGTGAACTGGGCTAAAGAGTATATGGAAGAGCTGTTGCACGAATCAGTTGAATAAGCGGCTGAACTCAACCTCTGCCTGAACTACAATGGCGGCTTTTCTCTGATGTGATGAGCCGTCTATGGATAAGATTCAGGTGAGAGGGGCCCGTACCCACAATCTCAAAAATATCGATCTGGATATTCCCCGTGACAAGCTGGTTGTTATTACGGGGCTGAGTGGCTCGGGCAAATCCTCTCTGGCATTTGATACGCTCTACGCCGAAGGGCAGCGCCGTTACGTTGAGTCTCTGTCGACCTATGCCCGTCAGTTCCTGTCGATGATGGAAAAGCCCGATGTTGATCTGATTGAAGGTCTGTCACCGGCTATCTCCATCGAACAGAAGTCCACTTCACACAACCCCCGCTCGACCGTTGGTACGGTTACCGAAATCTACGATTACCTGCGTTTGCTGTTTGCCCGTGTCGGTGTGCCGCGTTGCCCTGATCACGAAGTTGCGCTGGAAGCTCAGACTGTCAGTCAGATGGTCGACAGCATTATGGATTTGCCGGATGACAGTAAGCATATGATTCTGGCGCCGGTGGTGCGTGACCGTAAAGGTGAGCATCTGCACGTATTCGACAGCCTGCGCTCGCAGGGTTTTATCCGCGTACGGGTGAATGGTCTGGTGTGCGACCTGGACGATACGCCGGAGCTGGATAAACGCCGTAAGCACAGCGTAGAAGTTGTGGTTGACCGTTTTAAGGTGAAAGAAGGTATTGAACAGCGTTTGTCAGAGTCGCTGGAGACCTGTCTGGAGCTGAGCGGTGGCCTGGCTCTTGTGGCCTCGATGGATGACGACAAAGCCGAGCCTCTGCTGTTTTCGTCACAATTTTCCTGTCCGCACTGTGGTTATAGCTTATCCGAGCTGGAACCGCGTCTGTTCTCCTTTAACAATCCGGCCGGTGCCTGTACCAGCTGTGATGGTCTGGGTGTAAAACAGTATTTTGATCCGGAGCTGGTGGTGCACGATCAGAATCTGAGCATTGGCGAAGGTGCGATCCGCGGCTGGGACAGACGCAGCATTTACTATTATCAGATGCTGAGTTCGGTGGCTGAGCACTATGGTTTTGATATTGAGAAAAACTTCGGCAAATTAACCGCTAAACAACGCGACCTGCTGCTCTACGGCAGTGGCGATGAAGCGGTGAATTTTAATTACGTCAATTCCCGTGGCGACCAGATTATCAAGGCGCATCCTTTTGAAGGTGTGCTGCCAAACCTCGAACGTCGCTACCGCGAAACCGATTCGCAGATGGTGCGCGAAGAACTGAGTAAATATCTCAGTGTACAGCCATGCCCATCCTGTGAAGGCTCACGTCTGCGGGTTGAAGCACGTAATGTGTTTGTCGGCGATAAAACCATTCATGCCTGTACAGCGATGCCGGTTGAGCAGGCATTTGATTATTTTACGGAGCTTCACCTGGCTGGCCATCGTGGTGAAATTGCCGAAAAAATCCTGAAAGAAATCCGCGAGCGCCTGCGTTTTCTGGTTAACGTCGGACTCGAATACCTGACGCTGAACCGCAGCTCGGATACGTTATCCGGTGGTGAAGCGCAGCGTATCCGTCTGGCGTCGCAGATTGGTGCCGGTCTGGTTGGCGTTATGTATATTCTCGATGAACCTTCTATCGGTCTGCATCAGCGCGATAATGACCGCCTGCTGAAGACCCTGTTTCACCTGCGCGATCTGGGAAATACCGTACTGGTGGTTGAGCACGATGAAGATGCCATCCGCAGCGCCGATTATTTAATTGATATCGGTCCCGGGGCTGGTGTGCATGGTGGCGAAGTGATTGCGCAGGGCACGCCGGAGCAGGTGTTTGCTAATCCGAACTCGGTTACCGGACAGTTCTTATCCGGCAAGCGTTCTATCCATGTACCGGAAAAACGTACGCCTTATGATCAGAATAAGGTTCTGCAGTTAAAAGGCGCCCGTGGTAATAACCTGAATAATGTCGACCTGACCATTCCGCTGGGACTGATGACCTGCGTGACCGGAGTATCGGGTTCAGGTAAATCCACTCTGATTAACCGCACATTATTCCCGTTGGCTTCAACAGCGTTAAATGGTGCCACG
The DNA here is from genome assembly GCF_020320405.1 of Thalassolituus sp. ST750PaO-4. Classification (NCBI taxonomy): domain Bacteria; kingdom Pseudomonadati; phylum Pseudomonadota; class Gammaproteobacteria; order Oceanospirillales; family Oceanospirillaceae; genus Thalassolituus; species Thalassolituus sp. ST750PaO-4. The sequence continues at coordinate 136,344 of NZ_JABVCB010000008.1, forward strand.
ACCCTGAAAGCCGCTGAGTACGATTCGATCGTTGGCCTGAAGCAGCTGGATAAAGTTGTCGATATTGATCAGAGCCCGATCGGACGGACACCACGTTCCAACCCGGCAACCTACACCGGTATTTTTACCCCGGTACGGGAATTATTTGCCGGTACGCAGGAATCCCGTTCCCGTGGTTATAAAGCCGGACGTTTTTCATTCAACGTGAAAGGTGGCCGTTGTGAAGCCTGTCAGGGTGATGGCGTTATTAAGGTAGAAATGCACTTCCTGGCTGATATCTACGTTCCCTGTGATATCTGTAAAGGCAAGCGCTACAACCGCGAGACGCTGGATATCCGTTATAAAGGTAAAAATATCCACGAAGTGCTGGATATGACGGTTGAAGATGCACGTGAATTCTTCGACGCTATTCCGGCGGTGGCGCGTAAATTACAGACGCTGATGGATGTTGGCCTGAGTTATATCCGCCTTGGCCAGGCAGCGACAACCTTGTCTGGTGGTGAAGCTCAGCGGGTAAAACTGGCGAAGGAATTATCGAAACGCGATACCGGTAAAACGCTGTATATTCTGGATGAGCCGACCACCGGCCTGCACTTCCATGATATCGAGCAGCTGCTGGCGGTATTGCATCGCCTGCGCGATGACGGCAATACCATTGTGGTGATTGAGCATAATCTGGATGTGATTAAAACCGCCGACTGGATTGTTGATCTTGGCCCTGAAGGTGGTTCCAAAGGTGGTTATATTATTGCCGAAGGAACGCCGGAAGAGGTGGTGAAGAATAAAGCTTCACACACCGGTCACTTTCTTAAATCGTTGCTTAAACCGCGGAAAAAATGAGCTCAGAGTTTGTTCAGAAGCGCCGGCACTGTGAACAGTGCCGGCGTCCTCTGTCGGTTTGTCTGTGTCCGTACATCCACGTTTTGTCCAGTCCGGTAGAACTGATTATCTGGCAGGATCCTACCGAGGCGCGTCATCCTTTATCAACCGCCCCCTTACTGCATAAAAGCATTGCCGGCAGTCGTTTACTGGTGGCTGATTGTCTGCAACCACAGGATATTTTTGCTGCAGGTGAGCAGAGTGCAACAGCTCTGCTGTATCCGTTTACACATAAACCCGCATTGGCAGAAGACGCGCGTATTCAAATTCGGCAATTACTGATATTGGATGGAACCTGGCGTAAAGTCCGGCGTTTATTGCACCTGAATCCCTGGCTGAATGATTTACCTCATATCGCTTTAACACCACAGCAACCCAGTGGTTATGCAATACGTGCATCACAGCAACGTGGTGGGTTGTCGACTATTGAGGCCGGTGTCAGTGCATTGCAATGGCTTGATCCGTCGCAGGATTATCAGCCTGTTTTACGGGTATTGAACAGAATGGTCGAAGTTCAGCAGGGTTTCGGTCATAAGGGCTGAAAGTGCAGCGAATATTCCTGGTTTTTATTTACGGACATAAAAAAGGCGCCGAAGCGCCTTTTTAGTGTCTTTAACTTCTGAATAAAATCAGAATTTAAAGACAACCTTAACCGAGCTATCCACGACAGATGAGTCGACATAACCGATAAGGTTAGGGTTTTTAGCGACCAGATTTTTGATGTCGGCATCTGAGCCAGATTCTTTTGGCGGAGTACCTTTACCGGTAAAGATCAGTCGTGACCAGTAGGCTTTTAACTGGCTGGAGCTTTTGCCCAGCACTTTATCGTTAAAGGCTTCACGGCTGGCAGAACCTTCGTTCTGATCGACGGGAATCGCCTGGCTGCCATCGGGGAAGTTCGACGTCTTTCCCAGAAAAACCCGTGAAATGGTATCCTGATCCAGTGCAGAGTTGGCGTTGGAAGCACTGACAATCACAGCAACTTCGGCATTGGCCAGAGCAGTGACAAAGAACGTCATGGCAATGGCAAGTCGGGAGATCACTTTAAACATATTCATATACTCTCTCCTTAAAATACCAGACTCATACCGACATTGTAGAGCAGGCCGGATTCACCTTTTGCACCATTAACCAGTTCTTCGTCATGCTGTTGAATATCGACTTTAAACGCTGTACTGCTGTCGTAGTCATAACGCATCCCGAGGATAATACTGTTTTCTTTGGACTCTGCATTTTTCTGGACCTGACCGACAACACCAGACTCAAGATCATCTTCTGCAACGGTATAGGTCAGGTGCACTGTTGCATCACCGAAGCGCTGGGCAGCACTGATCAGATAGGCGCTGTCATCGTTGAGTAATGCGGTGGTCTGGTCCAATGCAGTCCATTCAGCAATTACCGCAGTACTGCCGTTATCGTATGACACGGATGCCTGATAGAACTTGGCTTTATCTTCATCGGCAGTGAACTCATCACCGACGCCAGCAAGAGCACCGCCTGCTGCAAGGTTATCCAGTGCACGACCACCAGTAGGATCTACATCTAAAGTCAGATCTGCCTGGTGATAACTCAGACGGGCACCGAAATCACCGGAATTCAGACTGAAAACCAAGCCCGCCGCGCGGCGCAGTTCAATGTGGTAGGTGTCGCCGCTCAGCGTAAAGTCGTCATTGTAGCGACCGGTGTAAGCCTGGATAGAACCGTCCATGCCGCCGATGGCGAAGCGGTGTGTCACATCAACACCACTGATGGATGAAAATGCATCCAGACGATAAACAATTGAAGGCGGACGCACCCAGTTATAGGCGTAGCCTACTTCAAGGAAGTCTGAATAATAGAAAAATGGTGTACGCAGACGACCCATACGGATGTCGGTATTTTCATTGGCTGCGTAAGTAACATATGCCCAGGATGCTTCAGTACTGTAGTTATCGCTGCCGCGGGATATTAACTGGACGGTGGCTGATGTTGTGTCGTTGACCTGCTTGGACATCTGTAGCCCAACCACTGTGCCGACATCGAATGAAACGCCGTCATCGTAACCATCCAGTGAAATATCTTCGGTGGACAGATTGCCGGCGGTTACATTCATGAAGCCATTAATATTTAAATCGTCAGAAAAAGCAGCGGGGCTGCAGGCCAGCAGCACTGCCGCTGCCAGGCCAGATTTGCGAAGAACCATGGATAGTATCCTCTACTGTTGGTTTCACAGATAACCTTAGTAGAGGTCTGGAATAGTTCAAATTGGCAATGTTTTTATTTTCTTTTGTGTTTTGGGGAATAAAAGATCTTCAGGCATTTTCTGTCATTGCGGTGATATGTTTGATCTGCCGCTGAATTAACAATTGGTTCTTTTCGGCCAGACTGTTAAGCCAATAGCTGGCCTGCTCACGTCCGTGTAAATCGGATACCATCGGCCCTTCTTCCCAGGCAATACCTGCATCCTGAGGGATATGGCTGAGCAGCTCCTGACTGACCAGCAGGCGACGTTCTTCACCACTGGTAGCAAGATGGGAAGCCCAGTGCACTGTATCGCCGATCAGGCTGCACTGGATTTGCTCATCATCACTTAATGGTGCCATCAGTACCGGGCCCCAGTGGGCAGCAACGCGGAATTCGACCGGCAGTGTTTTGCTGTCGTGATCGCGAAGATGAGCGATCAGGCCGAGGAATAATTGCGCGGCATAAAGGCAGTGCAGGGCTTCATTACCGTGTCCTGATTGCGGGTCGCGTGACATACCGAACAGCATTACAACACCATCTCCCAGATAACGATCCAGCTTGCCGTTATAAAGTTTGGCCGCATGGGACAAAAGCCGGTGATATTGGTTGAGGGTTTTACTCAGTTGCTCAGCACTCAGACGGTTCTGCAGAATTTCGAGATCCTGAATCTCAATAAACAGCAGTGCGCATTCATGGTAACGCAGCAGCTCACCTGTGGCCGGCGGAGCAGAAATAAAACGTCCCAGCGCTTCCTGCATCGCACGTTGCTGTTGCTCTTTAATGGCAATGTTATTCAGGGTGCTGTGCAGCTGTTTCAGGTCGGACAAAAGCGGTGGTGGTGGCAGGTGCAGCAGGTCTTTGCCTTCCTGCCAGTTAGACAGGCGTTGTTGTAACTGGCGTAAATAATGGAGATAGCGTTCGCTCAGCTGATACACGACAAGAGCTGCCAACAGTGCTGCCAATGCGCTGGCAATTAATCCGAGGGCAAAATAGCGGCGGGCAGTTTGTTCCGCGCTGCTGAGATTGATGTCGGCGCGCAGTAGCCCAATGGACAGATTGTCCTGAGTAACCGGCTGGCTGATCTCAATGCTGTCCGGTGATGGCCGGCCACTTTCGGCGATGACCTGCTGGCTGGCATTGAGTACACGGATGGCATCGATTTCGGGTCCCTTACTCCAGTCGCTCAGGGTAAGGCTGATACTGATGCGGTCCTGACGCAGCAGGCTGGGTGCGAGGGCAACGGTCAGACGCTGTAACTGGCGCTGTGCATCCTGACGCAGCTTTGCAGACAGCTGAGTTTCCAGATGGGTGTATGTCAGGCTGCTGATCAACAGGCCTGTCAGTAAAATCAGAAAGGCTGCGAGCAGGCCGCAAATTTGACTTGTATTCAACTTTTGCCCAATCAGGCTGGCGATCCGCATCACATTACTCAAACAAACGAAGATTTCCTCAACATTGGTGGTATTATATGCGCCGCCTGCAGTAACGCTAGGGCGAAACGGCAATTGTCAGTCCTCTTATTTGAGGACAGCGGATGATCATCCGGCATGCTGTAAACCGAATTTATAATTTTGATGAATGGGGATTCACCATGAGCGACGTGAAACAGTCTCTGCAAGATAAGCTGCAACAACTGGAAAAAGGTCTGTACCTGATGAGCGTTGACCGCGTACGCGCGCTGTCTGTACATGAAACCGTTGAGCTGATCGAAGAGCTGCGTGCGGTTGTTGCTGCTGCCAAAGCTGACGCCGGCAAACTGTAATTGCATCAAACTGATCTGCCTGCAGGTGTAACGTCCGTGACTGAATTGGTTCTAATCCGAGTGACTGGGGCCGATAAGCCCGGGTTAACCTCAAGCATCAGCGCCATTCTGGCGCAATATGATGTCACCATTCTTGATATTGGCCAGGCCGAAATCCACGACACCTTGTCGCTGGGGATCCTGGCCGCCATTCCTTCCCGTGCCGAATCGGCACCGGTATTAAAAGATGTGCTCTTTAAGGCTCACGAGCTGGGCCTGTCTGTCCGTTTTACGCCGGTTACACCGGAAAGCTACGAGCATTGGGTTAATGGTCAGGGCAAGCCGCGTCATATTATTACGCTGCTGGCCCGTGCCATTGAAGCCGATGCTATTGCCCGTATTACGGCGATTGTGGCTGAGCATGGTCTGAATATTGATCAGATTAACCGTCTGTCCGGGCGTGTTCCTCTGGTGCAGACTGAGCAGAACACCCGTGCCTGCGTCGAGTTCTCGGTGCGTGGAGATGCTGAACAAAGCGTGATGCGCGCTCAGTTTCTGCAGGTTGCCAATGAACTGGGCGTGGATATCGCCTTCCAGGAAGACAACGTTTACCGTCGTACCCGTCGTCTGGTTTGCTTCGATATGGATTCAACCCTGATTGAAGCAGAAGTGATTGATGAGCTGGCCCGGGCGGCCGGTGTGGGTGAGCAGGTGGCGGAAATCACCGAGCGTGCCATGCAGGGGGAACTGGACTTTATCCAGAGCTTCGAACAGCGTGTGGCGCTGCTCAAAGGCCTGAGTGGCGATGTGCTGCAGGGAATTGCCGAACAACTGCCGGTTACCGAAGGCGCTGAGCGCCTGATCCGTAATCTGAAAGCGCTGGGTTATAAAACCGCCATTCTGTCGGGTGGCTTTAATTACTTTGGCCGTTATCTGCAGGACAAGCTGGGCATCGACTATGTGTATGCCAATGAGCTGGAAATGGAAGATGGTGTAGTCACCGGCCGGGTGACCGGGCGTGTGGTGGATGGTCAGCGTAAGGCCGAGTTACTGCGTGAGCTGGCGGAGAAAGAAGGCATTCGTCTGGAGCAGACCATCGCTGTCGGCGACGGTGCCAACGACCTGCCGATGCTCAGCATTGCTGGTCTGGGCATTGCATTCCGCGCCAAACCTCTGGTGCGGGAAAACGCTAAGAATGCGATTTCGACGCTTGGGCTGGATGGTATTCTGTACCTGCTGGGCTATCGCGACCGCGATATTCTTGAGTAAAACACTCCGCAACAGCCACAAAAAAAGCCCGGCTCAGTATCATGGTACTTGCCGGGCTTTTTTGTGACTCAGTGATTACTCTTCATTTTCGTCACTGAAGTTGTAGCTCATTGCGCTCTGTGGTGGCTGAACGTAGTAGCCCTGAATAAAGTGAACCCCCAGCTGCCAGAGTGAAGCAACAGAGTTTGCGCTTTCAACCAATGGCACAATGGTGCGTTTTTCTTCTTCGTGCAGACCTTCAAGCAGGGCTTTCAGGTGTTTCTGCGCTTCAGGGTTTTGTCCCAGTTCCTGAGTAAAGGAACCATCAACTTTAACGTAATCAACCGCCAGGTGTTTCAGGGTCTGCATCGGATTCAGCGCGCAGCCGAAACGGCTGAGTGCCGCCGGAATGCCTTTTTCCATCAGCGAGTGGCTGAATTGCTGAGTTTGTTTCAGCAGACGGCTGGCGTCTTCTTCATTGAACTGGAAGATCACCGAACCTTTTGGCAGCTTGGCGGCGTTGATTGCGACACCAATCCAGCCGGGCAGAGTGTCATCGGCCAGGGATGCGGCTGACAGGTTGATAAACATCCGGGTGTTATGCCCCTTCGCCCGATGTTCACCCAGTAATTTAGTGGTGTGCAGAATAACCCAGCGGTCAATCTTGCGCTTCAGATCATCGCTGATATCAGTGTTGTTCAGGAAATCACCGCCAGACAACTCATCGCCATTCGGATGATGCAGACGCAGTAAGGTTTCATAGTGTTCGGTTTCTTCGCCGCGCAGGCTGATCATCGGCTGGAACAGCAGGCGGAAGCTGTTATTGCGGATGGCGTCAGTCAGCGTTTGCTGCAGGTTGCTGCTCTGTTGCGGCTCGTCCATTTCTTTTGGCAGGAAGAGATGAACGCCATTGCCACGCTCATGGCCAGCCTGCTTACGCACATCATCGGATGCATGATGCGATTGCTGCAGAATATCTTCCGGCCGTGAACTGTTTTCGGTAATCAGTGACAGGCCGATACTGGCGGTCACTGTAACGGTGCGGTTGCCGATATCAATTAAGAGATGCTCAATCTTATCGCGCAGGCGCTCGCCAAACTGCAATGCGGATTCGGCATCGGCGCCCATACGCATGCAGGTGAAAATATCCTCACCAATACGGGCCAGTACGTCTTTCTCATTGATCTGTGCTTTGAGGCAGTTACCAATTTCACTGATCACGGTATCGGCGTTGCTGATGCCAATTTCGCTTTTGATTTTGCCGAAATGGTCAATGTTGATATACAGCACTGCACCTTTAGCACCTTTTAATACAGCGCTGTCGACGGCTTCTTCCAGACGGGCATTGAAGTAGGGCTTGTTGTACAAGCCTGTCATCAGATCACGGCTGCTGATTTCTTTCAGTTTGGCTTCCAGTTCGCTGTTATCGGCATTAGTGCGGATAACGACCTGAGTACAGCGTTCATCACCATAAGTGGCCGCAGAGAAGGTCATCAGCATCGGAAAGGTGTGGCCCTTGTCGTTGATGCCGGTGGTTTTCAGCTCCTGACTGCTGCCCTGTTCGGCATGATAGGTTTTCAGAAAGCTTTTAAATCCGGCCTGACCTGAGCTGTCGACCATATCCATGATCGGCATACCTTCCAGCTCTTCTACTGACGCATAACCAAAGAGTTCGAGATAGGCCTGATTGGCGTAGACGTGCATACCGTCGTGAATATAGGCCACCGCATCTTTTGAACTTTCGAGCAGATTCTGGCAGCGCTTTTCGGCATCACGGATACGAACTTCCAGTGTCCGCAGTTCACGACGGGTGCGCAAATGGCGTAATTCCCGCTGGATAACCAGCAGCAGCAGATTGCTTTCGTCAATGGGAACCACGGTACAGGCGCCACGTTTGATGGCCGCTTCCATAATCATGGCATCGACATCTTCAGTGATCAGAATGACGGGCAGGTCTTTATTCAGTCGCTTGATCTGCTTCAGCAAATCATCATAGCTGATGCCATTAACGTCTGGCTGAGCAACCAGAAGATCCCAGGATTTTTCCTGAAGCTGTTCGTTCAGGTCTGCCAGTGAGGTAATCTGATGCGCCCGGGTGGCGCTGCCGGAATTACGCATCAGACTCACCAGGCTTTCGGCATCATTCTGGGTTTCTGTGAGCAACAGCAGATGCAATGTGTCCCGACTTGTCGACATGCCAACCTCTGGTAAATAAAAAAGCGATTATAGAGCCCGTGAGTAAAAAAAAAATGACCGGGTGTGACAAAACGGTCAGAAGGGCATTTTAAAACGATCAGATGGTGGTATATAGGATCAGAGTTTGTTCCAGATGGAATCAAAGTCATCTTCACCCAGTCCCGGCGTTTGCTGCATCCCTGATGACTGAGCCTGACTGGCTGCACCGGCACTGCGGAACTGAAACTGACTGAAACTGCTGGTTGATGTCAGTCGCTTGGTCAGCTGATAACGACCCTGTAATTCAGGATACATTAATTCGACCTTATTGCCTGTGCGGAAGGGGATGCGCGGCAGAAGCAGTGTTGCAGGCTGAGCAATGGCCTTGATTGCGGGCAACAGCAACGCTCTCATATAGGGACCGTTGCTGCCGGTTTTCTGCAGTAACCGCGCTGCGCCGACCTCGGCTTTTGGGGCTAACAGTTCAACGCCGAGCTGTGTACCCTGATCGCGCAGGTGACGAATCCAGCGGATCACACCGATGGACCAGTGTTTAACTCCGCGCTCCTGAATGCCTAATAATTCTCCGGCCTGAATACTGGCCGGCACTTCTCCGTTCCAGTGAATACAGTAACCGCCCGGGCTGGTATTAATCAGATCAACCTGATGTGCAGGGTATTTTGTGGTGACTTCGTCACTGCTTTCTTCCTGCGCCTTGTGTTTATTGATGAACTCAATGGCATCAATATTCAGTGCGGTATTTTCGGCAATACGGGCACCGCCGGCATCGAAGGCATTAGCCCAGACATCGCCTTCGCTGCTGGCTTTGCCGACATCAACGCTGCGCTCAACCTCGCCTTCCAGAGTCTTGGGTTTAACTGAGGCCAGCATCTTTTCGAAATCCTGCTGACCACCGCTGTAATAGTGGGTTGCAGAAAGCCCGATGCAAATACGCAGCTGGCCTTCGGTATGTGCACGGCGGAAGGAGCGCTGCCAGTGGATTCCCCAGGACTGAATGGCGTGGGACAGCAGGTTGTCGCTGAGCTTGCCGGGAACGGTAATCTGATGGGTGCCATTAGGATTGGCTGCCCAGTGTTTCAGTGCTTGCACCAGCTGCGCGGTATTCAGGCTGCGGAACAACGGCTTTTGTGCATCACGCAGGTGCTGGCGGTACTGTCCCGGACGATCACGGTGCAGATTAATAATAAACAGAGCGCTCTCATCGTCGGCGGCAGACAGAGAAGCAGATTCCGCCCACAGCTCGCTGGCATCGTACAGTTGAGCCAGATCCTGCTGGCGCAGGTTATTAGGCTTGGCGGTTCCTAGCAGGTGAGCGCGGATATACACATCCTGAATAGTGGATGTGGATAAGAAACGGGTCTGGCGGTCACTGACTTTATAGGTCAGCAATTTGTGCATTTCTGCCAGCAGATAAAGCTGATTAATCTCCAGCCAGGCGTGCTCCGGCGGCTGACAATACAGCTGGAAAGCACGCAGTATGGTTTGATTGGTATCGGAAATCGCGCGGTGGATAGCCAGCGTAACCACTTTGGAGGGCTTGTCTGCCGGTGCAACACGGCTGATGCTGTGCGCCACAACCATCTTATAACCGGTGGCCAGATGTCCCTGCAGCGCCTGACTGAGATTGGCGATTTTCAGCTGTTTATCGTTCAGTGATATAGACGATTGCAGAAAGTGTTTATTCAGCAGGGTGCAGATGGAATAGATGTAAGGACGCACCACTTCCAGCACTTTAAAGCGCAGCAACGGGTCGGTGTTCCATTGATTCAGCTCGCGGATAGCCTGATATAACTGACGTGCAGCTTCACCGGTGTTGGCCATAGGTAATTCTTTGGCCCACTGGGTAACGCCCTCAACATTGCCCGCACAAAATGATGGCTGCGCGAGAGGCGTTGTCGGTATGTGCAGTTTTATCGGTGTTTTCGGGCTTTCCATGCAATCCTGCTGTGATTAAACCAAAGTTTTTCATCCGGCGGATTTTTGCCGAACCTCATACACAGTATAGCGACTTTGCCGTAAGTGCATGTGATTCATAGCAAAAGCCTACTTCCTTATAGGCAATATCCGTTTACCTGTCGAGGTTGATTGGGGACTTGTTCGCTTTGCCTGCTTCCTCGCGAACCAGGCGTGGAACCAGGTATCCGGGTAATTCAGCCAGTAGTTGCCGGTACAAAAACACGGCCTCCTGCTCGCTGATATCAAAATGATGAGCCCCCCGGACTGAATCAAGCAGGTGAAGGTAATAAGGCAGCACCCCAAATTCAAACAACCGTTCGCTTAAATCAGACAGAATACCGAGCGTGTTGTTCACTTTTCTCAGCAATACGGCTTGGTTCAGCAGGGTAATACCGCTCTGACGCAGTGCCTGTAATGGCAGGCGCAGGGCGTCACTGAGTTCGGTTGGATGGTTGATATGCAGAACCATGCTGACCTGCAGACGGCTGTTGCTCAGCAGGCTTTGCAGTGCCGGGGTCAGACGCTGCGGAATCACGACTGGAAGGCGACTGTGAATGCGCAGGCGACGCACATGTGGAATGGCTTCTATCAGGGTAACCAGTTCCTGCAGAGCATCATCCTGCAGCAGTAAAGGATCGCCGCCACTGAGGATCACTTCGCTGATGCTGCTATCCGTCGCGACATAATTCAGCGCTTCTGCCCACTGCTTGCGGCTGATGCGGTTGTCGCCATAGGCAAAGTGGCGGCGGAAACAATAGCGGCAGTTAACGGCACAACCGCTGGTGGCCAGCAGCAGTACCCGGCCGCGGTATTTGTGAATAATCCCTGGCTGGATATTGGTGTCTTTTTCCGCCAGTGGGTCGGTGATATAGCCTGGCCGGTGTTCGTTTTCCGTTGCCTGCGGCAGCACCTGCAATAACAGGGGATCGGCGGCGTCGCCCCTCTGCATCAGTGCGGCATAAGTCCGGGGTACCAGCATGCCGAATTCCTGACAGGCCTGCAGGCGTTCAGGCATCTCTGACAGTGGCAAATCGAGGTATTCCAGCAGTTCTTGAGGACGGCGGAATGCCTGAGCCAGAATCTGCTGCCAGTCTTCGCCCTCAACAGCGGCGGCAGATCGCGTTATGATAGGCAACTTGATATGAATTCCTAAGAAGCGATTAATTTAAAACGGGTTATTACATGGCGAATTATTCTACCAACGAATTTAAATCAGGTCTTAAAGTCATGCTGGATGGCGAGCCCTGCTCCATTCTGGATAACGAATACGTTAAGCCGGGTAAAGGCCAGGCGTTTAACCGCGTTAAATTGCGCAACCTGCGTAATGGCCGTGTGGTGGAAAAAACCTTCAAGTCGGGTGATTCGCTGGAAGGCGCCGATGTGATGGAACTGGAGATGGAATATCTCTACAACGACGGTGAATTTTGGCATTTCATGGCCACCGACGGTTCTTTTGAACAGCATGCCGCCTCTCAGGAAGCGCTGGGCGATACGGTGAAGTGGCTGAAAGAACAGGAAATCTACACCATCACTCTGTTCAACGGTGCTGTACTGACCGTCGCTCCGCCAAACTTTGTTGAGCTGGAAGTGGTGGAAACCGATCCGGGTCTGAAAGGCGATACCGCTCAGGGCGGTAACAAGCCTGCCACGCTGACCACCGGTGCTGTGGTTAAAGTGCCGCTGTTTATTAATATCGGTGACAAGCTGCGTATCGACACCCGCAGCGGCGACTACGTCAGCCGCGCCTGAGTCCTCGGCGCTGTTACAGGGGAGCTTACGGCTCCCTTTTTTGTGTCTTTTTTATACCGACATCAACAGGTAACCCATGAACTGGCAACCTTCTGCCGAAATGCATGCGCTGCGTGCCCGTGCCCGGATGAATCAGCAAATCCGGCAGTTTTTTGCTGCCCGCGATGTACTCGAAGTCGAAACCCCGGTACTGGCCTCAGCACCGGTCTCTGATCCGAATATCGAGCCCATGTGCACCAGCGAACAGCGCTGGCTGCAGACTTCCCCTGAATATGCGATGAAGCGCCTGCTGTGTGCCGGCAGTGGCGATATTTTTCAGATTGCGCGGGTGTTTCGCCGTGGTGAAGCCGGGCGGCGTCATAATCCGGAATTCAGCATGCTGGAATGGTACCGGGTAGGCTTTGATCATCGCCGGCTGATGGATGAAGTTGCTGAGCTTGTGACGCAGTTATTGTCAGCCCGTTACCCGCAACTGCCACGGCTTAACCTGAGCTATGGCGATGCCATGAGCCGTTATGCCGGGCTGGAAGTTCATTCTGCCAGCGATGAGCAGATCGCTGTTCTGGGCCAGCAGTTAGCGGGGCAGGATCTGCAGCTCAGCCGCGATGGCTGGCTGGATGTGATTATGAGTCATCAGGTCGAACCGTCCCTGCCGGCAGATACTCTGGTGTTTATCGATGATTTTCCGGCCTCACAGGCGGCATTGGCGCGGGTCAGTAACAACACTGAGGGTGTCGCGGTGGCACAGCGTTTCGAGTTGTATTTCAACGGTGCTGAGCTGGCTAATGGTTATCACGAACTGACCGATGCAGAAGAGCAGCGGCGGCGTTTTGTGCAGGAAGCCGGTGGCCGTCCGATTGATGAATATTTACTGGCGGCACTGGAGCATGGCTTACCAGACTGTGCCGGCGTGGCAATGGGGCTCGACCGTTTATTAATGCTGGTTCAGGACAGCGGCAATATTGCTGATGTGCTGAGTTTTGACTGGAGCCGTGCCTGAATCAGGCAACAGAGAGAGAAGCTTTATCGGCTCTCAGGCTCAGTTGTATCTGTTGACCGGCCGGAGTAAAGCCAAAGCGTGACAGCTGCTGCTGTATGGTGGGGTTTATATCGGTCTGATGGACAACAATTTTGCTCCAGCCAGCCTGGCGTGCCTGATTGATCGCGGCCTGTAACAGCATACTGCCTGCTCCCTGACCCTGATACGCCGGCAGTACCGCCATATCATTCAGCCGCATAATGGCCGGTTGGTCGCTGCCGGGATTGAGGCTGCTCAGGGTCAGCATGGCAATGACTTCTTCCTGATCGCGGATGCAGAGTACCAGGGCATGTTCTTTTGCCAGCAGCAGATTACCCAGACGGCGTACCTGCTGATGGCGGCGGCCAAAAAAGTCACCTTCCTGTGTTTCCAGCAGCGACGCCAGGTCACAAAGTGCAGATATATCTGAAGTTGAAGCCGTATCGATATACATCGTCTACCCACCGCTGCAGTAATTCATAAACTGATCAGGAATGCAGAAGCTTACCCCGGATAAAAGGTGCTTGCCCAGACAATTGCTGATAAATGTGTAGGCATTGTTGCCGTTGGTCATAATATCGCGGTGATATTGGAGAAGCCGTGCTGAACTTCGCAATTTGTCCAACCGGGCCAGGAGGTTAAGGGCAGCGCACAGAAGCGCTACCCGGAAAGCATCAGGCTTCTTTATTGCGGCTGAACATCTTGCGGCCCAGAACGGCAAGGCCGAGCACGATAAAGACACCAAATTTTTTCAGGAATACCAGTGCCAGTGCGAGGAAGCCTGTTTTTGCCAGCACCTTGCCGGTGATCAGGGCGCCAAGACCGTAGGCCGCTACCTTATCCATATCCGGATTAAAGTCGGCATAGGTTGAGCCCTGATCGAATTCGGCAATATTCAGCACATTGTTCAGATTGCTTTCGATGGTTGTCAGCTGGTCAACGCCGGCAATAAAGTTCAGAACCAGAACGCCCTTACGGCCCAGCACGCGGATGTTGTAGTTCAGCGTGTGCAGCTCTTCATCACCAAAGCGCAGCTCTTTGGCCCAGTGCAGTTTCTTTGCGCTGGCATCGTAATAAGGCGTGGCAGCCCAGCCGATCAGCTCAATGGATTCATAACCCATAGCGGCGCGTTCTTTGTTTTCTGCGCGGATATCATCCTTCATCTGTTGCAGCAGTTCGCTGTAGTCGATGTCGGCAGCGTCTTCGTCAGAAACGTAGCCTTCTTCTTCATATTCAATGGTTACTGCCCAGGAATTGTCATCAAACGGCGTCTGATCCGCAGGGAACAGCATGCCGAGAACATTCTGGCCCGGAATATTGCCCCAGACATCTACCAGTACACGCTCACTGTCATTGCCATCAAGAAAGTAGAAACCTTCCGGTACATGCAGGGTGGCGCCGGTGCCATAGAGAGGAATGTCGCCTTGCTGGCGGTTAAGGGAGTCCCAGAATTGCTGGGCAGTCATGCCGCTTTCTTCTTCAGCGCAGACAAACAGGGATACAGCCAGCAGTACGATACTGGCAAGCAGACGGTTAAACATCGTATTTCCTTACACGGAGATAGTTAAAGTCAGAAGATCCATTTCGGCGGTGTTAACCACGGCTGGAAGGATATGCCGGCATCCGGCAATGTAAGGAATTGTCAGGGAGCTCCGGGTTTTATGCAACCCGGAGCTGACAGATATATCAGTCGGCTTTGGCGATGGCTTCGCCCATGCGCAGCGGCGAGTCGGCTTTGAGCTGATCCAGCCAGTCGATTTTATCCTTGCCGAAGCAGAGAACAACGGTCGAACCGAGCAGGAAGCGACCCATTTCTTCACCTTTCTGCAGGGTAACAGGCTGCGGGTTAGTGAAGTCGGTGACTTTCAGCTGACGTTTCGGCGGGGTAATCAGTCCGGCCCAGACGGTTTCAATCGCGGCCACAATCATGGCACCAACCAGAACCATAGCCATCGGGCCATGCTCGGTATCGAAGATGGCAACCAGACGCTCATTACGGGCAAACAGACGCGGAACATTTTCGGCGGTGGTTTTGTTCACTGAAAACAGGTCGCCCGGCACATAAACCACTTCACGCAGGGTGCCGGTCACCGGCATATGCACGCGGTGATAATCCTTTGGCGACAGGTAAATAGTCGCGAACTCACCGCCCATAAAGGGTTCTGCACGCTGGGTGTCACCACCGAGCAGTTCGATCAGCGAGTAGTCCTGACCTTTGGCCTGGAAAATACGGCCGTTTTCAATTGGCCCCAGCTGGGACACCGCACCATCGGCCGGAGAAACGATCACATCATCACCGCTGGCGATGGTGCGTGCGCCGTCTTCCAGTTCGCGCGTAAAGAAGTCGTTAAAGCAGCGGAATTCCTCGGCGGTTTTACGCTGCGCTTCGTTCATGTTGACGTCGTACTGATCGATAAAGGCACGGATCAGCGGATTTTTGATCCAGCTGGTTTCGCAGCTGGCCAGCCAGCCAACAGCACGGGATAACAGGTGTTGTGGTAACAGATACTGGGCGCCGATAAAGGCTTGATCTTTAAATGACATGGGATTCCTCAGGGTTGGCTGCCAGTGCTGACAGGAGTGGCCGGGTCGTTGCCCCATTCGGACCAGGAGCCGGCATAGCCTTTGATGTTCAGGCCAAGAATTTTTCCGACCAGATAGGTAAAGCCGGAACGGTGATGGGTCTGACAGTGGGTGGCGATTTCTTTGCTGCTATCGATGCCCATCTCTGCCAGCAACTGACGGAAGCCGTTCAGTTCGTTAATGCGCAGACCGCGGGATTTATTCATTCCCAGCGTCCACTCGTAGTTCACCGCGCCGGGGATATGTCCGCCGCGTTGTGATATTACTTTTTCGCCGCTGTATTCCGCTGCAGAGCGGGCATCCCAGATAGCAAAATCCGGCTGGCCGATACGGGCAATAATCTGATCTTTGTCCAGTGCAAATTCATGGTGCAGTGCGCCCACCTGATAGCCGGACGCCTGTACTTTATGCTCACCACTTTCGGTCGGCAGACCGGCTTCACGCCAGGCAACAATGCCGCCGTTGAGATAGGAATAGTGCTGGTGGCCAATCATATCCAGTACCCAGATCAGACGTCCGGCCCAGCCGCCGCCTTCATCGTCGGAGCAGATAACATGGGTATCCGGGGTCAGCCCCAGTTCACTGAATACTTCGGACAGCTGCTCAACCGGTGGTAACTTGCCGGGAATCGGCTGGCCGCTGCATTGCAGACGTTTGAAATCCAGATGCACGGCACCGGGGATGTGCTGCTGCAGGTAATCTTCGTATTTCGCCTGCTCAATAATCAGTACTTTGCCCTGGGCCGGCGTCAGGGGTAATTGCGCCGCCAGCGCTTCCGGTTCCAGCAACAGAGGAAAATCTGCCATGGAAAACTCCGCCAGTGTGAATAATAAAGGCGAGAGTTTATCCAAGCCGGGGACGGATGTCAGGCGCCGCTTGCGTCAGCGCTTATGGCTGACCGTGGTTTGCGGCTGCGCGGCGCCGTTTTTCGGTGTTGGCTTTCAGGGTTGCCAGACTCTGGCTGGTAACCTGACAGAGGTTTTTAAAGCTGATGTATTCCGCCTGGGATAATTCCGGCTGATGTTCGGCGGCAAAACCCATTACCAGACCTATCGGAGCTGCGCCGGCGTCAATCGACATCATCATGGTCTGCTGTGGAATCAGCTCGCTGGTGGCTGCTGGCAGATGCTGCAGAAAACGTTGGCGGTTGTCGCTGTTAAGCAACAGGCTGGATTGTTTTTCCAGCAATTTGTTGAACAACGAAGGCTTACGCAGGTCGACCACAAAACGCCGCATCGGCGCCTGTTCGCTCATGCCTTCAGCATAAAACACCTTCAGCACGGTTTTGTCTTTATTCAGCAAAGCAATGCAGGCCGCCGACAGACCGATACCTTCGCAAACTCCTTTCAGCATGCCACGCATCAGATAGTGCCAGTCGCCGAAGCTGTCCGGTTCCTGCTGCAGCTGGCGCAGCAGCTTCTTCATATATTTATCGTCGCTGTGGCGCTCTTCCGGCTCTGCATTAACCGCTGGTGTTGCCCTGCGCTCATGATAAGGCTGTGCCTGCTCCTCGTGCACTGGCTGCTTAGGTGCGGCATTTTCTGTATCAATCCAGGGGTATTCGTGGACGGCTGGTTGCGGGCTGAGCAGCAGCTGCAGGCCGGTAGAAATACCGCTGTGCTGTTGCTTGCTGGTTTGCACCTGCAGCTGGCGCAGTTCCGGTTGCAGCATGTGCTGCGGTTTGCCAAGCCAATGGCTGACCAGAGTTTGCCAGCGTTTGCTGTGACGACCGTCAGGGGCAATATGCCAATGCCAGGCGAGGCTGTTTGCCATCAGGCTGATCATCGCTGGTTGTTGGCAGTGATGCAGCAGCGGGCGCTGATTGTCCAGATCGCGAGGGTCATGATGACGCAAAACCCGCCATTGTTCGGCATCTGGCCAGTTTTCTTTGTTGAATACTGCCGTGGCCATAACGGGTAGCGACAGCTGTTTATTCAGTTTCTGTATGGCAGAAAGCTGGCTGCCGAAAATAGCCCGGGTACTTTCGGCCAGCTCACAGCCACGACTTAGCAGGTGCAGCCAGTTCTGCGCCGGTTTGTAGTTCAGCAGTGCCAGCCATAGCGGAGCAGAGGTCAGCATGGTGCTCCAGCGGGCATAGCTGACGGAGGTATTACCTTTACTGGCGGCCCATACCGCGGCCAGATTGCCCGCCAGCTGGGCCGTTAACAGTGCATTGCGGTAAAGCTGAGCGGCGGGGTCTTCAGTCTCCGCTGAGACGACAGGCAGCTGCTTCATCAGCTTAACCAGTTCCTGCATACCCAGCAGAGACAGGCAGCTGGCAGCCCCTGAAATCTGTTCGTTGCAGCCGGGATGGCGCTCCACGCTAAGGCGTAATAAATGCAGGCAAAGCGCCGGATCACGCTCAATTGAGCTGGCGAGGTCTTCAAAGCTGACGCTGCGGTTATGCATTTGCTGGCGGATACGCTCACGCGATTCCTCCAGAACGGGAAAGTCATGACAGTCTGCGAGCGTCTGCCAGAGTGTTGCCGGTGGTTTTGCTATCGATAAGTGTGTCATGACCCTGTTTGTGTAACAGCCGTTTGTAGCCTTTACTTAACTATAGAAGTGTCTGAATAAACCTGCACAGCTCTCGGCTCTGGCATTCGGCTTTGCTCGGCATCCTGTATCTCTGCCGTCGTGTACGAGTCTTTCCGGGTTATTCAGAGACTCCTGTAGTCTTAATCCTTCCCTCCGGGAGTTGTTGCACCAAGGACTCTAGTGAATGCTGTTTTTAATTGGGCTGGTTATCGTAATCGGAAGTGTGCTGTACGGCTATGTCATGTCTCATGGCAATTTGCTGGCGCTATGGCAGCCCTTCGAAATTCTGATTATTTGTGGTTCCGCGTTCGGAGCCTTTTTGCTATCGAATCCGTGGCATGTGGTGCTGCAGTGTTTCAAACTGACACCACAGGTCATTATGGGCAGCAAGGTCAATAAGGCGATGTATATGGATGTACTCGGCCTGATTTATGACATCCTGAATAAAGCCCGGCGTGAAGGCATTATGGCGATTGAAGCTGATGTTGAAAGCCCGGCGTCCAGCGCAGTGTTCTCCCGTTATCCGGCGATCCAGGCGAACGAAGAACTGGCACATTTTATTGCCGATTATTTCCGTATTATTGCGGCCGGCAACCTGACCTCATTTGAACTGGAAGCTCTCATGGATCAGGAAATTGATGCCCGTCTGCACGAACTGGAATTACCGGGTAATGCGGTGGGTAAAGTTGCCGATGCGTTACCGGGCTTTGGTATCGTGGCGGCAGTACTGGGTATTGTAATCACCATGGGTGCCATTGGTGGCGAGGTCAGTGAGATTGGTGCGCACGTTGCCGCCGCACTGGTCGGTACCTTCAGTGGGGTATTTCTGGCGTACGGTATTGTTGGCCCGGTGAGCGCGGTGATGCGTCATCTGGCAGAAGAAGAAATTAAGCTCTACGAAGCCAGTAAGTCCTGCATCATTGCTTCTCTTAACGGCTTGCCACCACAGCTTGCGGTTGAGTTTGGACGTAAGTCATTGTTTACCCATGGCCGTCCGAGCTTTACCGAAGTTGAAAGCAAGGTTCGTGGTCGCTGATGGAAAATCTAGGTCCTCACCAGAATATTATTGTCCGGCGTAAGAAAAAGGGCCGGCATGACGACCATGGCGGCGCCTGGAAAGTCGCTATGGCTGACTTTGCTCTGGCGATGATGGCGCTGTTTCTGGTGCTGTGGGTAATTAACTCGTCCAATGAGCAGGAACGCGCGGCTATCTCTGGGTATTTTCAGGATCCGAAGGCCTTTGAAGATGGCAAAAAAGTACCGTCTAAATACGTCATCGATCTGGGTGGTTCACCTTCTGTGTCGGATAACGTCTCTGAATCGGAAACCATCGATCCGGAAGATATTCTACAGGCCGAAGAAATTGAAAGTCTGGCCGAAGCGATTGAGAAAAAACGGATGGAAGATATGAAAGCGCAGATTGAAGCGCAGATTAACGCCAGTCCTACTCTCAGTCCGTTCAAAAATCAGTTGCTGCTGGATATCACCACCGAAGGTCTGCGTCTGCAGATTGTCGATCAGACCAAACGTCCGATGTTTGATCCCGGCAGTGCACGGCTTAAATATTATTCTGAAGATATTCTGTGGGAACTGGCGCCGTTACTGGCCACCATGGAGCACCGTTTATCCATTGCCGGTCACACCGATTCATCCCGTGCCGGCGGTACCCGCGATGAGGATGATGCTAACTGGGGTTTATCCTCCCTGCGGGCAGATTCGGCACGCCGGGCATTAATGGAAGCTGGCGTACCTAAATCGCAGATCGCGCAGGTGATTGGTATGGGGGATACCGCACCACTGAAACCGGATGATCCGGGTAATGAAGTGAATCGTCGTATTTCCATTACACTGCTGAACAGAAAATCGGAAGAGACTGTGCGTGACCGTTCCGGTGGTGAGCCACAGGTGGAATTTATCGACAGTAATAATCAGGCTCCGGGTGACGCCCGTCAGCCGGTTATTAATAAAGCGGGGTCATTACTGGAAGAGCTGCGTAAAAAACGCGAATCAAAAGATAATACCTACGATAATCCACCGAATAAAAATGAGGCGTTCTGGTAGTTACCGATCCATCAGAAACAACATAAAAAAACGGCAGCCTGAGGCTGCCGTTTTTTATATGCATTGCATACTCAGAGTTCGGTCAGTGTCTGCAGGATACGCTGATAACTCTGGAAACGTTCGGGTTTTACCTTACCTTCTTCAACCGCCGTACGGATCGCACAGCCCGGCTCCTGATTATGGGCGCAGTCGCGGAAGCGGCAATAACCGGCCAGTGGGCGTAATTCGCGGAAGCCATACAAAACTTCATCTTCACTCATATGCCACAGACCAAACTCGCGGATTCCCGGGGAATCAATCAGATCACCGCCAGCCGGAAAGTGATACAGGCGCGCGGTGGTGGTGGTGTGTTTCCCCTTGCGGGTATTTTCTGACAAGGCACCGACTTTTAATTCTTCACCCGGCAGCAGGGTGGCAATTAATGAAGACTTACCAACCCCCGACTGGCCGACAAAAACACTGATGCGGCCATTCAGGAATTCTTTCAGTTCGCCCAGACTGCTGTCGTCTTTGCTGCATACCCGCAGAGTGCGGTAGCCCAGATCTTCATAAGCACCGAGCAGCTGCTCAAAATGACCACGGTTACTGTCATTCAACAGGTCGGTTTTATTGAGCAGAATAATGGGCTCGATATCGCAGTTTTCGGCGGCCACCAGATAGCGGTCAATCAGGTTACTGTGTGCTTCAGGTTCCGGTGCCACAACCAGCACAATAAAGTCGATATTGGCCGCTACCGGCTTAATTTCGTTATAAGGGTTGGGGCGGGATAATTCGGAGCTGCGCTTCAGTACCGTTTCGACAACCCCGGAGTGTACGCCGTTATGTTCAGCGCCCGGGCGGAATACTACGCGGTCACCGGTGACCAGAGAGCCCAGATTCGCGCGCAGGTAGCAGCGATAACGCTGAGCGCCTTCTGCGCGGCTTTCGATTTCCACCTGAGTGCCGAAGTGCGCAATCACCTGACCTTCGCATTCATCGCCTAGTTCGCCGGCGTTCAGCTGCTCGGCAATTCCGCTTTCTTTCTGCTGGGCGCGCTTGGCTTTTTCTTCCTGGATTTTCTCCACGCGCCAGGCCTGGCGTTTGGTCAGTTTACGTTTGCTCATCAATCTTCGCTGTAGTGAGGGCAAGGCGGCCATTGTCCGTGTTGGCCGGGGCTGGCGCAAGTTGCTAAACTGCCGCTATGTATCTATGAGCAAGCCGTTATGAGCCAAAACGAAAATTTAGTCTGGATGGATCTGGAAATGACCGGTCTGGAGCCAGAGCAGGATGTGATTATCGAAATCGCGACCATAGTCACCGACAGCAACCTCAACATTATTGCCGAAGGCCCGGTGCTGGCGGTTCATCAGCCCGATGTATTGCTCGATGCCATGGATGAGTGGAATACCAAAACCCATGGCAACTCTGGCCTGACCGAGCGGGTGCGCAACAGCAGTACCAATGCCCGCGAAGCCGAACGGTTAACGCTGGAATTCCTGCGTCAGCATGTGAAACCGGGCACTTCACCGTTGTGCGGCAACAGCATTCATCAGGATCGCCGCTTTCTGGTGAAATATATGCCGGAGCTGGAAGCCTATATGCACTATCGCAATATTGATGTGTCCACGCTGAAAGAGCTGGCCAAGCGCTGGAAACCGTCGGCGGTGTCATCTTTCCAGAAGAAAGGCAGCCATCAGGCGCTGGATGATATCAAAGAGTCGATTGCTGAAATGCAGCACTACCGTGAGCACTTTCTGGCGTTGTAAGAGCTTGGCAGGCCAGATCCTGTGCAATAAAAAAAAGCCCCGCAATCGCGGGGCTTTTTTATAACCGGCAGGAGCGCTCAGTCTTGCGCCTCTGTGCTATGCAGCAGGCAGATCTGATCCCGGCCATTATTTTTGGCCCGGTATAACGCCCGATCGGCCAGATCCATCAGATCGGTTTCGCTCTCCAGTCCGCGTGCAGATGAGCCGGCAATACCAATACTGAGGGTAATTTTCAGATCCGGAGCAACATCGGGAAAGCGGAGGTTACGCACCCGGCTGAGGATGCGTTTGGCCAACTCTGCGGCTTGTCGTGGTTCGCAGTCATCCAGAATAATCAGAAATTCTTCACCGCCGTAACGGCCAATCGCATCCTGCGGCCGCAATGCCTGACGCAAGGCTGAAGCGATGTTCTGCAGAACTTTATCGCCAGTAGTATGGCCGTAGGTGTCGTTCACTTTTTTGAAGTGATCGGCATCGATCATCAGCACCGATAGCGGCGTAAGATTCAGCAGGTGGCGCTGAAAGGCACGGTGCAGAATCTGTTTGATGGTGCCCTGATTCCACAGCCGGGTCAGGCTGTCGATCCGCGCCTGCTGATAGGCTTCGTCCAGCTCGCTGATCAGCTGTACCTGAGCATCGCTTATCTGGGTCAGGTTAAGTTCGGTTTGCGCCCAGCTGGCGATATCGGCGAGGGCAGACAGATCGTCCTCGCTGAAAGTTCGTGGTTTGGTATCAACAATGCACAGCGTGCCGACATTTTGTTCACGGCTTTTGAGCAGGTAACCGGC
This sequence comes from Thalassolituus sp. ST750PaO-4, assembly GCF_020320405.1. NCBI lineage: Bacteria > Pseudomonadati > Pseudomonadota > Gammaproteobacteria > Oceanospirillales > Oceanospirillaceae > Thalassolituus > Thalassolituus sp. ST750PaO-4. The sequence goes on from NZ_JABVCB010000008.1 coordinate 159,069, forward strand.
ATAAAAACGCGCATAAGGCGCGCCTGTAACGTAGGGGTTGTCGGCGAAGCGCGGGTCCTGAGTCATGTCTTCACAGATCAGATATTCGTCTTCCAGCAGAGTGTGCTGGCAGAGTGCATCAGAGCGCGGCGTGCTGATCAGGTCGAGGCCATGAATCGACTTGAACCACTGTGTTTCGTCATCAATCAGCGACAGATACGCAACCGGGACATCAAATAACCGGCACAGTGTACGGGTTATACGATCAAAGCGGTCTTCCAGCGGCAGGTAGAGAATATCCAGTTCCTTTAATGCCTGCAGGCGCTGATGTTCGCGGGCCGGATGTGAGGCAACGGTCATAAAGGTCTCCAACAGCTGAGGCGTCTGCAAAATCGCCCGGTAATTCTGAAGTTTAGACAGTCTGACGGTATCAGACAGGTGTTGTTTGCCCACGGGTTTATTGTGTGGCTCATCATGGGGTTTGCTGTTGCTGTAATGCCCAGTCGATATGTTCCTGCACCAGAGCGCTGACCTGCGGCCGCCGGCGTTGCAGGGCGTCGGCCACTTCCAGACTGCGCGGCGCGTTACCCAGGGCAACGGCGATATTGCGCAGCCAGTTTTCGTAACCGGTGCGGCGGATGGGCATGCCTTCGGTGCGTTTTAAAAAAGTGGCTTCATCCCAGGCGAACAGCTGCAACAGACTGGCCTTGTCGAGCTGGTGGCGCGGGCTGAAATCGCCTTCTTTGCTGGCGTTGCTGAAACGGTTCCAGGGGCAGCCGATCTGGCAGTCATCACAGCCGAAGATACGGTTGCCGATGCCGGATCGCAGGTCTTCAGGAATCGGCCCGTTCAGCTCGATGGTCAGATAAGAAATACAGCGCCGGGCATCCAGCACGTGGGGGCCGACAAAAGCCTGGGTCGGGCAGATATCCAGACAGGCTGTGCAGCGTCCGCAATGATCCTGTGTGTAGGGCTCGTCCAGAGGGAGCGGCAGGTCGGTGAGGATTTCGCCCAGGAAAAAATACGAGCCGGCTTTGCGGTTGATCAGCATGGTGTTCTTGCCGATCCAGCCGAGTCCGGCGCGGTTGGCCAGCGCCCGTTCCAGTACCGGCGCGCTGTCGACAAAGGCGCGGAAGCCCATCTCGCCAGCGGCCTGTTGCAGGCGCTTTCCCAGTTCGGTCAGGCGCTTGCGCACCAGCTTGTGATAATCGCGGCCGAGGGCGTAACGCGAAATATAGGCCTGATTTTTATCGCTCAGCTGATCGGTGATGCGGATATCCGGCGCCAGATAATCCATACGTACGCTGATTACCCTCAGGGTACCGGGCAACAGCTCCGCCGGACGTGAGCGCATATTGCCATGGTCGGCCATATAGCCCATTTCACCGTGATAACCGGCGGCAAGCCATTGCTGCAGGCGCTGTTCATGCTCGCCCAGATCGACCCCGGTAATGCCCAGTTGCTGAAAGCCGAGTTCTTCTGCCCAGCTGTGCAGCTGGGCGCGTAATGTGGCCCATGACGGCGATAAATCTGTGCAATCCGGTGCATTGTCCGACGATCTTTCTGTCATGGGTTCGTCTTCAGGCTCAGCTTCTATATAATTTTGCGCAATTTAACATATTAGGCAGCCAAGGGATGAATCGACCTTACACCGCCAGGGATCATCTGCCGGGTGAACTCTACCGCGCCGATCAGGTGCGCGAGCTTGACCGGTTGGCAACAGAACAGGAAAACATCAGTGGTTTTGAACTGATGTCGCGTGCCGGTGAAGCGGCGTTTGCCTGCCTGCTGGAACGCTGGCCGGATGAGCAGCAAATCTGCGTCTTTGCCGGACCGGGCAATAACGGTGGTGATGCCTGGGTGCTGGCGGCACTGGCCTGTTACCACGGCATGGATGTTTGCTTTTATACCCTGGGCGATCTGCAACAGCAGTCGGACAGCGCGCAACAGGCGCGGACAATGGCACTGGATGCCGGCGTGCAGCCGCAGGTCTTCAGTGGGGAACTGGATTACGAAGGGCGGGTCATTGTTGATGGGCTGTTGGGCACCGGACTGAATGCCGAAGTTCGTGGTGATTATGCTCAGGCCATTGCCGCCATCAACCAACACTGGGCTGATGTACTGGCGCTGGATCTGCCTTCCGGCCTGAATGCCGATACTGGCCGCATTATGGGTAATGCGGTGGAAGCCAGCCTGACGGTGACTTTTATCGGTATGAAGCGCGGCATGCTGACCGCGGCCGGACCGGATGTCTGTGGCGCGATCGCCTTTGCTTCACTGGCCGTCGATCCGCTGCTGTACCGCCAGTTGCCGGCCGATGCCGAACGTATCAGCTGGGATCGCCTGGACCGTCTGGGTCAGCGCTTACCGGCGCGGCTCGGCAATGCCCATAAAGGCGAGTTCGGCCATGTGCTGGTGATCGGTGGCGATCAGGGTATGGGCGGTGCGGTGGCCATGGCATCGGAAGCGGCAGTCCGCTGCGGTGCCGGCCTGGTCAGTTGTGCGACCCGTACCGAACATGTGGCGCCACTGCTGATGCGTCGTCCCGAAGTGATGGTACGTGCTGTTGAATCCGGTCTGGAACTGCAGCCATTGCTCAGCCGTGCCGCGGTACTGGCGGTCGGGCCGGGGCTGGGGCAGAGCAGCTGGTCAGAGTTGTTGTTGCAGCAGGTTTTAGGTGATGAACGACCGCTGCTGCTGGATGCCGATGCCCTGAATATTCTTGCATCACCGGGCTGGCGCTGTGATTTTGCCGGACGTGATGCTGTGCTCACACCGCATCCGGGTGAAGCGGCACGGCTGCTTGGCTGCAGCATTGCCGAAGTGCAGGCCGACCGTTTTGCTGCGGCCCGCAAGCTGGCGCAGGAATATCAGGCGGTGGTGGTGCTCAAAGGACAGGGCTCGCTGATTGCCGCGCCTGATGGTCGTCTGGCGCTGTGTACCGATGGCAACCCGGGTATGAGCAGCGGCGGCATGGGCGACGTGCTCAGTGGTGTGATTGCCGCGTTGCTGGCGCAGGGCATGACTCCCTGGGCGGCGGCACGTTATGGCGTTTGTTTGCACAGTGCTGCGGCTGATATGGTGGCGGCACGTTACGGTCAGCGTGGTTTACTGGCCAGCGATTTAATGATGATGTTGCGGGAGCTGATTAACTGATGACCATTCGCCTGTGCGGAGAATCCGCCATGACGGCCTTTGCGGCGGCCTGTGCGCCGGTATTAAGCGAAGGCGGCCTGCTGTTTCTGGAAGGTACGCTGGGGGCGGGTAAAACCACCTTCAGCCGTGGCCTGATTCAGGCGCTGGGACATCAGGGCGCGGTGAAAAGCCCGACGTATACTCTGGTTGAGGATTATCCGCTGGCGGCCTGCCATGTCTGCCACTTCGATCTGTATCGTCTGGGCGATGCTGAAGAGCTGGAATTTATGGGCATCCGCGATTATCTCGATAGCCAGGCGCTGTGTTTAATTGAGTGGGCCGAAAAAGGCCGCGGTGTTCTGCCTGCGGCCGATCTGGTACTGCATATTGATGATCTGGGCGACAGCCGCGAACTGAGCTGGCAGGCCGGCAGTGAACGTGGTCAACGCTGGGTGCAGTCTCTGGATACGCTGGCGCAGGAGTTTGAGCAGACATGAAACCTGTTTTTTTGCCTGTTTTCCTGTTGGGGCTGATATTGCCGCTGTTGCTCAGCCCGGCACTGCATGCCGACGTTAAAGATGTGCGGGTCTGGCAGTCGCCGGATAAAACCCGTCTGGTGTTTGATTTATCCAGCCCGGCGGAACATAAAATATTTACCCTCAGCAACCCTGACCGGGTCGTGATCGATCTGGCCGACTCCAAAGTGCTGAACGATCTGGCGAAAGTTGATCTGCAGTCCACGTCCATCCGCGGTATCCGCAGTGGCAAGCGCAATGGTAATGACGTGCGCATCGTGCTCGATGTAACGGAACCGCTGAACCCGAAAAGCTTTCCGCTGGCGCCGAATAATGTGTATGCCAATCACCGTTTGGTGGTTGATCTGGAGCGTGAGGTCGGTGCTCAGGTCGTGGCGCCGGTTAAAAAAGCCGATATTTATACCGACAACAAACGCGACATTATTATTGCTATCGATGCCGGTCACGGTGGCGAAGATCCGGGCGCGATTGGTCATGGCCGCACGCGGGAAAAAAATGTGGTATTGGCCATTGCCAAAGAATTACAGCGACTGTTAATCGCAGAGCACGGTTTCCACCCTTTTATGGTACGTACCGGCGATTACTATATCGGCCTGCGTGAACGTACCGAAAAAGCACGTAAAGCCAATGCCGACTTTTTTGTGTCGATTCATGCTGATGCGTTCAAACATCCGAGCGCCCATGGCAGCTCGGTATTTGTGCTGTCGGAACGTGGCGCAACCTCAGAGGCGGCGCGCTGGCTGGCCGATAAAGAAAATGAATCGGATCTTATCGGTGGTGTCAGCCTGGAAGATAAAGAAGATCATCTGGCGATGACACTGCTGGATTTATCCATGACCGCCAAACGCAATTCAAGCGTGAAACTCGGTACCCATATTCTCGACAATATTGGTAACGTTTCCCGGCTGCACAAAAACCATGTGGAAGAAGCGGCTTTCGTGGTGTTAAAAGCTCCGGATATGCCAGCGCTGCTGGTAGAAACCGGTTTTATTTCCAACCCGGATGAAGCGCGTAAGCTGGCCACCAGTAATTATCAGAAAAAAATGGCACGGGCGATTTTTGCCGGTATTACCGAATATTTCCGTGAGCATCCGCCACGGGGAACCTTGCTTGCCGTGCAGAAAAGCAGTGCGCCGGTATTTAATACCTATGTAATCCGCAGTGGCGATACCCTGTCGGATATTGCCGTTAAAAATGGTGTGGCGATTAATGAGCTGCGTCGCGTCAACGAACTGAAAAATGATCAGCTGCGCATCGGCCAGCGTATCAAAATTCCTAATACCTGATTTCCGGGCTGTATTTTTATGAGTCGAATTCATCTGCTGTCACCGCGCCTGGCGAACCAGATCGCCGCCGGTGAGGTAGTCGAACGTCCTGCCAATATCGTTAAAGAACTGGTGGAAAACGCCCTGGATGCCGGTGCAACCCGCATCGAAATTGATGCTGAGCAGGGCGGGGTCAAGCTGCTGCGCATCCGCGACGATGGTCATGGCATTGAACACGATGATCTGCCGCTGGCGCTGAGCCGTCATGCCACCAGTAAAATCACCACGCTGGATGATCTGGAAGCGGTTGCCAGTCTTGGTTTTCGCGGCGAAGCGCTGGCCAGTATCAGCTCGGTCACACGGTTAACCCTGACTTCAAGAGCGCAACATGCGGAAGAAGCCTGGAGTGTGCATGCCGAAGGCCGTGATATGGCCGCCAGTGTCACTCCGGCGGCGCATCCGGTGGGCACCACGCTTGAGGTACGTGATTTATTTTTTAATACCCCGGCGCGGCGGAAGTTTTTACGCACTGAAAAAACCGAATTTTCCCATCTGGAAGAAACCGTTAAGCGGCTGGCGTTAAGCCGTTACGATGTGGCATTTTCGCTGCGCCATAATGGCCGGGTGATTCATCAGTTGCGCAGTGCCGAGCGCACTATTGATCGCGAAAAACGCGTTGCCAGCCTGCTTAATAAAGACTTTATCGACAGCGCGGTGCATATCGATGCCGAAGCTGTGGGTCTGCAACTGCAGGGCTGGGTCGGCTTGCCGACCTTTTCCCGCTCACAGGCGGATATGCAGTATTTCTTTGTCAATGGCCGCGTGGTACGCGATAAATTAGTAGTGCATGCGATTAAACAAGCTTATCGCGATGTGCTGTATCACGGTCGTCATCCGGCCTTTGTACTTTACCTCTGGCTGGACCCGAAACTGGTGGATGTGAACGTGCATCCGACCAAGCATGAAGTGCGTTTTCGCGATGGCCGGCTGGTACACGATTTCCTGTTCCGTACCCTGCATAAAGCGCTGGGTGATGTGCGTCCGGATGATCGTCTGGCGGGCAGCACACCGGCGACGCTGGTGCCACAGACGGCGCCGCTCAGTGGAGTGCAGGCCGGTGAATTTCAGGAGCAGGCACGCCTCGACTGGCAGGCGCAGGCGGTACAGGAAAATGCCGGCAGCTATCAGCCTGCATTTAATGCAGTGCCGCAACAGGGGGCCGTCAGTGCGCAACTGGACGGCCTGCGCTCGCTCAGTCAGCCGCTCGATGATGCGCCCTGGGGACAGGAAGTACGGCAGGGTCAGCCACAGCCGTTACCACAAACGCCCAGCGCCGATATGCCGCCTCTGGGTTATGCCATTGCGCAGCTGCACGGTATTTATATTCTGGCGCAGAACGCACAGGGTATGGTGGTGGTTGATATGCATGCGGCCCATGAGCGTATTACCTATGAGCGGTTAAAGATCGCCGTTGATCAGCAGGGGGTGCAGAGTCAGCCGCTGCTGGTGCCGGTGACGCTGGCGGTGAGTGAGCGCGAAGCTGATGCCGCCGAGCAATTTGCCGATGAATTCCGCTTGCTCGGCGTTGAGCTTGCGCGGGTCGCGCCGGAAAGCGTGGTTGTACGCCAGATTCCGGTGCTGCTGCAGCAGGCGGAAGTTCCACGGCTGATTACTGACATGCTGGGCGACCTGCTTGAACACGGCACCTCCGACCGTATTCTTGCGCACCGTAACGAATTACTCGGCACCATGGCCTGTCATGGCTCGGTACGTGCAAACCGCAAACTCAGTATTCCGGAAATGAACGCATTACTGCGTGATATGGAAGCCACTGAGCGCAGTGGCCAGTGCAATCATGGCCGTCCGACCTGGACTCAGCTCACCATGGGTGAACTGGATAAACTGTTTTTACGGGGCCGCTGATGAGCACTGTGCATGAATTACCGCCGGCCATTTTTCTGATGGGGCCGACCGCTTCCGGCAAAACCGCACTGGCACTGGAACTGGTGGAAAAATATCCGTGCGAAATTATCAGTGTTGATTCGGCGCTGGTGTACAAAGGTATGGATATTGGTACCGCCAAACCCGACGCAGAAATGCAGAAGCGTGCACCGCACCGGTTAATTGATCTGATCGATCCGGCAGAGAGTTATTCCGCGGCAAATTTCCGTGAGGATGCGCTGCGCGAAATGGCTGATATCACCGCCCGCGGCAAGGTACCACTGCTGACCGGCGGCACCATGATGTACTTTAAATTTCTGCGTGATGGCGCTGCGCAATTGCCACAGGCCGATGAAGCCGTGCGTGAGCGTCTGCTGGCCGAAGGGCTGCAATATGGCTGGCCGCATATGCACGAAAAACTCGCCGCCATCGATCCGCAATCGGCTGAGCGGTTAAAACCGATGGATTCACAGCGTATTCAGCGCGCACTGGAAGTGTATGAAGTATCGGGCAAAACCCTGACCGAGTTCTGGGCTGAGCAGCAGAGCGAACCACTGCCTTATCATGTGGTCAATCTGGCCGTATGTCCGCGTGAACGCAGTACCCTGCATGAACGCATTGCGCTGCGTTTCCGCCAGATGGTGGAGCAGGGCTTTATCGATGAAGTAAAAAAGCTGCATGCGCGCGGTGATCTGAACGTCAATATGCCTTCCGTGCGGGCCGTCGGATACCGCCAGGTATGGGACTATCTGGACGGCAAATATGATTATGAGGAAATGATTGAGCGTGGCATTATAGCCACGCGCCAGTTGGCGAAGCGGCAGGTAACCTGGTTGCGCAGCTGGCCCGATCTGTACTGGCTGGAGACAGAGGATAGTAATCTTCTGCAAAGCGCCTTGAAAATCCTGCATGCCAACGCCATATTTAGCGCATCGTCCTGATTTCGCAGCTTTATCGCATTCGCGTCGCTCCGGACGAACTGGGGCTTATTATTTTTCTTGGCTGTCCCCACATTGGACGGCACACCTTCATTTAAGGAGACCATTATGTCAAAAGGGCATTCTCTACAAGACCCTTACCTCAATCAGCTGCGCAAAGAACGTATTCCAGTGTCTATCTTTCTGGTAAACGGCATCAAGCTGCAAGGTCAGATCGAATCATTCGACCAATTTGTTATTCTGCTGAAAAACACGGTCAGTCAGATGGTTTATAAACACGCAATTTCTACTGTTGTACCATCCCGCAATGTGCGTCTGCAGCCTGCAGATACCGGCGAAGTTGATGGCAGCAGCGACGAGTAAACGCAGGAGCCGCTGATTTGTTCTTTGAACGCCCGGATAATGGCGGCGAAACCGCAGTACTGGTTCATATTGATTTTCCTGAGGGCCTCAACCGTGAGGACCTTAACGAGTTCAGGGAACTGGTTATTTCGGCAGGTGCCGATCCGGTGGATCTGGTAACCACCAAACGCTCAACCCCCGATCCCAAAACCTTTATCGGTAAAGGTAAAGTGGAGGAAATCGGTCAGGCTCTGCGCCTGCATGGCGCAGAACTGGTTATTTTCAATCACGCATTGTCACCCAGCCAGGAGCGCAACCTGGAGCGGGCATTACAGTGCCGTGTTCTCGACCGTACCGGTCTGATTCTCGATATTTTTGCCCAGCGTGCGCGTACCCACGAAGGTAAGCTGCAGGTTGAACTGGCGCAGCTGCAGTTTCAGTCGACCCGTCTGATCCGTGGCTGGACTCACCTTGAACGCCAGAAAGGTGGTATTGGTCTGCGCGGGCCGGGTGAAACCCAGCTTGAGACTGACCGTCGTCTGCTGCGTGAGCGGGTAAAAAATATCAACGCCCGGCTGGAAAAGGTTCATGCCCAGCGCGATCAGAACCGCCGTGCGCGTAAGCGTTCATCGATTCCCAGTGTGGCCATTGTCGGTTACACCAACGCTGGTAAATCAACCCTGTTTAATACCCTGACCACCGCCGATGTGTATGCGGCCAATCAGCTGTTTGCCACTCTTGACCCAACGTTGCGCCGCTTTGCGGTGGATAACGTCGGCGAAGTGGTACTGGCCGATACGGTGGGATTTATTCGCCACCTGCCACACAAACTGGTTGAGGCCTTTCAGGCCACATTGCAGGAAGCGGCCGAAGCGGATCTGCTGGTGCATGTGATCGACTGTGCGGCACAGGAACGCGAAGGCAATATTCAGCAGGTTGAGCTGGTATTAAAAGAAATTGAAGCCGATGTGGTGCCGCAACTGCGGGTCTACAACAAAATTGACCTGCTGGAACACGGCGAAGCCCGTATTGACCGCGACGATCAGGGCAAACCGGTGGCGGTGTGGGTATCGGCACAGCAGCGCCTTGGACTGGATCTGTTGAACCAGGCTATTGGCGAACTGCTGAGTACGGAAGTCTTCAATGAAGATATCTGTCTGCACCCGGCGGAAGCCAAGTTACGTGCAATTCTTTACGAATTGGGTGCGATACAGAAAGAACACTATGCTGAAAACGGTGATATGGTACTGACCCTGAGAATGCAGCGTCAGGATTTCAAACGTGCTCTGGCGCGCGCTGATATGGCCGAAAGCCGTTTTCTTGAACCGGTACAGGAAGCCTGGCACTGAGTGACGATGTTACTCAATGCAACCGGTTCTGATATTTTTCAGGATGCGTTGTCATACGGACGTGCGCATCGAATTGTCTGCCTAACTGGAGTGACTTATGGCCTGGAATGAGCCCGGCGGAAAGGGCAATCCCAATGATCCCTGGGGTAACAACAACCGCGGTAATAAAAATCGCGGCAATCAGCCACCGGATCTGGATGATGCCCTGAAACAGCTGATGGACAAGATTAATGGTCTGTTCGGCAAGGGAAATGGCAATAACAATAACGGCGGTGACAGCGGTAGTGGTGCCGGCGGTTTCTTTGGTATTGCTGCGGCGATTCTGGTTGTTATGCTGGCTTTTAACTCCTTCTACACCCTGGATGAACAGGAGCGTGGTGTTGTACTGCGTTTGGGTAAATACCTGAAAACTGAGAATCCGGGTCTGCACTTTAAAGTGCCTCTGGTTGATCAGGTGATTCCTGTAAACACCACCAAGGTGCGTGAAGCCGAAATTAAAGAGCGCATGCTCACCGAAGACGAAAACATCGTCGAAGTGGAACTGAACGCGCAATACCGTGTGGCCGACCCGATTGCTTTCGCCCTGCGTGTTGAGCTGCCGGAACGTACCCTGTTGTCTGCGGCGGAAAGTGCGCTGCGCCATGAAGTCGGTTCTGCGGCGATGGACCCAATCCTGACCACCGGCCGTGCGGTATTGGCTGAGAAAGTACAGATCCGTCTGCAGGATTACCTCGACCGTTACCAGACCGGTATGGTGCTGACCAACGTCAACATTAAAGATGCCCGCCCACCGGCTCAGGTGAAAGCGGCATTCGACGACGTACAGAAAGCCAAACAGGATAAAGAACGTTTTATCAACGAAGCTGAAGCCTACGCCAATGCGGTTGTACCGGAAGCCCGTGGTCGCGCCCAGCGTCAGCTGGAAGAAGCCAGTGCTTATAAAGACCGCATCATCGCCCGCGCAGAAGGTGAGGCAGCCCGTTTCAACAATCTTTATTCCGAATACAAAAAAGCGCCGGCGGTTACCCGCGAGCGTCTGTATATCGAAGCGTTGTCTGATGTGTACAGCAATACCAGCAAAGTGCTGGTGGATGTTAAGGGCGGCAATAACATGATGTATCTGCCGCTGGATAAACTGATGCAGAACCTGCCGACAGCCAAAGGCGACGGCGCGTCTCTGAGCAGCGGTGATATTTCCCGTCTGACTGATCAGGTACTGAATGAAGTCCGCACCCGTCAGAACAGCACTGGCAACACTACTCGCAGGGAGGGTCGTTAATGTCTCCGAAAGCTTTATTGAGTCTGATCGTTCTGGGTGTGCTGCTGCTGGTCGCCAGTCAGGGCCTGTACGTCATCAACGAAACTGAACGCGCGATCAAGCTGCAGTTCGGTGAAGTGGTCGACAATGACATCAAACCGGGTCTGCACTGGAAAGTGCCTTTTATGCAGAACGTTAAGCGTTTTGATGCACGGGTACTGACGCTGGATACCAATCCATCGCACTTCCTGACCTCCGGTAAAAAATATGTGATCGTCGATTCGTTCACCAAGTGGCGTATCAAGGATGTGAATTCCTACTACAAAGCCACTTCCGGTAACCGTCAGGAAGCATCTAACCTGCTGGCTAACCTGGTCAACAAAGGTCTGCGTGATGAAATCGCCAACCGTACCCTGCATGAAGTGGTATCCGGTGAGCGTGATCAGCTGATGACCAAGCTGACTGCGGCGCTGAATACTCAGACTCAGGATGATCTGGGTATTGAGATTCTTGATATGCGCGTTAAAGCCGTCGATCTGCCGGATGACCTCAGTGCCTCGGTGTATAACCGTATGTCGGCGGAACGTGAGCGTGAAGCGCGCGAACACCGCTCACAGGGTAAAGAGCTGTCAGAAGGTATTCAGGCCGATGCTGATCGTCAGAAAACCGTTCTGGAAGCTGAAGCTTACCGTGATGCTGAACGCACCAAGGGTGAGGGCGATGCTGAGGCTGCGCGTATTTATGCGTCTGCTTACAACAAAGACCCTGAGTTCTATGCCTTTACCCGTAGTCTGAAAGCTTACACCCAGACCTTCAGCCAGAGCGATGTGCTGCTGCTGGAGCCGGACAGCGACTTCTTCCGTTATATGAAGGACGCAAAAGGCAAGTAAGCAATAACCAATGCCCGCGCCTTAACCATGTTCAAGGCGCAGCGGCTTTGGTAGAATCCTGCAACCGGGCCTGGTGCCCGGTTTTTTTGTGCGATTTTCTTTTGAGGACCTCCGGTGCAGCCTGATTTATGGCGCGAATTCGCTATCGCCCTCTGCCTGGTGTTTATTCTTGAAGGGGTAATGCCGTTTCTCTACCCCGCCCGGTGGCGCAAGCTGGTCGCTCAGCTGGCCACAGTCGATGATCGCACGATGCGCATGACCGGTCTGATCAGTATGCTGATCGGGCTGGGTTTACTTTACGTAATCAATTAAAAGGCTGGACGATGACTAGCGCTGACCGTTGGCTATTGCCGGATGGTATTGAAGAAGTGCTGCCGCCACAGGCGCGGCGGATTGAACAGTTGCGTCGCCGTTTGCTCGACCTGCTGGATAACTGTGGCTATGACCTGGTGATTCCACCGGCGCTTGAATATCTGGACTCATTGCTGACCGGTGTTGGCAAAGATCTCGATTTGCGTACCTTTAAAGTGACCGACCAGCTGTCTGGCCGTCTGATGGGACTGAGTGCCGATACCACGCCTCAGGTTGCCCGTATCGACGCCCACAGTCTGGCTCCGGAAGGCATCAGTCGTCTGAGCTACTGCCGTACCGTATTCCATGCCAAGGCCAGCTCGCTGCTGGCCAGCCGCACCCCGACTCAGATTGGTGCTGAACTGTACGGTGAAGCCGGTGTTGGCGCCGACGTTGAAATCATCAGCCTGATGCTGACCCTGCTTGAGTCCGCCGGTGTGCAACAGGTGCATCTGGATCTGGGTCATGTCGGCGTATTCCGTGCGCTGGCAGCCAAAGCCGGTATCAGTTCTGAACAGCAGCGCGAGCTGTTTGATCTGCTGAAACTGAAATGCGCCACCGACCTTGAAGCCTGGGCCGCGCGCGAAATTCAGGATGCCGCACTGGCTGAAGCCTTTGCACTGCTGATCCGCCTGCAGGGCGACCGTCAGAAACTGGATGCCGCCATCAGCCGTATGGCAGAGCTGGTACCGGAAACTTCCGCCGAGCTGGCGCATATTCAGCAGGTTGCAGAGCAGCTGGCGCAGCGTTTCCCGCAGACGTCGCTGTATTTCGACCTGACCGAACTGCGCGGCTATAACTATCACACCGGTCTGGTGTTTGCTGCTTATATTCCTGGCTATGGCGATGCCATCGCTCAGGGTGGCCGTTATGACGAAACCGGCGCGGTGTTCGGCCGTGCCCGTCCGGCAACCGGCTTCAGTGCTGATCTGAAGGTACTGGCCCGTTTCGGAACCTATCAGGCAGAAGCAAAACAGACAGTAGTTGCACCCAATGATAATGACCCGGCCTTATGGCAACTGATTGCGCAACTGCGCGAGCAGGGCAAACGGGTTCTGGTGCCGTTGAACGATGATGCGATCCGGGCGGATCTGTATCTGAAAAAACTGGATGGCCAGTGGCAGCTGGTCGAAGCTTAATTTTTTAGAGTGATTGATACCGCGATGGGCAAAAGCGTTGTTGTTCTGGGCACCCAATGGGGTGACGAAGGTAAGGGTAAGATTGTTGACCTGCTGACTGAAAAAGCCGCCGCTGTAGTGCGCTTTCAGGGTGGTCACAATGCTGGTCATACACTGGTAATCAACGGTGAGAAAACCGCACTGCACCTGATTCCGTCCGGCATCCTGCGTGATGGCGTGACCTGTATCATCGGTAACGGTGTGGTGCTGGCACCGGATGCTCTGCTGAAAGAGATCCGGGCACTGGAAGAGCGTGGCGTACCGGTAATGGAACGTCTGCGTATCTCCCATGCCTGTCCGCTGATTCTGCCGTACCACTGCGCTCTGGATCAGGCTCGTGAGATCAAGCGTGGCAATGCCAAGATCGGTACCACCGGTCGTGGTATCGGCCCGGCTTACGAAGATAAAGTATCCCGTCGCGGCCTGCGCGTTGGCGATCTGTATCAGCCGGAGTTCGCCGACAAACTGAAAGAAGTGATGGAATACCATAACTTCTCGCTGAAAAATTACTACGGCGTTGACGAAGTCAGCTACGAAGAAACCCTGGCGTCCTGCATGGACTGGGCAGCACAGATCAAAGACGTTGTTGTTGACGCTGTGAACCTGGTGCACGAGATCCGCGAAAGTGGTGGCGACATCATGTTCGAAGGTGCGCAGGGCACTCTGCTGGATATCGACCACGGTACTTATCCGTTCGTAACCTCGTCCAACACCACTGCCGGTGGCGTAGCGACCGGTTCCGGTGTTGGTCCGCTGTATCTGGATCAGATTCTGGGTATCACCAAGGCTTACACCACCCGTGTAGGTTCTGGCCCGTTCCCGACCGAACTGTTCGACGAGGTGGGTGTACACCTGGCGACTGTTGGTAAAGAAAAAGGTACCACCACCGGCCGTGACCGCCGTTGTGGCTGGTTCGATGCGATGCTGGTGAAACACGCGATCCGTGTAAACTCCATCAACACCATCTGTCTGACCAAGCTCGACGTGCTGGACGGTCTGGAAACCATCAAAGTCTGTGTTGGTTACGAAGATGCCGATGGCAATGCTGTGAATGTACCGGCCAGTGCTGATCAGTTCGATAAGATCAAACCGGTCTACAAAGAGCTGCCAGGCTGGACTGAATCGACCTTTGGTGCCAAGAGCATTGATGATCTGCCGGAAAATGCCCGTGCCTACGTGCGTTTTGTCGAGCAGGCTATTAATGCACCGATCGATATTATCTCCACCGGACCTGACCGTGTAGAAACCATCGTTCTGCGTCACAGCTTCGAGCTGTAATCCGCATCTGGTGCAGCAAAGAAACCCCGCAGCTCAGGCTCCGGGGTTTTTTTTTGTACCTGCTGTTTATGATTGGTGTCACCGGCCCTTAAATGAGCTGAATAATATTCATCAATTTCCTGTTTTTAGTATTTTCGATGATTTAACGGCAATAAAGGCATGTCTATTGCTAAAGTGTCTTTTCTGACTTTTTAGACATTGATGATTGTCAGAAAACCGGCACAGAGAGGCCGGTCGTCACCACGTTAACTACAGGAAAATGCTATGCAGGATTTGTATGAATATCCGGTCGTCATTGAAGTACCGGTAGCCTGGGGGGAAATGGATGCTTTTCAGCATGTGAATAACACCCAGTTCTTCCGCTATTTTGAAAGCGCCAGAGTGCAGTATTTCGATAATCTGAAGATTCTCGATTATATGAACAACTATGCCCGCGGGCCAATTCTGGCTTCCACTAATGCTAAGTTTCTGGCGCCGGTAAAGTACCCGGATACACTGAGTGTCGGTATCCGCAGTCTGCGTCTGGAAAGCGGGCGTATTACCCAGGAGTACGCGGTCTGGAGTCATGAAACCTCACGCCTGGTGGCGAAAGGTGAAAGTCTGCTGGTGTTCTTTGATTACAAGGCCGGACAGCCCTGTGATATCCCGCAGGGGCTGGCAGACAGCATTCTGGCACTGGAGCCTTATCTGGCAGCCGGGATAAAAGCTCCTTCCTGAGGGAGCGTTCTGTAAAGAGCAGGCTCCGTAAGGGAAATTTATCTTAAAGAGAACATGCCTTAAAAAAACAGTGCCATGCGGAATAACCGCATGGCACTGTTTGGCGCTTAATCTATTTCAACGCGGAAGCGGTGATCGTTACCGTAGCTGCGATCCCACAGGAACAGGTGGTTGTGCCAGTTACCACCCTGCCAGTTGCGTACGTAGTACCAGAAACTGCCGCCGAAATCACCGAACACCACTTCATCGCCGTCTTTCAGGCAACCATCACTGACGGGTCCGACTTTACGTAAATACAGGTTCTCCGACGGGCTGCTGGCGGCGTAATAACCGTAGTCGCCATCGCCGCCGCGCCAGTAATTCATATAGCGGCCGTTCTGGTTGCTGCGCAGCTTGATATAGGCACCGGGCCAGCCGCCGACATCTTTATAGTTATTACTGGTCAGGCAATAGAGGTCGGTAAACTGAGTTCCCCAGCCTTCAATACGGAAACTGCTGCTGGCATCGCTGGCGCTGTGATTGGTGGTCAGCCAGCCGTCGCTGTTATTGCTCAGACCCAGATAGCCGCCACTGTTCAGCGCTTTGAAGCGCACCTGACGATAACGCACCTGACGCGGGCTGATGTCCGGCTGACTGGCAGCGGCGCCTAAACCCACCACCGGGAAGTGGTCGGAATATTCATCCGATTCATAATGGTAGCTGTCGGGAATAATGACGGTATCCCGCCAGGTGCTGGCTGCCGCAACCGGCAGGGTGGCGTTGCCCCAGCCCGGGATGTCTGCATGGGCGTCCGACAGCAACAGGTAATCCAGGTGTTCGGGGGCGTAGCCGGGGTATTGTTTGGCCGCGAGGTCGTTCTGCTCAGGGTTCCAGCTGGGGATATCATTCAGGTATTGCGGAGCACGGGCGTTCAGTGCGCTGAGCATGTTCTGATATTCCGGACCCTGGGTTTTAACATTCAGGTCGCCGGCGATAATCACGGGTTCATGTGCAGGGATATTCTGCGCAGCAATAAAATCGCGGATTTTTCCGAACTGTGCCAGACGCTCCGCCGAGCCTTTTGGCGTACCGCCGCAGCTGGATGATTCTGACTGGGTGTGAGTGGCGATCAGGTGCAGGCGTTCACCGTTACGCAGAATGCGCGCATAGGCAAAGCCCTTGTTGTCGAGAGAGTCGTCACCGCAGCTGTTGTTAAACATCACCTGCGCCTGATACTCAATCGGCCAGCGGCTGAGGATGGCAACACCGCCATTCTTTTTAACCGGATCAATATAACCAATGCTGTCATCCCACTGGCTGGCATTCAGGTCGGAGGCGATCACCGGCGTCTGATACGGATAGTCGTTTGCCAGCCCCTGCAGAATAACATTGGCCGGGCCGCTGCCGTCGTAGTTCAGTTCGAACAGTTCATTCAGCGCGACCACATCGTAGCCGCGGATATAGTCTGCCTGGGCGACCAGCGCTGCACGCTGATCGGTACCCGGGCCGGTGCCCAGTCCCCAGAGGAAGACCGGCAGATACACGTTATGGGTCAGAACACGCAGATCGTTGTAGCTGGCCTGAGCGGGCATGCCCAACAACAGCAGGAACAACAGAGGAAGAACGGATTTCATGGTGAGCTCGTTATAATTGTAAGAGCGTACCACTTTAACGGAGGGGGATAATTCTGACATCTGGCGTATCGGGCCAGATGCCATGTTTGTCTTAAGCGATCAGTTTAAAACAATATCCGCAAAGCTACTGACGGCGGTATGAGTGGGGTTCTGCGGTAGGGCGGCATCACGTACCAGCCAGCAGGTTTGCAGTCCGGCTGCGCGCGCGGCATCCAGTTCTTCAGCGATATCCGACAGAAACAGCACATCCGCCGCCTGAATATCATGCTGCTTCTGCAGTTCGGCGAGGATAGTACGGTAGGAACCGGCCTCCCGTTTGCCGCCGACCAGGGTATCGAAATGACCGCTGAACAACGGCAGCAGATCACCGTCCTGTGAATAACCGAAAAACAGTTTCTGTGCCTGTACTGAGCCCGAAGAATAGACATACAGCGGAATGCCGCTGGCATGCCAGCGCTGCAGGTATTCGGTGGCATCGGCATACATATGCGCGGCGTAGTCGCGGTTTTTGTAGCCGGCTTCCCAGATCAGTCCCTGCAGGGCTTTCAGCGGTGTTACTTTGCGGTCGGCGGCGATCCACTGCAGTAACA
Organism: Thalassolituus sp. ST750PaO-4; assembly: GCF_020320405.1. Taxonomy (NCBI): domain Bacteria; kingdom Pseudomonadati; phylum Pseudomonadota; class Gammaproteobacteria; order Oceanospirillales; family Oceanospirillaceae; genus Thalassolituus; species Thalassolituus sp. ST750PaO-4. The sequence goes on from NZ_JABVCB010000008.1 coordinate 176,429, forward strand.
GAGTGATCAGTGCTTCATGATCTTTGGCGTCAACGTCGATGCCTTCGGCGGCAGCCAGCTGCGCCGTCTGTGTCAGTTGCTGCTGCACCTGAGCATCCTGCAGATGACTGCGCACGTAATCCGGCAGGTGCTGTGCGGCGTACGGAAAGAGCACGTCTTTGACAAAAGAGATGGAAGACGTAGTGCCTTCAATATCGGTCAGAATCAGTTTTACGGTCATCAGGGTGGCGGCTCAGTTTTCCAGGCGGTTAAAGCGTTCGGCAATGTCGCTGCCGGTGAAGTTGGCGACCCAGCCGTCAGGGTTGTTGAACAGACGGATGGCAATAAAGCCCGGATTCGGGCCCATATCAAACCAGTGGGGGGTGTTGGCCGGCACACTGATCAGGTCGCCTTTCTTGCACAGGACTTCAAACACTTTGTTGTCGGCATGCAGGGTGAACAGACCTTCACCGGCGACGAAGAAACGCACTTCGTCTTCGCTGTGGGTGTGTTCGCTGAGAAATTTCTGCCGCAGTTCGGCTTTCTGCGGATGATCGGCGCTGAGGCTGACCACATCAACGGTCTGATAGCCATCTTCCTGCATCAGGCGGTCGATGTCTTTGCGGTAGGCGCTGATAACTTCTTCCGGTTGGGCGCCGGCGCTCAGATCGCTGCCGGTCTGCCACTGTTCGAAGCGTACGCCAATCTCTGCCAGTCGCGCCTGAATCTTGCTGCTGTTATCACTGGTAAACAACAGATTCGTTGTGTCGTGGTCGGTATAGATGCGGATAATGCTCATGGCAGTCCCTTAGAGTTGACGGAGTTTCAGCAATTCGAGCTGGTAGCCTAACAGGTTTTCCAGCGCTTCCAGATGACGGAAACATTCCGCCAGATCTTTGCCCCAGGTGTACACGCCGTGACCGCGTATCAGGTAGGCGTGGCCCTGACCCTGAGCGCTCATATGCTGTTCGACCAGAGCGGCCAGGCGGGCGATATCCTGATCGTTGGCAAACAGCGGAAAGCTTATGGTGTCTTCGTGGGTGGTTTCCCCTGCGAAGGCTTTCTGCAGTTCCCAGCCGTTAAGCTGCAGCTGATCCTGTGGCCAGATCTGCGACAGCACCACCGCCACCGGCGAGTGGGTATGCAGCACGGCACCAATAGCCGGATCACGTTCGTACAGCTGAGTATGCAGCAGGGTTTCGGCGGAAGGCTTGCCCGGAGTCAGGGCGTGGCCATTCCAGTCGACCACCAGAATATCCGCCGGTGTCAGCTCGCCCTTGTGCTTACCGGAACTGGTCAGTGCACAGTACTGCTCATTCAGGCGTACGGAATAGTTGGAACTGGTGGCCGGTGACCAGCCACGGCTGTAGAGGATGCGGCCATAATCGCACAGTGCCTGGGCGGCGCGGGCAAAATCCTGCTGATTAAACATGGCCATTCCTCAGCGTGTCAGCAACAGCGCAACGCTGTCGCGGTCGGGTTGCATAATCAGGCCCTTTTCGGTGGTGATGACATCGATCAGGCCAGCCGGGGTAACATCAAATGACGGGTTAATGGCCTGACAGCCGGCCGGTGCAATCGGCTGACCAAAGAGGCTGGTCACTTCTTCCTGCGGTCGCTGCTCGATCGGAATATCCTCACCGCTTTCGAGGGTTAAGTCGAAGGTGGTGGTCGGGGCGGCAACCATCACTTTGACCCCATGGTGTTTGGCCAGTACCGCCAGACTGTAAGTGCCGATTTTGTTGGCTACATCGCCATTGGCGGTAATACGGTCGGCGCCGACAATCACCCAGTCGACATTGCCCTGACGGAACAGCTGCGCGGCGGCACCGTCGCATACCAGCGAGACAGGAATCTGATCCTGCATCAGTTCCCAGGCGGTCAGACGCGCGCCCTGTAACCACGGGCGGGTTTCCCCGGCGTATACCTGAGTAACCTTACCTTCGGCGTAACCGCTGCGGATAATGCCAAGGGCAGTACCGTGGCCACCGGTGGCCAGTGCGCCGGTGTTGCAGTGGGTGTAGATCACGGCATTTTCCGGCAGCACCGAGGCACCGAACTCGCCCATGGCGAGGTTGGCGGCGATATCTTCTTCGTGAATTTTGCGGGCTTCGGCCACCAGGGTGTGCGCATCGGCGCTGTTCAGCGCGGCCATGCGCTCAAGTGCCCAGAACAGGTTAACGGCAGTCGGACGGGATTCTGCCAGAACATGGTAAGCCTGCTGCAGATCGCGGCCGGCCAGAGCGTCGAGGGCATAGCCATAGGCTGCGGCAATACCAATGGCCGGGGCACCGCGTACGACCATGGCGCGGATGGCATCGGCGACTTCGGTGGCGGTGGTGTATTCGAGTACACGGTGTTCGTGCGGGAGTACGCGCTGATCAAGCAGATGCAGGCTTTGCTGGCGCCATTCGATGGCATGGAAAGAAGCGTGTGCGGGTGCAGAATGTGCAGACATGATGGCCGTCCTGATAACAAGGTGCGGGCAGCGGTAACACTCTGCCACGCACTTAAAATAAGGCGGCTATTCTAGCTGAATGACACCCGATCCTAAACTTTAAACTCGTTTACGATGCTGCGCAGTTGTTCGGCCTGTTCGGCCAGTTGTTCGGAGGCGCTGGCGGTGTTGCTGGCCTCGCGTACGGTATTCTCGGACACCTCATTGATACGCACGATATTGGCGCTGATTTCGGCCGCCACCTGGCTTTGTTCTTCCGCGGCAGTGGCAACCTGAGCGTTCATATTATTGATGGTGGCAACGTGCTGCATAATGCTGTTGAGTGAGTTTTCGGCCTGACGTGACTGTTCCACTGCTTTCTGGGCATTGCCCTGGCTGAGCTCCATCACCTGAACGGCTTCCTTCATATTGCGGTTGAGTCGTTCGGTAACACTCTGGATATCGCTGGTGGTTTCTTCGGTGCGGGCGGCCAGTGCACGGACTTCATCGGCGACCACGGCAAAACCACGGCCCTGTTCGCCGGCGCGGGCGGCTTCAATGGCGGCGTTCAGTGCCAGCAGGTTGGTTTGTTCGGCAATGCCCTGAATGGTTTTGGAGGCATTGCCGATCTGTTCGCTTTCTTTCGCCAGAGTCTGGATAACGTCACGGGCGCGCTGTACATCCTGCACCAGCTCGGTAATGGCGCGGATATTGGCTTCCATCACTTTTTGCGAGGCGCTGGTTTCTTCGCTGGCTTTGCGGGTGGCATCGGCGGCGGATTCGGCGCTCTCGGCGACTTCGGAGGCGGTGGCGGACATCTGGTTGACCGCAGTGGCTACCTGTTCAATTTCATCCTGCTGATGCTGGATGCCACGGCGGGTGGCGGTGGCGATGGTCAGCACCTTTTCTGAACCGGCAGATACACCAAGGCTTAAGTTAGCCATTACCCGTACCAGCAGCTGCAGGTGACTGATAAAACCATTGAAGTTGGTGACCAGTTTGCCGATTTCATCGGTAGCGCGGGTTTGCAGGCGGATGGTCAGATCGCCGTGGCCGGTAGCCATTGAGCCCAGTGAGTGAACAATACGGTTAACCAGCCGGGTAATCAGGCTGGATATGTACCAGGCGGTGAATTGCAGCATGGCGATCATAATCAGCGCAATCATCAGGCCGACCTTGAGGGTGCGCGAGCTTTCATCGCTGGTGGCCTGAATTTCTGCAGAAAAGTTCTGGTAATTCTGCTGGCGCAGCTGCTCCAGCATGGTGCTGAAGGCATCGTAAGTCTGGTTTGCCTGCTGAGCACGTTGTGCCAGTTGGGCCAGCTCTATAGAGCCTTTAATCATGCCCTCAGCCATCTGACTGGCGCTTTGCCAGTACTGTTTATAGGCATCGCTGAGTTGCTGGATTTGCTGGTTCTGAGGCAGCAGCTGGCGGATAGCATCCAGTGTTGTCAGCATATCCTGATGATGACGGCGGGCTTCGGCGATCCGGTCTTCATCCAGATCGGCGACGGCATTGGCCAGCTCATTGCGGACTTTAAACAGCAGCAGGCCGCTGCGGTCGATTTTTTCGGTTAACGGGAAAGCAACCTGCTCCATATGCTTCAGGTTGGATTCTATGCGCTGCTGCGCGAGCAGTGAATAACCCAGGTAAATGAGAAAACCGGCGGCACCGGTGAGGGCAATGGCAAAAATTTTGTAGCGCAGGGATAGTCCGTTAAACAGCGTCATTCAGCATCATCCTGATTGAAAACTCAGGATTAGGAATAGCTTAGGAGTCGGAATGCGACAAGTTGCCTGACCTGATAGTCAGTACGTCCTTATGGGAATAACTGAAAGCACCCACACTCAAGAGTCGGAAGTCATGCCGGAGTATGAATGGAGGCTCATACCCCGGCATCAGACAGGATCAGAGCATATCCTGCATTTGCTGGTAAGCGCGCACCAGGCCGTTGGTAGAACCGTCAAAATGCTGCGGAATACGCTGTGATTCCAGTGCTTCCAGTACTTTATTACCAAGCTGTTTACCCAGTTCCACGCCCCACTGATCGAAGGAGTTTACGCCCCAGAGCATGCCCTGGGCCGCGACCTTGTGCTCGTACAGAGCGATCAGTGCGCCAATGGTCTGTGGCTTGGATTTGGGGAAGTACAGGGTATTGCTCGGACGGTTACCGGGAATGACCTTCTGCGGTGCCAGTACGATAGCTTCAGCTTTGCTCATGCCGGCGGCGATCAGTTCTTCGATGGCTTCGTCTTCCGATTTGCCCTGCAGCAACGCCTGGCTCTGGCTCAGGCAGTTGGAGACCAGCATAGCGTGGAAATTGTCGATCGGGTTGTGGCTGCACATCGGCATGATGAAGTCACAGGGCGAGAAATGCGTGCCCTGATGCAGCAGCTGGTGGAAAGCATGCTGGCCATTGGTGCCAACGCCGCCCCAGATGATTGGGCCGGTCTGATAATCGACCTGATAACCATCGGCGGTGACCGACTTGCCATTACTCTCCATATCGAGCTGCTGCAGGTGGGCCGGCAGGGTACGCAGATAGTGGTCGTACGGCAGAATGGCGTGGGAGTTCACCCCGAAGAAGTTCACATACCAGATTCCCAGTAATGCCATGATCACCGGCATATTCTGCTCCAGCGGCGCGGTGCGGAAGTGCTCGTCCATTTCAAAGGCGCCACGCAGCAGGTCGCGGAAGTTGTCGATACCAATCGCCAGTGCCAGCGGTAAACCAATGGCTGACCAGAGCGAATAACGGCCGCCGACCCAGTCCCACATCGGGAAAATATTCTCTTCGGCAATGCCAAACTCAACCGCTTTCTCAATATTGGAAGACACCGCGGTGAAGTGCTTGGCCAGGTCGCTTTCGTTACCACCGTTATCCAGGAACCACTGGCGGCAGGCCATGGCATTCTTCAGGGTTTCCTGAGTACTGAATGACTTCGACTGGATGATAAACAGCGTGGTGGCCGGGTCGAGGCGCTTCAGGATCTCGGTGATATGAGAGCCATCGATATTGGCCAGATAGTGAATAGTCAGGCGGCTGTCCCAGTAGGGTTTTAACGCACCGGATGCCAGCTTGGGGCCCAGAAAAGAACCACCGATGCCGATGGAGACCACATCAGTAAAGGCTTTGTTGGTATAACCGCGCCACTGGTTGCGGCGGATTTTCCAGCAAAACTCTTCCATGCGGCGTACGGTGTCTTTGATTTCCGGCATGATGTCCTGGCCGTTAACCAGCACCGGACGGTCGCTGAAGTTACGCAGGGCAGTGTGCAGGGCTGGTCGTTTTTCGCTGCGGTTAATGGCTTCGCCGCTGAACATACTGTCGATATGCAGCGGCAGCTCGCGCTCGTGTGCTAGCTGTACCAACAGACGCATGGTCTCTTCAGTAATGCGGTTTTTGGAGTAATCCAGATTCAGGCCGGCAGCCTGCAGGTGAAAACGTTCGAAGCGGTATGGGTCTGCGGTAAACCAGTCACGCATATGCTGGTCTTTGAGTCCGGCATAATGTTGCTGCAGCAACTTCCAGCTTTCGGACTGGGTCAGGCTTCCTGTTACGGCCATGAACTTTCCTTAAATACGTTCGGATGACAACGACAAGTCAGATGCGGCGAGTATACGGAAGGCGGCAACAACGGGCAAAAAACTTGCGCTGAGGGCTGGGTTGGCAATGGCCATAAAAAAACGCCGCATAAAGCGGCGTTTATTGGTCTGGCAGTGAGACAGGCTCAGGCTACCTGGACCGGAATATCGAAGCTGGTATGGCTGACGCTGTTATCGGCGTTCAGGTACACCATCTTAGGCTTGAACGTGGCCAGCTCTTTTTCGTCATAGTTAGCGTAAGCACAGATAATAATGCGGTCGCCCACATCAGCCATATGCGCTGCAGCACCATTTACGGAAATGATACCTGAACCATCTTCGCCACGAATAATATAGGTGGTGAAGCGTTTGCCATTATTGATGTTATAGATCTGGATCTGTTCAAACTCACGCATACCCGCGAGATCCAGCAATTTGCCGTCAATGGCACAAGAGCCTTCATAGTTCAGCACCGAGTGCGTAACCCGAGCCTGATGAAGCTTGGCTTTGAGCATGATGGATTGCATGGTAAACCCTTTCTTTACTATTCGGACGATTCTTCACTGTGGGAGCAGGTCCTGCAGCGCCGGAATTGTTCACTTATCACCCATATGGGCGCAAGGCGGCGAAGTATGCCTCAATCATTCGCCTGATTCAATGTCACCTGAAGATTATCAATTAAGCGTGCTGAGCCAAGGAAAGCCGCGCCTAAAACGACTACAGAGTGGTCATTGAGTGTTGCCGGAGCCAGGTCTGAAGTACGGCGGATTTCCAGATAATCGGTACGGAAACCACGTTGATTCAGGCGTTCTTCTGCATTTTTCAGGCTGTCGGAAAGATCTTTTCCGGCTTTGAAGTCGTCAGCGATCTCGCTCAGGGTCTGATACAGGCCCGGGGCCAGCGCCCGTTCTTCAGCGCTCAGATAACCGTTGCGGGAGCTTAAGGCGAGGCCATCAGCTGCGCGTTTGGTCGGTACCGGGACGATTTCCACCGGCATGCACAGGTCGTTCACCATCTTGCGGATTACCGCTACCTGCTGAAAATCTTTTTCACCGAAAAAGGCCATATCCGGCAGTACCTGATTGAACAGTTTGCTGACCACCGTCGATACGCCATCAAAGTGGCCAGGACGACTGCCGCCGCACAGCCCCTCAGATACGACCGGTACATGCACGATGCTCTGTGCGTCCTGGCCGTTGGGGTACATTTCATCGACATCGGGCGCAAACAGCAGGTCACAGCCGGCGGCGGCGAGCTTTTCCTGATCGGCAGGCAGGGTGCGCGGGTAGCGTGCCAGATCGCTCTTATCATTGAACTGCAGCGGGTTGACGAATACCGATGAAACGGTAAAGCAGTCTGCCGCCAGAGAGCATTCAATCAGGCTGATATGGCCTTCGTGCAGATTGCCCATGGTTGGCACAAACCCGATACGACGGCCGCTGTTGCGGGCATTGCGCACATGTTCGCGCAGTTCGCGGATGGTATGAACGGTAATCATGCGCTGAATCCGTGTTCGGCGGCCGGGAACTGACCGGATTTAACTTCTTCAACATAAGCGGCAAAGGCCTGCTGCACGTTGCGGCCATCGGTGAGGAAGTTTTTCACAAACTTAGGAGTAAAACCGGAATTCAGACCCAGCATATCGTGCATCACCAGAACCTGTGCATCGGTGCCGGCACCGGCGCCGATGCCGATCACCGGAATGGATACCGCGGCGCTGATACGGGCGGCAAGGGCGCTGGGTACACATTCGAGCAGCAGCAGGTCGGTACCGGCTTTTTCCAGCGCGATGCAGTGGGCCAGCATGGCTTCGGCTTTATCGTCTTCACGGCCCTGTACGCGGTAACCGCCGAATTTGTTGACCGATTGCGGTGTCAGGCCGAGGTGTACGCACACCGGCACGCCCTGGCGACCCAGAGACTCAACCAGCGGGATCAGCCAGTCATCACCTTCCAGCTTGACCATATGCGCACCGGCCTGCATCACTTTACGGGCGCTTTCCAGCCCCTGTTCCAGCGTGCCGTAACTCATAAACGGCAGATCGGTCATGATGAATGCCGGGCGCTTGGCGCGACGGTTACCACGCACAACGGCTTCGGTGTGATAGACCATATGCTCAACCGTAACCGGCAGTGTGCTGTCCTGGCCCTGAATCACATTGCCGAGGGAATCGCCGACCAGCAGCACTTCGACACCGGCATCGGCTGCCAGTTGGGCAAAGGTCGCGTCGTAGGCGGTCAGGACCGAAAATTTTTCCTGCCCGGCTTTCATTGCCTGCAGTGAGCGGATACTGATGGGACTCATGGTCATTCTCCGGTTACAGCGTTTCGTTTAGAAACAAATCTGGGGCGTATGGTGCGGATTGGCGCTTATAAGTCAACTGTCAGAGCAGTCAACAAACCTGTGGCGGTGGCCCGATGCGTTGCAGATCACCACCGAATTCCGGCGTCAGCCCAGCAATGGCGCGGCCATCGGGCAGGTGCAGATCGGCGGCAATTTCAGTCAGCGGCAACAGTACAAAACTGCGCTTATGCATCTCGTGATGGGGAATATTCAGGCGTTCGCTGCACATGGTCAGATCACCATACAGCAGCAGATCAAGATCGATACAGCGCTCTCCCCAGTGGCGGCGTTTGATGCGGCCCTGTTCGCGCTCCTGAGCCTGCAGGGCATCCAGCAGGGCCAGCGGTTCGAGACTGGTTTCCAGCTCAGCAACGGCATTTACGTAATCCGGCTGATCCTGCGGCCCTAATGGTTTGCTGCCGTACAGTGAGGAGCAACGCAGCAGGCGGCTGTGCGGTAATGAAGCCAGCGCGCGCAGAGCGATAGTGATCTGCGCGGCAGGATCGTCAAGGTTGGCACCGAGGCCAATAAAGCAGCGAATCATGAGAATGAACGGCCGCCGTCAGTTCGCCTGGGGAGGACGGCGGTTGCGGTTACGCGGTGAACGGCGGCGGCGTTTTTTGTACTCGCCCTGACCGTCAGCGTCGCCTGTGCGCTCGAAATCGCGTGGCGGGCGGCTCTGTACCAGATCAGGATGTTCCTGCTGCAGGCGTGTCCAGAAACCACCGATACCATTCAGGTTTTCACCGGACTGCTCGCGCAGCAGTACAAAATCGTAAGCGGCACGGAAGCGCGGGTGGGTCAGAAGGTCTTCAGCCTTGCGGCTCTGGGTACGTGCCAGACGTAACTGCATCTCCCAGATTTCACGCATCGGGATAGAAAAGCGCTTGGGAATGGCGGTGCTCTGAATCTGTTGTGCGAGAACCCGGTCAGCCGCTTTCTGCAGTGCCGGATGCGGTGGCATGCCTTTGGCCTCGAATTCTTTCTGGATACGTACCAGTGGTGGCCAGAGCAGGGCAGCGAGGAAGAAGTAAGGTGTTACCGATTTACCCGCACGGATGCGCTCATCGGTGTTACGCATGGTGTTCTCTGCCATGGTCAGTGCCTGCGGGTCATCGCGCAGGCATTGCTCAGTAGCCGGGAACAGCGGGCCAAACAGCTGATACTCACGCAGCAGGCGCAGGGTATCCAGCGCCTTGCCGTGCAGAAACAGTTTGAGAATCTCTTCAAATAAACGTGCGGCCGGAATCTGTTCCAGCAATGGGGCCATCACCGGGATTGGCTCAGCAGTATGCGCCTCAATGCTGAAATCCAGTTTGGCGGCAAAACGGATGGCGCGCAGCATACGCACCGGATCTTCGCGGTAACGGGTTTCCGGATCGCCGATCAGGCGCAGACGACGGTTTTGCAGGTCATCCCAACCGCCGGCATAAGCATGCACGCTGTAGTCGGCAATATCGTAATAGAGAGCGTTGATGGTGAAATCGCGGCGTACGGCGTCTTCGTCTTTGTTGCCGTAAACGTTATCACGCAGAATCATGCCCTGATCGCCCTTGGCGGCAATCTTACTGGAGTGTTCCTCCGTGGGCGGGGCGCGGAATGTGGCTACTTCAATCACGTCGCGGCCAAAGACCACGTGCACCAGCTTGAAACGACGACCGATAAGACGGGAATTACGGAATAGCTGATTAACCTGCTCGGGGGTGGCGTCGGTTGCTACGTCGAAATCTTTTGGATGCAGGCCCAGCAGGGTGTCACGAACGCCACCGCCAACCAGCAATGCCTGGTGTCCGGCTTTGTTCAGCCGGTACAGTACTTTGAGGGCATTTTCGCTGATGTTGCTGCGACTGATGCTGTGCTCGTCACGTGGCACGATGGTCAGCTGCACATCGGTACGTGGTTTCTTTTTGCCGAACAGGCGGATAACAGATTTGATCAAATTGGTTGGCCGTTTCACGGATTCAGAAGTCTTAGGGCCTGTTAACACTAATTAAACAGGCCTGTTATTGGCTAAAATTTCCTCAGACAAGGCGCTGAGAGTGTGGGATGTTCAGCACATCCCTGTGCTTCACCCCTTCGGGGTTGGCACGCCAATCTGTTCCAGACAGATTGGTAACGGGTTAAGCGAACGAACAGTAACGCAGTATGAGGGAATTTTAGCCATAACCCTGCGGGCTGAGGCCAGTGTTCCCCATTAACGTCGTCGTTCGTCATTCATTTAGCCCGCTAATATCACTCCTCTCTCCTTGTTCTGA
>NZ_JABVCB010000008.1:187037-521385 GCF_020320405.1 Thalassolituus sp. ST750PaO-4
TTCTCAGCAGGCCCTGTTCACTTAGTGTTAACAGGCCCTGATCTTGCAGATAAGCAGGCGAGTGTAACGGTTCACCTGAATTTAAGGAACCTCTGAATAGTCTCGTCTGCCAGCAATGGCCGCGAAGTCTGTTTGCGGGGGGCAGATAAACAAAAAGCCGCATTGGCGGCTTTGTGAGTCTTCTCTTTTTATTATTGTTATTTTTCAACCAGGCGAACCGACTGTTTTGAATGGACAGGTTCCTGCCCTTTATTTTTCTTATTCTTCACAGCCAAGAGCTGTGCATTCAAAACAGCGTGTTCATAACACCGGTCTTTTATTGTTGTTGTTATCGAAGACCGTTTTGCCCGGCGCTTTGTTATTTTTATAAGTCGCCGGTTTTGCACTCAGGACGTTTGTTATTTTTATTGTTCGCCTCAGTGTTCTGATATCTATATAGCATTTGCCGTGCCAGTTTTTAAAAGTCCTTTAATATCAATGCTTTATGTATTTTACGTGACGTTTGTTACCCGAGACTTCGACTAAAGTGTTACTTGGAGCGAGGCCTGAGGTAACAAAAGATGTTTCTGGGTAACAGTGTGTAACCTTATTGGGGGCGACGTCGCTTCTGGTCGTGGCTGACGCTTTTTAAATCAGGGGAAAGTATTGGTTTTTACGGTTTATTGCTGGTTGCGCTGAAAATACTGACGAGAGCTGAGGACGGGCGGGATTGTCCGGGTCTGTTACAGAATTTTGTTACCGGAGCTGTTTCAGAGGGGAGTTGGCAGAAGTACTGGGGTCTTGCAGATAAGAGAGATGATTGCTTTGCCGGCTGCGTCGCGGGCAAAGCAATCGTCTTTCAGTGAGTCGGGGCTTGTTATTATTGTTTTTAACTCAGCGGCCGTTTTTATTTTTATTGTCTGGCCTGTCGCGCTCGTTTTTTTATTTTTATTTTATGAGGCGCATTTTTTATTGCTTTGCTCACTATATAGCGAATGCCGTGCCAACTAATTGGTTTCTTTAAAAACCCTTTAAAATCAGTAGCTTATAAATTTTTAAGAACGTTGGCCCGAATTGCGTTCCACTAAAGTGTTACCAGTGGTGGCGGTAAATGACTGATTTTTGAGAGGGGTGTAACCCGAAGGTTACACTTTGTGATACAGATGACATCGTGGTGATGCTGGCGGAAGCGGTGTTTATTTCCCGCTCTTCTTACGTGGAATGCCCAGACGCTGGCGGCGCTCCCAAAGGCTTTTGCGTGAGATGCCCAGCTTGCGCGCCAGGTCGGTCTCGGTCATGTTGTGTTCGTTTTCCAGCACAAAGTGCACAAAGTAGTCGTCCAAAGATAGATCGCCCTGCTGGGGTTGACCATCAACTGGCCCATATTGTTCATTCTGCAGCAGATTTTCACGCATCGCCGGGCTGACATAACGATCCGGTGACAGATCAATACCCAACAGATCAGCCTGAATGCTGTCATCATCGGCAAGAATCACTGCACGTTCGACGGCGTTTTCCAGCTCGCGCACGTTACCCGGCCAGTTGTACTGGCGGATAGCCTGGGTGGCTTCGGCGGTAAAATGCATCGGCGGTTGCTGCATTTTCTCGCAGGCACGGGTCAGCATGGCATTGGCAATTTCGACCACATCGTCGCCACGCTCTCGTAGTGGCGGCAGATGCAGCTCAACAACATTCAGACGATAGTAAAGGTCTTCACGGAACTCGCCGCGACTGGCCAGATCTTTCAGATTGCGGTGGGTTGCAGCAACCAGGCGAACATCGACTTTTCTGCTTTGTACTGAACCCACGCGGCGGATTTCACCTTCCTGCAATACGCGCAGCAGGCGCGCCTGAGCTTCGAGTGGCAGTTCACCGATTTCATCAAGAAACAGGGTGCCGCCATCGGCAGCTTCGACCAGACCCTGACGCATGGCGTTGGCGCCGGTAAAGGCGCCTTTTTCATGGCCGAACAATTCCGATTCAATCAGGGTTTCAGGAATGGCGGCACAGTTAACCGAAATCATCTCCGCGTTATGGCGACGGCTTTGATTGTGTAGTGCCCGTGCGACCAGCTCTTTACCGGTACCGGATTCGCCCTGAATAAGGACTGTGGCGTCAGTGGGGGCTACTTTGCTGATTTTTTTGAACAGCAGCAGCATAGGCTCGCAGCTGCCGATAATGCCGCTGACCGGATATTCTTTGCTGACTTCTTTGCGCAGATCGGTGTTGGTTGGCTTATGGCTGAGGCTGGATTCTTTCAGAATGCGCTGTACTGCCTGAATCATTTCGTCGTGGTCGAAGGGTTTGGCGATGTAATCCACGGCCCCCATCTTCATAGCATCAACCGCCGAGCGCAGGCTGGCGTAGCTGGTCATGATCAGTACCGGAGTGTCTCCGGCCAGCTCGACCAGTTCGGTGCCCATGCCGCCGGGCAGGCGCAGATCGCTGATGATCAGGCTGTAGCGGCTCAGGTCTTCATTTTTGGCGGCATCAAGGGAATCCACATCGGTGACTTCGTAGTCGTGGCGCTGCAACAGGCGGCGCACGGACTGACGGATAATGGCTTCGTCTTCAACAACCAGGATGTGACTCATGCAACGGGTTCCGATTCTTCAATGTGATGATAACGTGGCAGGCTGACTTTAACACAAGTGCCGCGGCCGTCGGCGACCGGACTTTCAATGGCGATGTGGCCGTAGTGTTCTTCGATGATGGAATACACCAGTGACAACCCCAGTCCAGTGCCTTTACCGACGTCTTTGGTGGTGAAAAAAGGCTCAAAAATACGGTCGACTTTATCGGCGGGAATGCCGTGCCCCTGGTCGATAATTCTTAATATCACCTGATGTTCGTCGGTATCGGCGGTAACGCGGATGTCCTGACCGGGACCGCTGGCATCGCGTGCGTTGCTTAACAGGTTCACAAATACCTGAACCAGGCGCTGATCATCGCCAAGCACCATCACGTCACCGGCACACTCATTAATAAAGGCAATGTCCTGGCTGCGTTTGCTTAAACGCAACAGCTGCATGGCTTCGTCAATAACATGCGCCAGGCTGACCGGTTCATGTTCGGTGGAGTGGTGGCCGGCGTGGGCAAAGTTCATCAGCGATTGCACGATACGGGTAACCCGCTTGGTCTGCTCCTGAATCTGGTTAGCCATTTCCAGCAGTTCGGGGTTGTCGGTTTCGTAGCGGATCGTCTGCGCCAGACAGTCGATACCGGTAATGGGGTTGCCGATTTCGTGGGCCACACCGGCCGCCAGACGGCCAATGGATGCCAGACGCTCGCTGTGCATCAGCTCGTCTTCCAGCAACTGGGTTTCAGTCTGATCTTCCATCAGCACGACAATACCGCCGGGCTGGCCGCCGCTGGGCTTGATTACCGATTTATGCAGACTGTACCAGCGCGGACGGGCGCCGATATCGACACGCTTTTTGTGTTCGTGCATGGGTTCGTTAAGAACGAAATCCTGCAGCAGCGTATTCCACGGTGGTGGCAGACGGCTGAGATGTGAGCCGGTGACCTGAGCGGCATCGATCTGGGTCAGCTCAGTCATCGCCTGATTCCACATCAGAATCTCACCATCGTCAGCCAGTGAGCATACCCCCATCGGCAGACGCTCCAGTGTCTGCCGATGGTAGCGGCGCAGGTTATCCAGTTCGCCGGCGAGGCCGCTGAGGCGGTCATGGAAGCCTTCCAGGCGCTGTTCAATCTGATAAATGTCTTCGCTGAGCTCGGCATTTTCCTGAAACGGCAGGTAGCGGCTGACGATATCGTGCGCCACAGTTGGTCCCATCAGGCCGGAAATATTCGCCTCTAAACGTGCGCGCAGGCGGCGCAGGGCGTAGGGACGGTCTTCGTAAGAAGGCAGGTCGAGGTCAGTCAGGGCCTGATAGACCTCGCGCTCGGCGACGTAGCGCCCAAGCGGTTTGCTCAGCGACATAATCACATCGTTGGAGTTGCCGGCAATCAAAGGGCGGCGGCTGGGGCGTGAGACGGTGTCAATGGAACAGGCTTCAGCAGCCGACATTTCCGAGGCCTTCTGTTTGCTGCTGAGACTCACCAAAACAAACAGCAACAGGTTGATGGCAAAGGCTGACAGCGCGGCCAGATGCCAGTTGCTTTCATCAATGGCGGCCAGTGGCAGCGGTACGTTCCAGCCCAGCGCCAGCTCAGAAAACGGCAGCAGCATGCCGTAGATCCATACCAGAATACCGGCGATCAGACCGGCGAGAAAACCTTTGCGGTTGGACTTGGGCCAGTACAGCAATCCCAGTACGCCGGGTAAAAACTGCAGCGCGGCGACAAAAGCAAGAATACCGAGGCGGTTAAGATCCAGATCGGCGCCGACGGAACGGTAGAAGCCGTAAGCCAGCAGCAGAATGCCGGCGATCAGCGAGCGCCGCATCCACAGCAGCCAGCGATAAAAATCGTGGCGCGGACTGGGCTTGTGGAAAGGCAGCACCAGATGATTGAGGAACATGGCGGCGGTGGCCAGGGTTATCACAATCATGATGCCTGAAGCGGCGGCCAGACCGCCGACAAAGGTCAGGATGACCAGAAACGGCGATTCCAGTTTCAGGCCGATACCGATGGCAAAGTACTCCGCCGGTGTTTGTACATTCAGGTAAATACCGGCCCACAGAATCGGCGGCACGGCCATGCTCATGGCCAGCAGAAACAGCGGGAACCCCCAGCTTGCCGGTTTCAGCGCATCACTGTTCACGTTTTCGGTAAAGGTCACATGGAACATGTGTGGCATGACGATGGCCGCGGCAAAAAACACCAGCAACAGCGTGCGCCACGGCCCTTCCTGCAGGGTAATCTGCTGGTTGGACAGGCGGTCCTGATTATCGATCAGCCACTGCTCCAGACCACCGACCTGATCGAAAATACCAAATAACGCCACACCGGCCAGCACCAGAATGGCGGTCAGTTTGAGCAGCGATTCAAAGGCCAGGGCAAAGACCAGCCCCTCGTGTTTTTCCCGCGGTGAAACATGACGCGCGCCGAACAGTACGGCAAAGATAATCATGGTGACACAGAAGCCGAATGCCAGCGTGGTCACCGGCCACTCGCTGTTGAGCAGATGCAGGGTATCGGCGATGGCACTGATCTGCAGCGTCAGCATCGGAATCACGACGGCGAGGGTAAACACTGACACCAGCATACCGGCCAGACGCGAGCGGTAACGGAAGGCGAGCAGGTCGGCGAGAGATCCCAGCTGATAAATACGGGCAATATGCAGAATGGGACGCAGCAGGATTGGCGACATGACAAAGGCGCCGGAGATGCCCAGGTAATAAGCCAGGAAACCATAGCCGTATTGGTTGGCCATGCCCACCGAACCATAAAACGCCCAGGCGCTGGCATACACGCCGAGCGAGAAAATATACACCAGCGGGTGGCGCACCCAGCGGCGCGGGACCCAGCCGCGTTCAACCGCATAAGCGGTGGTAAACAGTGCGCCGAGGTAGCCTAAAACGATCAGCCCCAGCTGACCCAGACTAAAGCTCATCGTCACCCCGCTTATGATTCAGCCAGATATAAAAGCCGATCAGTAACAACCAGATTGCAAAGGGGCGATACCAGGCGCCGCGGTCATCGAGCCACCAGTCCATCATGATGGGGGAAAACAGATAAATCCCCACCAACAGTGCCAATCCAAGGCGGTAATCGTACATAACCAGGCCGTCGTAAATGAAAGCGGCAAGCGTACCACAAAGTTCTCAGCCGGCAGACGCTTCGCGCTGAAAGCCCTCGGGGGCCGGACGCTCGCGCTGGCCGGCCAGCGCCTGTGGTTGCCAGTGTTGTGTTGCCCAGTGCAGCAGTTCGCCGGGCGAGCATGACTGCAGTTGCGGCGGGGGTTGCTGGCCGAGCCAGCTCAGCGCCAGCCACAGGGTGTGGCTGATATTTTCTGTGGTCAGCGGCTGTGCCAGATTCTGTTTGCTCAGCTTCTGCCCATTAGCCTCCAGCGCCACAGGTATATGGCTGTAGCACGGCAGGGGGTGCTGCAGCGCGTGATAGAGCAGGATCTGGCGTGCGGTGGAGTCGATCAGATCGATACCACGCACGATATGGCTAATGCCCTGATCAATATCATCGGTGACCACCGCGAGCTGATACGACCAGGGACCATCGCGGCGTTTGATAACAAAATCGCCAATCTCCTGTGTCAGATCGCTGCACCAGCGGCCCTGTAAACCATCGTCAAAGCACAGCTCACCTGCCGGGCACAGAAAACGCCAGGCGATATCCGTTGTTGCCTGGCAGTGGCAATTCCCCTGATGCGGCAGGCCGCCAAGTTGCTTGCGCGAACACTGGCAGGGAAACGCCAGACCGTTGCTGATCAGTTGCTGCAGTACCTGTTGATAGGCCTCATGGCGTTTGCTCTGATAGCGTACCTCGCCATCCCAGTGCAGGCCGTAGGCATCGAGAATATGCAGAATCGCACTGGCGGCAGAGGGGTCTTCGCGTGGCGGGTCGAGATCTTCGATGCGTACCAGCCAGCGGCCGTTATTAGCACGGGCATCGACATAGCTGGCCACCGCGGCAAGCAGTGAGCCGAAGTGCAATGGTCCGGTGGGAGAAGGCGCAAAGCGGCCGGTATAAGAAACAGAAGAAAGGAGATTGGCCATGACGGCAGTGTCTGACATGAAAGGGTCAGTCATCAGAGGAAAAAGAAAGCGCGACCGCCGCTGGCGGTCGCGCATTCAGCCGGATCAGACGCCCAGCTGTTTTTCTTTGATTTCAGCCAGCGTCTTACAGTCGATGCACAGATCGGCGGTAGGGCGGGCTTCAAGACGGCGAATACCAATTTCTACGCCACAGGCGCTGCAGTAGCCGTAGTCACCTTTGCCGATCAGGTCGATGGTTTTCTCAATCTTTTTGATCAGCTTACGCTCACGGTCACGGGTGCGCAGTTCCAGGTTGAACTCTTCTTCCTGGCTGGCACGATCGTTAGGATCGGCGTAGTTATTCAGTTCGGTTTGCATGTGCTCTTTGGTGCGATCCACTTCTTCCATCAGCTCCTGTTTCCAGTTGCGCAGGATAGTTGCGAAGTGCTCCAGCTGAGCATCACTCATGTATTCTTCATCTTTGCCAATTTCGTAAGGAGTGAAATCGGACAGGGCAAATTCTTTTTTATCTTGCGGCATTGCGTTACTGCCTCACCTGGTAAACCGGTTTAACCGGACATCGGGTCCATGCGCCCCGGGAAAACAACACTTTTCTTCCCTGGGCTCCAAATGATAAGGCGGGGAAACTATCAGATAACCTGCCAAGCGCCAACTATTTCCGCAGGGTTTTGTTGGCTTTGGTTGCTGCCAGTCAGTCATCTGGCACAATAGGCCGGTTATTTTGTTGTCTTCTTTAGCCGTTTTTATCTGTATTTATTGATAGTTGAGTTGTTATGTCCTCCGAACAGGCCCCGGCCACCCCTGATTTCACTTCGTCTGCCCGCCGTTGTGCGGATATCAAACCCTTTCAGGTAATGGCCATTCTGGCCGAAGCTCAGGCGCTGCAGGCGCAGGGGAAAGATATTATTCATCTGGAAGTCGGCGAGCCCGACTTCCCGACGCCACAGCCGATGATTGATGCCGCCATCAAAGCGATGAACGCTGGCAAAACCGGCTACACCCCGGCGCTGGGCCTGCCCGAATTGCGTCAGAAACTGGCGGATTATTACTACAGCCGTTTTGGTGTCAGCATCAGCCCGAAGCGTATTGTGCTGGCACCGGGAGCCTCCGGCGCCTTACTGCTGTTAACGGCGGCACGGTTGAATCCGGGGCAGAAGATGTTGCTGGCCGATCCGGGTTATCCCTGCAACCGTCACTTTGCCCGGGTGTTTGAAGGCCGCGGGCAACTGCTGCCCTGTGGTGCGGCGCAGAAGTTTCAGCTGACGGCGGCCGATATTCGTCAGCACTGGTCGACAGATACCAAAGTGACGCTGGTGGCGTCACCGGCCAACCCGACCGGCACCGTGTTGTCGCTGGATGAACTCAGTGCTCTGGCGGCGGCTGTACGTGAACAGCAGGGCGAACTCTGGGTGGATGAAATCTATCAGGGGCTGAATTACACCAGTGCGCCGCAGACGGTGCTGTCGGTGGCGGAGGATGCGGTGGTGCTGAACAGCTTTTCCAAATTTTTTGGTATGACCGGCTGGCGTCTGGGCTGGGCGGTGGTGCCGGAGTCCTGGGTGCCGGATCTGGATACCCTGGCGCAGAACCTCTTTCTGGCGCCACCAACACCGGCGCAATACGCAGCGCTGGCGGCCTTTGAGCCGGAGACGATGGCGATTCTTGAGGAGCGCCGGGCGGAACTGGCCGAGCGCCGTGATTACCTGCTTGAAGCTCTGCCGCAACTGGGCTTTGGCGTGCCGGTTGCACCCGACGGCGCGTTTTATATTTATGCCGATGCCAGCCGTTTTACCAGCGACAGTCTGAGCTTCTGTTCACAGGTGCTGCGTGAAACCGGCGTGGCCATTACGCCGGGCGTCGACTTTGGTGAACACGAAGCCGGCAGTCATGTGCGCTTTGCTTTTACCACCCGTCTTGAACGTTTGCAGGAAGCGGTTGCCCGCCTGCAGAGCTGGCTCACTCAAGCCGGCGGAGTACGCTGATGCGTTACGATTCAGCGCTGGTCGGCGGGCGTTTAATCAAACGCTATAAACGTTTTCTGGCCGATATCGTGCTCGACAGTGGTGAGGAAATTACCGCCCACTGCCCCAATACCGGCTCGATGAAACACTGTGCCGAACCCGGCAGTCGCGTATGGTTGTGGGACTCTCTGCCATCCGGCGCGGCTGCCAAACGCAAATACCGTTACAGCTGGGAATGGGTGGAAGTTGCCGGGCGTTATAAAGCCTGTATCAACACCGCCCGCCCGAACCAGTTGGTGGCTGAGGCACTGGCCGCCGGGCGCATTGCTGAGCTGGCGGGGGATTATCAGATTCTGCCAGAGCCTAAAGTTGAAGACGGGCGGCTGGATTTTCTGCTGCAGCCACAGCAGCCGCAAGAACCCGCGGTGTATGTTGAGGTTAAGAGCGTGACTTTGCTTGATAACCCTCAGCCTCTATCCCAGCTCGATCAGCCCCAGCCCGGTGATGGCTGGGGCAGTTTTCCGGATGCGGTGACCGCCCGTGGTCTGAAGCATCTGCGCCGTCTGGCCGAGTTACGTCAGCAGGGGTATCGTACCCTGCTGTTATTCTGCGTACCGCACGAGGGCATTAAGCGGGTACGCCCGGCGCGGGCCATTGATCCGGCGTATGCCGCGGCACTGGCCGAGGTGGTGGCACAGGGCGTTGAGGTACTGGCTTATCAGGCGCAGTTTTATGCGGATGCCAGCGGCCTGGAGCTGGGGCAGTGTTTGCCGGTCGATATTGCTGGCTGATGCTGCAGCAATGGCACAACTGATTACAAAAACAAGGTAAGTACGATGAAACGCACTCTTATTATTCTCATTATTGGTCTTTTGCTGGGCGCCTGGATTGGTTCCAATCTGATCCGTGACCGTGATCCGTTCGCCAACCCGTTTAAATCCGATGCGCTGATGGATCGCCTGAAAGACGGTGGCTCCGACTTACTGGAAGGCGGTAAGGATGTGCTGCAGGACGGTATCGATAAGCTGAAAAAGTAACGGCCGCTTGCGGTGTTACAGATCGACCCAGATCCGCCCATCGCGGATTTCGTGCGCAACGGCTCTTAAACGCTGGCCCTGGCAGGGGCCGGCGATGCACTGACCATCTTCAATCAGAAACAACGCACCGTGCATGGCACACTGAATCAGGCAGCCATCGCTGTCGAGAAACTGGTCCGGTAACCATTCCAGATTAATGCCCAGATGTGGGCACTGATTGTGATATACGAAGAACTGTCCCTGTTTGTGCACAACAAAGACCGACTGGCCTTCGAGTTCAAAACCTTTACTCTGTCCTTCCGCAATTGTGTCTGTGTGGCACAATGCCCGCATATTCTTTCCTGCAGCCTGAGTTAATTCCTGCGATGAACACCGCCCTGAAGCGGCGCAAGCATATCCTGCTGTTATGCCTGCTGCTACCACTGATCTTTATTCTGCTTGGCCTGGCCAGCGGCAGCCAGAGTCTGGACTGGCTGCTGTATACCGATGTTGGCCAGACCATTCTCTGGCAGATCCGTCTGCCACGGGTGCTGATGGCCTTTCTTGTGGGGGCTTTGCTGGCCTGGGCCGGGGTACTGATTCAGGGCATGGTGCGCAATCCGCTGGCCGATCCGGGACTGATCGGTGTATCCGGTGGTGCGGCGGTGGCGGCGGCCGTGTTTGTGGTGCTGCAGGCCGCGGGTCTGGCGCTGCCTTACTGGGCGCAGCCCATCGCCGCCTTTGCCGGTGGTGTGGTGGCACTGCTGCTGGTATTGCGTCTCGGCCTGCAGGGCAATTCCCTGCACGCCATGAGCTTTCTGATTCTGGCCGGGATAGCGGTGAATGTTCTTGCCGGAGCTTTGATTGGTTTGTTGTCGTATATGGCCAGCGATGATGCGCTGCGCCAGATTACCTTCTGGTCGCTGGGCAGTTTATCCGGCGCCAACTGGGGCTGGGTCGGGGCGATGAGCGCGGTGCTGCTGGGCGCGGTGATCTTCTGGCCCAAGCGATTACGCAGTCTGGATGCGCTGCTGCTGGGCGAAGTGGAGGCCCGCTCGCTGGGCGTTTCGGTCAGTCGTCTGCAGTGGCAGGTCGTCATCTGGGTTGCGCTCTGTGTGGCGCTGGCGGTATCGGCCAGTGGTGTGATCGGCTTTATTGGCCTGATCAGCCCGCATATCGCCCGCCTGTTAACCGGTGCTGCGCACCAGCGGGTATTGCCGCTGGCGGTGGTGCTGGGCGGCTGTTTGCTGGTGGCGGCGGATATGTTGTCACGGGTGATTGTGGCGCCGGCGGAACTGCCAATCGGTATCGTCACCACATTGCTGGGGGCGCCGCTGTTTATTGCGCTGATGATCCGCGAGAAGAAGAGGTTGGCATGGTGAGCCCTGACATTCTGATTCAGGCGTCCGGGCTGGGCTTAAGCCGCGCTGGTGCCGCCATTGTGGATGATGTCGGTTTTCAGCTGGCCTGCGGTGAGCTGGTGATGCTGGTGGGCCCCAACGGCGCGGGTAAATCGACGTTGATGAACATGCTGGCCGGTATGCTGCAGCCCGATCGCGGTACGCTGCAGTTTAATCAGCAGGATACCTGTAACTGGCAGCGTCGTGACTGGGCGCAACGGGTCACCCTGGTGCCACAGCTGAGTCCGATGAATTTCCCGCTGTCGGTGAGCGAGGTGGTGCAGCTGGGTGGTCTGGCGCACAGCGACTCGGTGGTAGCGCTGCGTACTCAGGTGCAGGACGCCTTACGGGCCTGGGATATCGCTTATCTGGCCAGGCGCGATGTACGTCTGTTGTCCGGTGGTGAACAACAGCGTTGTCAGCTGGCGCGCAGCTGGATTCAGGTGAATCAGGCTGACAGTCAGTTGTGGCTGCTGGATGAGCCTTTGAGTGCGCTCGATCTGCGCCATCAGCAGCAGTGTATGAGCCATATCCGCCAGCTGACGGCCGCCGGTAAGAGCGTGCTGATGGTGGTGCATGATCTTAATCTGGCGCGGCGCTATGCCGATCGTGTGCTGCTGCTCTGTTGTGGTCGTCTGGTAGCGGACGGGCCGGCGCGGGAGGTATTAACGGCGGAGCAGGTCAGTGACACCTTCCGCGTTGAGACGGTGCTTGAGGGTGATTACCTGCATTGGGTGTGAATAAGCAGGCGTGGACAGCAGATAAAAAAACGCCCCTCGGCTCTTAAAGAGAGAGGGGCAAAGCAACCGTGATTAGCTTGATGAGAGAGATCTTCACCCCGACAACAGAATGAGGTGTAGAACACCGGCGCCATCTCTGACGTCGATGAGTAAACAATAATGATTCTCAAAAGGGTTGTCAATAATAATTCTCATTTATATTTGAAAATATTTCCTGAGCATATGCAGGGCACAAAAAAGCCGTGGCAGAAAACTGTCACGGCTTTTTTGTTTCCCGCTGAGCGTGATGCTTATTCTTTGTCGATCAGCTGCTGATTCATCAGTGTGATGCGGCGCGCCAGGTTTTCAATCAGATTCACCGCGGCTTTAGGCTGAGCTTCGATCAGCAGAATAAAGTCATGCTGTGGCACCGCCATAATGGTGCAGGGTGTGCGGGCGATGACGGTGGCGCTGCGTGGCTCGCCGGTAAATACCGCCATGGCACCGAAGACTTCTTCTTCGCCGATATCGCCGACTTTGACGCCATCAACAAACACATCCGCTTCACCGCTGATGATGGTGTAGACATGCTCAGCGGGATCACCCTGCTGAATAATGACATCGCCGGGCTGAATATTCTGGAAGCCGGCGGTTGGCCGTACCTGGGTTTTGAAGGTATCGGCCAGATAGTTCAGCAGCAGGGCATTCTGGCACACCAGAAAGTGGCTCCAGTAATGCTGGCGGCGTTTATCGGAATAGACGTGGCGCAGGAAGCGGTCGCGGTCAATCGGGATCAGTTCAACGTATTCGTCGGTACGCAGTACTGGTAAAGGCAGATCAAAGGAGTGGATGATGCCAATCAGGTCACCTTCGTCAAAGCTGACCAGATTCTGGCCGTTTTTACTCAGATGCAGCATGCCGTCCTGAATCAGAAAAAACTGGTCGCGGTCGAAATGCTCGTAAAGATCGTCGACACCCTCCAGTGTGATGGGCGTATTACTCAGTTCAAACCCTTCCAGCAGCAGTCGTACCAGATGTGAAATCCGGTTAATTAACTGTTCGATGGTGTCTGATGGTTTGCCGACCAGAAACATGCTATCCCCCCACATTTTGCCTCTTCGGGCAATCCTGTCATTGATCTCAGGAATGTACAGCAAAACCCCGCGGGCTTGAACCTGCGGCTGCGGAATTTGCGCAAAAGGTACGATCAGATCAACCTCCGGTTTATAACTGGCTGAATTGTCGGCAGGAGGCCGGGCGGCAATGCGTTTATTGTGCCTGATCGCGCAGCCGGGTGCCGTGGCTGACCGACAGCAGAATTTCCTCGGCAGGAATGCTGGGCGGAAAATAACAGCCACTGATTTTGGCATTGGCGAGGCTGACACCATCCATACGGCAGCCGCGGAAATCAATGCCGCGCAGGTCGGCGCCGCGGAAGTAGGCGTCGGTAAGATCGATACCTTTCAGGTTGATATTGCGCAGATCCAGGCCGCGCAGATCACAGCCACGCAGGTCACAGGTTTTGCCACTATCCCGCGCTTTATTAAAGCCCTGCACATCGTCGTTGCGCAGCAGCTGGTACATGGGATCCTGGCTTATGATGGGAGTAGGCATAGGTTATTCCTTAATTACGGTAAACTCCGTTCTTTCAAGTATAGATCGCCCTATGAACAACGCTTTTCTGCTGACCAGCAGCTGGACCGACCTGCAGCAAGACGATGGCCTGCACACCGTACTGACGTTCTGGTGGC
Source organism: Thalassolituus sp. ST750PaO-4 (assembly GCF_020320405.1). NCBI lineage: Bacteria > Pseudomonadati > Pseudomonadota > Gammaproteobacteria > Oceanospirillales > Oceanospirillaceae > Thalassolituus > Thalassolituus sp. ST750PaO-4. The sequence continues at coordinate 200,505 of NZ_JABVCB010000008.1, forward strand.
ATACCGCGCGCGGACCTGTGCGTCAGCAGATCCGTCAGCCGGCGGTGTGTTTTATTGACTGTGAACATGCGGCACGGGCCGCCGATATTGCCCGTACCCTCAACTGGCCGGTGCGCATTGCCGATGTGCCGCTGCACAGTTTTGCCGCACAACCGGCCAGTGCCTGTTATCTGCCGTCGTCTTATACCTACCGCTGGCGTGATGTTTTACTTGAGCAGGGCATTATTTGCCGCGAGGTGGACATCCGCCCCACCGACCGTTATCTGATGGAACGCTTTATTTATGGCACAGCACAGCTGCCAGACAGACTGGTCGCGGATGAACAACGATCGTTTTCACATGAGCAGAGCGGACGTTTACGGGCATTGCCTGCCGGGCAGTCGGCGTTTCCCACACTGCCCGCCTTCCGCTGTATATCGCTGGATATAGAAACCTCTTTTCCGCGTCGCGGAGAGCCTGACCGGCTGTTTTCCATCGGCTTCTATGCCGATGACTGGCAACAGGTGGTAATGGTTGGCGATTCAGATGCTGCCGCCACTACTGACGACAGCGGTTCTCCTGAATTAGTGGCCGATGAGGCGGCGCTGCTGCGGCGTTTTCTGCAATTAATTGCCGAATACGATCCGGACGTGATCATGGGCTGGAACGTTATTCAGTTCGATTTTGATTTTTTACGGCGCAAATGCGCCGAGCACAACATTCCATTCACTATTGGCCGCGACGGCAGCGAGTTAAGCTGGCGGGTCAGTGCCAATAACCCTGACCGGATTTTTCTGCATATTGCCGGCCGGGTTGTGCTTGACGGCATCGACCTGCTGCGTAATGCCACCTGGCAGTTTGAGAGTTTTGCCCTGAATGATGTTGCCCAGTATTTTCTCGGTGACAGCAAGCTGCTGCAGAGCGATGACCGCGGCGGTGATATCGAATATTTATTTATTCATGATAAAGCCGCTCTGGCGGCTTATAACCTGAAAGACTGCGAACTGGTCTGGCGGATTTTTGAAAAGGCCGATCTGCTGAATTTTACCATCGAACGTGCCCATATGACCGGCCTCAGCATGGACCGTATGGGGGGCTCGGTCGCAGCCTTTGAAAATATGTATCTGCCGCGTCTGCACCGCGCAGGTTTTGTGGCGCCTAATATTGGCGAAGGTTACCACGCGCAGAAAAGCCCCGGTGGTTACGTGATGGATTCACGCCCCGGATTATTTGAGCATGTGCTGGTACTGGATTTTAAGAGTCTGTACCCGTCGATTATCCGCACCTTTAAAATTGATCCTATGGGCCTGGCTGAAGGCCTGCGCCTGGCGGAAAAAAGCACCGAAGCCCGCGATATTGTGCCCGGTTTTTTTGGTGCGCAGTTTCATCAAGAGCAACATATTCTGCCGGAACTTATCCGGGTACTGGGTGATAAGCGCGAACAGGCGAAAAAAGCCGGTAATAAAGCCCTGAGTCAGGCTATTAAAGTGATTATGGCTTCCTGTTATGGCGTACTGGGTTCCGATGGCTGCCGGTTTTACGATACCCGTCTGGCCAGTTCCATTACCCTGCGCGGCCATCAGATTATTCAGCAGAGCTCAGCCTGGATTGAAGAGCAGGGCTTTGATGTGATTTATGGCGATACCGATTCGGTCTTTGTCTGGCTCAAGCGCAGTGTCAGCGATGCTGAAGCGGACAGCATTGGTCAGCGTCTGGTACGCGAACTGAATCAGTGGTGGGCTGAACGTTTGCCGCAGGAATTTGGCATCGACAGCTTTCTGGAAATGGAATACGAAACCCATTACCGGCGCTTTTTTATGCCCTCTATCCGCGGGGAAGAAACCGGCAGCAAAAAGCGCTATGCCGGCCTGATAAAAAATAATAGCGGTGAAAGCGAACTGGTGTTTAAAGGACTGGAAGCGGTCCGTTCTGACTGGACACCGCTGGCGCGCCAGTTTCAGACGGAATTATACCGCCGTATTTTTTTGAAGGAACCTTATCAGGACTGGCTGCGCGAACAGGTTCAGGGATTGTTGAGCGGCAAGCTGGATCATCTGCTGACTTATCGCCGGCGTCTGCGCCGGCCGTTACCGGCTTATCAGAAAAATATTCCGCCCCATGCCCAGGCTGCGGCCAAACTGGAGCAATGGCTGGCATTAAAAGGGTTACCTTCGCGTTTTGCTGAGCGTGGCGGCTGGATTACCTATCGCTGGACGGTGAACGGCCCGGAACCGGTCTGGCCGGATGGCAGTGCAGGTGCCGCGGCGGATTATCATCATTATCTGGAAAAGCAGCTGAAACCCACGGCGGATGCTATTTTTCATTACATCGACGATGATTTTACCGCCCTGGCCGGACAGCAGATGGCTTTGTTCTGACAAGGCATTAGCAGTAACAGCATTGACTGAGCAGTGGTTTTACCCGACCTTTGTCTCTGACGCTTATGTATCGCCCTATCGGCAAGGAGAAACCTGTGATCAGGACAATATTAATTAACGCACAGGGCCAGATCAGCAGTGGCGGTGCCGAGCTGATTGATGCCTGGCGGGCGCAGCCTGAAAGTCGTATCTGGGTTGACAGTCAGCAGGCCGATGCCGAACAGGAACGCGATATATTACAGACCTTTGGTTGTCATCCACTGGCCATCAAAGACGCCCTGCGTGACCGTCATCCGCCGAAACTGGAAGAGTTTTCCGATCATATTTTTATTCTCTACCGTGGTATTGCAGGTTTTGATGCCGGCCTGAATTATACCGGCCAGTCGCTGTCGTTTTTTGTCGGTGAACGTTTTCTGCTGACCCGTCATCCTCAGGCTGCCCAGAGTATTGATCGTCTGCTGGCCGATAATGGCGGTATTTATCTGCAGCGCAGTCCGGCACAGCTGGCATTGAAAATTATGCATACCTCGGCCGGGATCTATCTGGATAATATTCTGGCCTTTGAAGAACGTCTGGGTGAGCTCGAAGATGAGTTGTCAGAAGCGGGCAGTGATGAGCATATGCGCGAGCTGATGAATTACAAATCACGGCTGGTGAAGTTACGCCGTACCTTTAATTACCATAAAAACATCACCGACGAGTTACGCACCGGGGAATATGCCTTTTTCCCGGACGATGAAAACATGCGCCATGTGATTAACGATCTGCACGATCGTTTTGAGCGCCTGCACAGTCTGACTCAGATGTTTTATGATCTTTGCGGTGATCTGGTGGATGGTTATATTTCCATTACCTCGCATCAGCTGAATAGTACCATGCGCGTACTGACGGTAATTACCGCGATCTTTGTACCACTGAGTTTTCTCGCCGGGCTTTACGGTATGAACTTTGAATATATTCCTGAGCTTAAATTTCAGGATGGCTATTTTATCCTGCTGGGTTTTATGGGATTTCTGGCGGTTGGATTACTCTGGCTGTTCCGGCGTATGCGCTGGCTCTGAGCCCGGTTTCACGTCACAGCAACAGGCAGGCATAAAAAATGCCGGGGCGGAAAACCGCACCGGCATTTTTTTATGACAAGTCTCAGAACTCTCTTTAAATAGAAGTCCCGATCAGAACATATAACCCATCCCCAGATTAAAGCCATCGGCGTTACCGGCGTCTTCATTCTGTTGCTGGATATCGGCTTTGAACACAATGCCTTCAACCGGATAATAATTAACACCGGCATCGCTCTGGCTGGCGTTCATATCATCTTTCTGTGACCAGGCGCTCTGGCGGGCAAAAAATCCCCATTGTTCGTTCAGGCGGTAATTCACTTCAACGTAACCACCATCCTGTACGGCTTTACCGGCAGCGTCAGCGGCATCGCCACCTAAATCCCAGCGTGCGTAAAGCGCTTTGGTGGTGATATCACCCAGTTGATAAATCACATGGGTGCCAACCAGTGTCGCATCGTCGGCATAAGAGATTTCTGCACTCTGATCCAGATCCGGCTGATACTGCGCGTAAGCCGCCAGTTCCAGACCGGCACTGCCGCGATAAACAACGCGTCCGGTCACGGCCAGATCGAAGGCATCGGCAAAAGATGCTTTTTGTTTGCCGGATTTCAGATCAAACGGATCGGCGTCGCTGTTGTAGGTCGGGTCGTCGGTTTTCAGACCTTCGGAAATCATCAGGTCGTAACTGATGCCATTATCCAGCTGATGGGTCAGGCTGATACCGGCGGAATACCAGGTGGTCGGAATAATGGTGGTTTCAATAACCGGACGCTCAACACCGTAAAAGGTTGGTGGTTCGTGGGTTTCGTTAATCATACCCACCGGCATCAGCATAACACCGCTGCGGAACTGCATATTGCTCATCAGGTCGAGTTCAACGTAGGCCTGTTCAATTTCTACCGCGCCACGGGCGCCATCGCTGACCAGTGTGTGCTCGACTTCAAATTCAGACACAAAGCGTGCGCGGTCGCTGAAGTCGTAGCCAAAAAACAGCACCATACGGTGTAAATCAATCTGGCGGGTATCGGTACCATCGGCATCCAGATGGTTGTAATGCATTTCGCCATAACCGCCGATATGCACTTTTTTAGCCGCGCCGGACGATTGTTGGGCGCTGTCCATGCTGTCGGCCATCGCATTCAGGCGTTCGTTCATACTTTGCTCAAGCTGTTCGATACGTTTCTGCAGCTCGATAATGGTTTGCTGATCATCAGCCTGAGCCAGTTGTGTATTGGCCAGTAATACCGCACCGGCTAACAGGGCGGCGTGTTTTTTCAGGTTGGCTTTCATTGACTATCTGCCCTTATAAAATAATTTAATAATTAATCGCCGTCGGTAAAGTTGATGCCCAGCTGAATTTTCAGCGCATCGGGAATATCGCGTTTAAAATATCCATCCAGAGTGGCTGAATCCGCGTAAAAGGAAACGGCATCCTGTTGGTTAAGATGCAACCTGGCCTGAATTAATGTCCCTTTTATGTTGTTGGCGGCAACGTCGTACCCGGAAGCATTCATCAGGCCGAAAATACTGAGCTCAGTATTGTCTTTGCCCTGCAGCATCTGGGTGATCATATCGATGCTGCTGCGGGCATTGTCCCAGCCATTGTCAGCGATCAGCGAAGCGGCACTGATCACATCCCGCTTGGGCAGATAATCCAGATATTCCTGCACAGAAACCAGCAACGTATCGATGGCCTGACTGCCGTCGCTTAATTGATTGCCGGTAAACAGGTCGCGGTAGGATGTATCGCTGCTCAGATAGCTGTTCTGCCAGCCCTGCAGCAGATAATTGGCATCAGCCGCCAGACGGGAGGTCAGCCCGGTCAGTACCGTGCACTTGCGGTTGTTGGCTGTATATTCACTGAGAATATCGTTATTAGCAGTGCTTTGTGTGGCATTGTTTTCAAATAACGCCAGTTCCAGTGGCATCAGACCGACTTCATAGGCCAGAGAAAATTCGGCTGAAAATTCGCTGCTGCCAGCAATAAATGCAGAGATTTTGGTGCGCACCGCATCGCTGCGATCACGGCCGCGTTCGCGGAAATAATCAATATAGCGATAGCGTGGATCGAGCAGATTGTCGTCCATCGGGCCGAATTTAAATGGCAGCACTTTGTACCAAGCAGCGGTGGTGACCTGCCACTGGGTTTGCAGGGCTGTTAACGTAGCTGAATCCGTATTTGTACTGCAGAAGGCCTGTGCCTCCGTGTTCAGCGTTGCGGCCTGTTGATTAAAATCCTGAATGACCGGTATCAGGCTCTGGTCGGTAAATTCGGTAATGACCTTCTGAATCGAGCCGGAAGAAACCGTTAACGGATCATTGCTGCGGTCACCTCCGCAGCTGCTGATCAGCAGTGGTAATACCAGTGCTGCACTTATGCGAATAGTATTTCTCATCATCAATCTGCTGTGTCAGGCGTTAAGGTCGCGAATATTAAAGGTAAACATGTGGTTGTCCCAGTGCATGCCGGCGAATTGCTGGCGGCGGTTGCGTTCTTCCTGCAGGGATAACGCGTTGATGTAGCGGACTTCACCGGCGGAGTTCGATAACACAAAATAACGTCCTTGCTCTGCTGTAGTCAGGCCGCACACATCATGAAAAGCATGAAATCCGGCCAGCTCGCCGGAATCCAGATGCCAGAACGCGGCGAGATTTCCACGCGGGCTGGTAAAGCCAGCGATGCGTTCGTGTTGGCTTATGGCAACGCTGCCCATGTAATCATTGAATTTGGACATCAGGCTGTCCGGCGCATGCAGTGGCATTAATGCGCCGCTGCCCGGTTTGTGCAGCGCGGCCAGTAATACCAGTTTGTCGTTGCTCATCGCCCTGCGCTGAACCTGAGTGGCGATGGCAACGGTGCCATCTGGTGCAACGTCGAGATGACGGATGCTGGCTTTTTTCTCATCCAGCCGGTACTGGCCGGTCAGTTCACCGCTGGCGGAATTGATATACACCAGCGAGGAATCCATGGTGTCGAGGTTGAGAATTTCACCGCTTTTATCGGGATGGGTGCGCAAGCCTCCGTTGGCAATTGCCAGTGTGTGCTGATCGGGCATCATCAGCATCTGATGCGGGCCCATGCCGTGGGTGGAAAATTCACCTGCCAGCTGATAGTTACGGCTGTCTCTGACCAGTATTTTACCTTCACCGCTGCGGTAATCTGACTCTGTGCTGTACATCCACTGTCCGTCGGCAGAAAACGCGCCGTGGCCGTGCATGCAATGGCCTTCGGGGCTTTCAATTCTGTGTGTTATCTGCCCGGAACGGATATCCACTTCCATGGCATAAATACCGGGGTGACGGGAGTACATCACGACGCGCCACGGCTCAAGAGGATGCTGCGCTGCACCGTGTCCGCGGAAACCGGATAAAACAGAAGCCGCGTTGTGCTGCTGATTAATCCAGCTCAGGGCGAAATGAGCATCATCCCGTCCCTGTGCCGATAAATACATTTCACCCGGTGCGGTTGCGGATGATTTTTCACATCCGGCCAGTGCGGCGGCACTGAGGCCGGCGAGGGCTTTTAATGTTGTCCGGCGGGTAATTAATGCGTCCGCTAAAAAACGGTGATTCATTAAAGAGACTCCACAAACGATAACAGAGCCTTACGCTCAGTCTGAGATAACCCAATAAATTTCTGACGGGAACCTTCAGCTTCGCCACCATGCCAGAGAATGGCTTCTTCGACGCTGGTGGCACGGCCATCGTGCAGTAGTCCGGCTTGTTTATGAAAGCGCTGACTGATGGACAGAACAGAGGCCATTCCCCATAACGGCGCGGTGCGCCATTCACGGCCGCTGGCGAGAAAATCGCTGCGGTTATCGGCCAGATCCGGCCCCATATCATGTAATAAAAAGTCGGAAAATGGCCAGATTTTCTGCCCGGCTAACTGCGGAAAAGGTCCGTCGCCGGCGGTCGTAAAAGACGGCTGATGGCACAGACTGCAACCGCTGTCGCTGAACAGTATGGCCCCCGCGTCTGTTGCACTGACCTGTTGTGCAGAACGTACCGGTACACCCAGGGCACGGTTGAAATCGACCACCAGAGAGAGAAGGGCGTCCGGTAATTCAAAACCATCGGCGTTATTGCCGCTGAGCTGTTGCTGGCAGCGTTGCTGGGCGGTGGTGCATGGCTGCGACGGGAATAACGGATTACTGATACCGATGTCGTTGGCAAAGGCTCCGGCAACCGTCATTTCCAGCGTTGGCTTATTGGCTTTCAGGCCGAAGCGTCCGGGTTGTGTTGACTGACTGCGGGCATCCCAGACCCGGTTCACACGGCCGGAAATACCATCGCCGTTTTGGTCATCCGGGTCGGCCAGTGCATCAATGGCCTGCTGCGGTATCTGCTCAATCAGCCCCATACCGTGAATCGCCGGAGCAATCCGCAGGCTGACATGAGTCGCCTCGCCCAGCGGACCATAGGCCAGATATTTCACCACCGGTTCGGGGCGGCGTAGGTTTACCTGGGTGCCATCGGGGTAGCGGAATAATTGCGGCTGCCAGTTGATGTACAGATAGGCTTCGGGGGCAGTTTCATCCGCGGCGTTCATTGCGTCCGGTTTTTTATGACGCAATTCGTGGCTGAGCGCGGTGGACTGAACCTGCAGCTGGTCACCATAGAGCGGATGGGGGATAACCCCTTCCTGCTGCAGGACGGTTGCCATAGTGCTGTTGCGGGTGTTGTCCGTGGCTACGCTCAGGCGTAATAACGCACTGAACACCGGTACGCTGGAAGAGGCTGGCAGAATGCCGCGCCCACCACCCATATGGCAGGCCAGGCAGGTATTGGCGTTATACAGCGGGCCAAGCCCGTCACGGGCATCGGTAATGGTTGGCGCTTTCACCCAGGGTTGGTGTGCCAGTGCTTTACCCGCATGAAACTGCGGTAGCTGTTCCTGAGTCAGGGTGCTGAGAGGGAGCTCCAGATCGGCAAAGCGGATTGAGCGGGTACTGCCATTTCCGCCGGGCAGTTGTGGATTGATGCCGCTGTCCGGTGAACAGGCCGTGAGCGGCAATGTGAGGCAAAGAGCCGTGAATAGCACAGAAGCCAGCCGGGAAAAAACCGGCTGGCTTCTGTGTGTTACGGCTTCAGGCAATATACGGCTCATGCGCTGAAGTATTCCCTGTGATTAATCGCAGGTGGAGGTTGGATTGGCGGTGTCACAGGCAGTACCGTCCGGATCCAGTACCGGATCGTTGATATCCAGCTGGGTGGCCACTTCAGCAATTTTGTTCGCCTGAGCGGTCAGGGCCAGAATGGTGTTGGCCATTGGGGTGTCAGTGTTGTTGTTGCCTTCCATAATCTGAACATCGACCGGCTCGCCGGCACGGGCTTTGGTATCAATGGATTTGTAGGCAACTTCGGTTGTTGCCAGCAGCGCGCTCAGTTCGCTGGCCAGTGCCGACTTACCTTCGTCTGTCAGGAAGTCATTCAGACCATAGCCGTTGACTGCACGGGTGGTCACATCGTCTGTGCCATTCAGATCGGAGTCGTAACCGGCATATTGACCATGGAAGGAGTTGGAAACGCCTTCTGCATTCAGCCAGATATCACGGTGAGTATTGTCTGAGAAGCAGGAGTGTTCGTCTTCCTGAGAGTTATCAGCAAAAGCAATCTGCATACGCTCGCCAGCCAGTTCGCCCTGAGACAGGGTCGCCATCCCGGTCAGAATTTCGGTAATTTTCCCTTTTGCGGCAGCTTCATTGCTGACGCTGGTAAAGGAGGTACGGTAGCTGGCACCTGGCGCCCAACCTGCCTGTACGCTTTCCAGATCGGCCACCAGTTTGGCCGTTACGACTTTCAGGAAAGCCAGACGACGGTCACCGTAAGTGGGTTCAACGAAGTCATAGGAACCGCGCTGACCACCACTGGCCAGATTGGCAGCACCCTGGGTTTTTACGGCTTCATCACGGTCGGTGCCGTTGGTTACGTCGCCGTTGTTTTTCAGATCCTGACCCCACAGCATGAATTCAATGGCGTGGTAACCGGAGATCACGTCACGGCCATCGCCGGCTTCGGAGGCTTCAAGAATGTCTGCGAGACCATCGTCGTTTTCGTCGGCTTCGATATCAATTTCCAGACGACCGATAATGTTGTCGTGCTGGTTGGACTGGGCGTGTGCTGCGTTGATAACGTTCAATGTGCGCTCTTCACCTTCCATGGTTACGGTGGTGCTGATGCCGACGCCTTCCAGAGTGGTTGCAGCATCGATCTGGCCATTATCAAAGTCGCCGCCGATTTCAACGTAGTCGATCAGTGCTTCGCCTAATGGCCAGGCATTGATTGCACCTTCCGGGCCGTCTTCGCTGCTGTAATCGGTTGAATCAATCGGGCTGTTACGGAAGCGGTACACCTCACTCTGACCATAAGGCTCACGGGCAACCAGCCAGGCTTTTTTTGCTGCTTCGTGTGCGTTTTTCAGGGCAGTAAATTCAGGAATATCAGAAGTAGCGGCGGCAGACGCCAGATTGCTGGTCGCTGCTTTGTAAGCATTTGCGGCAACCTGCAGATCATTAATGGCGGTTTGCAGGGCCTTGGCGGTATCGACTGAGTCGCTGTAAATGGCGTATGCGATTTCGGCGTTGGTGTTCAGTAACTTACGCGCGTTGTCCAGGGTGCTGTCAGAGTCAGAACTGGAGGAGCCGCCACAGGCTGCCAGTAAGGACGCGGCGGTGATACAGGTAACGAGAGGTAAAATGCGCATGACTAATTCCTTATGAATGCAGGGTGAGCGTGGCGCAGAAACGCCGGAGCTTAAGAACGGAGTGCAAAGTAATGTAAATGCTAATGATTTGCAAGAGCTATTAGATTTGCATGGGTATCTGTTTTATAGTGCTCCTCCCGTAGTAAACTCCGGGCCTTTTCATAAGCTTTTGCGGTGAGCAGCGTTGTTATGGCAGTAAAAAATTGGGCGATTCTAACCCTCGTGATGGTATTGACGGGGTGTGGTGGCAGCAGCGACAGCGGCGACACAGAGGCGGCTCCGACCACCCCGGCGATTGATGATCCAACCCTGATCGCTTTGGGAAAATCGCTGTTTTCAGATAAAAACCTGTCGTTCAATCGTCAGCAATCCTGCGCCAGTTGCCATAACCCGGGCAGTGCCTTTATCGACAGCCGGAAGAATGCCGGTGACAAGGTTGTTGCAGTCTCTACCGGCGCTGATGGTGTTTCTCTGGGGGATCGTAATGCCCCGACGGCAATGTACGCCGCATTTTCACCGGCTTTCAAAAACGGCAGCAGAGCCCGCTTTAATACCAAACTGGATAACTACAGCGGCTATCTGGGTGGGCAGTTTCATGATGGCCGTGCCGCCACTCTGGCAGCTCAGGCCGGTGGTCCGCCGTTAAATCCGCTGGAAATGGGCATGCCCGATAAAGCCAGCGTGGTCGATCGTCTGCGTGAAAATGCAGACTATGTGGCGGCGTTTGAATTTCTGTACGGCAGTGATGTGTTTAACGATACCGATGCTGCCTATACCGCAATGACGGAAGCCATTCAGGCATTTGAATTCAGCGATACGTTTTACCCGTTCGATTCCGCCTATGACCGCTCCTTGACCGGTGCTTACACCTATGAACCGGGCAGCAAAGCCGCTACCGGTAAAGCGTTGTTTTTCTCTGAAACCGATACCAACTGTTCGGCCTGTCATATGCGTCTCAGCCAGGGCCGTAGTGGCGAACTGTTCACCGGTTTTGAGTATCACAATATTGGCGTGCCGGAGAATACCGCGGTGCGCAGCCGTAATGGTGTGAATCAGGCTGATCTGGGCCTGGGTGGTGTATTGGCTGAAAGCGCGCAGAATGGCAAGTTTAAGGTTCCGACATTGCGCAATGTTGCCGTTACCGGACCTTATATGCACAACGGCATTTTTCAGGATTTAAAAACCGTCGTGTTGTTCTACGATCACTTTAACAATCCGGCTAATGCCATTAACCCGGAAACCGGTGTAGCCTGGGCTGCACCGGAAGTGAATGCCAACATCAGTTTTACCGAGCTGAATACAGGTGATCAGATGACGCAGGCGGATGCCGAGGCCATCGTCTGCTTCCTGCGCACCCTGACCGACGCCCGCTACGAGCATTTGTTACCGGACGATGGCTTGTGTGACTGAGAAGCGCTGAGCAGATAAACGCAGTTTTCTGCTGGCTGCTGCAGCTTGTAGTAGTCTGTTTATTCAGGTGATGATTCTGTCGCAGATGAACGGGCAGACAGAACGCGCAGACAGAACAGCAGAGGAGGCGTTATGCAGGCGGTTCTCTTTGATATCGATGGTGTCCTGTTATTTAAAGGCGCAGCACTGCCCGGTGCTGCGCAAACCCTGCGCTGGGTGCAGCAGCAGGGCATTCCTTACCGGTTTTTAACCAATACCACCTCCAAACCCGCCAGCCGTATTGCAGCCGATCTGCAGGCCGCCGGTATTGCTGCGCACGAAGCCGATATTCTTACCCCGCCGATTGCCGCGCGGCTGTGGCTGCAGCAACAGCGTAAGCAGCGTCTGCATGTGCTGTTACCGCAGGCGGTGTACAGCGAGTTCGGTATGTTTGATCTGAGCGGTGGTGACGATGCCGAGGCGCTGGTGATCGGTGATATGGGTACGGGTTTTACCTTTGAGGTGCTGAATCAGGCGTTCCGGGTGCTGATGGCTGATCCTGATATTCCCTTGCTGGCATTAGGAATGACGCGCTATTTCGCTGCCGCCGATGGCCTGCAGCTGGATGTCGGCCCCTTTGTTAAAGCGCTGGAATACGCCACTGGGCGGCAGGCGCTGGTGATGGGGAAACCGGCGGCCTCGTTTTTTCAGCAGGCGCTGGCGGCGCTTAATGTTACGGCAGAGCAAACCCTGATGATCGGTGATGACCGCCTCGGTGATGTGCTGGGCGCTCAGGCCTGTGGCATTCACGGCGCACTGGTGCGTACCGGCAAATACCGGCCGGGTGATGAAGACGCCGACAGTGCCGGATTGCAGCCGCAACACCTGCTGGATTCTGTAGCCGGTTTACCCGAGCTCTGGCGCAGCCTGTAGCCATCTTCGCGTTAGCCCCTGTGCAGGGTAGAATGCGCGCCTTTTCTTTATTTGCCTGTGGGTAACAACGCCAATGCATCGTAACTCTGTCGCTGACCTGCGCCTGCAGGAACTGGCGAAATCCCGCCGTGCTTTCCTGGCACGCGGCAGCAAAACCGTGCGTTGTCCGCAGTGTCTGCTGGGTGTCAGCCATTGCATCTGTGCCGAGCGGCCGGAAGTCAGCAGCCGCAGCGCGTTTGTTTTTATCATGTATCACGGTGAAGTCTTTAAACCGAGTAATACCGGGCGGCTGATTGCCGATGTGGTGGCCGATAATTACGCCTACCAGTGGCAGCGGACGGTGCATGACCCTGAGTTACTGGCGCTGCTGCAGGATGAGCGTTATGCCCCGATTGTGGTGTTTCCGCATCAGTATGCGCAGCCCGAACGCTGTATTCATTCTCCGGCGCAATTACCAGCCGTGCAGCAGGGCAAAATTCCGTTGTTTGTGATGCTCGACGGCACCTGGCGTGAAGCGAAAAAAATGTTCCGCAGCCCCTATCTGCAGACTCTGCCGGTGCTCGGCATTCAGCCGGAAAAAGGTTCGGAATATCAGCTGCGCGAAGCCGCACATCTGCATCAGTTATGCACGGCTGAGGTCGGTGTGGAGATATTAAAACTGGCCGAAGACCACGCCGCCGCGCAGGCGCTGGCAGAGTATTTTGCAGTTTTCCGTGAGCGCTATTTAGCCGGTAAAGCCAATATTAATGAGAAACCACAGCGGCAGATGAGCATGTTGTTTGGTGCGGAGTACGACGGCCGCTGAAAGGCTGGCGGGCGTTTCAGTCGCCACTGACCTGATGGCCGCTGAGGCAGTCACCGCCGCTGAAACAGTAGCTGTCGTAAGGCCAGTATTTATGCTGATACAGCGCTTTTGTCAGACTGCCATCACGGCGCATCGCCTCCAGTGTCTGCCGCAATGGTTTGACCCACTCTGCCTGCAGCGCATGATGGGCGACATAGAGGTCGGCGCGGGCGGTAAATAATGGCAACGCCAGCTGAACGGCGGCGGCATCGATACCGGCGCTGTACATGGCAAACAGCAGCGAATGCTCAGTGCTGGCCATGGCATCCAGACGCCCGGCCAGCAGCATTTTTAATCCCTGTTCAACATCGGTCAGAGCGACCCGGGTAATGCCCGGATGAGTATCAAAGGCCTGGCCATATTTTGAGCCGCGTACCTGACCAATGTTCTGGCCATTAAAATCATCCAGCGAGCGGTATTCTTTACTGCCGGCTTTTACCACGATGACGATGCGTTCGTTGAGCACAAACCCCAGCGAGTGAGCAATACGCTCAGCCTGTGGACTGACAAACATAACAGCAATGTCGGCGTCGCCTTTTTCAATATCCTGAATTACCCGAGGGTAGGGCTCCAGCTGGTTGTTGAACTTAATATTGGCGCGGGTAAACAGCGAGTTCTGAAAATCCACCAGAATGCCTTTATTGGCTTTCTCTGTATCAGAAAATCCCCAGGGCTGAACCGTTGACGTCACGACCAGCGGAATGGCTTGCTCTGTCTCCTGATTAACTTCAGCCGCAACCGTTAACGATGAAAAGGTGAGTAAAAGCGCAACAGGGCATAACAGCCTGAACGCTGGTAAAAAGATTTTTGATAATAAACGGAATAGCACGAATTTCATCGGCCAAGCTTACCAGAAGTGTGCCGGAGATAAGAAGTGGCGAGCCTGTATAGCAGCCCCGGGGTGATTGATGAATATAAATCCGCATTCGGCTGGGGATTATCTGTTTCTGATGGGATAAACAATAAAGCCGGCAGTTGCCGGCTTTATTTGTTATCGGATGATTAATTACTGCAATTATTAAATCAGCTGATCCCCAGCGTTGAACGCAGATGGTCGTTCAGGAACAGTCCCTGTGGGTCCATTTCTTTACGTACGCGCAGGAAGTCATTGAAACGTTCATAACGGGCGGCAAATTCAGCGGCTTTCAGAGTATGAATTTTACCCCAGTGTGGACGGCCATCGTACTTCCAGAAAATCGGTTCGATCGCGGCAAAGTACTTTTTGTAGTCCTTGTCGTGGAAATTATGGCAGCTGATGGCAAAACCATCGCGCTTATAAAACGGGCTCAGCCAGACATCGTCGCCTTTAATGTAGCGGGCTTCGATCGGGAAAATCACCGGAATATTCTGCTTTTTAATGGTCTGCAGAATTTCGCGCAGACACTGTGGCCCCACTTCAGCCGGTACGGTGTATTCCATTTCGTTAAAGCGGATATCGCGCAGGTTGCCGAAAATCTCGTGCGATTTACCGTAACGGGTTTCAGGTTCCACGCCACCGGCGCCAAAGTTCACCAGCCAGCTGCGGGCGAATGGCATATAGTCGATCAGGTTCGACATCATGCGGAAGGCTTCATAAGCATCGCCGCTGGGTTCCGGCTGATCGGCCGGAATTTCGGACGGATCAATTTTATCGATGGCAATACCGAGCATATAGTCGCTGTGCGGCAGCGCATACATTTCGTAATGGCGGTGTGCATCACGCAATTCTTCGGCGCGTTCCAAGCCTTCGTCTTCCGACATCATCCAGCTGTGTTCTTTCAGATAATAGGCTTTGTCGGCATGAATACGGGCTTTGGTTACAACGCCCAGAGCACCCAGGTTGTTACGGGCGGCATTAAACAGATCAGCATTCTGGCTGGCGCTGCATTCCAGCATTTCACCGGCGGCATTGGCGATGCGCAGGGTTTTAACATGGGTCGACAGGGTGCCGAGTTCTTTACCCGTACCATGGGTTGAGGTCGCCAGTGCGCCACCAAAGGCCTGGGTGTCGATGTCAGACATATTGATGGTGGATAAGCCGTGTTCCCACAGCTTGTCGCCGATCTGCGACAAGCGCGTACCGGCCCAGACGTCGGCTTCCATCGCGTCGCTGTCGATGTTTTCGACACCACGCAGACGTGCCAGAGACAGCAGGGTCTGATCGGTTGGTACCAGTGCACTGAAGCTGTGACCAGAGCCAATACTGCGGATAGGCTGGGTGGCATTACGCAGAATGTTCAGCAGCTCGTCTTCGTTGCGTGGTACCAGGCGCTCGTTCGGCTGGCAGTGCTGATTACCGGACCAGTTGCTCCATGGCAGCACCCGCTTGCCGTCTTTGCCGATGATGCCCGGGTTTTCCTGAGGTTTTACGCTGGAGCTGCAGCCAGCAGTACCGGCGGCAACCAGACCTGCGCCGGCGGCTTTCAGCAGGTTGCGACGGTTAAGTTGAATACGGTCAAAATTCACGGCTATTGCTCCTGTGCCATATAACGGATGATGTCTTCCAGATCTTCGGCACTGCACTCTGCACAGGTCCCCATGGGTGGCATATTGCCGATACCATTAATGGCGTTATTGACCAGGGTGGTGATGCCCTTGTCGAGCCGGTCGTCCCATTCGGAGGTAAATGCTTGTGGTGCGCCGGAGGCGGCGACGGCATGACAGGCCGTGCAATAAATATCATACAGCTCTTTGCTGTAGTCATCGGTGGCATTGGCACTGCAGGCGATTACAAGCAGCAGGCCGGTGCTGAGTTTTTTTATCATTATTTGCCCCTCACAAAATCCTGCCCAGATTATCCAAAACAAAACTAACGTACAAGTATCGTGGCGTACCAAAACACGGCTATTTACAGTCTTTTACGGTCGGAAGTCTTGCCGGGAGAAGATTATCAGGGCTGCAGGCTGCTGCCGTTGGTACGCAGCAGGTAGCGTGACGGAGCCAGAGCCGGGCTTTCCAGTGGTTGCCACAGACGCTGCTGCAAAAACTCATCAATACGGGTCAGGCGGATATTCCGGATGCCCAGAGCCGGCAGCTCGCGGGCAAGAAAGTCCAGTGTCTCGGGATAAGGGTGGCCGATCAGAACGGCATAACCGCGACGCTTGGCGAGATGCAGAGCTTGCCCGAACTGACGCTGCAGTGCCTGTGGGCGGATGTCATTATCGAGAAAAACGTCGCGCTCCAGAGCGGGAATGCCAGCCGCTTTGGCCTGCTCCAGAGCCACACTTTTCGGACTGGTCAGACTGTCGACAAAAAACAGTCCCTGTTGCTGGGCGATCTGCATCACCCAGCGCATAGCATCGGGCTGCTGGGTGAGCAGACTGCCCATATGGTTATTCATCCCCTGGACATGGGGGATGGCCGCCAGATTGTCGGTCAGGGTTTGTTGCAGACTGGCCTGATCCATACCGCTGGTCAGGGCACCAGGGCCAAGGCGGGCGCCTTTTTCATTAGCCATCGGCGCATGCAGCAGAATGCCATGGCCCGCACTGAAGGCATCCTCGGCCAGTGCTGCGGCATAAGGCGTATGCGGCAGAAACGCGAGATTCAGCGGTCCGGGCAGTCCGACCG
This sequence comes from Thalassolituus sp. ST750PaO-4, assembly GCF_020320405.1. Classification (NCBI taxonomy): domain Bacteria; kingdom Pseudomonadati; phylum Pseudomonadota; class Gammaproteobacteria; order Oceanospirillales; family Oceanospirillaceae; genus Thalassolituus; species Thalassolituus sp. ST750PaO-4. The sequence continues at coordinate 217,344 of NZ_JABVCB010000008.1, forward strand.
TGCGCTTACCCAGGCGGTGGTTATTGCCGATATCGTCGATAATCAGCAATAACTCGGCGCTGGCCTGTGGGGGAGCGGCCATGGTTGCAGAGGCTGAAATCAGGCTGAGCAGGGTGAACAGGCTGGCCGTAGCCAGCCGGGAGCAGCGTTGCAGCAATCAGGCCTCCGGACGGGGACTGAGAATGGTAACGCCGCGCAGCAGGGTGTGGGCTTCGTACAGCTGGAAATCTTTTTTCAGCAACTCGCCGCTGGCGTCTGCACTGGTCGCTGTATCGGCGGTTTTAGCGTTTTTATCCTGAGTTTTTTCTTCTTTACGTGTCGGGTTGCTCAGGTGGCCGGGAAGATCGGCCTCTTTATAAAAGCGCTGTTCGTAAGGGGTTACTTCGCTTTGTTCCACCCAGATATCCGGCTTGATGCCCTGTGCCTGAATAGAGCGGCCATTGGGGGTGAAATAACGCGCGGTAGTGAGCTTAACGGCACGGTCTTCGGTGATTGGCAGCACACTCTGTACTGAGCCCTTACCAAACGACTGAGTACCGACGATCACGGCACGCTGATGGTCCTGCAGTGCACCGGCAACAATTTCTGAAGCGGATGCCGAACCGCCGTTAATCAGTACCACCACCGGCACGTCGCCTGCAGCTGTGTGATTGGTGGCGGAATAGCTGACTTCGGCGCTTGGCGTGCGGCCTTTGGTGTACACAATCAGACCTTTGCTGACGAAGCTGTCGACCACTTCTACGGCAGCATCGAGAACACCACCCGGGTTATTGCGCAGGTCGAGAATAATGCCGTTCAGATTGCCTTTGGCGCGCCAGTCTTCGATAGCGGCGGCCAGCTCACTGCCGGTGTGTTCCTGAAACTGAGTAATACGCACATAGCCGACGTTACCGCTGAGCATATCGGTGCGTACGCTGGCAACTTTGATTTCGGCACGGGCGAGGGTAAAGGTCAGCAGTTCTTTTTCATTTTTACGGCGGATTTCCAGGGTAATCTCAGAACCCGGTGCGCCGCGCATACGTTCCACAGCATCGTTCAGACTCATGCCCATCACGGCTTCGCCATCCAGCGAAACAATTAAATCACCGGCACGGATTCCGGCTTTTTGTGCGGGGGTGTCGTCAATCGGGGTGACTACCAGAATCAGGCCATCTTCAAGGCCCACCTCGATACCGAGGCCACCGAATTTACCCGAGGTATTTTCCTGCAGATCCGAAAAAGCCTCAGGCTGCAGATAGGCCGAATGCGGATCAAGGGAGGTAAGCATGCCGTTGATGGCGTACTCGAGCAGGGTTTTATCATCCACCTCTTCAACATAGGCGGTGCGGATGCGCTCAAAAATCTCGGTGAAATTACGCAGTTCCTGCAATGGCAGCTGGCCCTGTGGACGCTGTACCTGCTCGCTGCCAGCAGGCGTGGCGGCGCTGTCTTCGGCGGGTTGAGCATTAACCGGCGTCAGCCCCAGTGCGAGTACGCAGACCGCAGTACAACCAAACCAGGGAAAAATACGGCGGGGCAGAACAGAAGATAACGACATGGGGATACTCAATTCAGGTCAATGCGTTGAAGAATGGCACAAAAGTCAGAACCTGTTAAGGCGGCTGCAGCGCCGCTGACATCATCGTTTCAGCCAGGCAGCCGGGTCTTGCGGGCGGCCCTTATAACGGATCTCAAAATACAGATTCGGTTCCGTACTGCCACCACTGCGGCCGATGGTGGCAATGTTGTCACCCTGATTGACCCAGGCTCCGACATCGCGCAGCAGTGTCTGGTTATGGGCATACAGGCTCAGGTAGCCCTGGCCGTGATCAATAATGGTAATTAAACCAAAACCGCGCAGCCAGTCGGAATACACTACCCGGCCATGATGAATGGCACGCACCGGCAGTCCTTCCGGGGCACTCATCACCCAGCCTTCCCAGCGCGTCATGCTGTCATTGTTGCGGTTGCCAAAAGCATGCAGTACGCGGCCATCGACCGGGCGCGGCAGCTTGCCTTTAAGAGCGGTAATCGGCCGGGCATCTTCTTTACGCGGGCTGTTGACCAGCAGGGTCTGAACTTCGTTAAGCAGGGCTTCCAGACGTTTGCGGTCGGCCTGTTTCTGGCTCAGACGCTGTTGTTCGGTTTTCATCTGCCCGGCGAGTTTAGCCAGTAATTGTTGCTGTTCCTGCTTACTGGCTGCCATTTCGCGGTTTTTATCCAGCAGCTTTTTTTCGGTGCTCAGCAGTTGCTGTTCCTGCTGTGCAATCAGCTCGGCGAGGTTATCCAGCCGTTCAAGTTCGGCCAGAATCTGATTGATATGCTCAATGCGGGCGTTATTGAAATAACTGAAGTAGCGCAGCATACGCTGTGCCTGTTGCGGGTCATCCTGATTAAGCAGGAGTTTGAGCGGCCCTTCTGAACCGATACGCTGGGCGGCGCGCAGCTGCTCAGCGAGGTGCAGACGGTGTTTGTCCTGTAGCTGACGGAGCTGTCCCTGCTCCTGTCTGAGCTTTTTTAGGCGGTCTTTCTCCTCCTGCAGGCGGGCACGGGTCTGCTCGATCTGCTTGCTCAGCTCAGCAATGTCTTTATCCGATTTACGCAGCGCATCGTTCAGCTGGCTGTACTCATCTTTTGCTGAGTTCAGCCATTGTTCGAGCTTGGCAATTTCGGTTTTCAGCGCATCCAGTTTCGCTTCGTCGTCGGCCTGCGCCGGCAGACACAACAGCGCCAGGCAGAAGCCGCTCAGCAACAGTGATTTCATATCAGTTGCCGTAGCTGACCAGACTGTTGCCGTCCATTTCTGCCGGCTGCTCCAGACCCATCATGCTCAGCAGGGTTGGTGACACGTCACACAGACGACCCGGATTCAGCTGTACGGCTTCGGCACGGTCATGTACGTAGATCAGGTTAACCGGACCTGTGGTGTGCTGGGTCATGGCTTCGCCATTGTCATCCAGCATCTGTTCGGCGTTGCCGTGGTCGGCGGTGATCAGGCATTCGCCACCCACTTCCAGCAGGGCGTCGGTCACGCGTCTGATGCATTCATCGATGCACTCGGCGGCTTTTACTGCGGCGTCGTAAACGCCGGTATGACCCACCATATCGCCGTTGGCGTAGTTGCAGACGATCAGATCGAATTCGCGGTTTTTAATCGCGGCGACCAGTTTGTCGGTCACTTCCGGGGCGCTCATCTCAGGCTGCAGATCATAGGTGGCTACATCCGGGGATTTCACCAGAATGCGGGTTTCGCCGGCGTATTCTTCTTCGCGGCCACCGGAGAAGAAGAAGGTAACGTGGGCGTATTTTTCGGTTTCGGCAATGCGCAGCTGGGTCAGGCCCAGATTGGATACGTATTCGCCAATGCCGTTGCTCAGCGTGGCCGGCGGGAAGGCACAGCTGGCTTTAATATCGGCGGCGTATTCGGTCAGCATGACAAAGTCGGTTAACTGCGGACGGGCAGCGCGTTCAAAGCCTTTGAATTCATCGCCGGAGACAAAGGCGCGGGTCAGTTCACGCGCACGGTCAGGGCGGAAGTTAAAGAAGATCACCGCGTCGTTATCCTGTACACGGCCGTCGGCACCCTCAATAACGGTGGCTTTCACGAACTCGTCGTTTTCGTCACGGCTATAAGCGTTGGCCAGGGCTTCGCTGGCCGAGGCGGCGCGGAATTCGGCACTGCCCAGGGTCATGGCATCGTAGCCGGCCTGTACCCGTTCCCAGCGGTTATCGCGGTCCATCGAGAAGAAGCGGCCGATCACCGTTGCGATCTGGCCATTACCCAGACGGGCAAAGGTGTCTTCAATCTTTTTAATGGAAGGCGCGGCAGAGCGTGGTGGCATATCACGGCCATCAAGAATGGCGTGTACATAAGCGCGCTCAGCGCCACGGGCTTTGGCCATTTCCAGCAGGGCTACCAGATGGTCTTCATGACTGTGCACACCGCCCGGTGACAGCAGGCCGGTAAAGTGTACGGCACCGCCTTTGGCAACGGCTTTGTCGATGGCGGCACAGAGTGCTTCGTTCTGCGCCAGTTCGTTGTCTTTGATGGCTTTGTTGATGCGGGTGAAATTCTGATAAACGATGCGTCCGGCACCCAGATTCATATGGCCCACTTCGGAGTTACCCATCTGGCCGTCGGGCAGGCCCACGGCTTCACCGGAGGTCTGGATCAGTACGTTAGGGTACTGCTTGAGCAGACGGTCCCAGGTTGGGGTATTGGCGTTGGCAATGGCGTTGTTGGCGGTTTCTTCACGATAGCCCCAGCCATCGAGAATGATCAGAGCAGTAGGTACAGGACGCGATTTCATTAAAACAGACTCGGTTACGTTGCCACGAAAGTCCGCCATTGTACCTAAAAAACACGGCGCTCGTCGCCCTGCTGAGCAGGCAAAAATCGTGCTCAGCCATTGATTTTATCTCTCGCCGCGATAGTGCTGGCGGCAGGCAGAGCCGGTCTGTGTGCAATGGCCGGTCTGGGCGGTGGTTCCGCAGGCAGGCAGAGGCTATGTTATGACCTTCTTTACTTACCTGAACAGTCCGGTGGTTCCGCGGGCAGGCAGACGCTATACTGCCGCCTTCTTTTTTCGGGTGATGATGAGTAGTTATGGATCGTCTATTTGAATTTGTGGGCAACCACATCGAGCTGGTGGCTATCTGGGGCGCATTTCTGGCGGCTCTGCTGTGGGACAACAGCCGGCGCAGTGGCCAGACGGTATCGACCGCTCAGGCCACATTAATGATCAATAAAGAAAACGCCGTCGTGCTGGATATCCGCGACAAGAAAGACTTCAGCGCTGGTCACCTGGCCAATGCCATGAATATTCCGTACAGCAATCTGGCCAGCCGCCTGAATGAACTGGATGCTCACAAAGAGCGTCCGATCATTCTGGTGTGCAAGACCGGCCAGACTGTCGGTGTGGCGGGCAAGATGCTGCGCGAAAAGGGCTTCAACGCTGTGCGCCTGAGTGGCGGCATGATGGAGTGGACTAATCAGAACCTGCCGGTGGTACGCAGCTGAGGCTGCTCCGGCGCATAATAATCAGAAGGACGTTACGACATGGCCGACAATCAACAGCCGCAGTTCGCTCTGCAACGTATTTACATCAAAGATGCTTCTTTCGAAGCTCCTAATGCACCACAGGCCTTCACCAAAGAGTGGAAGCCGGAGATCAAACTGGATCTGAACAGCGGTGCGCGTAAGCTCGATGATAACCACTACGAAGTGTCTGTTAAGGTCACCGTTACCGCGACCAATGATGGCGAAACCGCTTTCCTGGTAGAGCTGGTACAGGCCGGTCTGTTTGCCATGGTGAACATTCCTGAGCAACAGCTGAAGCCGATGCTGGGTGCCATGTGCCCGAACATCCTGTTCCCTTACCTGCGTGAAAGCATCGACAGCCTGGTGGTGAAAGGTGGCTTCCCGGCACTGATGCTGGCACCGATTAACTTCGATGCCCTGTTCCAGCAGCGTATGCAGCAGGAAGCTCAGCAGGCTCAGGCAGAGTCTGCCGAGCAGGAAACGACTCACTGAGCTGAGTGGTTTTCGTTACGCAGATAATTCTGCGCAGCAGAAATAAAGGCCGCAACCCGTCAGGGTGCGGCCTTTATTGCTTATGGTGGTGCTGGATTACCGCTGCTATTAATAGCGCAGCAGACGGCCGCTGTCGGTGGCGATATAGAGCTTGCCGCTGCTGTCGGTTGCCAGCGCTCTCAGGCGTTCGTTCAGATCGGTCAGCAGCCGTTCTTCCGCCACGGCCTGTGGCTTATTCTGAGTTCCGGCCAGTGTGATGCGGTTCAGGTGAGTTAATTTAAGCGCTCCGGCTAACAGGTTGCCCTGCCATTGCGGGTGAGCTTTTCCCTGATAAAACAGCAAAGAACCGGGCGCGATTGACGGGTCGTACATCTTTACCGGATCGGTCATATCCGGGCGGCTGCGGGCCTCGCCGACATACACTGGGTTCCAGTATTCCTTTCCCCACGACACAACCGGCCAGCCGTAGTTGTGGCCTTTTATGATGAGATTGATTTCATCCCCGCCGCGCGGCCCGTGTTCAATCGCCCACAGACGCTGGTTGGCAGCATCGTATGTCAGGCCCTGCGGATTGCGGTGTCCGTAACTCCAGATCTCTGCCAGGGCTCCGGGTTTATTGATGAAGGGATTGTCGGCGGGGATATTGCCGTTACGGGTCAGGCGCAGAATTTTTCCGGCGTGTGTGTTCAGGTGCTGGCCGTTATCGCGCTCGCCTCTGTCGCCGATGCTGAAAAATACGTGTTGTTCATCGAAGGCAATGCGGCTGCCAAAATGCTGGCCGCTGCTGCTCGCCGACTGGCTGATCAGCAGTGTCTGCCAGTCTTTAAGGTGCAGGGGCTGCTGGCTGACATCAAGACGGGCCCTGCCCAGCGCGGTGGCCGCCCGATTCTCTGGCAGCGGGGCACTCCAGGTGAAATAAATCCAGCCGCCGGGCTGATAGTCGGCGGCAGTGGCAACGTCCAAAAGCCCTCCCTGACCATCGAACCACACCTCAGGGGCCCCCTGTACTGCCTGCAGTTGCCGCTGTCCGGTATCGAATAATTTAAGCTGGCCGCTGCGTTCACTGATTAACAGCTGGCCGGGTGCGACAAAGGCCATACCCCAGGGGCGGCTGAGCTTGTCGGTGAGTACTTCGTGGGTGCTTGCTGCATGCAGCGGCGGGGTAAGGAGGGTAGCGATCAGCAGCAGGAATTTCATGGCGGTACTCCCGGATCAGGAGCCGCCAGTATACCCAAGTTGCCGCCAGGCTTCATAAACCATCACCGCTACCGCGTTGGACAGGTTCATGCTGCGGCTGTCGGGCATCATCGGCAGTCGCAGCCAGTGTTCAAACGGCAGGCTCATGCGCACATCTTCCGGTAAGCCGCGGGTTTCCGGGCCAAACATCAGATAATCGCCGGCGCTGAAGGCGACATCGGAATGGGTGCGGCGGCCCTTGGTGGTCAGGGCAAACAAACGCTGTGGCTGTTCGGCTTCGAGAAAGGCGTCATAGTTGGGGTGGATTTTTACACTGGCCCACTCGCTGTAATCCAGTCCGGCACGGCGCAGGCTCTTTTCTTCCATATTGAAGCCCAGAGGCTCAATCAGATGCAGGCGGCAGCCTGTGTTGGCACACAGGCGGATGATATTGCCGGTATTAGGCGGAATTTCGGGTTCGAACAGAACGATATTAAACATAGTACCTGGCCTTAAAAACAGTCGGGCATTATAGATTCCCCGGCTCTGACTGAATACAGACATTGGCCATCCTGCGCCAGAATCATGGTCTACACTCTCTTTAGATTATTTTGTTTTAAAGAGGTGGCGATGCGCTGGCCCTGGCAGAAAAAAAGTCTTCAGGATTCACGCTGTCTGGGCATCGAATTGCATCAGGGCAGAGGCTTTGCTGTGTTGCGTGAAGCGGATGTCGTGCGGGAGTGTTACCGTCCTGCAGATACAGAGCAGGGGCTGGATGGTCTGGCAGCCTGGGTTGGCCGTCAGCAGTTGCAGGGGGTTCCGGTGGTGTTGTCACTGGATGCTCTGGATTATGAACTGCATCTGGTCGAGGCGCCGGCAGTGAGCGATGACGAACTCGGCGATGCTCTGCGTTTCCGCATGCGGGATCTTCTGCCGCAAGGCTCAGAACAAAAAATCATTCAGGGTTTCCGTATGCCCGCTGATGCTTATCGCCGGCGGCTGGAGATGGCCTTTGCGGTGGTGGTCGATCATCGCCGGATTAAAGAACTTGTGCGTTGGTGCAAACATCAGCAGTTACAGTTGCACAGCATTATCATTCCGGAGCTAAGTCTGCTGCATCTGGTGGCTGAAATGGAGCCGGAAACCGCCGTTGGTGTGCTGCGTCTGGATGCTGACGACGGCATGATTTATCTCTACCGCGATGGCGGACTGTATCTTTCCCGGAGGCTGAATACCGGCACCCGCGCGCTGGGTTTAGCCTCTGCTGGTGAAGGTGAACTCAGCCTGGAAACCGACAGCCGGGTTGATGCTCTGGCACTGGATATTCAACGCTCTCTGGATTATTTCGACAGCCAACTGGGCATGGGTATCGTTGGTCAGCTTTGGGTTCTGGTGCCTGATAATGCTGATGTCAGTGAGTTATTACCGGAGCTGGAGCGCAGCGTGAATATTCCGGTACGCAGCCTGTTGCTGGAGTCGGCATTCAGTAACAGCGGCCAGGAAACACTGACCGCTTCACTCGCTATTGCTCTGGGTAATGCTCTTTCTTTTGAGCAGAACGACGCGGCATTGCCTGTTGCCGGAAAGGTGGCCTGATGACCTGGCAGATTCGGCAGCGGGTTAATTTTTACCTTGAAGAATTCCGTCCACCGGCTTTGCCGCGTGATATCAGGCAGCTGTTACTGCAGCTCGGGCTGACTGCTGTACTGCTGCTGGTGGCTGCACTTGTGCTGCTGGGCTACTCCCGGTGGCTGCAGCACGAACAGCAGCAGATAAACCAGTTTACGCAGAACCTGACCCGGCAGCTGGAAGACGAAATGGCACGTCACCCGCCACTGGTGGTCGATAACGGTTTGCAGCAGCAGCTTGAACAGGCAAGGCGACAGCTGGCTGACAGTCAGAAAATTTTGCTTTATCTGGGCCGCGAGCAATTGCAGCAAAGCCAGTCGTTTACCCCGTTGATTGCTCAGCTGGGAGAGCAGCAGGTTCGCGGTGTCTGGCTGCAGGGCTTCAGCGTGCGCGGAAGCGGTCAGCAGGTACAGTTGCGGGGGTTTGTTGATGAACCAGAGAAACTGTCCCGTTATGTGGTTGAGCTGCTTCAGCGCAGCGCTTATGCGGGTAAATCATTCAGTCAGATTGATATACAGCGCAGCGAACAGCGCTGGCTCAGCTTTGTGCTGGATACGGAAGCTCCCGCAGCAGAGCAGGGCACTACAGAGTTAACAGCCAGACAGAATCTTACTCGCAATCAGCAACAGATAAGTAGCGGGGGGCGTTTATGAGTTCCCGCAACAAAGTGTACTGGTGGCGCCATCCGCTCGCGCAAAAGCTTATTACTGCTTATAAAAAACTGCTCCCGCGTGAGCAGCTGTTGCTGCAGATTATTCTGCATGCCGTCATTCTTGCTCTGTTTTCCTTATTCCTGCTGCAACCTTTGTGGCAGCGCAGCGAAGTACTGCAGCAAACAACCGCCAGCCAGCAGCAACAGAATCAACAATTACAGGAGCAGCTGACACAGCTGCAGCTGCAGGTGATGACCGATCCCAACCAGCCTTTACGGGATGAGCTTGCCCGCTTGCAGGTGCAGCAGGCTGATATGAACCGGCGTATCGCTACCCTGACCGATGCCCTGGTATCTCCGGCGCAGATGGTGCCCCTGCTGGAGCAAATGCTGAAGCAGGACAAGCGCCTGCAACTGAAAAGTCTGGTGAATCTGCCGCGTGAGCGTCTGGGGCTGGGGGAAGAATTTGCCGATGTGCAGCTCTACCGTCACGGCCTGCGCCTGACGCTTGATGCCAGCTACGATGGCTTGCTGGCGTATCTGCAACGGCTGGATGCCATGCCCTGGCGATTGTTCTGGCAAGAGCTGAATTTTACCGTTGATCAGCATCCCCGTGGCGAACTGACGCTTGAGGTATACACCCTGAGTATGCGTGAGGAGGTACTGGGTGGCTGAATATTCTTTCATGCTGAAAAAGCAGTTTCGTCTGTTACCGATGCTTTGGCTGGGGCTTGCTGCTGCCGTCTTTGCCGCCGATCCGACGCAGCCACCGCCCTGGCTGCAGCAGGCGCCGGTTTCGGCAGCAGCAGCGGATGTACCTCTGCGGGTACAGCAGATCCTGATCCGTAAAGGCGATAACCGCGCTGTTATTAATAACCGTCTGGTGCAAGCCGGCGATGTTGTTGACGGAGCTCAGGTTATGGCGATTTATGCGGATAAGGTTGTGGTGAAAATCCGGCAGAAACGGCATGAACTGTCTTTACTTGTTAATACACGACGTATTTCTGAATAGGTATTTATTTTGTCTGTTGTCATTGCCAGTCGTTTTGCACCATTGCGCATTCTTTCTCTGCTGACTCTGGCTTTATTTATGCCGTGGCTGAGTGGCTGCGCTGCGTCTGCGCCTAAAACCCAACAGGATAAAGAAACGGCTGATAATCTGCTGCTGCAGACTGAAGCGGAACCTGTGCAGGCTGATCTCGATCTGCAGCAACTGCTGCCACCGCTGAATCAGCAGCCGTCTTCGCCACCGCAGCATTTTGACGTATTGGCCGACCGTACACCGGCCACCGCCTTTTTTAACAGCCTGGTGGATGGAACGGGTTATAACCTGGTGGTTCATCCCGAAGTCAGCGGCGATATCAGTCTGAATTTAAAAAGCGTAACTTTGCTGGAAACTCTGCAGGCCGTGCGTGATATCTACGGCTTTGATTTTGTGCAGTCAGCCTATGGGGTGCAGATTTTACCGCGTCAGCAGCAAACGCGTATTTTTCCGATTAATTACCTCAACGTAAAACGTGCCGGACGTTCCGGCATGCATGTCAGCAGCGGCCAGGTGACATCGACCGACTCGCGTCAAAGCAGCACTCAGACCAACACCACCACCTCGGGCAGCAGTTCGCAAACCATTAACAGCAGTGAAGTTGATACCGAGTCCAATACTGATTTCTGGCAGGGATTAAAAAATACCCTGCAACTGATGCTGGCTCAGGAAACCGATGCACAGGTGGTGGTTGATGCTCATGCCGGTATCGTGGTGGTAAAAGCCATGCCGGGAACGTTAAATCATATTGCCAGCTATCTGGAAAAAGCGGAGCTAAGCGTACAGAAACAGGTTTTGATTGAAGCAAAAATTGTTGAAGTGACACTGAGTGATGGCTTTCAGTCGGGTATTGACTGGGGAGCCTTTGGTAAGCAGGGAAGCCGCTATACCTACAATGCGACTCAGTCTGCGACCGCATTAACCAACCCCGATTTAATTGATGGTATTTTCTCGCTCAATATTACGGCAACCGACTTTACTGCAGCGCTGCAGTTATTAAAAACACAGGGTGATGTAAAAGTTTTGTCCAGCCCGCGCATTGCCACTGTTAATAATCAGAAAGCGGTCATTAAAGTAGGATCAGACGAGTTTTTTGTTACCAATGTCAGCAACACAACAACGTCAACAACAACCGGCAGTTCCAATACACCGGATATTGAGTTGACGCCATTCTTCTCCGGTATTGCTCTGGACGTTACACCGCAGATCGGTTCCGATCAGGAAGTGACTCTGCACGTGCACCCCACCGTGACCGAGGTAGAAGAAAAAGTAAAAACGGTGCAGCTGAATAACGACGATTACACACTGCCTCTGGCGTACAGTACCGTGCGCGAAACCGATTCAATTGTCCGTGCCCGTTCCGGTCAGGTGGTGGTTATTGGTGGCCTGATGCAGAACCGCAAAGTGCGTACAGATGCCAGCGTTCCCTGGTTGGGGAGCATTCCTGTTCTGGGTTGGTTCTTCCGTCAGACCCGGGAAGAAATTGTGCAGAGCGAACTGGTCATCCTGATTCAGCCCAAGGTCATTGATTCCGCACTGAGCCGAGAGCAGGTGGATGAGCTTAACCGGCGCTATTCACGGCTGATGCCCGCCCGGAGGTGAGTATGGATATGACCCAGCTGACCCAGGCCTGTGAGCAATTTTATGGCCTTAAACAGCCACCCTTTGGCTTGACGCCCAATACCGAATTTTATGTGGAATTGCCCAGTCAGAAGCAGGCCTTCGAACTGCTGTTGTTTGCATTGTCGTCTGGTGAAGGGTTTATAAAAGTTACCGGTGAAGTCGGAACCGGCAAAACATTATTGTGCCGCCGTCTGCTCAATGCTCTCAGTGTTGATGGCGTGCGCACTGCTTATATTCCCAATCCGGCATTAGGCGCAGAAGGGTTATGGCGCGCCATTGCCCGTGAGCTTGGATTAAACACGGAAAATAAAAGCGATCTTCAGGTGCAGGAAGATATTCAGCAGTGTCTGCTGCAGTTTGCACTGAATGCTCAGCCGGTCGTGCTGATTATTGATGAAGCGCAGTGCATGCCGGAGGATACGCTGGAAGCACTGCGGCTGATCTCCAATCTGGAAACCGAACGGCAGAAGCTGGTTCAGATTGTTTTATTCGGCCAGCCTGAGCTTAATCTGACGCTTGCTCAACCCCGCTTTCGCCAATTATTACAGCGTATTACTTACAGTGCAGATCTGCGGCCGTTAAATAACAGCGAAGCTCTGGCGGTGTATCTGCAACAACGCCTGAGTATTGCCGGGTATCGTGGCATGCCGCTGTTTCAGGCATCGGCGCTTAAGCATCTGTGGCAGGCCAGCCGCGGAATTCCGCGACTGGTTAATATTCTTGCGGCAAAAACATTGCTGGTGGGGTATGGCAATGGCAGCCATCAGCTGGAATCCCGTCATGTGGCGAAAGCGGTGGCCGATACCGAAGGTGCTTACCCATCTGCGCCGGACTGGTCATGGCTGCGCCTTTCTACTCTGTTTGCCGCTGTGGTTCTGGTGCTTATATGAGCTTGCTGCATCAGGTTCTGCGGGATATCGATAAACGTGACGCTGTACAGCCGGTGTTACCACCCTCTTTGCAGCTGGATCATGAAACACCTGCTGCAGCCTATTTCCCGGCGCAATTACGTTTTCGCCGTTATCAGCCTGTGTTCTGGCTGTTGCTGATTTTAATTCCGGTCTTTTTTTATCTGTCTGAGCGGTTAACAGAAAACGGCCCTGAAAAGGTTATAACAGAGGCTGTAGCGCCTGCTGCAATACAAAGCGCAGATATTCCGGAAAATGCAGATATTCCGGCGGATTCCAATACTGAAAATACTCAGCCAGCCGCAGCAGAAGAGATTACGGCTGTCATTACTTCAAATAATGAGATTCGGGCCGGAGCGCAGAATACTTTTGCAGAGGAAACTCAGCCTCAGCCGTCAGTCCTCACTGCTGCAGAAAAACCTGTAAAAGAGAAAGCAGAACCGACTGCGTCAGCAGGTGCTGCCTCGGTGGTGCGCAGCGATCAGGAAGCGCAACAACATTATTTGCAGGCGCTGGATGATCTCGCCAGTCAGCAGTTTTCCATGGCACTGGAGCATATAAATCAGGCACTGGTTCTGGCCGGGCGGGAAGACTATCTCGCCATCAAACTGCGTATTTACCTTGAACAAAAGGAACGGGAGCAATTTCTGCAGTTTTATGCGCAGCATGCCTCTGTTCTCCATTCTTACTGGCTTGCTGTTGCAGCACCGGGTCTGCATTTGTTTGGCCGTTATGACGATGCTGTCCGGGTTTACCAGCAGCTGATCCTTGCGCAGCCGGATGTTGTTAACTGGCCACTGGCGTTAGCTCAGGCTTTGCATTCTGCCGGGCGAAATCAGCAGGCACGTAGCGTGCTGGAGGGTCTTTATGAGCAGAATCGTCTGACCCCTGATCAGCAGCGCTGGGTTGAGCAAAAATTAAAAAGCTTAAGGTAATTTATGGAAACGCCGAGTCGTAAACGTGTCCGTGTCGGAGATCTGCTGCTGGAAAAGAGCCTGATCAGCGAAGATCAGCTGCATCAGGCTCTGGCAGAGCAGAAAAAAACCGGGAAAAAGCTGGGCCGGGCGATTACTGATCTGGGTTTTGTTAAAGAAGATGAACTGCTGAGAACGCTGGCCGATTTTTTTAATTATCCGTTTATCGATCTGGCCCGTTTCCGTATTCATAATCATCTGGTACAGCGTCTGCCGGAAACCCATGCCCGGCGTTATCGCTGTCTGGTTTTGTCTGAGGAAAATAATGGCTTACTGATCGGTATGGCAGACCCTACCGATCTGATGGTGATTGATGATCTGCAGCGAATCCTTAAGACAGCGATCTTCCCGGCGTTTATCCGTGAGCAGGAGCTCCTCTCTATTCTGGATACGGTTTACCGCCGTCAGGAGCAGATGGCGACCATCGCCGGTGAGCTGGAAGGCGAGCTGCGTGGCAGTGAATTTGATATTGATCAGATGGCACAGTCATCCGATGTTAATGAAGCGCCGGTTGTACGCTTACTGCAAAGCCTGTTTGAAGATGCGGTACAGATTAAAGCATCGGATATTCATATCGAACCGGAAGAAAACCAGCTGCGTATTCGTCTGCGTGTCGATGGTGAACTTCAGGAACAGGTTATGAAAGAAAAGCGTGTTGCTTCGGCATTAGTATCACGCCTGAAAATTATGTCTGGTCTTGATATTTCTGAGAAACGTTTACCACAGGATGGGCGTTTTAATATCCGCGTGTCGAATAAAAATATTGATGTGCGGGTCTCGACCATGCCTGTGCAGTTCGGTGAATCGGTGGTGATGCGTTTGCTGGATCAGAGTGCCGGAATTCTCAGCATGGAAACACTGGGGATGCCGGAAAAACTACAGAAGCGTTTTGAATATCTGATTCACAGGCCTCATGGCCTGATACTGGTCACAGGTCCGACCGGTAGTGGTAAAACCACTACCCTCTATGCTGCTCTCAGTGTGCTGAATCAGCCGGAAAAAAAGATCATTACCGCTGAAGACCCGATTGAATACCGCTTGCCGCGGGTAAATCAGGTACAGGTAAACAGCAAAGTTGGCCTGGAGTTTTCTACGGTATTACGTGCCGCATTACGCCAGGACCCGGATATTGTATTAGTCGGGGAGATTCGTGACCACGAAACGGCTGAAATTGGTCTGCGTGCAGCCATGACCGGCCATATGGTGTTATCAACGTTGCATACCAATGATGCGGTATCAACGGTCGCACGCTTAATGGATATGGGGGTTGACCGCTATCTGGTGGCATCATCGCTGCGCGCGGTGGTGGCTCAGCGTCTGGTCAAAAAGCTATGCCGCCATTGCCAGCAGCCGCATGTTATGGACGCCCAGGAAAAGGCCTGGCTGGATGTACTGGAACCGGGATCTTCGGCTCACAATTACCTCAGTGGCCGTGGTTGTCATCACTGTCACAATACCGGTTATCAGGGACGTATCGGTATTTACGAGCTGTTGGAAATGACTCCCGAGCTGGTTGCATCATTGCGTCATGATGATGCGCAGTTGTTTGCTGAACAAGCTGCCGCCCAGAGCGGATTCCGTTCCCTGGCTTTGTGCGCACTGGATTATGCCCGTGCCGGAGTAACTTCGCTGGAAGAGGTGTTCAGGGTGTCAGCAACTCTGGAAGAGGATCTGGCCAATGGCTGAATTTATTTACCGTGGCCGTGATAACCGTGGCCAGGCGGTGAATGGAATTATTGCCGCCGGCAGCAGTCAGTCGGCGCTGGATCAGCTGCAGCAACAGCAGATCATTGTACTTGCGCTGGATGAGGCCGAAGAAGTCCGGGAATCATCCGGCTTAAACATGAAGCTGTGGGCGCGCGAGCGTATCAGTGCGGACGAATTAATTCTGCTGACACGGCAGCTTTATTCGCTGACTAAAGCAGGTGTTCCTATTATCCGTGCTTTAACCGGGCTGGCAGAGTCATCGGTAAATCCCGCCATAAAAAATACACTGAATGGTATCAATCGTTCTCTGGTATCCGGGTCGGATCTGGTGACTGCTTTCCGTCAATACCCGCAGTATTTCTCTCCCATTTTTATCAGCATGGTGCATATCGGTGAAACTACGGGGCATTTGGCGGATGCATTACTGAAACTGATTTCGCACCTGGAAATGGAGCGTGAAACCCGTAAGCGGATTAAAGCCGCATTACGCTACCCAACCATGGTTGTTGGCAGTATCAGTATTGCGATGGTCGTGATCACGATGTTTGTGATACCCAGCTTCAGTGGGGTGTTTAATAATCTTGGCGCCCAGCTTCCCTGGGCTACCCGCGTATTAATGGGCACATCACAATTTATGCAGGATTACTGGTTGTTCTTACTGGTGATGCTGAGCGTTTCCTTTTGGGCATTCCGGGGCTACGTAAGAACACCGCAAGGTGCCCTGTTCTGGGATGAGAAAAAACTGAAAATTCCGATATTGGGCGGCATCTTCGAGCGTATTGCTCTGGCGCGGTTTTCCCGCTCTTTCGCCATGCTGATGGCGGCGGGGGTGCCAATTCTGCAGGGACTTTCCATTGTTGCCGAGAGTGTCGGTAATCGCTTTATCGGTGCAGCGGTTAAGAGTATGCAGCATGGTATTGAGCGCGGCGATCGCCTGACGAATACAGCAATTGCGACCGGGCTGTTTACCCCACTGGTTTTACAGATGATGTCGGTGGGAGAAGAAACCGGTTCGGTTGATAGTTTGCTCGATGAGGTTGCGGATTTTTATGAGCAGGAAATTGATTACGATCTGAAGCGCCTGGCTGATGCGATTGAGCCGGTTCTGCTGGTTTTTCTCGGCTTAATGGTGCTGGTTCTGGCGTTGGGGGTTTTCCTGCCTATCTGGGATCTCAGCCGTGTGGCGACAGGGCGTTAGGATTCTTTGATCCGGCGCATTAAATCACTGAAAACAGGCGGATTTATGTTTTGTTTCGTAAATATAAACGGCAAAAAAAAATCACTGAGCTAAGGTTTCAGTAGGCTTATGAATGATGGCCGCATTTGTTCTTTACATGCTTATACCAAACTGGAATTTGCGGCGGCGGTCGCTCTGTTGGCACTACTGCCTGCGCTGTTGTTACCGCGTTATAACCGTTTGCTGGATGATGCCAGAAGGGCAGAAGTTATTGCCCAGGGAAGTAGCTTAAAAGCCGCCGTCATGAAAGTGCATGAACGTTGGTTTCTGGATGGTCAGCCCGGAGCTGTCGAACGGCTGAGTGGTTTTGGACGTAATGATATTGCTGTATCGGTTTCCGGCTGGCCGGTGGATGCAGCAGTAACCTCAGCGGACGCGGGTTTTGATGAACAGCAGAATACGCCGGTATCGTCAGATGTGGTGGCCGCAACAGCACCTTGTATCCGCCTTTGGCGGGCATTGCTGCAGGACCCGGTACCACCGTTGTATACCGCTTATGAGCACGCGCCGGCAGACAGCTATCGTGTGTATTGGATCTCCGGTGTTTGTCGCTACGTAAAAGTAACGGCGGCAAACAGTGGAAAAACCGCAGGCAAAGACGCCGGCGGGCAGGAAGAAAACGGAAGTCAGTCTTACATTGAATATAACGCGGCCAATGGCCGGGTCACTTGGTTTATCCGATAAGCAAGCAGGAGTCGGAATATGAAGAAACAAGCAGGTTTTACACTGATCGAACTGATCATGGTAATTGTGATTCTCGGCGTGCTGTCGGCTTTTGCTTTGCCCCGCTTCGCAGATTTTGGCGGTGACGCGCGTACGGCCAGTGTTAATGCGCTGGCAGGTGCACTGCGCTCGGCAGCAAATATTGCCCACGCTCAGCAACTGGCGAATGGGGCAGCACTGGGCGCCAGCGTTACACTGGAAGGCAGTGCCATTACTATGGTGAACGGTTATCCGACTGCCGATGCCGCCGGTATTACGGTAGCTGCTCAGGTTTCGGCGGGTCTTCAGGCTGCTTTTGATGCTGGCACTGTGGATTATGTGGTCAGCGGTGGTGGTGCAACAGGTGGCAGTACCCTGACATATACTTTGCGTGCAAACTGCACCGCTGCCTATACCGCAGCAACTGCAGCAACCGATAATACCGCCCCTATTACCGCCTCTCCGGTAGTCGTGGTTACTGCCAGTGGTTGCTAATCCGCTTCTGCAATGAAGCCGCATGTCTCGGGCTTTACCCTGGTAGAACTGGTGATGGTACTGGTTCTGCTGGGGGTGCTCAGTGCGATTGGCAGCAGTCTTTTTGCCCGCCCGGATAGTTTTTCTGCGTTAAGTGCGCGTGATCAATTACAGGCTATGATTTTACTGGCCCAGCAGCGTGCACTGGCCAATACCAGTAATTCTGCGGTTGTTCTTAGCGTGATGCAGGACAATACGAACTGGCGGTTTAATCTCAGTCAGGGAACGGTGTCATTTAAGGAGCGTCAGGCTCCCCGTCATAACGCTACTCTCAGCCTTAATGGCTCGGCCTTCAGCAATGGTCAGACCAGCAGCCTTATCTTTGCCAGCGATACCTCTGTAGGCAGCAACTATCAGTTTGTCTTCTCCTCCGAAACGACTCATCCATTGTGCCTGGCTGCCAGTGGTTTTGCTTATCCGGCAACCTGTCAGCCCTGATCAGCTAAACTTAGAAGGTATTTTCAGTGTTAACAGGCCCTAATATTTCAGGCGCGATAATATGAACAGGCAACAGGGACTGACATTGGTCGAGCTGGTGATCATGCTGATTATTATCAGCGTGGCACTGGTGGGTAGCTTGCGGGTATTTTCGCTGCTATCCGGCCGTAGTGCTGATGCGCTGTTGCAAAGCCGTGTAACCAATCTGGCGCAAATTTATCTGGACGAAATACTCGCTCGCCAGTTTGACGAAACAACCGGGCCTGCCGGTGTACCACCTTATAATGGCGTATGTCGTATCACCGATGACGGCGAAAGCCGTGCTCAATACGATGATGTGGATGACTACAACGGTATTAATGCCGAAGATCCGGCATTAATGGATCAGAGCCTGGCAGGGTTGTATAACGGCTATAGCGTCAGCATTGAGGTACATTGCGATAATTCGTTGGGCATTAATGCTGAAGGCGCAAAAAGAATTGATCTGAGTATTATGGCACCCAATGGGCAGGTAAGCCGTTTTACCGCTTATAAAGGTAATTTCTGATGCTGCTTCCGGCCAGATCAAGATTACAGGCGTTTACTCTGATTGAATTGCTGATTGTACTTGTTGTCGGCAGTGTTCTGGCCATTATTTCTGTACGTTTTATCAGCGAGAGTGGTCGCATGCTGCTCGACAGTGGCGCGCGCCAGCAGTTGGCTGCAACAGGCAGTGTCATCAATGAAAAGATCAGCCGGTTATTACGCCCGGCGTTGCCCGGGAGTATCCGGGTAACAGCCAATGGCCGCTGTATTGAGTTTATTCCGGTCAAGGTTGCCTCTGTTTACACAAGTCTTGCCCTGGATATGGCAATTACCGATTTTACCGCCGTGCCGGTTTCGGCATCAGAAGTTAACAGTGGCTACGCAGTTATTTATCCTATCAATCAGAACGAACTTTACAGTCCGTCTGCCAGTGGCGCATTAACGCAGGCCATTGCTACCTTGCCGGCTGGCACTGCTGCGGTAACGGTAAGCCTGTCGTCAGCTCACGAATTTTTATCGGATTCGCCTGTCAGGCGCTTTTATCTGGTTACTACGCCGGAAGCGGTTTGTCAGCAGGGCAGCTTTCTTTATCATTTCCGGAATTACGGTTTTATTGCCAATATCGCCTCGCTGGAGTCGTCGCTGCCAGCATCACAGGCCGCCGGGCGGGATGTTCTGGCCTATCCCCTGCAAAATAACTCGCTGAATTTCCGTTATTTACCCCCGACACTGCGGCGCAATGGTCTGGTTACCTTTTCTTATATTCTGGAAAACCCATCCTCTGATGACCAGTTGCAACAGACACAGGAGGTACAGCTCCGTAATGTGCCCTGAGCGAATATTAAATGCCCGAATAACGGCCAGGCAGTCGGGTTTTGGCTTACCAATGGCTGTGTTTGTAATCACGGTGCTGGCATTGGTTATCGCTGCTATGGCGCAATTACAGCAAAGCAGCAGTGAGGGCAGCAGCCTGCAGTTACAGTCGCAGCGTGCGTTTTATGCGGCAGAATCCGGGTTACAGCTCAGCCTTAATTTACTTCTGCCTCCGGATGGGAGTGCAGGCAGAAGCTGTGCATCAGTACCGTTCTATGCTCATGATTTTTCTTCAACGAATTCTTTGTACGGATTGAGCAGCTGCAATGTTCGTGTTGTATGCCAGCCGGTTACGGTTGACAGTGAGGTATATTTTACGCTGACCTCGACGGGAACCTGTGGCAGTGGCACTGACAGCGCACAACGTACCACTGAAGTGAGAGTGAAATAATGCAGATTATTTTACGGCTGTTTTTTTTACTGTGCAGTGCCGGGGTTTATGCTGCTCCCGGCGATGTTATTTTCAGTGATGATTTTGAACGTACCACTTTGGGTGGCAATTGGGCTGCCAGCAGCGGCACGAATACCGGCATCAGTAATGCAACAGCAAACTCACCTTCCCGCAGTTTATTCCTGCGTTGGGATACGGTAACGGTCGATACGCTGGCGTTTGATTTGGCGGGTAAAGCCGGTGCTACGTTATCCTTCTGGTGGCGGCGTGGCGATGACAGTTTCAGTGAAGACCCTGACAGCAATGAAGATCTGACAGTGCAGATTTTATTAAATAATACTAACTGGGTAGAGCTGGAGCGCTTTGACGGTAGTGGTACGCCCGGAGAATCAGGGCTGGCTGAATACGAATTACCCGAAGCGGCTATGTATACCGGTTTACGCGTCCGCTTTCAGCTTGACCGGGGAAATGGTCCGGATAACGACTATTGGCATATCGATGACGTTAAACTGACGGAGACTGCAGGTTATTGTGGCGGCAGTAATATTATTTTCTGCGACGATTTTGAGCGCAATTTTCTTGGTAGTGACTGGAGTGTGACGACGTCTTCTGGTGGTGATACCGGAATTTCTTCTGCGACAGCCAGTAGTCCGACGCGCTCACTCTATACCAGCAGTGGTGTGGTCAATGTACAGCTAAAAACCCTCGATTTAAGTGTGTACAGTGGCGTTACTCTTGAGTACTGGTGGCGGCGGGGAGCTGATTCTTTCAGCGAAGACCCTGATATCGGCGAGGATCTGGTTGCAGAATTCCGTACCGGTTCCGGAGGTTGGACGCCACTGGAGACTATTAGCGGAAATGGTACCGCGGGTGCGAGCGGTAACAGTATTTTTGCTCTCCCTTCCGGGGCACTGAGCAGTAATTTTCAGTTCCGTTTTCGCCAGACCGGCGGCAACAGCGGAGGAAATGATTACTTCCATCTGGATGACCTGCGTATCACCTCAGACAGTGCTGCTTTAACCTGTTTTAATGATGATTTTGATCGCACCGGCAATGGCAGCGACTGGATCACATCAGCGGTGGCCGGTGGTTTTACACCCTCATTAGTGAATAACCGTCTGCGTCTGACGCAGGATGTTACCTACCAATCCACAGCATCGACATTACAGCGTTTATTTCCGGCGGCAGATAATATAGTGGTGATTGAATTCACCCATTACGCCTGGTCAACTTCCTTTTTTGGTACCGGTGCTGACGGTATTTCGGTGGTCTTCTCCGATGCCACCATTACCCCGCAGTCCGGTAGTTTTGGTGGTTCTTTGGGGTATGCCCAGCGGGATAATGGTGACCCCGGTTTTGCCGGTGGCTGGCTGGGGATTGGTCTGGATGAGTACGGAAACTTTTCCAATCCGACCGAAGGCCGGATTGGGGGGCCGGGTGCCAGACCAGACAGCGTAACCATTCGTGGTTCGGGCAGTGGCAGCAGTGGCTATCGTTATCTGACCGGCACCAGCAGCTTATCTCCGGGAGTGGATCAACGGCCAACATCCTCAGCTGGTGGCCCGGCTCACCGTTATCGTTTTGTTATTGATTCCCGTATCGCCGGGCAGTCCATCGTCAGTGTCGAGCGCGACAGTGGCGCTGGTTTTGTACCCCTGGTCGCGCCGGTTAATGTTGCGAACCTGAATGGCCAGGCGACGATTCCACAGAATTTATTACTCTCATTTACAGGATCAACCGGAGCCTCCAGTAATTATCACGAAATAGATCTGCTAAGGGTGTGTGCCAATACCATTAATCCGATTGGCCCCATCGTTCATCATTTTGAAATGAGCTACGCCAGCAGTGCACTGACCTGTTCTCCACAGGAAGTAGAGATTAAAGCCTGCGCCAATGCCAGCTGTTCCAGTTTATATACCGATCCGGTGACCGTTACACTTGGCCCTTCCGGTTGGGAAGGGGGCGATGTACAAACCTTCAGTGGTGGTTCTGCCACGCTTTCTTTACGCCAGAATACGGCGGCAACGGTTAATCTTCAGGTGTTGTCATCGGTACCGGTATCGCAGGCGTTTACGTCTAATCTTTGCTCGCGTGACGGCGGGGCATTATCGACCAACTGCAGTATGACCTTTGCAGACTCTGGTTTTGTGCTGGATATTCCGGATTTTCCTGCAGGGCTTGGCGCCAGTGATGTATTGCTGAAAGCCGTTAAAAAAGACGATGTAACCAGAGCCTGTGTGCCAGGATTTGCCAGTGTCAGTCGCGACATCGCTTTCAGCTCACAATATATTGACCCTGATAATACTTCCCGTGTTGTGTCCTGGCCGGTCAGTGTTAACGGAAATAATATCGCCGATATTTCTGTACCAGCAGTAACCTTAACATTGAGTTTTGATGCCAATGGACAGACTCCGCTGACGATTAACTATGCCGATGCCGGGCTGATGCAGCTGAACGTGCAATACAGCGGAACGGGTACGGAAAACGGATTAACCATGAGCGGAAACGACCGTTTTGTCAGTTACCCGGCGGGCTTCTGTATTCAGGCAGATGACAATAATGGCAACAATGGTGAATGTGGTCTTCCTGTCTATAGTGACTGTGATGCCTTCGTCAAAGCCGGAGATAATTTTAATCTGAATATTTCCGCCGTCGGCTGGCAGACGGCTAGTGATTCTGATTTTTGTAACAATACACCAACCCCAAGCTTTGCAATGAATAATATGACTCTGAGTACGGAGTTGGTTGCCCCTTCGGCAGGCGTTAATGCTGTATTAAATCCGGCACAATATAATCACAGTGCCGCCACGGATAATAAAAACATTCTGGCAGCGAATGTATCAGAAGTCGGTGTATTTAATATCCGCTTAACACCGGGCAGTAATTATCATGGCGTAACATTACCAGCGGCGGTCAGTACTCCGACCGGACGTTTTTATCCACATCATTTTAACGTCACAGAACTGGTCGCCGGACAGTTGCAGCCCTATTGCAGTACGGCTTCTGGTTTTGCTTACAGCGGTCAGGATATTCACTGGGATCTTGCCCCTGTGCTGGAAATTCAGGCCCGGAATGCGCTGAATAATCTGACGCAGAACTATACCCAGACTGGGTTTATGAAGTTACCGCCGAACCCGGCCATATTTTCTCTGCCGGCCACAGACAGCAGCGCGTTGGCCAATGATGGTTTGCCTGTTTCGCTGTCAGCGGTGATTAATGCCGGAAACCTGACTACCGCTTCGGCAGGTATTCTGAATTATACCCTTGATGTGCTGAATGATACCTTTACCTACAGTAAAGAACTAAGAGCAAAAGTGTCCCCTTTTCAACCGAAGCCGATTTTAACCTTGAGCGATTTTAAAGATACGGATGAGGTTAATATGGCAGGCTCGTTAACGCTTAATATTTCTTCTGGTTTTGAGCTGCGTTACGGGCGTTTATGGCTGGAAGACAGCTACGGCCCGGAAACGCAAACTCTGCGGATACCGGCACGGGCAGAATATTTTTCTGGCGGACGCTTTGTGCAGAACAGCGATGACAGCTGCTGGAGTTACGACAGCAGCGTTGATGCCAGTGTCTTGCCGTCAACGCTGACCAGTGTGCTGGGTAATAGTCGTACGTTAATCAGTGGCCGTAATACGGATGCGGTGTTACTGCAGGCACCGGTTTTACACGCCGGTACACCGGATACCGGCACGGCAACGGTTGGCTTTAATGTGCCTGTATGGCTGCAGGATGATTTTGATAATAATGGTTCGCTGGATGATCCGCAGGCGACGGCCACCTTTGGTATTTACCGTGGTCATGACCGGGTGATTTACTGGCGCGAAGTCAGGCCCTGAGGCCTGACTGCAAAGCGACGTTATTCGTCGCTGTCATCGTCATCATCAGAACCGTGGCCATCCATATTCAGTTCTTTGATTTTACGGGTCAGCGTATTACGTCCCCAGCCCAGCAGGTTGGCGGCATCACGACGGCGTCCGGCGGTATGCTTAAGTGCCGTTTCAATCATAATGCGTTCAAACACCGGTACGGCGGTATCCAGCAGATTGGTAACACCGTTGGCCAGTTGCTGATCTGCCCAGTAGCGTAAAGCCTGTTCCCAGTTGCCGGAGGTATGAATACTGCCTTGCTGTTCCAAAAGCTCCGGAGGCAGATCGCTGATTAATACTTCACGGCCGGACGCCATGACGGTAATCCAGCGGCAGGTATTTTCCAGCTGACGCACGTTACCCGGCCAGTCAAGCGAGCTTAAATAATCTTCGGTTTCACTGCGCAGGGTTTTGGCTTCGACTTCCAGCTCTTCGGCGGCACGCTTTAAAAAGTGTGACAGTAACTTCGGAATATCTTCACGACGATCCGCCAGACGTGGCAGATGAATACGGATAACGTTAAGGCGGTGGAATAAATCCTCACGGAAACGTCCTTCTTTAACCAGGCCTTCAAGGTTCTGGTGAGTTGCGGCAATAATCCGTACATTCACTTTGACCGGCGTGGTGCCACCTACGCGGTAAAATTCACCGTCGGCCAGAACACGCAATAAACGGGTCTGGGTATCGGCCGGCATATCACCGATTTCGTCGAGAAATAAAGTACCGCCATTAGCCTGTTCAAAGCGTCCGCGACGCTGACCGCCGGCACCGGTAAAGGAGCCTTTTTCGTGGCCGAATAATTCTGATTCGATCAGGTCTTTGGGAATAGCCGCCATATTCAGGGCAATAAACGGCTGCGCCGAACGTGGGCTGTGTTTATGCAGGGCATGGGCAACCAGTTCTTTACCGGTACCGGATTCACCGTTAATTAATACGGTAATATTGGATTGCGACAGGCGGCCAATGGCACGGAAAACTTCCTGCATGGCCGGCGCTTCGCCAATAATTTCATGCTCTTCGGTTTCTTCTTCGCTTTGCGGCGCATTGGCATTTAATTCAGCGAAGTGTGCAATCGCACGATGAATCAGGCTGACTGCTTCATCCACATCGAATGGCTTGGGTAAGTATTCAAACGCACCCTGCTGATAGGACGATACCGCGCTTTCCAGGTCGGAATGAGCGGTCATAATAATCACCGGTAAATCCGGGTGAGCTTCATGAGCATGACGTAATAACGCCAGACCATCCATGCCGGGCATCCGGATATCGGAAATAATGGCATCCGGATGTTCTCGCTTTAACGCTGCCAGTGCCGGCTCCGCCTGTTCAAAGACGCGGGTGGTGATATTGGCC
This sequence comes from Thalassolituus sp. ST750PaO-4, assembly GCF_020320405.1. Lineage (NCBI taxonomy): Bacteria > Pseudomonadati > Pseudomonadota > Gammaproteobacteria > Oceanospirillales > Oceanospirillaceae > Thalassolituus > Thalassolituus sp. ST750PaO-4. The sequence goes on from NZ_JABVCB010000008.1 coordinate 242,492, forward strand.
TGTTCCAGAGCTTTTTCCAGAACCCAGCGGATTGATTTGTCGTCGTCGATAATCCAGACAGTGCTCATAGTTATTCCAGAGGTAAATAAATAGAGAAGACGGTTTTACTGGCATCACTGACAAACTCAATGATGCCGTTCTTCTGATTGATAATGGATTGCGAAATCGATAATCCCAGGCCGGTGCCGTCGGCGCGGCCGCTGACCATCGGGTAGAAAAGATTTTCGCGTAATTCTTCGGGAATGCCCGGGCCGTTGTCGCTGATATCGATCTGTGCGACCAGACGGTGACGATGATGGCCAATGGTAAACTGGCGCACGGTGCGGGTGCGTAAACTCAGTTGTGGCTGTGCCAGTGGCGGCTGTGCTTCGAGCATTGCCTGCATGGCGTTGCGGCAGATATTCAGCAGGGCCTGAATCAGCTGACCTTTGTCGGCCTCAAGCTCCGGAATGGATGGATCATAATCGCGCTCAATATTGATGCGGCCGGCCGATTCAACATCGATCAGCTGGCAGACACGTTCCAGCACTTCGTGAATATTAACCTGTTCCTGTTTCGGAATCTGACGCGGGCCGAGCAGACGGTCGACCAGATCACGCAGGCGGTCGGCTTCTTCGATAATGATGTTGGTGTATTCCTTCAGCTCGGCCGAAGGTAATTCACGCTCCAGCAGTTGCGCGGCACCGCGGATACCACCGAGAGGGTTCTTAATTTCGTGGGCCAGCCCGCGTACCAGCGAGCGGGTGGTTTCCTGTTTGGCGATCAGCTGCTCTTCGCGGCTGATGCGCATCAGCCGGTCACGCCCCTGCAGTTCGATCAGCAGCGAAGGCAGGCGGCTTTCCGGATGGGATACCGGGCTGACACTGTAATCCAGCGTCATCTGTTGCTGATTGTGCAGCTGGATAGTGGCTTCACGTTTGGTATAGGAGTGGCCGGTAATAATCGCCTGCTCCAGCGCGCTGGTCGCTTCTTCAGATTCGATGGCCAGTTCAAAAAAGGGCACGCCCAGACAGCGCTTGCCACTCATTTCCAGCAGGGCTTCGGCTGCGGGGTTCATATAAAGAACGGTCAGATCGGCGTCCAGCAGCAGAACACCGGTATTCAGGTGTTCCAGTAAGCGTTGATTGATGATCGGGCTGGCCAGCATGCTTGTCTCCGTTTGCTGCCTGTAAAAACGCCGCGTGAGGCGTGGGTCAGACCGCACCACCAGTACTTATCCAGAGGGCAGTCGTGGCCATCTGTCAGGCCGCTAAAACATTGTGCAACTGGCTTTCAGCAAAAACTGAGCCATATATCAGAGGTCATGGGAGGGATGCACAATATTAGCGCCGGGGTAGGCGATTCATGTTGCTAAGTCGAACATGAACGAACATACAGGAGAATTAAGCGCACAAAAACAGTGCTTCGCAGTATTTTTGTGCTCGAATTTGGTGCTTTGGTTTTAAGGCCAGTGCAGGCCGCGTTAACAGGCCTTAGCGGCCTGAACGGTTCAGAACCGAAGCGCGCTGAACATAAATGGTCACCAGGTTACTGCTGATAATGGTGTTGCCGGCTTTGTCACGCACGACCAGTTGCAGGCCATGCTCGCCACGGCTGAGGTTGGTGAGCTGGAAGGATGTCTGGCGTCCCTGACGTAACACTTCGCCGTTATCCAGCAGATAAAGTGTGTCGGCCTCGCGCAGGCCGGGACTGAGTACGCCGGACACCTCAACATTACCGGCGAAACCGGTCGGAATATCCTGACCATTGCTTGGGGTGATAATACTCAGACTGGTGTAGTTAAAGCTGGGTTCGTTCACCTTGGCCGGCTGGTGTGCACTGGGGGGAGGCACATAGGCGGGGATGGACGGCAGCTCTTTAACCGCATGTTTTTCGGAGTTCTGTCCCGGCTTATCACTGAAGATGACGTTACCGTTAGCGTCGCGGCTGATGTACACCTCGGTCGCCAGACTGGTGCAGGCTGTTAATAAAAGAATGAGTGACATCAGTGTCTTCTTTGTCATGGTAATCCTGCTGTGCTGAGGGCGGTTATCCGGAAGAGTCAGGAATTCTCACTAGACTGAAAATAATCACCTTCCGGGCGTATTCTATGTTAATTCGTAAACAACTCTGGCTGGCCGGTGCATCTTTGCTGCTGGGCGCTGTTCTCTGTATCTACCTTCTTACCCACTATCTTGCCGAGCCACGTTTGTATCAGCAAGCGCAGGATAGTGCGCAGCTGCGGGTCGAGGGCATTGCTGCCGAAATCCATGGCGTACTGCAGGCCACAGCATCACTGACGCGCAGTATGGCGGCACTGGGTGCAACACTGCCATTGGATGAGACAACATTTATTACTCATTTACGCGATCTGGTGGACGAATTTGGTAATGGTGCCATTGCCGGTGGCGGTATCTGGCCAGAGCCGCAACGTCTGGACCCGGCGCGGGAGCGTGCGTCGCTGTTCTGGGCGCGTGACAGTCAGGGTCGTCTGCAACTGCTGAACGATTATAACGATCCGGCGGGGTCGGGTTATCACAACGAGGGCTGGTACAGCATCGGGCGCACGCTGGCGCCGGGGCAGTGTGCCTGGTCGGAAGCCTATGCCGATCCGGTATCCGGCACGCCAATGGTCACCTGTACCGTGTCTATTCGTCGTCAGGGAGAATTCTGGGGTGTTGCCACTATCGATCTGATGCTCAGCGGTCTGGGCAAATTACTGCAGGGGCATCGCGAAATTGCTCAGGCTTATCCCTTCGTGGTTGATCAGACCGGTACCGTGGTCGCTGCACCGGGTCTGCGCACGCAGTCTCTGGATATGAAAACACTGGATGAACTGGCCTCCAAAGACCGCAGTCTGGCACCGCTGAAAACACTGCTGAGTGCCGGCCGCAGTGGCGTTGCTGTACCTGCCGGCGTGGTGCCGGACGACGAGGCTTTGCTGGTTCTGAGCAGTCTGGAGGAACAGCATTGGCAGGTGGGCATGCTGTTGCCGCAGAGCGTTGCTCTGCAGACCATGAGTGCACTGTCGCTGATGCTGTATTCCAGTCTGGTTCCGCTGATTCTGCTGTTTGTGCTGGTGATGATTGTCTTTGGCCGGCAGATTATCGGCTGGCTGGAAGAAACCACGGCGCAGGTCCGCAGTCTGGTTAACGGTCAGATCAGTACCCGTCTTACCGTCAGCCGTGATGACGAAGTCGGGCGCTTACGTCAGGCGGTGAATGATTACGCTGATTATCTGGGCGGCATCCTCCGTAACATCAGCACCGAAGCCGAAGGTATCCGCACAGGTGCCGATGGTCTGAACGGTCTCAGCGATACCCTGACCCGCCGCGCCCATGCCCAGCTGGATGAAAACAACACTCTGGCAACCGCCGTCAGCGAAATGGCTTCCAGCGCCAAAGAGGTGGCCCAGAACACCGCCACCGCCGCGCAGACCGCCAGCGAAGCGCGCACCGTGGTTGATCAGGGGCAGCGGGTGGTCACCGAAAACAGTGAAGCCATTGGCCGGCTGGCCGATGCGCTGAGCAATGCTTCGCAGGTGATTGAGCGTCTGGCCACCGATTCGCAGCAGGTCGGAGCCGTACTGGCGGTGATTAAGGCGATTTCTGAACAGACCAACCTGCTGGCGCTGAACGCTGCTATTGAGGCGGCCCGGGCCGGCGAGCAGGGGCGCGGTTTTGCCGTGGTGGCCGATGAGGTACGTACTCTGGCCGGTAAAACCCAGGCCTCCGCCAGCGAGATCGAACAGATGATCACCCAGCTGCAGCAGGCCGCAGGCTCTGGTGTGCAGGTGATTGAAAACAGCCGTGAACTGTCACGTCAGTCAATCGAACGGGCACAGGAAGCGCGCGACAGCTTTGCCGATATTGTCAGCGCTTTCAGTAATATTGAGGGCCGCACGGCGACCATTGCCACTGCCGTGGATGAACAGACGCGGGTTGCGCAGGAAATTCATCAGCTGGCCGAGCGTATCCGCAATTTGTCGGAGCAGAATGCACAGGATGCCAGCCATCTGAATGATATGAGCCGTGATTACACCGCCGTGGCGCAGCGTCTGCACGCCATCAGCCGTCACTGACGCCAGTGCGTGCAGGTTTGCGCGCGCAGACTGAGCGGTTATTCTCTGCGCCTTTGTTTGCAGGGCAGGGTTTGTATGATCGGATTGATTCAGCGCGTCAGCAACGCCAGCGTGGTGGTGGATGGCGAAACCACTGGTGCCATCGGTGAAGGCATTCTGTTATTGCTTGGTGTACAGCGTGACGACAGCAGCGCCAGTGCCGATAAGCTGCTGAATAAAGTACTGAACTACCGTATTTTTGCCGACGAGCAGGGGCGTATGAACCGCAGCCTGCTTGATTGTGGTTATGAATTGCTGGTGGTGTCGCAGTTCACGTTAGCGGCTGATACCGGCAAAGGCACCCGCCCTGGTTTTTCCCGCGCCGCAGCGCCGGAGCTGGCTGAAGAGTTATACCGCTATTTTCTGCAGCAGGCCGCGTTACAGGTAACCACCGCCAGCGGCCGCTTTGGCGCCGATATGAAAGTGTCCCTCACGAATGATGGCCCGGTAACCTTCTGGCTTGAGGTCTAGGGCCTGTTTAATTAGTGTCTAGCAGCCTGCTAGACGCGCGCGATTTCTGCTTGCTCTGTGTTTCCCATCGGGCCATATCGGTTCTGTCTTTGGCTGTGCGGGTGAATCGTCGGACACTTCTTGCTATGCTCGCCGCCACTTTTTTATCAGACCGCTGCCAGCCTCTGCCGATTCCGGGCAGGTAACGGCTGCGATAACGGAGATTGCCGTGGATTACTCTGTACTGAAACACTCGCACGCAGGCCTGGCCTATTTAACCGTCCTGCTGTTTGCCGGCCGCTTTATGCTGTTTTATTTCGCGCCGGTATGGCGCCGGAACAAACTGCTGAAAATACTGCCTCATGTGCTCGATACCCTGCTGCTGGTGTTTGCCATTATGCTGTGTATCCGCATTGCTCAGTACCCGCTGACTGATGCCTGGCTGACCGGTAAAGTGATTGGTCTGCTGCTGTACATCGGTTTTGGCACCGCCGCGATCAAGCGCGCCAGCCGCAGTGCATTTTTTATGGCGTTATTGAGTTATGCCTATGTTCTTGGCGTGGCAAAAACGCATAATGTTGTATCCTGGTTTTCGTATTTCTGATCAATACAGGACAGAAACTTGCTGACACTGAGCCTTTCATCCATTAACCGCCGGCTGCGCGGCCCTCTTCAGGGGCTGCTGGTGCTGTCGTTGGTGTTTGGAGTAGTGCTGAGTGCCAACAGTCAGGCTCTGATGCTCTGGCAAATGGCAGCGCAGAATGAGCTGGTACAGATGACGGCGGGCGGAGACTCTCAGGCGCCGGCAGCAATGCATACCATGCCTGCCTGCCACGATATGATGCTGATGAACGATATGAGCGGCGACGCTCAGCACGTCTCAGACAACAGCAGTATGCACACCGGTACGCATAGTAGCGCCACAATGGCCGACTGTGATGCATCCTGCCCCTGCTGTGCCGGTGCCTGTTCTTCTTTTGCTATGACGCTGGATATGCCGCGTGCGATACGCAGCAAACAGCAGAGTTTTTCCCGCTACGACCCACGCCCGGCTGCTGCCGTGGTGCTGGCCCTGCCGCAACGTCCCCCCATTTTCAGCTGAATCATTGCTACAGAACCGCACAGGTATTGGTGGCAACAGCCCCTGATCTTTGTGTCTTTTTGATTTGCTGAAAGTGGAGCATTTCCATGATGTCGTTTTTTACCGGCCGCCACCCCTGTGCGCAGGCCATTGTGTTTGTGCTGCTGTGCTGGCCTGCGCTCAGGGTACTGGCCGCGGAGCCGGGCCTGGGTCTGGGTCTGAGTCTGGAGCAGACGCGCGAGTATGCGCTGCAGTCGGACCCGGCGCTGCGCAGTCAGCGTCAGCTGGAGCAGGCCTATCGCCAGGACAGCGCCGCCAGCCGCTACTGGCCTAATCCGAAAATCGCGCTGAATGCGCAGAATCTTCCTACCGACTCTTGGTCGTTTGAGCAGGAACCCATGACCCAGATCCAGCTGGGTATCAGCCAGATGCTGCCGCGTGGTGACAGCCTTGATCTGCAGGCGCAGAAGCAAAGTCTGATGGCCGGCCTCAGCCGTGAAAATCAGGCGCTGCGTGCGCGTGAGTTACGTCGTGAAGTATCACTGTTATGGCTGGAAGCTGCCCGTGCTCAGGCGGCCGAAAAGCTGACCGCCGAACACCTGCAGCACCTGCAACAGCAGGCCGCCGTACTGAACCGCCGTTACCGTAACGCCAGCGGGCTGAATGCTGACAGCGGGCCACAGCAACAGGATTTGCTGCGCGTTGAGCTGGAAACCCAGCGTATCCGTGAGCGCCTGCTGAATTTGCAGCAACAGTATCAGGCTGCGCGTCAGCGTCTGAATGAATGGCTGCCGCCGGGTGAGGCGATGACGGCTCTGGCGCTGGAAGATGCTCCCCGCTTTGAGCCCGCAGCAGAGCTGGTAAATGCAATGCCTGACGATCAGGCGTTAGCCGCCGTGCTGATGCAGCACCCGCTGTGGGCCCAGACTGAAAACCGCGTCGCCAGCGCCGCCGCTGATATCGAGCTGGCGCGTCAGGAAGACAAAGCGCAGTGGGGCATTCAGGCCAGCTACGGCTATCGCGGCGATGATGCGATGGGTAACGACCGTGCGGATTTTGTTTCCGTTGGTGTCAGCGTCGACCTGCCGTTGTTTAACGGCGAACGCAACGAGCGCAAGGTGGCCGCCAGTGTACGCCGCCGCGAAGCCGAACAAACCCGGCAGCAGCTGTTGTTACGCCAGCTGCTCAGCGCAGTACGCAACGAATGGGCTCAGTATCAGCTGCAGCGCCAGCGGCTGGAATTTTACGATCAGACTCTGTTGCCGCAGATCAGCCGCCAGCTACAGGCGGTAAAGAACAGCTACGGCCAGGACAGAGATGACTTTAACGATGTGATCCGTGCGGTGATGGAGCGCCTCAACGGCGATATCGAACGCCTTAACCTTTTGCGTGAACTGCACAAAACCGCAATCCGCCTTGAATTTTATGCCCCCGGATTTTCTGCACCGTCGCCTGCCGCCTCTGCTGCGCAGCCAGGCATGACATCCGGCCACGGTACTGAACAGGAATAAAACGATATGACAATGAAACAACAATGGCCGTTATTACTGGCTCTGGCAGTAGGTACCGGTCTCGGCGCCGGCCTGATGTCGGTACAGCAACCACAAACAGAAGCGGCAGAAACACAGGCCAGTGCTGAACCGCAGCCACTTTACTGGGTTGCGCCGATGGACCCTAACTATCGCCGCCCTGAACCCGGCCTGTCGCCGATGGGGATGGAGCTGGTGCCGGTCTACGCCGATGACAACAGCGGTGCCGAAGACGCGCCGGGCACCATCCGCATCAGTCCTGCGGTAGAACAGAACCTGGGCGTACAGAGCGCTGCAGCAGAGCGGGTGCCGCTGGTGCAGCAGGCGCTGGCACTGGCGGAAATTCAGGTGAATCCGCAATACGAACAGCAGATCCAGGTGCGCAGCGAAGGCTGGATCAGCCGCCAGCAGGTGTTTGCCGTGGGCGAGCGTGTCAGCGCCGGACAGACGCTGTTTGAGTTTTACAGCCCGCGCATTATCAGCGCACAGGAAGAACTTTTGGGCGCACTGGAAGCCCGTCAGCCAGCGCTGATCCGCGCGGCGGAGAGCCGTCTGTTAGCACTGGGTGTGGATGCCGGCTGGCTGCAGCAGCTGCGCCGCGATCGCAAGGTGCGCCAGCAGGTGGCGATCGTGGCGCCGCAGGATGGTGTGATTACCCAGCTGAATCTGATGCCGGGAGCACGGGTAATGCCGGAGCAGGCGTTATTACGGATCGCGGATCTAAGCCGCCTGTGGGTGGACGTGCGTTTGCCGGGGTCGCTGGCCGGCTGGCTCAGCGCTGGTGATCGGGTTGTGCTGCAACGGCGTGACGGGGTGTCGGCCGAGCTTATGGCCGACAGTGTGTATCCACTGCTGAACAGCGAGCTGCGCAGCCAGACGGTACGCCTGCAGCTGGATAACCAGAGCGGTAACTGGCGCCCGGGTGATTTTGCCCAGGCACAACTGCAGAAACAGAGTGAACCGGTACTGCAGGTGCCGCGTAATGCCCTGATTGATGATGGCGTACAGCCACGGGTTGTGCTGGCTTTGGGTGATGGCCGCTTCCGTTCTCAGGCGGTTATGGTTGGCCGCAGCGGACAGGATAACGTCGAAATTCTGCGTGGCCTGAAAGAAGGCCAGCAGGTGGTGACCAGTGCGCAGTTTATGCTGGATTCGGAATCGGCCATCGGTGCCGACCTGAGCCGTTTTGACGATGAAGTGGATCACTCGCAGATGGATCATTCGCAGATGGATCATTCACAGATGGATCACTCGAATATGGATCATTCGCAGATGGATCATTCACAGATGGATCATTCACAGATGGATCATTCACAGATGGATCATTCGAACATGGATCATTCGAATATGGATCACTCGAATATGGATCACTCGAATATGGATCACTCGAATATGGATCACTCGAATATGGATCACTCGAATATGGATCACTCGCAGATGGATCATTCGCAGATGGATCATTCGAACATGGATCATTCGAACATGGATCATTCACAGATGAATCATGAGCAGATGGAAAGCGATAACCAGCCAGCGGAGGTGATGCATGATCACAGCCATCATTGATTGGTCGGTACGCAACCGCCTGCTGGTGCTGCTGCTCAGTCTGATGCTGGTTGGTGGCGGTTTTTACGCCTTATCGCGTACACCGGTGGATGCTATTCCCGATTTATCCGACGTGCAGGTGATTGTTAAAACCAGTTACCCCGGCCAGGCACCGGAGGTTGTGCAGGAGCAGGTAACCTATCCGCTGACCTCGGCATTAATGTCGGTGCCGGGTGCAGAAACCGTGCGCGGCTTTTCCTTTTTCGGCGATTCCTATGTGTACGTTATTTTTAATGACGACACCGATCTGTACTGGGCGCGCTCGCGTGTGCTGGAGTATTTAAGCCAGATTGCGCCCAGCCTGCCGGAAGCGGCACGGCCGCAGTTAGGCCCGGACGCGACCGGTGTCGGCTGGGTATTTATTTATGCTCTGAGCGACCCTACGGGACAGCATTCGCTGGCGGATCTGCGCGCTTATCAGGACTGGTTTTTAAAATTCGAATTACAGAGTCTGCCCGGTGTCGCCGAAATTGCGCCATTAGGCGGCATGGTGAAGCAATACCAGATTCAGCTCGATCCGGTGGCGCTGGCGGCGCATAAAATTCCGCTGTCGCTGGTGGTGAATGCGCTGCAGTTATCGAATCAGGAAAGCGGTGCCTCGGTGATTGAAATGGCCGAAGCGGAAACCATGCTGCGCGCCACCGGCTTTATACGCAGCATTACCGATCTGGAAAATATTCCGCTGGGTATCGACAGTGCTGGCGTGCCGTTATTACTGAAAGATGTTGCCAGCATCAGCACCGGCCCGCAGATGCGTCGCGGTATTGCCGAGCTGAACGGTGATGGCGAAGTGGTTGGCGGTATTGTGGTAATGCGCTTTGGTGAAAATGCCAAGGCGACCATTGCCGGCGTTAAACAGCGTATTGAGCGTTTAAAGAGCTCACTGCCGGCCGGTATCGAAATTACCACGGTGTATGACCGCACCCGGCTGATCGATAATGCTATCGATAATTTATGGCAAAAACTCAGCGAAGAGTTCGTTGTGGTTGCTATTGTCTGTGCGTTGTTTTTATTTCATCTGCGTTCGTCGCTGGTCATCGTACTGAGTTTACCTGTGGGTATTCTGGCCGCCTTTGTACTTATGAAATGGCAGGGAATTAACGCCAATATTATGTCCCTTGGCGGTATCGCCATTGCCATTGGTGCCATGGTCGATGGTGCCATTGTGATGATTGAAAACCTGCACAAACATCTGGAAGCCGAAGAACAAAAGCCACCCGCCGAACGCAGTGAACGCTGGGCACTGATCAGCCGCTCGGCGCAGGAAGTTGGCCCGGCGCTGTTTTTCAGTCTGCTGATTATTACCCTGAGTTTTCTGCCGGTGTTTGCCCTCGAAGCGCAGGAAGGGCGGATGTTTGCCCCGCTGGCCTTTACCAAAACCTATGCCATGGGCGCGGCTGCTATTCTGGCCATTACCCTGGTGCCGGTATTAATGGGCTATTTTGTTCGCGGCCATATTCAGCCGGAAGATAAAAACCCGCTCAACCGTGCTTTGCAGGTGCTGTATCTGCCGCTGTTGCAACGGGTTCTTGCGCGTCCGAAAACACTGCTGGCACTGGTACTGCTGGTGGCGCTTTCCAGCCTGTATCCGCTGACAAAAATCGGCAGCGAATTTATGCCGCCACTGGATGAAGGCGATTTAATGTATATGCCGACTACCTATCCGGGTTTGTCTATCGGTGAAGCGCGGCAGATATTGCAGCAAACCGATAAATTAATCCGCAGTGTTCCGGAAGTGGAAACTGTTATGGGAAAAATCGGCCGTGCGGAAACGGCGACCGACCCGGCACCATTAACCATGATCGAAACCTTTATTCAGCTGAAGCCCAGATATCAGTGGCGTGAGGGGATTACGACCGCCGATATCCGTGCGGAGCTGGAAAATAAAGTACAGTTTCCGGGGCTGAGTAATGCCTGGGTTATGCCGATCAAGACCCGTATTGATATGCTGGCCACCGGTATTAAAACCCCGGTCGGGGTGAAAATAGCGGGGCCGGATCTGCAGCAGATTCAGGCAATAGGTCAGCAGCTTGAAGGCATTATTAAAACAGTACCGGGTACGGTATCAGCCTATGCTGAGCGGGTAGCCGGTGGCCGTTATTTAACCCTGGATATCCGCCGTGAGCAGGCCGCGCGTTATGGTCTGAGTGTGGCGCAGCTGCAACAGATTATTACCACCACCATTGGCGGCAAAAATATTATTGAAACCGTCGAAGGACTGGAGCGTTACGGCGTCAATCTGCGTTATCCACAGGCTTACCGTGATTCACCGGAAGCTTTAAAACAGCTGTTTTTTGTCGCGCCGAATGGCCAGCTGGTGACGCTGGGTGATGTGGTTGATATCCGCAGTGAAGCGGGGCCTGCAGCCATTAAAAGTGAAAATGCGCGCATTAATGGCTGGCTGTTTGTTGATATCGACGGTGTGGATGTTGGCCACTATGTTGATTCTGCCCAGAGCCGGGTACAGCAGGCGCTGGACAGCGGCGAACTGACGCTGCCAGCGGGTTATTCGCTGCGCTGGTCGGGGCAGTATGAATATATGCAGCGTGCGAAAGAAAAACTGCAGTATGTGGTGCCGTTAACCATCGCCATTATTGCTTTGCTGCTGTATCTGAGTTTCAGCCGGCTGACCGAAGTCGCGATGATTTTGCTGACTCTGCCACTGGCACTGGTTGGCAGCCTGTGGCTGATGTGGGCGCTGGGCTTTAATTTTTCTGTGGCTGTCGGTGTAGGCTTTATTGCTCTTGCCGGTGTCGCCGTAGAAATCGGTGTGATTATGCTGGTGTATTTAAATCAGTCATATCAGGCTGCTCTGGCTTTGGCACAGGAGCAGCAGCGCAGGGTTACGGAAAGTGAATTACGTCAGGCGGTTATCAATGGTGCCGGTTTACGTCTGCGCCCGGTAGCGATGACGGTGGCTACTATTGCCGTGGGCTTATTGCCGGTCATGCTGGGAGAGGGCACAGGTTCGGAAATTATGAGCCGTATTGCCGCACCTATGGTGGGTGGTACTGCCAGTGCTCTGTTGCTGACACTGGTGGTGATTCCGGTGTTGTATTTTCTCTGGCGTAAGCGTGAAACCGCATAATTAATCAACGCGATAAAATAAAAGCCGGCGACTGCGACAGTCGCCGGCTTTTATTATTTCCGCTTTACGCGGGTTAAAGTGAAAAGCTGGACACCTCATCACGCAGACTGGATGCCTGATGATTCAGCCCGTCAACGGCCTGGCGGATACTGCTGGCACTCTGCATACCCTGATCACTCAGATGTTTGGCATTGCTGAGGTTTTCATTAATGTTATTGATAACGGATGTCTGCTCTTCAATAGCGGAGGCAACCTGCAGAATACGGTCACTGATACTGAGCAGTGAGCCGGAAATATTGCGGATATTTTCTTCCGACTTGCTGGCATATTCGACGGTGCTGACCGCTTTTTCCTGACTCTCTTTCATGCTGCTGACGGCACGGTTAACACCACTGCGCAGCTTCTCAATCATGACATTAATATCGCCGGTCGACTGCTGGGTTTTGCTGGCCAGAGTCCGTACTTCATCGGCCACCACGGCAAACCCCCGGCCTTGCTCACCGGCACGGGCCGCTTCAATGGCTGCGTTCAGCGCCAGCAGATTCGTTTGCTCGGCAATGCCTTTAATCACATCCAGCACCGAGGCGATATTGGTGGTTTCGGCGACCAGCTCCTGAATAACGGCACCTGAGTTATCAACATTTTCGGCCAGTGCCTGAATCTCTTCCATGGCCTGACGGAATTGTTTTGATACCGCCCGCGCCGATTGGTCGGCCGCTTTGGCTTCTTCAGATACCTGCTGGGTGTTGGATGATACTTCCTGAATCGCCAGTCCCATTTCATGATTGGCGGTGGCAACCAGCTCCATCGAACCTGCATATTCGCCGCTGATTCGCTGGCTGTCGCCGGCACCTTTTTTCAGGGTATTGGTGGTGGAAGCAACATCCAGTGCGACCTGTTGAATGGTGCCGATCATCTGCTGCATGCCGCCGAGAAAACGGTTGAAGTTATGGCTGAGCAAACCAATTTCATCGCGCCCAAGATCCGGCATACGTTTACTCAGATCGCCTTTACCATCGGCCATCTGGCCAAGCACTCTGGCCAGCTCGTTAACCGGGCGGGTAATCAGTCGTGGGAAATAGACGGCAACCAGCAATGCAATCAACAGGGCCACACCGACCAGAATAAAAATGCTGCGCAGTGCGGCATTTTTGGCCTGTTCTGCTTTTTTCTGTAAGGATTTGGCTTCTTCACCAAGCTTTTCGCCGAGAACGTTCAGCGTTTCGCGGATGCCCTCAAATTCATTTTCCAGCGAGCCTGTGCTCATTTCTGTTGCCTGGTGGGTACTCAGACTGCCGCCGAGAACCTGCTGTACCATCGCTTCACTTTTCGGGCGCCAGCGTTCAAAAGCCGTCAGAAAAGATTGAGACAGTTTTTTCGCATCGGCAGAAATATCCAGTACCTGAATTTTTTTCAGACGGGTGGCAACCTGATCGAGATTTTCCTTATGCATTTGCTTATATGTGTCTGCTGTAAGACCTAAGGCCATCGAACGTTCGGCAATTTGTGCCTGATATAAATCGCGGTCAGCGTTCAGGGTCAGTTCCAGCGCCGGAAGATATTGCTCATTAATATGGCTGTATTCGGCAGTAATTGTGTTCAGGTTCGAAATCTGAATAACGGACAGTGTGGCGAGTAAAATAGCAAGAACGGCAATCGGTAATGTCAGTTTTTTGGCAAGGCCAAGGTCGGACCAGTTCATATTATTCTCCTGTTAGGCCTGCTGTATACGGGCAGATCCTGATACGAAATGGCTCAGTTATCCGGCGGAATATCTGGCCTTCATTACAGGGAAGTGTAGATCAGGGGCCGTTATCTACCATGTCAGTAACAACCGGCCCGGGAGGATGGCGCATTATGTGAACTGTGGAGCATGCCGCGTTATTTAATTATCAGCGCCGATAACCCGGTCGCGGCCACCGGCTTTGGCGGCGTAGAGATTCTGATCGGCCTGGCGCAACAGCTGTGCGGTATTGTCGGCGTTGGTGCTGCTGCTGATTCCTATGCTGATGCTGAGGGTATTGTCAGCGCTGATCCGGATAGTGCGTGCCTGCTGGCGCAGACGCTCACACAGTACTGCTGCCTGTTCTGGCGTGCAGTTGTTCAGCAACAGCATAAATTCTTCGCCGCCCCAGCGGACAAGCAGATCCTGGGGGCGGATATGCTTAGTCAGTAAATCGGTCAGCTCAATTAATATCTGGTCGCCGCGTTCGTGGCCGTACTGATCATTGATACGCTTGAAATAATCCACATCGATCAGAGCCAGACTCAGCGGAGTTTTCTGCTGCAGAGCGTTCTCCATTGCCTTATGCAGTTGTATATCACCATGGCGGCGGTTGCTGATTCCGGTAAGCACATCGGTATTGGCCTGTAAGGCCAGCTGCTGGCTGAGTTCGGTCAGCTGCTGATTCTGGCGGTTAAGCGTATTGGTGCGTTGCGATACCCGTTGCTCAAGTGTCAGACGCAGGCTTTGCCATTGCTGCTCGGCATGCTGACGGCGACGAATATTCAGGCTCAGCACTAAAATAATCAGCGACAGAAAAACGATAATGCTCAGGCTGACACCGATCAGCACGGCATGGGCAGCGAGAAAACTTTGTGGCCGGAAATGCAGCTCGGTTCCGCTGGGCAGATTGCTCAGCGGAATATTAAAACGCAGGCGCTGGCGCTCATCTAACTGTGGCGTAAAGCGGGTTTTTGGTAATACGGGAATATCAGCGGCAGGAACTCCACTCAGAATCTTGCGCACTATCTGTGCGGCCATTTCCGCCTGACTGCTGGCGTTGTGCATCATGCCACCGGCGCTGCCCTGACCCATCATCAGGTCGCCCCACATGCCGAAGATCGGTACCGGTGTTTTTGCACTCAGCACAGGTAAATGTTTGGCGTAAGAAAAATATTCGCCATTACGGTCGTTATGAATAGCAAGAAACAACACCGCGCTGTTGGCTGGCATATTACTCAGGCGCTGTTCCAGTTCGGCGAAGGTAAAATCGTCGTAAACAGATAATTTTATATCGTGAAAGCGCTGACTGCGGATCAGCTGGCGGGCTTCGTTGCCCATCAGGGCGCCCAGTCCGGAGCGGTCGGCAATTAACAGAATTTCGCGGGTGGCTGGCAACAGCGTGCGGATAAATCCGATATTTTCTTCAATCGCCATACCTTCCAGTACTCCGGTATGTTGCGGATGGCGGCTGAGGTCGTGGCCTTGGGGAACATTAATCCCTAAAAATACCAGTGGCGTATTCTTCAGCCAGGGCAGTTCAGCATTGAGCACCAGATTCAGTGCCGCATCGTCGCTGACTACCACCACATCCGGCGGTTGTTCTGCATATTTCAGATCATACAGGCGCAGTAATTCGGCACGGACCTGCGGGTTGTCGCTATAGCGCCGTTCATCCATAAATTCGACATGAATCTGTTCACCGGGCAGCAGCGGCTCAAGATTACTGAGTAGCTTGTCGTTAAGCAGGCGGGTCCAGGGAAACTGCAGGTGATACGAGTGGATAATTAATATGTCAGGCTGGGGAAGGAATGTCGCGCGCTGGCTATCGGCCTGTAATACCGGGCTATAAATGATAGTAATAAAAATAACGAATAAAATATGCCTGATCAGCACGGTTGCTCCCGCAAATTATGCAGCCGGATATCCGTGGCTATACAACGGAGATTCCTCATCTCCGAAGTCAGAGCATAGCGTATTTTTCTTTGCCTTTCTGTTGCTCTTTAATCGTACAGCGGAAGCGTGGAGGCTCAGCGCGGAGGGTCGGCCCGGACAGTGGTTGAGCTGTTCAGACGGAACCAGCCGGCAATGCTGTAGCGGTCGCGTTTGGCGGGCAGCACTTCATGTGGGTAGTCTTCGCTGAGAAAGGTGACCAGCGTGCCGAAACGCGGACTGACGCGCAGCAGTTCCTGTTCATGGTTTTCAGCCTGATAGATCACCAGTTCACCACCATCCTGAATTTCCCAGTTAGGGTTCAGATAGAGCACGGTGGTCAGTACGCGGTTGGCCTGCCCTTTGAATGCATCCATATGCTTTTTATAGAAATCACCGGGCTGGTAATGGGCAAAATGGCCTTCGTAGCTGAACAGACCCAGATACAGACGGCGGTTCATATAGCGCTGCAGTTCGGCCATATAATCCAGCCACGCGGCTTCGGCCGGATCGTCATTGCTGAGCCAGCGGATTTTGTCACGACGGACAAACTGGTTGAGCTGATGCTGTTGCTGGCGACCCGTGCCTGCGGCACTGAAATCATCGTGCTGCAGTCTCACCACACGGCTCAGCAGGCCGGAAGACATCAGCAGAGGCAGTGCATCATGGGTGATGGCATAGCCCTGGGTCTGCAGATCGGCGGCAATGCTTTCAAACAGATCATCATGGCTGGCTTCAGCAAACTGCAAGGACGTACTCCGGAGCAAAACACAAAGGGACTGGCGTTTTACCCAAAGCCCGGCGGCAGTAAAAACAAAAAATACAGATCGTTTCGATCCCGTTTATTGCTGGAGATAAGTGCCAGCGGCCGCACCGGGTACGGCCCTGACAGCACAGCGGCTCAGCTGAGCAATGTCCACAGCGCAAGTATGGCAAACAGCAGGCTGGTGGCGTAGCGGGCCAGATGCAGCGGCATACGGCGCATCAGACGTTCGCCATAAATCACCACCGGTACGTTGGCCAGCAGCATTCCGCAGGTCGTACCCAGAGTTACCCAAAGCACCGAGTTAAACTCGGCGGCCAGCAATACGGTGGCTACCTGGGTTTTGTCGCCGATCTCAGCCAGGAAAAACAGCACAGTGGTGGCCAGAAAGGCGCCCCAGGCCTGATGGGTGTCAGTGCTGTCGTCTTCTTTGTCCGGCACCAGCACCCAGATCGCCATGGCAGCAAAGCCAGCGGCCAGCAGCAGGCGGCCGGTGCTGCCATTCAGCCATTCGGTCAGGGAATTGCCAAGCCAGGCGCCGAGCCAGGCCGAGGCTGCGTGGTTCAGCAGGGTTGCCAGCAGAATGCCGAGCACAATTGCACTCTTGTTACGGAAACGGGCTGCCAGCAGCAGAGACAACAGCTGGGTTTTATCGCCGATCTCGGCAATGGCAACAGCAACGGAAGAGGTCAGGAAGGCTGAATGAGCGAAGGTGTCGTTCAGAGCCGGCAGGCTAATCAGGGTATCAGTCATGTTTATAGTCCGGGCGGAGATCGTTAACCAAAGACAAACGGCACGATGCCGCCCTGGTCATCCTGCTGTTTGTCTCAGGTCTCATCAAACCATCGTGAGATGGTCGCCGGTGCCATGAGCATGAGGCTCAATTATGTTGACACGGGCGCCGCTGACTTTATGGGTCAGGGCAGATTACTCCCCCAAGAGCGC
Organism: Thalassolituus sp. ST750PaO-4; assembly: GCF_020320405.1. Taxonomy (NCBI): domain Bacteria; kingdom Pseudomonadati; phylum Pseudomonadota; class Gammaproteobacteria; order Oceanospirillales; family Oceanospirillaceae; genus Thalassolituus; species Thalassolituus sp. ST750PaO-4. The sequence goes on from NZ_JABVCB010000008.1 coordinate 259,707, forward strand.
GGCGATTATAACGGCTTAAGCGGCACACGTCACCCCGTAAGACGTTATGGTGTTCTTTGTCAAAACAACAAAAAAAACTGATCCAGAAGAATAATTTTTTTCAATTTACCACAGCCGGAACTGGTGAAATTATGCCGCCGTTTTCGCCCCGGTGCCTTTGCCGGTAAGGGGCGGGCAGTATCTGAACATCTGAGGTGGGTATGAGTCAGCCACAAGACTACGAAGATTTTGACGATCTCGACGACCAGCCACAATCCCGCAGCAAGCCCAAAGGACGCAGTGTCGATTACGATAAAAAACGTCGTCGCGCCGAGCGTATTCTGGAGCAGGCTCGTCTGCGCGATTTGCTGGGCTTCGATATCGATTATCAGGACTGAGCGCGCAACGCGCCGATTTCCGTCCTCCGGGGTGTAACTTCTCTTGCACCCCTTTTTCTAACCGTGCTTTCATCGGCTTTTCAATCTGTAGCAGCTCTGCGGGGTATCCATGAGCGACCGTACCGCCTTTCTCGATATTTTAAAAAGTCTGCTGCGCAGCCCTTCGGTGGTCGGCGCGGAGCATTCCTTTTTCCGCGTATTGCAGCGCGAACTGGAAGAGCGCGGGGCGCAGGTAACCTGGTACGAAGGCGTGCTGGTCGCGCAGGGCAAAGATCCGATGAGCCTGATGTTTTCGGCCCACATCGACCGTCACGGTCTGGTCTGTACCGGCCCGAACGAATTTCAGTACGCGGCCTTTGTCTCCGGCGGCCGTTCCGACCTGCTGGGTAACTCGGTGTCGGAAGAACTGATGAAAATGATCGTCGACCGTTTCGGCGATGTCGGCGTGTTTGCTTATGAACCCTGGTCCGGTGCTTACCGTGGGCGTGGCAAAATCGAGCGTACCTATATCTGTCCGCACCGTAATAACCTGATTTTTGAGCTGTCCGGTATGGAACATCTGGTGGCGGGTACGCCGGTGGCTTTCCGTGATCAGCTGCGTATCGAAAATGGCCGTTATCTGGGCCAGCTCGATAACGTGCTGACTGCCGCCATGCTGGTGTATTTATTTGAACTGGGTTTTCAGGGCACCGCCTTTTTTACCGCTCAGGAAGAAGCCGGACGCAGCTGGCGTTACCTGCTCGAATGGTTCCGCCGTTTTGGTGGCTCCACCAACCAGCTGGTGGTGGTGGATACCAGCCCCTATCCGGATGTTCCGGCAGCTAACGAACAGTTACTGGTATTACGTCATTGCGATGCCAACGCTTCCTTTAATACGGAGTTAACCAACCGGCTGGCCGAAAAATGTAAAAAACTGGGCATCCGTTACAGTTTTAAAGATGACTATATCCGCCGTCAGAACGAAGAAAACGCCCGTCAGGGTATTGCCGCTAAATCCATGGGCAGTACCGAAATGGGCCGCATTATTGCGGCTTCTAACGGTCTGGTGGATGGCACCACACTGCAGATTCCGACCACGGGTTATCACACCATGGACGAAAGTGCGGGCGTTGAAGCCTGTGATGCCTTTCTGCGGGTACTCTGTGCCATGGCCGGTCTGCGCTACCCGTTCTGGACCTATGATCCGATGGCCTGAGGCCATTAACCGGTAATGGATTGATGAACGAACCTGTTGAGCTGCAGTTGTTAAGCGATTTACCACCCCCGGCTGATGATTCCATCAGCGGGCCGGGTGGCGCTTATGCATTTTTTTATGCCACAGCCACGGCAGCCGATCCGCATATTCTGGTGTATGAGCGGGCACGGGATTTTTTATCGGCCCCCAGAGCCTTTGTTGTGCTGGCGCTGATCTCTGCTGATACCGATGCTGTGGAACTGAACAGTGTGCTGGAATACGACGGCATTGATTACGATACCGAAGGCAATATGCTGCAGCATGGTTGTTTTCAGTTAATTAATTCAGGCGCAGGTTTTGGTCAGGATCAGTGCCATTTTTTACTCAGCGTTCCCGGCCGTCGCTGTGAAATTCTGTGCCGTGAATATCAGCTTAAAGCCACGCTGTATCATTGTCAGAGTGCCAGTCAGGCGCTGCGTCTGTTTCTGCATCAGGCAGAATAACCTACTCGCCAGCGGTATTTCAGTCGCTTTTCCGGAATTCTATTCTGCTTTGTCAGATGATTATTTGTGCCTTATTACCGTGCGCGGTAAAAAATATCAGCATCATGCTGGTGCTTTTATTCGTAGGTATTTCCGCTTTATTTTTTCCTTTGCTTTCTAATTGTGCAGTTGCTCACGAATTTGCGCTGATGTGAGGCGTATCACTAGCAATGGCATCATGTTTGCTAAAGCCCAGTGACGTTCATTAATCAGTTAATAGGAAATACCATCGTGCGTTCAATACTGTTGTTCTCTGCTGCCGTTCTGGCCCTGCTGTTCGCGCGGGGTGTCTTTGCGGAGCCCGAGTTTATTGAGCCTGAACCACTGGCAGCGCGTATTAATACGGCAGTGGGCCCGGTAAAGAATACTCAGCCACTGCGGGTGCCGATGATTACCTGGGGCGGCGATATGATCAGTATTCTGGCCAATGGTATGAATACCCGCACTCAGCCTGGCAGTGCCATGGCCAAGGCCGGATTGAATTACGAATTTGTCTTGCAGGATAACTTTGATAAACAGCTGCAGGATTATTTATCCGGCGCTTCCCCTTATCTGCGCTGTACCATTGGTATGTGCAACCAGGCGCTGGATCTGATTAATAAAGATCCGCGTACCCGCCCGGTGGTGATTTACCAGCTCACCTGGTCGCGCGGTGGTGACACCCTGGTTGCTAAAAACGGCATAGTCCGCGTTGGTGAATTAAAAGGAAAAACCATCGCTATTCAGGCTTATGGTCCCCATGTGGATTTTATGACCACGTTGCTGACCCAGGCCGGCCTGAAGATGAGTGATGTGAATCTGAAATGGATGCCGGATCTTACGTTATCGCCCAACTCACCACCGGAAGCACTGAAGCTGCCGGAAATCGATGCCTCATTTATGATTATTTCCGACGCTTACGGGCTGACCTCCGGCCGCCGGGTCGGCACCGGCAGTAACGGTTCGATTACCGGTGCTCGGATGATTATTTCGACTATGTTTGCACGCCGGATTATTGCCGATGTTTATGTAGTGCGTGCCGATTATTTTGAAAAAAATAAAGCTGAGGTGCAGCGTTTTGTACAAACGCTGATGAGCACTTCAGCTCAGTTGCAGGAGCTGATGCGCGATCTGTCCAATCCACAGAAACTGCAATTACTGGAAGCCTCGGCAGATATTTTACTGGGTGATAAAAACGCCCAGCCGGATATTGAAAACCTGTATTACGACGCGCAGTTTGTCGATAAGCAGGGCAATGTTGATTTCTTCAGTAATCCGCAATTCCCACATCGTCTGGAAGTACTGAATGACCGGGTTCAGGATGCGTTTAATGCGATGGGGTTGATTAAAACCAGAGCGCCGATGGCGAAAGCTGACTGGGATTATTCATTGCTGTCGGAGTAAAGGCCGCCGGGGCAGAGAACAAAAAAACGAGCCATCAGGCTCGTTTTTTGTTTTCAGCCAATTTATTACCCGGCTTCATCAATAAGCAGAGTCCGTTCCGGTTTCGCCACCGCTTTCAGAATATGGTAACCAAAGGCGGTTCTGACCGGACCGACGTAAGGAGATTCGCTGTCATGCTCATTGAGGGCGCGCAGCAGTTCGGTGGGTAATTGGTCGCTGTCGTGATAACCGGCAAAGCCCTGATGATGTGCGGAGGGGCAGGCGGAATATTCTTCGGCCAGTTCACTGAAGTCGGCACCAAGATGCAGCTCCTGTAAAACATCGGCAGCCAGCAACGGGCTTTTCAGCAGAATATGGTGCAGGGCGAGGGTGGTCATAGCGTCTCCGGGATCAACTGTCTGCGGATAAGCTTAGTTCAGCTCAGGCGTTCCTGCGCGCTGGTTTTGGTCGGTGTGCAGGGTCAGCATTTGTCCGGAGATAACGGAGCACAGGCAGAAGGCGGTAAACCAGTAAAAACCGGGTAACAGTTCGGCCGATAATTCGGCGGTGGCTTTGGCGGTAAAAAATGCCACCAGAATAGCGACCACAAATACATCAGCCATCGACCATTTACCCAGCATGCCGACCAGACGCCAGCGCAGTACTGAAGGCAGCAGCCAGGTGCTGATGATCAGCGCCAGTTTCAGCAGCGGAATAATCACACTGAAGCTGACAATAAGAATGGCAACCGGGGTGTAACCCAGCTCATGTAATTTGAGAACGGTCTGCCAGATTGAGCGGGTTTCGTGAAACAGCTGGGCCTTAAGGCCAAACATGCTGACCTGAGCGCTCAGGGTCATAATGGGTTCAGTAACCCCGGGCCAGAGTAAGGCGTAACTGCAGAGGGCGAAGAACAGGCCGCAACGCTGCAGAAGGGGGGCCTCTGACCAGCGTTGCACAAGCAGACGGATCATTTACGATCCGGCAGGGTAACGTTCAGCTCCAGCACCGATGTGGTGCCCTGCTGTTCGAGATGAACCGATACGTCGTCTTCACCGATGGCGACATATTTGCGGATAACCGCGAGAATTTCCTGCTGCAGTTGCGGCAGATATTCCGGGCCGTTATTACGCAGGCGATCGTGGGCAACCAGAATCTGTAAACGCTCTTTGGCGACACTGGCGCTGCTTTTCTGCTCCTTGCGGAAGTAATCCATTAAACTCATATCAACCTCCGAATACGCGCTTCAGGAAGCCTTTTTTCTGCTTCTCAAGAAAACGATGCGGACGGTCTTCGCCCAGATAACGGGCTACAGCGTCATCGTAGGCCTGGCCAGCGTCACTTTCGGCGTCATGCACAACGGGTACACCCTGATTCGAGGCTTTTAATACCGCTTCCGATTCCGGGATAACACCCAGCAGCGGGATGGCGAGAATCTCTTCGACGTCCTGTACCGACAGCATTTCACCGCGCTCTACGCGTTCTGGGTTATAGCGGGTCAGCAGCAGATGTTCTTTAACGCTTTTGCCCTGTTCGGCGAGGCGTGATTTGCTCTGCAGAATGCCGATGATGCGGTCAGAGTCACGTACGGAAGAGACTTCCGGGTTGGTGACGATGATGGCTTCCTCGGCGTAATACAGCGCCATATGCGCGCCATGCTCAATACCGGCCGGGGAATCGCAGACGATGTAGTCAAAATCGGCGCTGAGTTCATTCAGCACTTTTTCCACACCTTCGGGATTCAGTGCGTCTTTATCACGGGTTTGTGAGGCCGGCAGGACAAACAGGTTCGGCAGACGCTTGTCTTTGATCAGTGCCTGTTTCAGGGATGCTTCACCCTGCACGACGTTAACGAAATCGTAGACCACACGGCGTTCACAGCCCATGACCAGATCCAGATTGCGCAGGCCAACATCGAAGTCGATGACGACGGTTTTATGGCCTTTCATGGCCAGAGCGGTGGAGAAGGCTGCACTGGTGGTGGTTTTACCGACTCCGCCTTTACCGGAGGTGACAACGATGATCTTTGCCAAAGCCGTATTTCCCTGAAAATTCAATGTGTGGCGCAGTATTTATCAAACGCTGGTGATGTTCAAGGTGCCATCCTGCAGGCTGACCGCGACCGGCTGCTGGCGTTGCTCCTGCTGTTCTTCAAACAGACGGTACTGACCGGCAATAGCAACCAGTTCCGGATCGAACTGCTGACAGGCAATAATGGCCGACTCATCGCCTTTTACCCCCGCCAGAGCTCGTCCGCGCAGGGTGCCGTAGATATGAATATCGCCGGTTGCCAGTACCTCAGCGCCGGCGCTGACCATACCAAAAATAATCAGATCACCATCGTTATACAGCTGCTGACCGGAGCGGATATTACCGGTATGAATTTTGACCGCACGTGCAGGTGGCGATGTTTCATTGCCTGAATCTGTGGCCGCTGTGTCCTGCTGGCGGGCTGCAGCGCGGCTGGTTCCTTTACCAAGATCGGCCAGATGCAATGCTTCTGCCTGAGCCAGCCACTCATTGCCGGCGTTGCGTACAGCAACGGGCAGCAGACCACAATCACGGCAGAGCTGTTGTAAATCCGCCAGCGTCAGCAGGTTGGGATCTAATGAGGATAAATCCAGCACACAGGGCAGATGACGGAACAATGCCGGCGCTTCGGCCTGCTTTTTCTCCAGCTGGGCGCGGATATCGGCAAGATCATTGCTGCTGAAATGCAATGTGGTCAGCGGCACCAGACCGGCTTTGAGACTGACAGCACTGTCCATATCAGGCCTGCGCTTTAGCAGTCAGCGGGAACTGGTCGAAGCTGATATCGCCTAAACCGTCGCGCAGTACACGGCGCAGGTTATGGTGATTATCGACATCCGGGGTGGCCAGCACGTCACGGTAATGTTCACCAAAGCAGCGTAGAGCCTGCTCTTTGCTCAGTTGCAGCAACTGGGCGAGGGCAAACACCTTGCAGCTGCCCTGGTTTTGTTCGGCGCTGTTTTGTACGCCACCGTTGTTGAACGCGCTTGGGGTGAAATCAAACCACTGCCCGATAAATGCCAGAGTGCTGGCAAACAGATGATCATTGCTGTCGAGTGCGGCAATAAAGTCGGCTTGCGCCTGAGAAAAATCGTTCACGCGGGAATTACCTGTAAATAGGCGGCAAGGATAATGCTCTGTACGATTTCTGAGCGACTCGCCGGGCGGTTAATGACAGGTCGCCAAGGCTAACACCAGTACCGGGTTATGTCATGGCGATTGATTATTATACTGGTTGAATATACAGTAATTTGAACCTTGTACCAGATTGGCTGGTCATCGCTGTTTATCAAACCCGGAGTGATACGATGCCTTACAGCGTTCAGAGTTCACAGGCTTCCGCCGTGTCAGCGGAAGTGCCGGCTGTGGCAGAAACGGAATCTGCCGCTGTTACTCAGCGTAAAGTGATCCATATCGACTGCGACTGTTTTTTTGCCGCAGTTGAGATGCGCGAAAATCCGGCATTACGTGAGCTGCCCATTGCCATTGGCGGCGAATCTGACCGCCGTGGGGTGATCGCCACCTGCAATTATCCGGCACGGGCTTTTGGCGTACGCTCGGCGATGGCAACGGCGCAGGCGAAAAAACTCTGTCCACAGCTGCTGTTGCTGCCAGGACGTATGGCGCTGTACCGCGAAGTATCAAAACAGCTGATGGTGATTCTGCAGGAATATGCCTTGCAGTTGGAGCAGGTATCGGTCGACGAAGCTTATCTGGAAATTGCCAGCCACCTGAATGCCACCGAGGTCGCACGGGAAATCCGTGAGCGGGTACGTAACGAACTCGGTATTACTGTCTCCGCCGGTATCGCGCCGAATAAATTCCTCGCCAAAATTGCCTCCGACTGGAACAAGCCGGATGGACAATGGGCGGTAAAACCGCATCAGGTCGATGAGTTTGTCGCGGCGTTGCCGGTCGGGAAAATCCCCGGTATTGGCCCGGCGATGGAGAAAAAACTCGCGCTCTACAAACTGCAGACCTGCGCCGATATCCGCCTCTGGGGGCTGACCGAGTTGGTGCGTACCTTCGGCCGTATGGGTGCGGTACTGTATGAACGCTCCCGCGGCATCGACCATCGTTTACTGAATCTGGAGCGGCCACGTAAATCGGTCAGTGTGGAATGCACCTTTGCCACCGACCTGGCCGGTGAAGAACATTGCCTGGCACAGTTGCCGCAATTGCTGGAACGCTGGCATGAACGGGTTGAGCGTGCAGGCTGGCCGGCGGCGGCGCTGGCGCCCTTTGTGAAAGTGAAATTTGCCGATTTTACCCAGACAACGCTGGCCGACAGTCACGAGCAGGCATCAGAACAGGGCTTTGCCCGTTTGCTGAAACTGGCGCTGCAGCGTGAAAACAAGGCGGTGCGTCTGCTTGGTATTGGCGGACGCACGCCGGAGATAGACCGCAATCAGCTGACGCTGTTCTGATTGGCTGGCCTGATGTGCATGGGATGTTACATCACCACGCCGGCAAACATGCCGAGGGGCCAGATCAGCAGTGACAGATAGCTGATTAAAAGGCCAAGGCAGGCACCGACCAGTACATCGGTCGGGTAGTGCATGCCGAGAATCACCCGCGACAGAGCAACCAGCAGGGCGAAAGGCACAACCAGCCAGAACAGTGCCGGGAAGAACACGCTGAACAGCACGGCAAAGTTCACCGCGTTCATGGTGTGACCGGATGGAAAGCTGTACAGATCCAGTGGTGCGGTGTGGGCGCGGATATCGTCCCAGGAAATAAACGGCCGCTGACGCACCAGGCGGTTTTTCAGCTGGCTGTAAATCGCTACACAGATCAGTCCAGTCACCGTCATATGGCCAACGGCAGCCAGACCTTCGACACCCTGCAACAGAATCAGTGACAGCGCCAGGCTGTACCAGAACACACCATCACCCAGGCGGCTGATGCTTTTGAAAAACAGGCGTACCGAAGTGTACTGACCCATACGGTTAAGACGCTGACACAATGTCAGCTCGAAGCGGTCTGCTTTGTTAAACAGTAGCGCGGCTTTTGGCTGTATTGTTTTGCTCAGTTCCATGCTGGATTACCTCCGCAGTGGCGCCATTCAGGCGCTGAATAAAATCATCAACAATGCTGTTCCAGCTGATACTGCCTGCATGCAGGCAAGCCTGCTGGCGCAGTCGCCGGAGTAAATTCGGGCTGTCGAGTAAGGTTTCGGCACAGCGGATATAACTCTGATCATCGCCGAAGGGGGCGAGCATGCCGTTCTGACCGTTGTGGATATGTTCATGCGCGGCGGCATAGTCGAAGCTGACCACGGCTAAACCGCTGGCCATGGCTTCGGTAACCACGTTGCCGAAGGTGTCGGTTTTACTCGGAAACAGAAAAACATCGCCGCTGGCATAGTGACGGGCAAGGTCTTCACCACGTTGCATACCGCAACAAATCACCGCCGGGTAATGCTCACGTATGCCCGCCAGCGCCGGGCCGTCACCGACCAGCACCAGTTTCACCCGCTCATCGGCAGCCAGCAGGCGGCGGTATGTGGCCAGCGCCAGATCCATATTCTTTTCACCGGCAATGCGGCCGACGTACAGCAGTACCAGATCGTCTTCGCGTACACCCCACTGTTTGCGCAGTTCAGCACTGCGTTTTTGCGGGCTGAATAACTGGCTGTCAACGCCACGGGCCATCACCCGTACATTGTGAAAACCATGGGCATCCAGTTCATCGCGCTGAATGCGGGTCGGCACCAGTGTGCCGTTGGTACGGTTATGGAAGTAGCGCAGGTAACGGTAAGCCAGGCCTTCCAGTGCTCCGAGGCGGTAGTGCTCAATGTACTGGTGAAAATTGGTGTGGAAGCCGCTCAGTACGGTAATGCCACTGGCGCGGGCGGCACTGACCGCAGCCCAACCCATAGGCCCTTCGGTGGCGACATAGATCGCCTGCGGGGCAAAACGGTTGATAGCTTTACGGATGCGGCCAATCAGCGGAAAACCGAAGCGCAGGGCGTTGTAACCGGGAATCGGCAGGCCGGGCAGGGTAATGCTGTGCAGTTTGCCCTGACTGGTGGAGAGATCGTTGCGGTTCTGACGCGGGCGTATCACCTGAACCTCGATACCGCGTGATATTAGCCCCCGAACCAGATGACCGAGCGTATTGGCGACACCGTTGATTTCCGGTGCAAAGGTCTCGGTCACTATGGTCACGCGTTGCAGCGTGGAAGAACTCGCAGTCAAAGTCATAGGTCATCGCTGACAGGTTGAGTGTGACTTTCACTTTGCGGGTGCAGTATGACAGTTATGTTTCAGCCCTGTGACGGTCTGGTGAAGTCAGGGCGCCTGAGGCAGTGACGGGGAAATAAGGGATAAATGACGGCCAGAAACTCTGGCCGCCGGGGTCAGAGTCCGCGTTCTTCGCGGTAGTAAGACGGCGCGTGCTGGGTCCAGCGGCGGAATGCTTTACGGAAGTTGGATGGGTCGCTGTAACCAACGAGAGCGGCGATCTCTTCGATCGGCAGGCTGGAATTACGCAGGTACTCAATCGCCATCTCTTTGCGTACTTCATCCAGAATACGCTGATAGGAGGTGCCAACATCCTGCAGGCTGCGGCTCAGGGTGCGGGTTGAGGTTGCCAGATGGCTGGCGACCACATCCACCGGCGGAAAGGTGCCGGGATTACTGAGCAGAATACGGCGTACCTTGGCAACGATGCCTTCTTTCGGTCCCATACGGGCCAGGATCTCTTCGCACTGGCTTTCCGCCATGGCGGCGGTGGCTCGGTCGGCCATCGCCAGCGGGGTATCGAGCAGCACGCTGTCGATAATAAATTCGGTGCGTGGCTGATCAAACAGTACAGGGCAGTTAAACAGGTGCTGATATTCGTCGGCATAGCCCGGCATCGGATGGTTCAGGTGCACTTCGCGGGCGTCGATCTCTTTGCCGGTCAGAAAACGTGCAAGGGTGGCAAAGATAGCAATGAACACATCGCACATCAGGCGATACATATGTTCAAACGGGATATGGGATGTCAGGCGTACGGCGGTGGTATCGCCCTGATCGACCACTTCAAAAGTAAACGCAGGATCAACCAGTGAGTGATACTTCAGGCCCAGGCGCAACGCACTGCGCAAGTCGGCACAGCTGAGAATGGCGTAGCCGAGCATACCAAACTGATTGATATTGATGGCTTTGCCGAGATCCAGACCCAGCGTTTCTTCAGGATAATCACGCATCAGATTGCCGGCCAATAACAGCATCTGCTGATAGGTCAGACGGGCCGACGGGTCGGATAACTGCTCGGGGCTGATGCCGGTGTTCTGCAGCAGGACATCGCTGGTTATCCCTTTTTCTGCGCCGACACGGATCATGGTTGCCGGAATATTTACCGGAACCAGAGGTTCGGTCAGGCTCCAAGTACCTCGGATCATGTGAATACCGTTATTGTTATATTGGGCGATAGGATGACAGGCTTTAGCGTTAAATCAAGAGCTATACGCTGTGTAAAGGGCACGAATGATACTTGTCGTCCGTGTAAAAATGCTGAGTTTTTATGGTCGCCGGAGGCAGGTCAGATACATCCGGTCAGTGGTTACGGAAAGGAAAATGCTGGCGCGTCAGAAAGCGGCCGAACTCGGTAATCTGCTGAGTTGAGCGATTATTCAGCAGATTCAGCAGAATGCGGTTGATCTTGCGGTTGTTCTTTCGTGCGACCAAAAAGACCAGATCACTGCGCCGCCATTCAAATTCGGCCAGTACCACAGGCAGGTCTGCACGGCTGAGCAGATCATGCATAATGTAGGCGCTGTCACGTTGCATCAACAGCAGCCAGTAATCGTTGCGCAGACGATCCAGCACCTTGGTATTCAGGCTTTCCACGTTGATCAGCGCCGGAATGGATGCGTCCCGCTGCTTTTGCTGAGCGTACAGCAGGGTAGCTGCAAACAGGCGCGGCTCCTCTTTATTCACCCAGTAATAACGGCCATCCCACTCGCGGTAGACCACCCGGTGAGGTTTGGCTGCATCGGGAAACACCGTATGCAGCGCCTGCTCAAAATCGTCCGCGCTTTCAAGCATGATGTCTGCGCAATTATGTTCTGCATAGGCATGCAGGTTGGGCCAGTCCTGTTCCTGATGACTGAATTCCACACCCTCAATTGCCGTGATTGATAGCGGCCGTTTATATTCTTTTTCGATCAGCAGTTTTTCCATTAGATCAATCAATGGCTGCCAGTCTTTGCCGGAGGCTTGCAGTGATTCATGCAAAGATTTAACCACAGCCTGCAGACTGAGCCAGCGGTGGCTGAGGAAACTGTTGGGGTTGATGGTTCCCAGTGGGGGCAAAGACAGTTCTTTCGCCGCCTGGCCGGCGTACCAGACAGGGAACAGACGCTGAATAAGATTGTTGAAAAAGCTTTCAATATCCAGAGCGGGTGGTGTTGGCTTTCCGGAATTATCCATGGGTCAGTGTAAGTACGTCTATGCTGAATGAAATGAAGGCCTGTCAACACTCATTAAACAGGCACTATTACAAGTAAAGCATGAATGGGAGATATGGCTATGTCCGCCGAACCCTCTGCACCATCGCCTCTGCAGGTTCTGGCCCGGGTAAACCGTGCGCTGGAAGATGCGGGACTGAGCGATAACCGCGCTCAGCGGGAGCCCCTGCCGTTGTTCACTGAATTATTAAATGACTGGTTCGTGTGTCAGGACCTGAACGAGCAGCAGATGGAATGGAGTATCGCCCTGCCGCTGTTGCTGCAGACCATGACCGCTCTGGAGTTGTCGGAATCTATCCGCAGCGTGTTTGAAGAAACCCTGCAATTATGCCGGGCGCACGGCACACTGAGCGTCTGGACACGGCGCGAGCTGGAAAGCCGCTTCCGTTCGTTGCAGGCTGATATTGAGAAAGAAAACCAGCGCTTGCAGGTTCCGGCCGGTTATTGAGGCCGTATGGTTGCTGTTCCGCTGAAGTGTTTCTGCCGGCCTTGATTGCGTATAATCGCCGCTTTTTGCGGAGGCCTTATGTCTGTTATTTATCTTGCTGTTGGCAGTGTAACGGGTACGGCGCTGATTGTTGCCAAAGCGGTACAGCAGCAACTGGAGCAAGCCGGTCACCGGGTTGTGTTAGACGATAAGCCCAGCGTCAGTGCATTAAACGCCAGCCGGTGCGATGCTGTATTAATCTGTACATCGACTACCGGGCGTGGTGATTTACCGGCCGCTATCGCCCCTTTCTATGTTGAACTCGAAGAACAATTCCCACTGCAGAATGGTAAGCCGTTTGGGGTGATCAGCCTCGGTGACAGCTCTTACGATGCCACTTTCTGTGGGGCCGGCGCCTTATTCGAAGAGCGCTTCTTTGAACTGCAGGGCAGTGCACCGGTACCTCGGGTCACCATCGATGCTACCGAAACCGTTACTCCGGATGAGGACGCCCTGTTCTGGCTGAACGAGTGGATGGAAAAAGCCCTCTGACAGCAAGGCTGGCAGAAGGCTGAATGTTACTCAGAAACGTACCACCAGTTTCAGCTGAGTCTGGTGGTTGTGATATTCAGTACCTTCCGGCGGACGGGTATCCCAGCGGCTCTGCCATTGCCACTTCAGATCGGTATGAGTGCCCAGAGGTAAAGTGACTGCCAGCTGCCATAAGGCGCGCTGGTCTGAAGGCTCGTCGACCGATGGCTGAAAATACAGGGTGCTCTGCAGCTTGCTGTAGGCCAGTTTCCACTGAATATGGGTATACAGGCTCAGGCGAGTGAGCTGGCTGCTGTTATCTTCGTTGAGTACCCGTTCCCGTACTTCCTCATGAAACAAACCAATGCCCTGATACAGGCGGGTCTGCTCATCAAACGCGTGCTGGTAACGCATTCCGGCACCGATCAGGGCCCGGTGTGCCAGGGCGGCAAAGGGATCACGTTCGTATTGGGCATAAAACTCTTCAGACCAGGTGTCACGACGGTTCAGCACCAGACGGCTGTGGATAAAGGTGTCATCGTCGGTGCGTTCACCGTTTCTGGATTCGTAGCTGCGGTTGCCCCAGGTGAAAAAGCGCTTGTTATCATCCTGCCAGTTGCCGTTCAGGCCCAGGTTCCACTTCCGTTTTTCGTTGTTGCCGGATTCCGCATCAAAGCCGATCTCCGCTTTGCCGGACCAGCCCAGCTGATCGTCGCCGGCGCGCTTTTCTTCAACGTTAGTAATCGCCTGGGCGGTGAAACTGAGCAGGCTGAAAGCAGCGAGCAGCGGAAAGCGCATGTCGGACTCCTGAAATAAAAAAGTCGGACATTATAGGGAAGGCGGGGCAGAACTGCATGTTATGTCTGCCACAGGAGGCGTAATTACTGCGGCAGACGGGCGGAAGCCAGATTCTGAATCAGGGTATGCAGGCGGTTGATCTGCTGGCGTTCAGAGTAGGCCGTGCCGCGCTCACCAAACTGCTGGCGGGCTTCATCGAGAATGGCCACAGTGTCCAGTTCGGCACTGTCATCCAGTTCGGCCCGGGCAGTATTGATCAGGGCAAAGGCGTTGAGGTCGCGCCCGGCGATCAGGCCGTACTGTTGCAGGCGGTTCTGAAATTCACCGACTTCTCCGGCAGGCAGGGAGCGCACATCGAAATCGCTGGCTACAGCGCTGACCATTAACGCGCGTTGCGAAGGAGAATATGGGTGGGCTCCGGCGATGCTTTCTGCATTGCCAGTATTGGCAGCGGATACGGCTGGGGTAGCTCCGATCTGTCCGCCCGCGACGCTGTCTGCCGGATTGTGATCCGGAATCAGGGGCGACTGTTGTTGCAGGTAGCTGGTAAGGGCGTTAAGCATAAATCATATTCTCCGGCGTTAAGCGGAGAATGCAGAAGCTGTGCCACTACTGAAGAGGCGCTGAGCAAACAGCAGTCCCGCCAGGAGTGGCGGGACTTACGGAGCGGTTAGTGGGTTCTCAGAAGTGGTAAGTAGCGCTCAAGACAGGCCCGAAAGCGGCAACCTGCCAGTAAGGTGCGTCAGACTTTGCCGTTGCTGCCTCAAGGTTGCCATTGCGGTACTGTTCGCGCACTGCCGTCATTGTCTGCGGCGAGGTGTAAATTTTCACTTCGGAGGCGATCATGCCAGTGGCGAAGGTCATCCAGCCATCAGCCGGACGTTTGTCGTCGTAGGCAACGGCAAGCCCCGCAAGGCCATTTACCAGGCCGGCCAGAAAATGATTCAGCAGGCTTTGCTCATAGATTTCACGCTCGGCAGCGGTGTTAAGCCATTGCTCGGCCTGTGCCAGCTTCAGCTGCCGGGCCGTATTATCCGTTTCTGGCATGGCTTTCAGATCCTCAGCAAAGCGATGGGTCTGCATCGGATTAAGCAACATATCGGCAGCACCGAGGAAGCTGGTCGTAAAGCCTACAGCACGGTCATATTTGTTGTGCTCGCCGTCGGTTTGCGTATAGGCAATGCCGTTCAGGGCGGTTACACCGGCAAATAATCCAAACCAGCCATCCTGCCACAGGCGGGAATGGCTGGCGCTGTTATCAAACTGTTGCTGCAGAAAGGCGAGTTTAGCCTGCTCATCTGCCTGGACTGCGGTGCAGCTCAGTAGCGAGAGAAGTGTCAGGGTCTGCAAAGAGGTTTGCCGAAGGTTGAGGCTGCTGAGCATACTTGGGTCCTGAAATTATTATTATTGTGCTTATAAAACCCAATTTTTGTACCAAAGTACAGTTTTGAGTGGGGCAAATCCTGCCACTCTAAAGTATGAAATATGCTCAAGTGGTACCTTGGTGCTTATATTTGCCATTTTTCTTTCGTCGGACAATCCGCATAATAATGGCTATATCTGTGAAACATTCGGAGAGACGAACATGGCATTGGTTGCTGAAACAGCAATAAATAAAAGCAAGCCCTTACAATATCAGGGGCGAAAAGCCAGCCGGGCCAAGAGCGAGCAGCGTCGTCGGATTATTCTGGAAGCAGCATTACGTATTGTAATCAGTGAGGGGGTTCGTGGGATCCGTCATCGCGCTGTTGCGAAAGAAGCCGGCGTTCCTCTGGCGGCGACCACTTATTACTTTAAGGATATTCAGGAACTGATTATCGACACCTTCACCCTGTATACGGAGAAGGCGTTGGAAGTGGTTAACGAATTCACTCACCAGTTTTATCAGCCGATGGCCAGTATGGCAGGCACAGATATCAGCAGTCCGGAAGGCCAGAAGGCGCTGGTGGACTTTATGGTGGAACAGCTCACGGTGTATATGCATGAGCAGATTATCGGTCAGCGCGATATGTTGATTGCCGAACAGGCATTCCGTTATGAAGCCATCGTTAATGAAAGTATCCGCAAGCTGGCACAGATGCATCGTAAAGCGCTGTTTGAGAAAGCGGCAGAATTTTTCCGCAATGTAGCCAACTCAGATGCGCCGGAAGCTGATGCTGAAATTTTGCTGGGCTTATTCCATTCGCTGGAGTACAGCGCTTTGCTGAAAAATGAAGAAGAGCCGGATCTGGCAGAAGTGTCAGCCACCCTGCGCCGTCACCTGTCTCTGTTACTGCCGAGGTTACTGGCAGCCTGAGGTTCTGCGCTTTGTCCTGAGGCCGGGCAAAGCGCTTTCAGAGTGCGAAGTGGTAGCCGGCCTGAGCCAGCAGCATGCGCATCAGGCGCATTTCTGTGGTGCTGAAGGTGCGGACATTACTGCAGTGCTCGCACAGAATACCGTGTTTGCTTTTCAGCGTTTCGATACTGATGTCGGTGTCCTGCTGGCAGTGGTCACAGTTTATCGGGATCATCACTTTGGCAGACAATATTGTGCTGACATCTCCGTAGCTGACCTCTGCTTGTTTCACAGGCAGCGCTTGACTCATAGGGTTCCCCTGTTCATTCAAACTGTTTGTCTTAACAACTGTTCTTCAGATTAGCAGTTCGTTGTCTCATGCTTGTGTCGTATCAGGGAGTTATGGTGAGCATTCGTAAGCCGATTGTTCATCATCTGCGGCTTGTCGGATTACAGTGTAGTTTGGCTGTAACATAAATGCACAATCCGCCGTACTAACTGCATCAGATCGTATAACTCTATGATTTTTTAGATGAATTGCTTCGGCCCGTAGCCATGTGCAGGGCGTTTTTGGCAACACCTGAACCTACTTTTGTAACATTTCTGTTACAAAAGTGCCAATAGCAAGAGAAGCGGTCAGGCCCGGGCTTTCTATCCCAAACAGATGAACCGCGGGGGCACGGTTATCAGGACGCTGGATATCGAAGTCGGCTGCAGTCTCATGCTTTGTGTGCAGTTTGGGACGGATACCGGCGTAATCTGGCTGCAGGTGTTGTTCTTTCAGGCCGGGAAAGTAGCGCTGAATGGCTCTGGCGAACGCGGGCGCCAGCGCCGGGTCTACCCGGTAATCCGGGGTATCGTCTGACAGATATTCGGTATCAGGGCCGAAGCGCAGCTGATTACCAAGATCGAGGGTGGCATGAATGCCCAGCCCTGCCAGATTCTTTTCCGGCAGCGGGTAGATAAGATGCCGGAAAGGGTTTTTGCTCTGGTAGCTGAAGTAATGCCCGCGACAGAGATAAAGCTTTGGAATCCGGCTTTCTTTAACGCCCAGTGCGTGGGCCATCTTCTGGGCCTGCAGACCAGCGGCATTGACCAGTGCTGCGCAGCGGATAGTGCTTACACCATCCATGCTGCATACCTCAATCTGCCAGCCATTATCGCGCTCGCTGGCGGAGACAACCCGCGAGTGTTTGAGCAGCAGGGCGCCGCGTTGCTCAGCCTGCTGGGCAAGACGCTCCATATAACTGTGGCTGTCGATAATACCCGTCGTGGGAGAGTAAAGCGCCGCATAACCGCGCACCTGAGGTTCCATATCCTGCAGCTGCTGCTGATTAAGCGACTGCAGGGGAATCCCCAGATTACGGCCTTTGCGCAGCAGCTGTGTCAGCTGTTCCTGACCACTTTCGGGGGCGACAATCAGTTTACCGATAGCTTTGTGGGGAACATCAAAGGCTTCACAGAACCGATACAGGCGCTGCTTGCCTTCGATGCACAGACGTTCTTTCAGTGAGCCTGGTGCATAGTAAAGACCGGCATGAATGACTTCGCTGTTACGACTGCTGGTTTCTGCGCCAAAGCGGTTATTTTGCTCCAGCAGCAGGACGGAGCCGTGGTGGCTGAGTTCATAAGCACAGGCAAGGCCTATAACACCGCCGCCGATAATGCAGTAATCGAAGTCTGTCATAGGCTGAAAATCACCATGATGTGGCCGGGTCGGGTAGAGTACAGAATCAGGGGTCTGGCTGAATTGTAAAGGATATCCGCGCGTATGAAGATGCCTTCATGGCGGACCAAGGGGACGTGCGGTAACTGTTAACGCTCACCGCACGCAGCGAATCCCTGTTAATGGGGTTGGAATCAGCCTTCGGCCTTTTCAGCACATTCAAAATGGCCAGGATTAGCACGGCAGCGCAGACGGAACATCAGCTTCATCATCCGTGGGTCGTAAACCTCTTCGGCGGTTAGTTCCAGACGGATCTGACGCAACATTTCTTTGTACTCATCCATCATTTTCTGCGGCAGGTCGATCCAGTAGTTCTCCGGGATTCCGGCCTCCGCGACGCGGATATGTTCCATCGCTTTATCAAAATTACGGAAGGCAAACTCACGGCTCTGTTGTGCAAATTGTGGCGGGAAGCGCTTGCTGTGAATCAGCAGCTGGAAATTCATCTGCGCCATGCTGAAGCGATAAATACCTCCGTTTTCCCCCAGCCCTTTGTACATTTCGAAAGGCTGATAAGCGATGGCGGGGGCATAGGCAACGTCAACATCGCCATTATTAAAACGTGGTGCAAACGTGGCGACGCTGGATGGCACCATGGTGGCTCCTACATGTTCCACCACTTTTACCGAAGCCTTGTCGTAATCGAGAGTGGCAATGCGCTTGCCGGCTGCTGCCTCGACTGAATTGATGGCTTTATCGCGTACGTAAATATATACCGCACCGCCAGGCATGATACCGGCCACCTCATAATCACCCTGCAGCATATATTTGCTGGCCTGAGGTTTGGCGAGCATGCCGATTAAATCCTGCAACTGCTGATAATCGCTGATGCCGCCCAGCGCTTCGATACTGGCAGTAAAGGCGTTGTAGGGACGAACGCGCGTGCCTGTGACGCCCATCGCGTCACAATGACCGGCATTAAAATCGGCCAGCACGACGGCTTCGTTGGTATAGGCCTTTAACTCCAGTTCGGTTCCCCAGGACAGGGCGCTGGTCTGGTAATCACGCATGGCGTCGAATATCGGCCCTTTGGCACCGACCGGATCGAATACACAGAAGGTACGTTTGACGGTATCTGCATGGGCGGAAGACAGGCTGCACAGCAGAACAGCAAAAAGGATTAACAGGTGGCGTGAGGCGTTAGAAAACATAATCAGGACCTTTGTTTATTATTATGCAGGTCATCTGCCCGCTCATGATAACCGTCTGGGATGCGGTAGCAAGTCAGGCGCAGCATTGCCTTGCGGGCTGGTGCCAGAGCCCGCCTCTGAGTACCATACGCGCACTTTTTAGCTGTACACCGGAAGGTAGCGCGGAATGAATGCAGAGCTGTTTGAAACCTGGGCAATGAATATTGGCGTCACACTGTTGATCGGCTTTATGTTTTTCATTATTTACGACCTGGGTAAGCGCGCCAACGCCGGTAAGTTCGGGATGATGATTCTGCTGATTGGTCTGGGGCTGGGTATGGTTGGTTTTATTATTAAAACCGTACTGGTTGAAGTGCTTGATCTCTGAGCCATCCGGCATCTGACCAAAACACCAGATTTTTTAAGAACCTGGTGTGAATTCCTGCAGTAATGTCTGTCTGGTGCTAGCGCCAGCCTTGTTGTTTGTCTATACCTTAAAAGTATAAAGGATATCTTCTGTTTATCTGCTAACGGCAGAGGAGTCCGGCAATAATAACAACAGGGAGTGGTTATGGTTGCATGCAGCGCAGCACCAAGTCTGGAGCTATTGTCCCCAGAGCGGGGCGGAGCAGGAATCCAGCGGGTTCCATCAACCCTCAGCGGGCGTGCAGATGCCTGTGTTTATATCGTTAATCTGCCGGCAGATTCTGCTTCTCTGGGAATCGTGGGCTATACGCCTCAGCTCAGTGAACTGATTGAAGATGCTATGCCTCTTGTCTGGCACCTGCTTGCACGCCAGTCTCTGTCGGAACAACTCCCGATTTACCTTTTCTACGTGAACCCCCGTGATCAGATCGGCACTAATGCTGCGCGTTTGCTGCAATTGCTGCAGTTAATGTCCGGTAAGGCGCAAATCTGGGTGCCGGTGTCGACCAGCCACAGCGCGATCCTGCATTCGCTGCGCCTGATTTTGCCTGAAGCTGTGAGGCTGGATCTGAATTATTCATCTTTGCTGTATGTGGGCGACAACGCTAACCGCAAACCTATGAAGGCTATGGCTGAAGCCTGCGGTATGCCATTCTGCTTTCACGCGCTCTACTGAACAGGCTTTCTTGATTTGGATTAGCACCTGAGCCGCTGCAGTTGTTAGACTGACAGCAACAGTATGAACAGGCTTTAACCCAAGGAAGTTGCTTTATGCCTCAACAAGATCTCAAACAACAACTGCAACAGCTGCACGAAACCCTGCAGCAGAATCCACAGCTGGACGACAGCAGTCTGGAATTGCTGCACAGCATTGCCCGCGATATTAATGCCATGGATAACAGTGATGCGGCTGATATCGGCGAGCGGGTGCAGGAGCAGGCGATTCGTTTTGAGCAGGAACATCCGACCTTAGCGGGTATTCTGCATCAGATAGTGGATACGCTGGGGCGCATTGGCGTCTGAGCGCTGTACCGGGTACTGTACGTTGTGTGCCGGCGTCAGTATCCGGTACAGCGACCTGCGGAATTCGTTTTGAGGGAACAGCTATGCGCCATATGCCTACGATTGCAGAAATTATGACGGCGTTTCCGGTTCATGTGGAAGAAAGTCTGCCACTGGCCGAAGCCGCGGAACTGATGAAATCTCATAACTGCCATCACCTGCCGGTTATGGCCGAACATGAGGTTGTCGGGTTACTGACCATCGAAGATCTCAAACTGGCACAACAGCCGGGTCATACCTCCAGCGATCTCGGAGACCTGAGTGCCGGCGATATGTGTCGCCGGCAGATTAAACAGGTTGATCTGCATACCCGGCTGGATGTCGTTCTTATGGGGATGGCAGAACAGCATGTTAATGCGGTACTGATTATGCGTAATGATCGTCTGGCCGGAATCCTTACCAGTCAGGATGCCTGCCGCGGCTTTGCCCGCTGGCTGCAGAAAGAATACCTTCCGAGTGATGATCCGGGCGTAGCCTGAGGCGGCGCTTTCTCCGTAGTGGCCTCCGGTACTGCAGTTCCGGAGGTGCACCGCCTTGGAACATATCCATATTCCATTGTTTACAAATAGCGCATTTTTTCACGCTTTATCCTTCTTTTTTCCTGTCTTTCCGGCCGTAATCAGCCGTTTTTAAGCGCATCCTGAACAAAATAAAAACATGGTACGGAGTTTGCGAAAGGCTGATTATCAGGAGGAGCAGCCTATGTATAAAATTGCCGATATTCAGGATTACCGTCAGCCCGTTATGCCCGTTTCATCCATGCCATCGGCCTGGCTGAACAGCGTGACCGAAATTATTGAAAGCCGTTACCACGATGAGGACAGTATCCAGCAGCTGTTGTTGCTGGTGGCCGAAAACAGCGGACTGAATAATGTTTCCGTAGCCTTACCGGATTCTCCCAGCCGTTTTAAAGCTCAGTACTGTTCCACCGGAGTCAGTAACGGTGTTTACAGTTTCGCCGTACAGCATGCCCTGTGCCGTCAGTTTGAATCACGTGAGTGGTTGGTGATTAAAGATGGCAGCGAGCGCCCTGAGCGGTTCGAACCTTTTATCGATTCTTTGTGTCAGCAAGATCGCTGTCTGCTGGTGCCTCTGGTGTTGCGTCAGTCGGTACTGGCGGTGCTGGTGATGGATCTGCGTGGTGCACGGGCAGACCATATCGATCTGGCGCTGGTGAATTTTCTTGGTGCGCAGATTGCCCATATGCTGGCCACCCAGGTGGTGCCGAATTTCAAAACACTTTATGCCCGCCCTTACCAGCGGGTACAGGCCGATGAACTGAGTGACATTCAGTCGGCAATTGCCAAATGCAGCGGAAATAAGACCATGGCAGCGAAAGTGCTCGGCCTGACGCCGCGTCAGCTGCGTTATCGCTTGTCCAAACTTTCCGGCGAGTGCTGACACTCCTTCCTCTCTTCATAAAACTGTCATGGGTTAAGCGTCACACTGGTGGAATAATCACCAGAGTGCCGCTTAACCATGGCCAAGATCCGCATTTCGATCGTCACGGAAACCTATGTTCCGGACGTTAACGGCGTTGCCAATTCCCTGCGCCAGCTCCTCAGTGAACTGAACCCTGAACAATTTTGTATTCAGATTATCCGCACGGCACCGCGCAGCGACTGGCTGCCTGAAACCGAAGAAGTCTGGTGTCGTGGCCTGACCATCCCGATGTACCCGGATCTGCAGCTTGGATTACCAGCCCGGCGCCGGGTGGCCAGAGCCTGGCAAAGTTTCCAGCCGGATCTGGTGTACATTGCGACCGAAGGCCCGCTGGGTAACTCTGCTCTGCGCCAGGCCCGTAAGCAGGGTATTCCGGTTATCAGTGCCTTCCACACCAACTTCCATCGCTACAGCAGCTATTACGGCCTTGGCTGGATCAAAACACTGACCCTGGCCTGGCTGCGGCGTTTTCATAACCGCACGGCGGCCACGCTGGTGCCGGCGGGTGAAATCGCAAGCGCATTAAGCAGCGAAGGTTTCCGCAATGTCTCGGTGCTGCCTCACGGGGTTGATTGCCAGCTGTTTCATCCGCGCCGGCGCAGCATTGCTTTGCGTCAGCAGTGGCAGGTTGGCGCTGAACCGGTGCTGTTGTATGTCGGACGCATTGCCGCTGAGAAAAATATTCCGCTGGCAATCCGCAGTTGGCAGGCGTTGCGGGTGCAGGGGAACAATGCCCGTCTGATCATGGTGGGTGATGGTCCTATGCGGGCGGAGCTGGAGCGAGAACATCCGCAGATTATTTTTGCCGGCGTGCAAACCGGTGAAACACTGGCGCGTTATTTTGCTTCAGCCGATGCCTTTATCTTCCCCAGCCAGACAGAGACTTTTGGCCTGGTAACGCTGGAGGCGATGGCCAGTGGTTTGCCGGTCGTGGCGTTCAATATGGCTGCCGCGCAGATGCATGTGCAACCCGGGGTTAATGGTGAGCTGGCGGCGGACGATACGGATGAGGCGTTTATTGCTGCGACATCGCGTCTTGTTGGTGGTGATCTTCAGGCCATGGGCATCGCGGCTCGTCTTCAGGCTGAGCGTGCCAGCTGGCAGAGTGTGGCAGAGCAATTTGCTGCACTGGCGAGCCGTCATACCGGAGCGGCTGCGCCGAATAAAACTGAACAGATTCAAACTATGGTATGAGGGTTGCAGTACTTCGTTTAACTGAGACTTCTGATAGTAGCTATTAACCGGAGATGATTGCATGGAATTCAACCGTCATAACATCGCTTTGCTGCAAAAGATCAAACGACTGGCGAAAGACGAGCAGGGATGCGTGATTCACTTTGATTCACCGTCCCTTGAGCATGACCTGCGTGTTCTGGTGCAAAGCGGCGTCAGCCGTGATTTGCTGGCCCTGATTGAGGAGTTTCTGCCAACCCAGGAGCCACCAGAGCTGCATGAAATCAGCCATGTATACCGTGGCAGCCAGCGCCTGATGGATGATTCTGAGCGGGTCAGCAAACGTACCCAGCGTGTGTACCGCGGTCAGGTGGTGATGGCCTGAACTGCGGCTGGTGCGACATTAAAGTGCGCCTGTGCTAGTGTTCGCCCAATGCAGGGACGTTTCTGAGGGACTCTATGCGCTGGGGATCATTGTCTCGCACGCGTCTGCCCATTTTATTGGGCGTGTTACTGACCGCTTATTTTATTCTGCTGAGCCTGCAGCCCGGGCAAAGTCCCGGCCATTGGCTGAAACGACTCGACTTTCTGCTTTACGACCTGCGCTTTAACGCAGCACTCGACTGGCATCCGCCCGAACGTGGCGAGCAGCCAATTATCATTATCGACATCGATGAAAAATCCCTTGCCCATGAAGGCCGCTGGCCCTGGAGCCGGCACAAACTCGCCGATCTGGTAACCACTCTGGCGCAGTATGGCGCAGTGGTTGTGGCCTTTGACGTGGTGTTCTCTGAGCCGGAACGTAACCCGGTGGACGATATCCGCAAGCGCCTGGCGGTTGATGGTGAGCGCTGGCAGGCGCCCGAAGGATGGCGCCGGCAGGTTGATGCCGATACTCATTTTGCACAGGAATTACCGGCGACCGATACGGTGCTGGGTTTTTTCTTTCTTGATGAGGGCAATGTGAGCGTGGGTCGTTTACCGGCTCCGGTCTACCGGTTGCCGGTGGAGGCTGCCAGACGTTCGGTGGTGATCGCCAAGCCGGGCTATGCTGCCAATCTGCCACTGCTGCAGGATGCTGCCGCCGGTGCTGGCTTTGTCACCACCTTTGCCGATGCTGATGGCGCGATCCGCCGGGCGCCACTGGTTATCCGCTATGGTAACGATCTGTACCCATCGCTGGCACTGGCGACGGTGATGGCTTATCTGTTCGACCGCACCTTGCAACTGGAAACGGTTGCGCTGGGCGATGTTGATGTACTGCGCTATGCCGGTGTCGGGGGACAGCTGGCACGTACCGATGCCGCTGGCCGGGTGATTGTGCCGTATAAAGGGCCAAAGCGTACTTTTACCTATTTTTCTGCCACCGATGTGCTCAATGGCAATATCAGCGACGATGCGCTGGAAGGTGCCATTGTGTTGGTGGGCACCTCAGCCCTCGGCTTATCGGATCTGCGTGCCACGCCGGTGGGTACGCAGTATCCGGGGGTGGAAGTACATGCCAATGTGATCGAAGCCCTACTTAATGATGAATTCCCATACCGTCCGGAATGGGAAGCGGGTGCGCTGCTTGCCCAGTTGTTGTTGTTTGGCATTGTGCTGTCATTCTGGCTGCCACGGCTTGGGCCTTTCAGTGCCATGTTGCTGAGTGGTCTGGCGGTCGTACTGGTGATCAGTGGCAATTTTTATCTGTGGTCCTATCAGAACCTCGATTTACCGCTGGCAGCGGTATTGCTGCTGGTTGGCGGGCTGACGATCGTTAATCTGGGGTATGGCTTTGTCAGCGAAAATCTCAGCCGTCGATTGCTGAAAGGGATGTTCGACCAGTATGTGCCGCCGGCGCATATTGAGCGGATGATGAATGACCCTGCGGCTTATCAGTTTGCCGGGGAAAGCAAAGAGCTGACGGTACTGTTCAGCGATATCCGCAGCTTTACCAATATCTCTGAAAATCTGTCGGCCGCTGATCTTAAGGCACTGCTGAACAGCTACTTCACGCCCATCACCAAAGTGATTTTTGATAATGAAGGCACCATCGATAAATACGTCGGCGATATGGTGATGGCTTTCTGGGGAGCACCACTGGATGACGAACGTCATGCCTGTCATGCGGTACAGGCAGCGCTCAGTATGCAGCGCGTTACGGCCTCGCTGCGTGAAGAGTTCATTGCCCGTGGCTGGCCGGCGATTGAAATCGGCATTGGCATTAATACCGGTCCGATGAATGTTGGCGATATGGGATCATCCTACCGCCGTGCCTATACCGTGCTGGGGGATGCGGTGAATCTGGGTTCCCGGCTGGAAAGCATTACCAAGTTTTATGGTGTGAAGATTCTGGTTGGTGAGAACACCCATGCCCAGGCACCGGAGTTTGTTTACCGCTATGTCGACCGTATTCAGGTAAAAGGTAAAAACGAACCTATCCGCGTCTATGAACCGCTGGGCCTGGCAGGTGAAGTTGATGAGGCAACGCGGCAGGAGCTGGCACTGCAGCAGCAGGGAACCGAGCATTATTTTGCCCGCCGCTGGGATGAAGCGGTGCTGATTTTTACACAGTTATGGCAGCAACAGCCACGGCGTTTATATCAGGTATATATCGAGCGCATCGGCAGCCTGCGCCAGCAGACGCTGGCCGAGGACTGGGATGGTGTCTTCCGCCATACCGAGAAGTAAGCGGAAGATAGAGGTCAGCTTCAGAACTGACCTGTCCGCACCTGTTGTGGCCAGACAACAATGCCGGCGGCACTGTTGCCGTCCATATCGATCAGGTTGAAACTGCCGGCAAATACGCCGCCTGACGGAGCGACCAGTACGCCACTGAACTGGCTGGCGACGGCGTCCAGCGCAGAGCTTTCGCCGTGATAACCTGTGCCGAACTGCATCTGAACCAGCGCTGTATTTTTACCGTTGGCGCCACCCGCACGGATGGTGCCGGTAAAGTCGGCGTTCCAGAAATTACCGCCGATACTCTGGCCACCACTGCCATCAGCATAGTCAGCACTCAGAAAACCATTACTGACAATACCGGTAGCAAAATCCAGATCAAAATTGCCGCTGGCACTGAGCAGAGCATTCCCTTTGCTGTCTGTTCCCAGGGCCTGAGTGCCGCCGAAATATACCGAGCCTGAGGTGGGGATATTGCCTTCAAGGGCGGGATTGGCAATCACCCATATAACCGGCGATTCGACAGCGGTGACAACCAGCGAACTTTCTTCCAGCAACTGTGAAACCGGCGCCTCTGCGCTGCCGTTCCAGATGCCCCATTCAATACCGGCAATATCCGCCATCTCCGGCAGCAATGTACTGTCGGTTGTGCCACTGTAACGGGTGATATCAATACCGTTATTGTCGTCGACGGATACAAACACCGGCTCGCCACGCTCGTCACGGAAAGCGGATACAGGAATTGCTTTGCCATTAACAATAATGCTGCCGACGCTGGTACTGGTGAGAAAGGCGGTGAATTCTTCCGAACTCAGGCGCAGATCCGGTGAGGTGATCACAGGACCGCCGTCGCCACCATCACCACCGTCTCCACCATCAGGAGGGGTGTTATCAATCAGATTACCGGCTTCTTTCAAGGTATCTTCATGACCACTGTCGGCATCCTGATCAAGAGGTGGCGGAACTTTGTTATCGCCGCTGGTGTTATTCAGTACCGTTGTAGCCGGGCTGGTAGTGGCTGTTCCGGGAGGTGGTGTGCTGCCATCCGGATTTTCTGAACCGGTTGTACTCATGCTGTCTGGTATGACGTCAGAATCTGCATTATCCAGTGCCTGCGGTGCTTCCAGCATTCCCTGAAAGCCAGTGTTACCCAGTACGCCAAAGTTGAAATCAGCATTCTGACCAAGATTAAAATCGCCCTGATCTGAGGACAGCGTAATGCCTCCTTTCCAGACTCCCGCCATCAGCTGGCCTTTGGCCAGTAAGGCGCTGTAGAGCGTGCCACGGATACCGATGCTGGCAACGGGGGTGTCGACCCGGTAAGCCTCTTTATTGCCTTTGCCAATACTGCCGGTCAGGGTGCGGAACCCACCTTCCACCAGTTCCATCAGCACCTTGCCCCCTTTGCCATCGGCATCGGCCTGCTGGTAGGCATGAATACTGAGCTGGCTGTTTTCCTGCAGAGCCAGCAGGGCGTTATCGATAAAGCGGATCTGTACGCGGCTGCCGGTACCGGTACGAATGGTGTCGCTGGGGTAAATTTCATCGCGGCGCTTCAGATTGCGGCTGCTGCCATCGGCTGCCTGCGCAGTGACATCGCCTTTTACCATGATTATGTGGCCGGCCAGTTCGGCTGCGCGGGCTGAGTTCAGTGTGAACATCATCAGCAGAATAACCATTGCCTGAAACAGGCAGGCTGAACGTGTAATCCGGTGCATGATGGCCTCCATCAGAATGTCCAGTTGATGCCCGCTTCGAGCAGCGTGCGGTCATATTCGTACAAGGGGAGATTGCTGTTGTAACGGACCTGGCTGGCCTGGGTGTAAAGGGTCAGGGCTGGTAACAGGGTATAGCCGTAGCCCAGTACCAGCTGGATCATTTGCTCGGCACGGGTTTCGCCGGCGGCGAGCAGGTTGTCTGCCGGAAATGCCCCCTGAAACTGGTAGTCGCGCAGAATCAGGCTGGCATACAGACTGCTGTGAATGTTCAGCAGTTGCTGAGCACTCAGGTTAATACCCTGCGTGTCCCGTGCCTGATACTCCTGTTCGCCGTCATCGGTGGCCAGCACCAGTGCAAACTGGGCTGAGAGCGATCCGGCTGAAAAAGCGGCACCCGCCTGAAGTTCGGCCTGCAGCAGGTCGAGATCATCATTGAGCTTATTGTCCTGGCTACTCAGTGTCAGACGGGTCTGACTCTGCCATTCGCTGGCCAGCTGGTAGTTCCATTCCAGATTCGCCGACAGGTCTGACAGCAGATCATCCCGGCCCAGCCAATAGTGGCTGTAACGACCGCCAAGCCGCAGATTGTGACGTCCACGGACCATCCGCATACCGCCGCTGGCGTAGAGGTTATCCAGATCAAACAGATCATCGGCGGCGTTGTCTTTGCGGCTGGCTCCTAACTGCAGGTCGATGGCGCTGCGCTGTGTCAGTGGGCTGATATAACTGCCCTGGGCCCGCAGCTGATAGTAGCCACTGCCTTTAGCGCGCTGATCACGGCTCAGGCGCGCGGTCAGCAGGCCGTCGAGCAGGTCGACCTCATTGAGATCAGTGGCGGTATTGTAGTTGGAGTCATAACCGCCGCTGGCGGAGACAAAACCTCCCCAGGCAGGCATCACGCTCTGGCGCTGCTCCTGAATACGTTGCAGGAACTGTGCAATGGTCTCCCGGACCTGGGCAGGCGGGTTGGTACTCTGAACCCGGCTGAACTCCTGCTCGGCAGCATCGTGATTACCAAGGTAATAGTAAGCACGTGCTAACTCCAGACGGTAGCGGGCAACTGCCGGGTAGTTGCTGCTGAGGCGCTCGAAGCCGAATAAGGCTTCATTGAAATATCCAAGCTGGGCAGCGCTGAATGCGTAATAAAAATCGAATGACGGGTCGCCTTCGTAAAGGCTGAGCAGTGGTTGTGCCAGTTGATAGGCGCTCTGGTAGTCCTGCTGCCGGATCAGTTGTGACAGTTGCTGATTGGTTCGTGCCAGTGTTGTGGTATCTGCTTCGGGCGCTGCACCTGGTGTAACAGGCGTTAGGGCTGGTGTGGCTTGGTCTGCCGGAACTTCTGCCGTTGCCTCTGTCACAGAGGACGTTCCGGCGGCGGGTTGTTCTTCCGCCTGCAGCAGGGCCGCAGAGAACAATGATCCGCACAGCAGCAGTGAAGCAGCTTGTGTAATTGGTCCTTTCACCTTGCTCAGTCCTTTATGGTCGCCGGTTTACATAGTGTGCACTGACTGACGATAAATACCAATAATTGCGCAGTGTCTGTCTGCTGCATGGCTGCAAGGGATCTGCGCAGGATTGTTGATGCTCAGCATGTTCAGGTAGCAAGGTTTACACCATTAGTCATAATAACTGTATGGTTATTTGATGTGCATCAAGCTCCGTATCAACCTCTTTCAGGGGCGATTTTTTCGTTGATTTACATCAATTCTGCCTTCCGGCCCCTTGCTAAAGTGACTTCATACCAAGCGCAATGAAGCAGCCAACGCAGCCATTGCCGCTTCGAACTGCACGGCTTAACTGAGAGGTGAGCACTATGTTTATGGATGAAGTTGTATTTTCCGGCCTGATTATTGTTGCCCTGACCTGCGCCTTCTTTGGCGGCGTTTACTGGGCTGTTAAGAAAGACATCGAAAAACACGGTACTGGTGAATAAGCCGGGCCAACACGCTTTAGTTTTACTGTTTCTGCGCTGAGTACCTTGCCTCTGGGCCTGACGTTGATCGTCATGGCCCCTTTTTTTGTCTCTTTGTTGTGATCAGTTCAGCTGGTGAGCAGCCAGCAGCAGTGGCTGGCGGATATTCAGCTGATTAAGCCGGTCCAGTACGGCCTGCAGATCATCGCCCTCGGGCACTGGTCCGATTCGCACTTTATGTAAACCGGCTCCGCCATCCTGAGTGCTGATGCTGACCGGCCAGGTCATGGGCGCCAGTGAGCGCTGCAGGCTGGCCTGCAGCCGTTGCGCGGCGGCGGCATCTGACAACGCGCTGACCTGCACCCAGCGTACGCTGTGGGCATGGGGTGGGGTGACAACTTCAACATCAACCACGGCCGTGCCCATTTTATTGATGCCAAGGCGAACGGCAGCAGCATAGGACAGATCAATAATCCGGCCTTCGTGGAACGGCCCGCGGTCATTGACCCGCACGATAATGGATTTGCCGTTATCAACCCGGGTAACACGGACATAGCTGGGCAGAGGCAGGGTTTTGTGGGCGGCGCTGAACTGATAAACGTCGTAAATTTCGCCGTTTGAGGTGCGGTGACCATGAAATTTCATACCGTACCAGGAAGCAATACCGCGTTCTTTGTAGTTATCGGCTTTGTCCATCACCTGATATTCCTTGCCGAATACCTGGTAGCTGCGCGGATTACCCATGCTGCTGCGGGGCTCTGCTTTAGGTTCCGGTTCCGGCAGATTGTGGATATCGGCAACGGTTGCCGGAGTGAAGTCGTTGGCGTGCTGATAACGCGAGGTCGCACAGCCTGCCAGCACCAGTGTCAGTGCCAGCAGAAGGGTAACCGCTCTCAACGCAGCGCCTCACTCAACTGATAGACGGCCATGGCATACATGCGGCTGTGGTTGTAGCGGGTGATAACATAAAAATTGTGCTCACCGAGCCAGAATTCTGCACCGACTTTTCCCTGCAGACGGATCAGGTTCGCGGGGCGGTCTTCGGCGACTTTGTTGGTCGGTTCCACGCCCAGTGCTTTTAATTCGGCAACGGTCCATTTGGGTTTGAGGCTGTCGTTGATGATTTCTTCATAGTCTTTACCGCTGACCCGAACGCGTTGGGTTACGGCTTCACCGGTGCGCCAGCCGTGGCGTTTGAAGTAGTTGGCGACGCTGAAAATCGCATCCGCAGGATTCCCCCACAGATCACGCTTACCGTCTTTGTCGGCATCAACGGCGTAGTTCAGAAAACTGGTAGGAATAAACTGGCCATAACCCATCGCCCCGGCATACGAACCTTTGACACTGGCCGGGTCGATTTTTTCATCGCGGGCGAGAGCAAAGAAGGCTTTTAATTCGCGCCAGAACAGCGGCCGCTGCGGATAGTCAAAGGCCAGTGTGGCGAGGGAATCGAGTACGCGATAATTTCCCTGACGGGTTCCATAAAACGTTTCTACGCCGATGATGGCAGCAATAATGTGTTTATCAACACCGAATTTTTGTTCGGCCTGTTGCAGCAGCTCGGCATGTTCCTGCAAAAATGCTTTACCGGCAGATATGCGTTTTGAGGTCAGGAATATATCCTGATATTCGTCCCACTCTTTTACTTTTTCGGCCGGACGGGCAATGGCTTCGAGAACGGAGTCGAGCTTTTCGGCATGGGTCAGCCAGGCGCGGATTTCGGCCGGATCAATTTTGTATTCTTTGCTGGCTTCAGCAATAAATTCGTCGCTGCGCGGATGCTGATCATAAGCTGCAGAAACAGGCAGGGCTGCACATAACAATAAAGCGCTGCTTAATTTACTCAGGGTGTCACGGAAAAAACGCATAAATCTGTATCCTAATTCTGCCGGTGGGTGTACATGGACATAATTAAACCGAAAGCCGTCAGCAGACTGACTACCGAGGTGCCACCGTAGCTCACCAACGGTAAGGGTACGCCGACCACTGGTAATATGCCACTGACCATACCTATGTTTACGAATACATAGATAAAAAACGTAACGGCCAGACTACCGGACAACAAACGACCGAATAAAGTTTCACAGCGGGAAGACAGATACAGGCAACGCATAATAATCAGAAAGTACAATATCAGCAGGGCAAGTACGCCAATCAGGCCGAGTTCTTCTGCCAGTACGGCGATAATAAAATCGGTATGGCTTTCCGGCAGAAACTCAAGCTGCGACTGAGTGCCCTGTAAAAATCCCTTGCCATCAATGCCGCCTGAACCAATGGCCGTTTTTGACTGAATAATATTCCAGCCGGACCCGAGCGGATCGCTTTCCGGATTAAGAAAAGTCAGCACCCGTTGTTTCTGATATTCACGCATCACAAAAAACCACATCAGTGGTGCACAGGCTGCGACAATACCTATCATCGACAGTATTAATGCCCAGGACATACCGGCAAAAAACAACACCAGAATTCCGGACGCGCTGATCAGAATGGATGTACCGAGATCGGGTTGTTTCAGAATCAGAATGGTGGGCAGGCCAATAATTATCATGGCCTTAATCAGGTCGAAAAAACGCGGCGGTACAGGACGGGTCGACATATACCAGGCGACCGTCAGGGGCAGCGCCAGCTTCACCAGCTCTGATGGCTGAAAACGCGGCAGACCGGGTAGCTCCAGCCAGCGTTGTGCGCCTTTGGCACCCACGCCCATGACCAGTACGCCGATAAGCGCAATAACACCGATGGCAAAGGCCCAGGGAGCCACTGTCTGATAAAAGCGCGGAGGAAACTGGGCCACGACAATCAG
Organism: Thalassolituus sp. ST750PaO-4; assembly: GCF_020320405.1. Lineage (NCBI taxonomy): Bacteria > Pseudomonadati > Pseudomonadota > Gammaproteobacteria > Oceanospirillales > Oceanospirillaceae > Thalassolituus > Thalassolituus sp. ST750PaO-4. Next base: position 291,738 of record NZ_JABVCB010000008.1, read on the forward strand.
GACGATAAAACCGATCAGAAAATGCAGCGCCTGACGTTTGACCATGGTCATATCCTGGCCGCTGCCGCTGTACAGAATCAGCAGGCCGCAACCGGCCAGCAGCAGAATCAGCAGGAACAGTATGAGGTCGATGTGCATGCGCTCAAACCAGGCGCGGCTGCGATCGAAACCATGCTGGTGATGGCCGCTGCCCATGGTGCGGCTGAAATCGGTATTAGCCACTAGCCTTCTGCGCCTCCGAGGTATTCGTTAATGATGCTCTGTGCAATCGGGCCGGCGGTACGGCCGGCGGATTCACCGTTTTCGATCACCACGGCAATGGCAATTTCTGGCTTTTCCACCGGAGCAAAAGCAATAAAGAGTGCGTGGTCACGCCAGCGCTCACGCAGGGATTCGGAGTCGTACTCTTCATCCTGTTTGATGCCCACGACCTGCGCGGTACCGGTTTTGCCGGCAATCGGGTAGCGCAGTTTGCTCAGCAGGCGCCGGGCTGTGCCACGGCTGCCGCTGATCACCTGTTCCATGGCGTGATACATCTGTTCCCAGTCCTGCGGGTTTTTCAGCTGAATATCGGCAATATCGCCATGCGGAATTTCGTCGGCTATATCGTTATGCGCCAGAATCAGACGCGGTACCTGCCACTGACCACGATTGGCCAGTACTGCGGTTGCGGTGGCCAGCTGCATCGGCGTAACCAGCATAAAGCCCTGACCAATACCGAGGTTGACGGTATCACCGGCGTACCAGAAGGATTTTCTTTTGGCCCGTTTCCAGTCGCGGTCGGGCAATAAACCCGGCAGGGCGTTGCTGATGTCCAGTGTCATATTGCGGCCAAAGCCGAACTGAGCGAGGAACGGCGAAATATTGTCGATACCGGCCCGTACAGCGACGTCGTAAAAATAGGTGTCACAGGATTCAACAATGGCACGCTGCAGGTTTACTTTTCCGTGGCCGCTGCGCTTCCAGTCGCGATACAGGCGTTCATCATTTTCCAGCTGATACCAGCCCGGATCATCGATGCTCTCGTTCCAGCTGGTAATGCCGGAGTTCAGTGCCGCTAAGCCAACGAAAGGCTTGAGAGTGGAGGCTGGTGGATACTGGCCACGGATTGCCCGGTCAAACAATGGCAGATCGGGATTGTCACGCAGGCTTGAATAATCTTTGTGTGAGATTCCGGTAACAAATAAGTTCGGATCGAAACTCGGGTTGGAGTACAGACTGATAATACCGCCGGTTGCCACTTCGATTGCAACGAGGGCGCCACGCATCCCCTTCATTTCTTTTTCTGCCAGCTTCTGCAAGCGGCTGTCGAGGTGCAGGCTGATGTCCTGGCCGGGCACAGGGTCCTGACGTTCAATAATCTGGATAACCCGTCCACGGGCGTTGGTTTCTACTTTCTGGTAGCCCACTTCACCGTGCAGATCCTGCTCGTAACGGCGCTCTACGCCGAGCTTGCCGATAAACTGGGTCGCGCTGTAACGGCGCTTAGTTTCCGGGTCGGTGTCGAGGGTGGCCTGCTCCTGCTGGTTGATCCGGCCAACATAACCCAGTACATGAGCAAAGGTTTCACCTTGCGGGTAATGCCGCACCAGCTGGGCTTCAACGTCGACACCGGGCAGGTAAAAACGGTTGACCATCACTTTGGCAATGTCGTCTTCGCTCAGCTGGTGGCGCAGCACTACAGGCTCAAACGGCCGGCGGCGGAAGCCCTGACGTTTTTCAAACTGTTCGCGGTCACGTTCGCTGATACCGATCAGCTGATCGAGGAAAGCGATTGTCTGCTCCATATCGCGTACCCGTTCCGGTACCAGGGTCAGACTGTAAGAGGGGATGTTTTCGGCCAGCAGAATGCCGTTGCGGTCGTAAATCAGACCGCGGTTAGGTGCGATAGGACGCAGCTGAATACGGTTGTTTTCCGACAGGTCTTTGTATTTTTCGTAGAGGTTGATCTGCAGATAGGCCATGCGCCAGGCCAGTATGCACAGCATCAGGAAAATAAAGATGGCCAGTGTTAATGCGCGGGAGCGGAACAGCCTCCGTTCTGCCGATTTATCCCTGAATGAATGCTCCCACATAAACGACTCACTTATGGTAAGGGTGGCCCTGCAGGATGCTCCACGCACGGTACAGCTGTTCGGCCAGCAGTACACGCACCAGCGGGTGGGGCAGAGTCAGTGCTGACAGCGACCAGCGCTGTCTGGCCAGTGCCAGTACTTCGGCAGTCATGCCATCCGGGCCGCCGACCAGCAGGGCCACATCGCCGCCCTGCATGCGCCAGCCTTCCAGCTGCTGTGACAACTGCTCGGTCGACCAGTTGCTGCCTTTTACATCCAGCGCCACGACATGATCCTGCGGACGGATTGCTTTACGCAGAGCGTCAGCTTCCTGCTGCATGGCTTTTTCTTTGCTGGTGTTTTTGGCGCGGTGTCCCGGCGGAATTTCCACAAGTTCGATGCTGCAGTCGGCAGGCAGGCGCTTGGCGTATTCCGCAAAGCCCTGTTCCACCCATGCCGGCATCTTATGACCTACCGCCAGAAGGCGCAGTTTCATGCCTCAGATTGTCCGGTCTCTGCGCCGGGTTCTCCCCAGAGGCGCTCCAGATCGTAGAAGTGGCGGGACTGGTCGGTCATAACGTGTACCACCACATCAATCAGGTCGATCAGAACCCAATCAGCGGCGGCACGACCTTCCGTACCGTTAGGGCGCAGGCCGGCGTGCTTGGCTTTTTCTTCTACGTTAGCGGCAACAGCTGTGACGTGACGGTTAGAAGTACCGGTTGCGATGATCATCCAGTCGGTTACCGAAGTACGGCCGCGGACGTCGAGAACGGTGATATTTTGCGCTTTCAGGTCTTCCAAAGCGTCGATCACCAGAGATTTGATTTGCTCAGTTTGCATTCAGTTCTATCGATAGAGTTGTTGTTGGGTTATGTAATCCAGCACCGCGTCCGGTGTCAGAAAGGTCACATTGTCGCCCTGCTTGATAGCCCGGCGCAAGTCGGAGGCGGATATATCCAGCTCCGGCCAGTGATGAAGACAGATATGACCGGCTTCAGCGGCCAGTAAATCGGTCAGTGAGCACTCACGTTGCTCTAATTGTTGTTCCTGCCAGTGGCTGACATTGCGCAATCCGGGACGGCTGATGACCAGCAGATTGGCTTCATCCAGCAGTGACTGCGGCTGATGCCAGTGTTCGAACCCCTGCCAGGCATCCTGTCCCATGACCCAGGTAAAACCGACGTCCGGATAAGCAGCGCGCAGGGCCGCGACGGTGATGGCGCTGTAGCTCAGGTCATCACGCTCAAGCTCGATGTTGCTCGGTTCAATCCCATCCAGATTGCGGCATGCCAGCAGCAGCATTGCCAGACGCTGTTCAGCGCTGGCCTGTGGCTGGGGCCGGTGTGGCGGAATGCGGTTGGGAATCAGCAGGACTTTTTCGAAGCCGAGATCGCGCAATTGCACGGCGATACGCAGATGACCGATATGAACCGGGTCAAAGGTACCGCCCAGCAGTGCCCAGCGTTTGCGGCGGCTGCCGGACGATTGCCCGGCGGTTGGCTGCGTGGCGGGCGGATTATTTACGGACTTCGCCATTACCCAGCACTACGTACTTTTGTGAGGTCAGACCGTCGAGACCGACCGGGCCGCGGGCATGGATTTTATCGGTCGAGATACCGATTTCGGCGCCCAGGCCGTACTCAAAACCATCGGCAAAGCGGGTTGAGGCGTTGACCATCACCGAGCTGGAGTCGACTTCGGTCAGGAAGCGCCGTGCCAGCGTGTAGTTTTCGCTGACGATGGTGTCGGTATGGTGTGAGCCATAGTGGTTGATATGGTCGATGGCGCTGTCCATATCGTCGACGATTTTCACCGCCAGTACCGGCGCCAGATATTCGGTATGCCAGTCTTCTTCCGTCGCGGCATTAATATCGGTCAGCAATTCACGGGTACGCTCACAGCCACGCAGCTCCACGCCAAGGGCTTCATAGGCTTCGGCCAGCTCCGGCAGGATATCGGCGGCCACGGCCTGATGCACCAGCAGGGTTTCCATGGTGTTACAGGTGCCGTAGCGGTGTGTCTTGGCGTTGATGGCGATATTGATGGCCTTGGTTTTATCGGCGAATTCGTCGATATACACATGGCAGATACCATCCAGATGCTTGATCACAATCACCTTGGCGTCACGGCTGATACGCTCAATCAGGCCTTTGCCACCGCGCGGTACGATCACGTCCACGTACTCCGGCATGGTGATTAACGCGCCGACTGCGGCACGGTCGGTGGTTTCCACCACCTGCACGGCACTGGCCGGCAGGCCGGCTTCTTCCAGTCCGGCGCTGATAATGGCGGCCAGTGTGCGGTTGGCTTCAATGGCTTCGGAACCACCACGCAGAATGGCGGCGTTGCCGGATTTCAGGCACAGGCTGGCGGCCTCAATGGTGACGTTCGGACGGCTTTCATAAATGATGCCGATAACGCCCAGGGGCACGCGCATCTTGCCCACCTGAATGCCGCTTGGACGGTATTTCAGATCGGTGATTTCGCCGACCGGATCGGCCAGTGTGGCGACCTGATGCAGGCCTTCGATCATGGTATCGATACGCTCGTCGGTCAGTTCCAGACGATCGAGCAGGGCAGCCTCAAGGCCATTGTCGCGGCCGCGCTGCATATCACGCTGGTTGGCGGCCTTGATGGCATCGCGCTGGGCGGTAATGGCGTCGGCAATGGCCAGTAGCGCCTTATTTTTGTCCTGAGTCGACGCACGGGCCATGGCACGGGAGGCCTGGCGGGCATTCTGACCCAGGGTCTGCATGTATTCGATTACATCCATCGATCACACCTGAACAGTCTGTAGCGGGAGAAAGTGCGCTAGTATACACCAACAACTACAATGAAAGCGTCCGCAGCCTCTGCGGTGCAGTAATTTCAGCTACGGATTCTCTCGGTTATGGAAAAAACGCAGTTTCACAGCCTGGTCGTGCTGCAGGTTAAAGTCCTTTATTGCCTGCTTGCGGCTTTGGGGTTGAGCATTATTGCCGCCCTGGATCTGCTCGAAGATAAAAAACAGTTCGCCATGATTGCCGCCGGTTTTTCGCTGGCGCTGGTGATTTATGCCGGTTACCTGCTACTGCGCCGTAAGCAGCGTTCTTCGCCGTACCCGGAGTGGGTTCTGGTGGGGCTGTTATCGGTGTTTACCCTGTTTGGTATGCATCAGAGTGCACAGGTCGCGCACTGGATTTATTTTGTGCCGGTGTACACCTACTTTTTGTTTCCCTTCCGTCTGGCAAGTTACATTACCCTCGCGTACAGCGCGGTGCTGGTATTACTGGTACTGGAAGACTTTGATAATTACAGCCGTTTGCAGATGCTGTTTACCTACGCTGCCTGTTACACCTTCTCGGTGATGTATGCACTGATTAACGAACGTAATAACCGTGCCCTGACCGAGATTGTGAATACCGATCCTCTGACGCAGGTCTATAACGAACATCAGTTGTATCTGGATCTGAATAAAGAAATGACCCGTGCGGACCGTCAGCGCAGCAGCCTGATGTTAATGGCGGTGGCAACACCAGAGGCCTGGCACAGTCTGAAAGTGGAAGACTATGAACAGCGCCTGAGTTATCTCGGCAACAAACTGCGCAAGTGTCTGCGAAAATACGATGCCTGTTACCGCCTGAATACCGATGATTTTGTGATTGTTATGCCGCACAGTGATCCGCAGGATTCTGAAGAGCTGAAAGCCCAGCTGCTGGGCTGTATGGCCGATAAAAAATTTGCCGCACTGAAAGAACTGCCGGTGCATGTGGAGGCCTATCAACCGGATGACGATGCTCACAGTCTGATCCGCCGGGTTATGGAGACATTACATGCTGGCTGACTTATCACAGGACGAATTGCTGCCAAGACTTCAGGCCGTGGTGTATTTACTGGCATCGGTCGCCATTGGCATTCTGATGTACGACCAGTACCGGCAGGGGTTGTACCCGTTGGTGCTGAGTAACGCTATAGCCATCCCGGCGTTTGTATTCAGCGCCATTTTTATTTATATCAACCGCGACCGTGACAGCTTCTCCTGGGTCAATTATCCGCTGATTTTTACCCTGGCCGGACTGGCGCTGTATCAGTTGCCGCAGTACCCGCAGCTGATGACGCATTATTTATATGCCTTACCGCTGTTCAGTTATTTTTGTCTGCCGCTGTATCCGGCCACCGTATTTAATGTGGTGGTCGCGGTTCTGATGACGTTGCTGCTGTGGCTTGATCATGGTTTTATGCTGGCGCTGCGTACCGGCACCAATTATTCATTGCTGCTCGGCTCTGCCTGGTGTTTTGCCTATTTAACGCTGTTAAAAGGCTGGTCGCTGAAACGTCTGGCGCTGACCGATCAGACTTCTGGCGCCTATAACCGCAGACACTTTTTTCATGCCCTGACCCGCGAGATTGCCCGCAGTGAATCGACCCGTCACAGTGTTAGCCTGATTGGACTGGTGATTGATGATTACCGTCAGCTGATTGATATTCACGGCAACCGGGTGATGTCGCAGTTTCTGCCGCGCTTTGTAGAACGCACTCAGCGCCAGATCCGTGCCGGAGATGAAATATTCCGTCTGGCCGATGATTTGTTTGTACTGGCGCTGCCGAACTGTCCGGAAGATGGCGCCATTGTGCTGATGGAGAGGGTTAAGCGCACATTACAGCAACAGGCGTGGAAACCCTTTGCGGAGATTTCCATCAGCGCATCAGCGGTGGGTCTGCAGAGTGGGGAAGACAGTAAAGATCTGGAAAAACGTTTATCGGCAAAACTTAAGAAACAGAAACGCGCCAGTCTGCAACTGGCGGCGTTTGCCGATTAACAGGGTTTCAATACGGTTGTTGCCTGTGACTTAAACGCTGGCGCGGATAATCCGCACCAGCGTTTTTGTTTTTGATTGTGGCAGGTTCAGCTTGCCGTAAAATTCCGCCGGGTCGTGTACCCGTACCTCGTTAAAACCATCCTGTTGAAAACCTTCTTTAATCGCGGCATCCGATGGATAGTGCAGCGGCCATTGGCCGCGGGTAAAAAATCCCACCAGTTTCTGCGCGAATTTTACGTAGCGGTATGACGGATGATCGGCAAAATCCGGGTATAAATCGGTGACATAAAATCCGCCGGAAAATCCTTTCAGACCTTCCGCCATTCGTGCCCAGACACTGCGGATGGTGGTCAGATCAAAATAATTCACCAGCCCTTCGGTAACGATGGCGGTTTTTTTCGCCGGATCAAGACTGGCCAGCAAGGCGGCAATAGAGTCATCACCGCTTTGCTGCAGAATATTGCAGGCCCGGACGCTGTGGCCACTGGCCTGGCCAATGGCCGCCAATAGTGCCTGTTTGCGGTTGGCCATGCCGGGAAGATCGGCTTCGATATAAGTCAGCTGCGGATATTTTTGTTTAAAGCGGTAACCGCGCGGCGATAGACCGGCAGCAATTTCAACAATCTGCTCCACACCTTCTTCTTCAATCAGGCGCTCGACCTGATGATCAATAACAGAGTGCCGCTGCAGTAAAAATGTATCGATATCAGCACCGGCCACCAGACGTAAAAAGGCATTAACCGGGCTGAGTGCAGCGTTGGCGACACGTCCCATACCGGTAATAAACCCGGGGGCGGAGAGGCCGTGCTTGTACCAGATGTAGCCGGTATAGTGAGCGCTGATGCTGATGCGGGACGTATCGGTGGCGGAAGTGGAAGAGGTCATGAGCTGTCTTTTATTGTTGTTGTGTACGCACACGAGAATACAGGGGAATACCCTGCTGCGTCCACGCGTGGTCAACCGGCAACAGCCCGGGCGGTTGTGATGGAGTCGGCACTATCCGGTTTTTTTGCAGGTTTCACCGACATTGTTGAGCAACATGTCTGGCTGCTGTTGCCGGCGGTATTTGTTCTGGCGCTGGCTGAGTCGCTGCTGGTGGTTGGGTTATTTATTCCTGGTGTGGCACTGCTGGTGGCGTTAACCATTCTGGCGGCGGAGCAGGGACTGCCCGTTGCATGGTGGTGGCTTGCCGGAGCGGCGGGGGCATTCTGTGGTGACGGTCTGAGTTTTCATATTGGTCGCTGGTATGGACCGCGGCTGGCGCACTGGAATATCTTCCGCCGTCACCCTGACTGGCTGCCCTCGGCTGAGCACTTTTTCGCCCGTTACGGTGTGTGGAGCATTGCGCTCGGGCGTTTTATCGGCCCGTTGCGCCCTCTGGTTCCGGCCATGGCCGGAGTGTGCGGGATGCCGGTGCGCGACTTCTGGTGGGTAAACAGCTGGTCTTCGGCGGCCTGGGCGGCGTTTTATCTGCTGCCGGTTTACTGGTTTGGTCAGGCAGCCCTGACCGTGCTGCAACCCTGGCAATTATTGCTGGGGTTGGGACTGGCAACGCTGGTCGCGCTGCTGCTCAGTCGCGTATTGCGGCGCCGGAAAGACCGCTGATAACAGGTCTTACTGCTTATCCTGTAATGCCCGTACTTCGTTACGTGCCTCATTAAGCTGAAACTGCAGGTCGGCGACTTTCTGTTTCAGTTCGCGCGCAGCGGCCACTTCCTGCTGATGCTGGTCGGCAATCTCCTGCAGACTTTTTTCGGCATCTTTTACCTGCTGCTGCCAGCGTTTACTCAGCCGGTATGCCACCACGGCACCACCAATAATCATGCCTGCCATAATGGCGAAAATAAGACCCATAACAACTCCTGTGGCCCTGAGGCTATGCGGGGTAAAACGTCAGTTTATCGGAATTAGCGCGGATATACCCGGCTGCCGGGCAAAAACTGGTAAACTGCCCGCCGTTGAATTTTCTGTGGGCTGATCGCCATCAGCCCATTGTTGTGGAGCGAAGTTGTGACCATTGCTGAACTGGTAGCCAAAAGCGGCGCGCAGATGCGCGTATTTGATCTTGGGCGACGCATCGAAGAAATGCCTCTGGCGGATTTCAAAGCCTTTGAACAGATGCAGAAACCCTATCCGGTACCCTATCTGAAACATGCCTGGCTGGGCATTCTCAGCTGGAATCCCGATGAGCCGGGGCAGCACAATATCTGGTTTGTGAAATTGCCGCTGGATGAGCAGAACATTCTGCAGCCAGGTCCGCGTGATGCCTTCCTGCAACACTGGCTGCGGGTTGCCCAGTATCCGGATCAGAAGCACGGCGATGCGCCCTGCAGCTACAAACCAGATGCTAATCGTATGGCTTACTTTCATGCACTGGCGCTGCAGGCGCTGGGGCAGGGGACGACCCAATACTACGCGACCGCCCGCGCTTACCTGAGCGGTGATATCGGCTGGGATAACTGGCAGCAGCTCGGCCTGCAGGGGCTGGCGGAAGTGGTTGCACGCCTGGCGGAAGAGCAGAATGAAACCCTGCTCTGTAATGCACTGCCGCATTTACCGGCGGTGCCGCGCAACGTGGTGCTGGGCTTCCTTGAAAATGCCGCACCGGGTCAGGCGCTGACCTCTGCGATTAACGACAGTCTGTCACAGGTGGTGGCAGGCGGTGCTGAGGTGGCCGATCTGGCAGCCTTTGCCCGTGCCTTATCGCACAGTGTTAATGCCGATCAGCGCGTGCTGTTGCTGCAGTTGCTGCTGCAACATCCGCACAGCCGTTCGGTCGAGTTGCTGGCCGCGCTGGGCAGCCGTTGTTGGCGTGATCTGCAGGGCGGACTGCTGCTGGCTTATCTCGAATGTCTGGCGGTTAACGAACAGGGCATCAGTGCCTTTAATGCACTGGTTGCCGACCTGCTGGCGTTGCCGGGTATGCGCGAGCGCTTTATGGAAGTCTTCCGTTCTCCGCAGCGCAGTGAATCGCTGGCGCAGGCGATTGGTCAGCTGTTGTCGCTGGCGCGTCAGGGTGACAGCGGGCGTCTGCAATGAGCGGTCAGGCAGAAGCTCTGTGCCCCTGTGGCAGTGGCCGTCTGTATGGTGACTGTTGTCAGCCGTTGCATCAGGGACAGCCTGCTGCAACCGCCGAAGCCCTGATGCGCTCGCGTTACACCGCCTTTGTCTTTGGCTTGCAGGAGTATCTGCTCGAAAGCTGGGACAGCCGCACCCGCCCGGCAGAATTACCGCTGGATAACGATACCCGCTGGTTTGGCTTAACGGTGCATGATTCACAGCAGGATGGCGACAGGGCGACGGTCAGTTTCAGTGCGCGTTTTTGTGAAGGCAAAGACTGGTTCTGCCTGAGCGAGGTTTCTGCTTTTGCTTTAGCGGCCGATGGCCATTGGCGTTATGTGGATGGTAAGGCTGATTTTCAGCCGCTGCAGCCGGGGCGTAACGACCTTTGCCCTTGTGGCAGCGAGAAAAAATACAAGAAGTGTTGCGGCGCCTGACACTGATATCGGGCGCCGGATAAAAGGACTGTCAGGATGGTTGCTGTGGGCGGGTCATGCCTTTTAACAGCATGCCCCAGACCATGGCAAAAGTGCCAAGCACAGACAACAGCATCATCAGATTGACCAGTGTGCTGTGGCGCTGATAGTAACTGCTCTGTGGTTGCGGCTGATCGGCACAGCGGGCATTGATGAAGTCGTAAAAGCCACCGCTTTGGCTGCATTCAGTCACGGCCGACATTTCGATTCCGTACAGTGTCAGCAAAATAATGCCGGGAACGGCAAATAACAGTGAACCGAGGCGTAGCCACATGGTTTTTTCTCCGCGTATTACAGGTGAATGACAGATGGAACTTGACATCAGAGGGCGATTCTTTGCATCTTACCAGCCTCGGGCCTGTTCACACTAATTGAATCAGGCCTGCTGAGAGCCAGTTTTCCTCAGAACAAGGAGAGAGGACTGATATTAGCAGGCTAAATGAATGACGAACGACGAGGTTTATGGGGGAAACCGGCCTCAGCCCGAAGGGTTATGGCTAAAAATTACTCATGCCGCGTTGCTGTTCGCTCGCTTAACCTGTTAGGCCACACTCTCAGCGCCTTGCCTGAGATATTTTTAGTCGATAACAGGCCTGTTTAATCAGTATGAACAGGCTCCGCTTATGCCCGACAAAACGATAACAAAATAAAGCTGCTCATTATGAAACGACTGATTACCGTAACTGCTCTACTGCTGGCCATGAATTCCCAGGCCGCTACCCAGAACCTGGATCAGCTGCTGAGCAGCATCAAAGCCGATATTGCTGCACAGCGTTTATCCAGCCCGGCGGGCAATAACGCGCTGGAGCGTATCGACGCTTTCCGTGAGCAGGCTCCCTATGATTTCCGTGTTGTGCCACTGGCCTATCAGTGGGGCGAAGCCTATGTGGCGCTGGCAAACAAAGCCATCGCAGCCAAAGAGTACGATAAGGCTCAGGGGTATCTGGATAAAGTCTGGCTGGTAGCAGCACTGACTCCGGGGCTGGAAGAAAGCCAGGATAAACTGGATAAGCTTTATAAAGGTGCGCCGAACGTGGTTGCCCGTGCTGAAGAAAAAGGCCCGAGCAAAGAAGAGCTGGCGCGTCAGAAACAACTGGCCGAAGCTGCAGAAAAAGAAAAAGCCAAGGTAGAAGCCGAGCGTAAGCGTAAGGCGGAAGAAGAAAAACGTCAGGCTGCGGCGGACAAGAAGAAAGCCGAGCAGGAGCGTCTTCGTCGTCAGGAAGAGGAACGTCAGCGTCGTGCTGAAGCGGAAAAAGCCGAAAAAGCAGCCGCTGCAAAACGTCTGGCTGATGCAGAAAAGGCCAACACTGCTAAATCTAAAGCTGATGCCAAACCAGCGGCTAAAGCTGCTCCTGTTGTCGCCGTGGCTAAACCCGTAGCGCCTAAGCCTGTGGTAAAAGCCAGCGCCGGCAGTAATGAAGTTTCTGAGTTGTGGAGTGAAGCGAAAGAAGATACCGCGCCTATGGCCAGCTATCCGGTTTCAGCCGAGCAGATTGCCAGCCGTGACCGTGATATCGCCGATAGTCTGCAGCCGGTCTGTAAAGCCATTCTGGATAACGATGCATCGGTGGTTGTTCATACTCAGGATAAAGCGGATTACCGTTGGTTGACGGTACGCCTGACACTGTGTCTGCGCCGTCTGGATAAGTCGTTCCGTCTGCGTCACAGCTATCAGGCTGTAGCTGACAACGCTCCGTTTGTGACTTTGCACCCAACGCGTGAAGTCTCTCTGGTGCGTCAGGCAGGGGATTAAACTTACGCGCTGAAGATAAAAACCCGGTTTTTTTGCCGGGTTTTTTTATATCGTTTTTTCGTCTGTGGCGATGGAACCAAACACCGGTTTTTACGGTCACTCATGGTCGGGCAGCGGCCCGGCTAATTCACCCGACAGGGGCAAACGAACATTGGAGGGAGCAGGAGCAGTCGTTACTCTTTCTGCCCCCTGCAAAAAATGTTCAGCGTGTTACAATGCGCGCCCGTGTTTACCCAACGGTTAAATATTTGTTATGCGTTATTTGCTATTGATAGTTTCTGTAATGATTTCTGCCATCACTGCTTCTGCCGTGCAGGCAGAAGTAATCGTGCCTAAAGCGCCGGATCTGGATGCCAGTGCCTATGTGCTGATGGATGCCGATAGTGGCCGTATTCTGGTTGAACATAACGCTGATGAACGTTTACCGCCGGCCAGTCTGACTAAAATGATGACCAGCTATATTGCTGTGCATGAGCTGGAACTGGGCAATGTCACTGAGCAGACTCAGGTGCCGATCAGTGTTAAAGCCTGGCGTAAAGGCGGCTCAAAAATGTTTGTGCGCGAAGGTACCGAAGTTGCGCTGATTGATCTGCTGCGTGGCATTATCGTGCAGTCAGGTAACGATGCATCCGTTGCGGTGGCCGAATACTTTGCCGGTTCGGAAGAAGCCTTTGCCGGCTGGATGAATCAGTACGCTGAACGTTTTGGTATGACCAATACCCACTTTGAAAATGCAACCGGCTGGCCGGCTGAGGGGCATTTATCTACCGCTGGCGATATAGCCAAGCTGGCGTTGCATATCGTTAAAGACCATCCGCATTATTACAAGCTGTACGCCGAAAAATATTACGAATACAACGACATCCGTCAGCCAAACCGCAACAAGCTGTTGTGGCGTGACCCTTCCGTAGACGGCCTGAAAACCGGTCATACCGATGAGGCCGGTTTCTGTCTGGCGGCTTCTGCTGTACGTGATAACACCCGTCTGATTGCCGTTGTTATGGGAACCCGCAGCGAAGAAGCCCGTGCCCGTGAAACCCAGAAATTACTGGCTTACGGTTTCCGTTATTACGAAACCCGTAAGGTCTATAACGCTGAAGAGGTACTGCAAACCAATCCGGTGTGGCTGGGTAAAACCGAAACCGCTGATATTGGTCTGGAAAAAGAGCTTTACCTGACCCTGCCGCGCGGCATGAAAGGCGAGCTGGAAGTGAATATCCTGACCGATGAATTTCTTGAAGCCCCCATCGTTAAAGGCCAGGTGGTTGGTACCCTGACCGTCAGCATGGAAGGTGAAGTACAGGCTGAGCGCCCGTTAATTGCGCTGTCTGATGTTGAAGAAGCTGGTTTCTTCGGTCGTCTGTGGGGCAGTATCAAGCTGTTCTTTGCCCGCCTGTTTGCCTGATTGAACGCGGCCGATACGTGCCAGTCTGGGTTTGGCTCAGGCTGGCTTTTGTGTTTCTGGCTGCTGAATAATGTGGCGTCTTTGGCCAAAGTCCGATGGCGCTTGAATTTCGTATGGGTTACAACCATATAAGGCTCTGATGTACAGAGAGGCCATAAACGTGAGTCAGCCTGAAGCTCCAAAAATTGAATTCCCCTGCGCTAACTATCCGGTAAAAATTCTCGGTCATGGTAAGGATGACTATGTCGAGGTTGTACTGGAGATTGTGCGTATTCATGCGCCTGAATGCGATGTTGAACGCATTCAGATCCGCAACAGTTCCAATGGCCGTTTCCGTGCCCTGACCGTATATATCACGGCCACAGGGATCGAACAGCTGCAGGCTTTGCATAAAGACCTGCTGGCCCATGACTATATCCATATGGTGATCTGATGACGGCTGTGCTTGTGCGTGAGCTGGGCCTGCAGGAATACACCCGCGTGTATGACGATATGCTGGCCTTTACCGCCGCGCGCGACGAGCAGACAGCTGACGAGCTCTGGTTTCTGCAGCATGAGCGGGTGTTTACCCAGGGGCAGGCGGGTAAGGCCGAACATGTACTGATGCCGGGCGATATCCCGGTGGTGCAGAGTGACCGTGGCGGGCAGGTTACCTATCATGGGCCGGGTCAGCTGGTGGTCTATCTGATGGTGGATATCAAACGCCTTGGCTGGGGACCGCGGGCACTGGTGTCGGCAATTGAGCGTGCGATCGTGGCCACTCTCAGCGAGTGGCAGATTGATTCTGCTCCGCGCGAAGATGCGCCGGGTGTTTATGTCGGTGAGCGCAAGATTGCCTCACTCGGGCTGCGTATTAAAAATGGCCGCTCCTTTCATGGCCTGGCTCTGAATATCGATATGGATCTGGAGCCCTTTCAGCGTATCAATCCCTGCGGCTATGCCGGCATGCAGATGACGCAGATGCGCAATGAAACCGATCTGCCGCTGAGCACTGAAGCGGTGATTGCTTCCTTACAACAACAGTTGCTGGCTGAATTGAGTGCCGGCAGCGAAGCGCCCGGAGCGTGATATGACAGATAAGGCGAAAGTGGTTCAGGGAGAAAAATTACGTGGTGCAGAAAAGGTCGCCCGTATCCCGATCAAAGTCATCCCTACCGAAGAGTTGCCGCGTAAACCCGACTGGATCCGCGTGCGTATTCCGGCCTCACCGAAGATTAACGACATCAAACAGAAGCTGCGCAAGCACAAGCTGCACACCGTGTGTGAAGAGGCCAGCTGCCCGAACATCGGTGAGTGTTTTGGTGGCGGTACGGCAACGTTCATGATCATGGGCGATATCTGTACCCGCCGTTGTCCGTTCTGCGATGTGGGCCATGGCCGGCCGAATCCGCTTGATGTGGATGAGCCGATCAATCTGGCTACCGCCATTGCCGATATGGGCCTGAAATACGTGGTGATAACCTCGGTAGACCGTGACGATCTGCGTGATGGCGGCGCCCAGCATTTTGCTGATTGTATCCGCCTGACCCGCGAGCACAGCCCTGCGATTCAGGTTGAAACCCTGGTACCGGACTTCCGTGGCCGTATGGAAATTGCCCTCGATATTCTCAGCGAAACGCCACCGGATGTGTTTAACCACAATCTGGAAACCGTGCCGCGTTTGTACAAAGAATGCCGTCCGGGTTCTGATTACCAGTGGTCTCTGACGCTGCTGAAAGAATATAAGGCCCGCCGCCCTGAGGTGGTGACTAAATCCGGTCTGATGCTGGGCCTGGGCGAAACCAATGAAGAAGTGATTGAAGTGATGAAGGATATGCGCGCGCATAACATTGATCACATCACGCTGGGGCAATATCTGCAGCCGAGCAAAAATCACTCACCGGTTAAGCGTTTTGCTACACCGGAAGAGTTTAAAGAACTGGGGGATATCGCCAAGAGTCTGGGTTTCCTGCGTGTGACCAGCGGCCCGCTGGTGCGCTCGTCTTACCATGCGGATCTGCAGGCGCAGGGGGAAAACGTTGGCGGATTGTAAAATGCTGTGGGCCGTGATTCTGTAGCGGCTCTTTCTGTGAACGTTATTGGATTGTGAAACGCTGGGCGATGATTCTGTAATCGCTCTGTGGTAGACAAGGGGTTCCTGTTTAATTCACTGAGGGAACCCCATGAAACGCACTACATTGCTGGCCATTCCGGCTTTTTTGGCACTCTCGTCTGCGGCATCCGCCGCCACTGTGACGTATAACGCCGCTTTTGTCTCAAACTACCTGTTCCGTGGCCTGAGCCAGACTGATGATGGTCCGGCCTTGCAGGGTGGTGCAGATGTTAAAAACGGTAATGCCTATGCCGGTGCCTGGTTCTCCAATGTTGATAAGCCAGACGGCGCCGAAGGTCTGCCGGTCGAGATGGACGTGTATTTCGGCTACAACAACCAGTTCGATGGTTTTAACCTCGATATGGGCGTGCGTACTTACAACACCCTGTTCGATGTGGGTCGTGAAGAAACCGAATTCAAACTGGGTACCAGCCCGGCTAAAGGTCTATCTGTCAATATGCACCGTGGCGTAAAGGCTCAGTACTGGTATCCGGAAGTCACCTTCGAAAAACACCTGCCTCAGCGTCTGTACCTGGACGTAGCCGTTGGTATGTGGATGGTGGATGACGCTGATGATAAAGCGCTGACTGCCCGCGTTGAAGTGGCCCGTGATTTCCCCGAATTCCATAAGATTGATCTGTTTATCGCTGCTGACTTTATCAGCGATGACACCCCTTATGGCGACAATAACGATAAAGATGATTCCGATCTGAATTTCGTTATCGGTGTACGCAAAAACTTCTGATAAGTGATGCGTTATCTACAAAAAAGCCCGGAAAATCCGGGCTTTTTTGTGTCTGGCAGAAATGTTCAGGCGCTTTTCAGCATCGCATACAAGTCGTCCTTCAGATGCAGACGGCGCATTTTCAGGCCTTCCAGGCGCTCATCGGAGGCCGCTTCAACGGCTTCTTCGATTTTACGTACTTCGCGGTCAACTTCATGGTACTCGTCAAACAGACGGGCAAAGTGACGGTCTTTCATTTTCAGGGAACGGATCTGGTCGCCCATGTCCGGAAATTCGCTGTGCAGGTCGTGGTGTTCAATTGTCATTATCAGGCCTCCTTTTGCAGATGCTTTCAGATTGCCTGCTCTGGCAGAAAGCGTCTTGATACAGATCAGGCGAATCCCTGTCGTTTGCAGGGGCTTTGCTATAGTTGATGCAGATCAAATCGTTAATTATTTCAGGGAGAGGGATATGAGTTGTAACAACGTTGCGCTGCTGGATGATGAGATCAGCATGGTCAGGTTGCTTGAGCGCGCGCTGGATAACTACGATGTTCAGTCCTTTACCGATCCGGAAGGGTTTCTGAATGGTCTGCGTCCGGAGACGGACTGTATTCTGCTGGATATTCAGATGCCGGGCCGTGATGGCTATGAAATCTGTCGTCTGTTGCGTGCCCGTGAAGCAACACGCCATACGCCGATTCTGTTTGTCTCCGGTCAGAGTGATCTTGACCAGCGTCTGCAGGGGTATGCTGCCGGGGCTGACGATTTTATCAGCAAACCTTTTAATATTGACGAGATGCGCGCCAAGGTTGAACGCGCTCTGCTCAGTAAAGAGCAGCGGGAAATTCTGCAATCATCGGCCGATTATGCCCGCCAGGCGGCGTTTGAAGCCATGACTCACTCGGCGGAGCAGGGGGAGATCAGTCGCTTTATCGAACAGGTTATGGGCTGTAAAAACCGCCAGCAGCTGGCCTCTGTGCTGATTGCCAGCCTGAAAAACTTTGGCCTGAATGCTGTTTTGGCTTGCTGGACGGGGCCGGAGTTCTGTTTTGTCTCGCATGCTGAGCAGGTGCGGCCATTGGAAGCGGAGCTGTTGCTGAGCTGCCGCGAAGGCGCGCGTATTATCGAGCTGGAAAAACGCATGATAGTGAACTTTGGTAATGCATCCGTGCTGATCAAGAACGTGCCCTGGCAGGAAGAGGCACGCTATGGCCGGATAAAAGATCACCTGTGCGTTCTTATGAGCAGTGTACATGCAAGGCTGCAGTCGCTGGCGACTGAGCACAAACTGCATCAGCAGCAGACGCTGCTGAATGCACTGGACGATGTGGAATATGCCCTGCAGCATTTGCAGCAGCGTCAGGATCAGGGGTTAAACAGTGCGCGTGAAACCGTGCAGGAGCTGGAGCTGGAGTTGTCAGAAGAGCTGCTGTTGCTGAATCTCGATCCGGATCAGGAGCAGCATCTGACGCAGCTGGTGCGTAATCATATGGGTCAGCTGGAGCGCCTGTATCGTAACTGCGCAGATGTCACCGGCCCGCTGCAGCCGGTGCTGCAGGCGCTGGCTGATATTGCCGGAAAGCGCCTGCCTGACAGAGACTCTGTCTGAGATCAGTGAATTTTACTCAGCGCCGCCTGCAACCACTGTTGCAGCTGCGGTGCCGGTAGGGCTCCGGCCAGACGGTCAATTTCTTTTCCCTGATGATAAACAATCAGCGTCGGAATACTGCGGATGCCGAGTTGCGCGCTGGTTTGCTGCGCCTGTTCGGTGTTGACCTTGGCAAAGCGCATCTGTTGTTGCATTTGTCCGCACAGCTGGGTAAATACCGGCGCCATCATCTGACACGGGCCGCACCAGCTGGCCCAGAAGTCCACCACAACCGGCAGATCATTTTTCAGCAGAAAACGCTGGAAATTGCTGTCGTTCAGCTCCACCGGACGACCGTTGAATAAGGGCTGTTTGCAGCGCCCGCACTGGGCCTGCAGCTTTTGTTGCTGATCTTCAGGGATGCGGTTAATGGCCGCACAGGATGGGCAGGTGTAATGCATGATGGAATCTCCGCGAAAACATGCCATCTATATGCGTCTTCGGTAATGAAGTTTCAAGGGCTCAGCCGAATTGCCGACGATACTCGCCTGGCGTCAGGCCGGTCAGCTGGCGAAAGCTGCGGCGCAGGCTGCTGTCATCAACAAACCCCAGCATATGACTGATTTCGCTGATGCTGCGGTTGCTGGTCTGTAACTGATCACTGACCTGATTCAGTTTGATCAACCGCAGCAACTGCGCACAGGTCATTGTGCTTTCCTGCTTAACCCTGCGTGCCAGTGTGGCCGGGGTGAGGTGCAGATGGTCGGCCAGCGCAGAGGTTTGTACCTGTTGTGCCGGAGTTTGCTCCACCCACTGGATAATGCGGCGTAACAACTCGCTTTGTTGCAGTAACAGGGGAAGTTGCTGAAAAGGGTTGTTCTGTTCATTCGGTCGCGGCAGCACCATATAGCGACGGATCTCTTCGGCGAGAGCAGCACCGCAGTAGCGGCTGATCAGCTTCAGCGCGATGGGCAGATAGCCGTTAACTCCCGAGGCCGTTGCCAGATGCTCGTCAAACAGGCAGCTGTGCTGCAGGCTCCAGTGAACCTGTGGAAAAGCCTGACTGACTGTATCTTTCAGCCACCAGGTTGTTGTGGCGTTGTGCTGATCCAGACGTCCGCTGCTGGCAAGCAGACAAACGCCGGTACAGTAGCTCCATAATTGTGTGTTGTCCGGCAGCCGCTGCAGGGTATTAACCAGCGCCTGGTCACTTGCCTGTATGACCTGATGACGATCACGCCAGGCACCGGGGATAAGCAGGGCATCCGGTGGGTTTGCAGCCAGTGCCAGAGTGTCGAGCGTCTGACCATTGGCGACCGGCAATGCACCGCCGGGTTCACTCAGCCAGGTTATACGGAATTGCCGCTTGCCGAGGCGCAGATTGCAGGCAGTCAGCAGGTCGGCAAAGGCGAACAGGCCGGCAGGGATACAATCAGGGTAGAGCAGTAATCCAATGTTCATCTGCTTAAAAATGTCTGTTTTATGTCGATTTTTGCCATGCTAGCGCGTGCAGGCCCTCTCTACAATGCCCTTAATAAGAGAGGAGAACGCTATGAAAATACGACAGATCCGTAATGCCACCATGATTGTTGAGCTGGGCGACAAACGCATTCTGGTGGACCCCATGCTGGCTCCCAAAGGGGCTATCCCTGCGCTGAAATATGCAACCTTCAGCCGTCGGCGTAACCCATTGGTTGAGCTTCCGGATGACAGCCATGCCTGGTTGAATGAAGTGACCCATTGTCTGATTACCCACTGCCAGAAGGGGCATTTTGATCATCTTGACCGGGCTGGCAGCCGCTGGCTGCGTGAGCGCGGTATACCAGTATTCTGTATGACTGGAGATGCTGATTTTCTGCGCAGTAAGGGGCTGAACGTTCAGCCGCTGCAAAGCGGAACACAGTCTTTTCTGGAAGGCGAAATTACGCCGGTTCCCTGCGTGCACGGCCGCGGGATTGTGGGCAGCATGATGGCCCATGGCTTTGGTTACCTGATTCGCTATCCGCAGGAGCCAAGTCTGTATATAGCAGGTGATACACTGCTGACAGCTGAAGTGAAACGTTGTCTGACGGAGCAGCAGCCGCAGGTTTCGGTGATTCCGGCAGGAGGGGCACGGTTTGATATCGGTGGCGATATCATCATGGGACAGGAAGAAGCGCTGGAAGCCGCACGCCTCAGTCAGGGAGTGGTGGTGGCAAACCATCTGGAGGCTCTGGATCACTGCCCGGTGACACGCCAGTCACTGACACTGGCAGCACGTCGGGCAGGTATTCTGGAACGCTTACATATTCCGCAGGACGGTGAAGAGCTCTGCTTTTTTTGAGTCAGGGTTGAGTAAGACCGGCGGCCTGAACCTTCTGCAGGAAGGCCGCTTTGTCCAGCTCTCCGACAATACGGGCGGATTGCATTTCCTGCTGCTGATTGAAAAACAGAATGGTTGGCGGGCCGAAGATCGCGTGCTTCTGCATAAAGGCAATCTGCTCGGCGCTGTTATCGGTGACATCGAGCTGCAGCCAGAGGACGTTCTTCATCATCCGCTGCACATCGGGCTCGGCAAAGATTTCTTCTTCCATCACTTTGCAGCTGATGCACCAGTCGGCGTACAGATCGAGCATCACCGGTTGCTGGCTGGCAGCAATCCGGCGCTCAATATCGGTAACGGAATCGCTGCGGTAGAAGGCTGAGCTGTGCGCTGTTGTGCTGTTAGTGTTAGCCGCAACCAGACCGCCGCTCAGTGGTTGCAGCGGGTTGCTGTTGCCCTGCAGTACGCCAACAAAGGCGATGATGCCGTAGAGTAAAAACACCCAGGCCAGACCTTTAACCAGCCGCTGAATGCCGCTGGCGGCCGGTTCCAGTGCACCCAGACTGATGCCGTAAAACAGTGCCAGCAGTGCCCACAGCAGCAGGCTGATACTCTCGGGCAGGATACGGCTCAGCAGCCAGATGGCAACGCCCAGCAGCAGAATGCCAAAGAATGCCTTGATCTGGTTCATCCAGCCGCCGGCCTTAGGCAGGAACGAAGCGCCGGTGGTGCCGAGCACAATCAGTGGTGCGCCCATACCGAGGCCAAGCGCCAGTAATGCGCTGCCGCCCAAAACGGCGTCGCCGGTGGTGCTCAGATAAACCAGCGCGCCCGCCAGCGGTGCAGATACACAAGGGGATACCACCAGAGCGGAAAGAACCCCCATGATAAAGACGCTCAGCCACTGACCGCCTTTCTGGTTCTGATTCAGCTGGTTCAGACGATTACGCAGGCCAGAAGGCAGTTGCAGCTCATACAGGCCAAACATGGCCAGTGCCAGCAGCACAAAGAGAACGGCAAACAGAATCAGTACCCAGGGTGTCTGCATCCAGGCCTGAATATTGGCTCCGGCACCCAGCAGGCCTACGGTGAGACCGGCGGCGGCATAGGTCAGCGCCATACCGAGCACGTAGATGGATGACAGCATAAAGCCACGGCTGGCGGAGGTATTCTTCTGACCCAGAACAACCGTGGTCAGGATGGGCACCATCGGCAGCACGCAGGGGGTAAAGGTCAGGCCGAGGCCCAGCAGAAAGAACAAACCGACAACGGCGCCCCAGGAGCGGTTGCTGAACCAGCTGTCTGCGACACTGTTGCCTGACGTCGTATCGGAGTTGGCATTGGCCGTTGTGTTTTGTGCAGCCTGAATATCGGCCTGAGTAATGGTCAGGCGAGAGCGCTGCGGCGGATAGCACAGGCCGGCGTCGGCACAGCCCTGGTGGTGCAATACCAGTTCGCCGGGTTGAAACCGGCTCAGGTCAAAGCGGGTATCCAGCTCACCATAAAATGCAGTGACCAGACCAAAGGCTTCGTCTTCTTTCTCTTTACCCGGATGCGAGTAGTACACCGGGTCGGCCTTCAGCTCACCCTGCTGGATAAAGATGCGGTGCTTGTAGAGGTAATAGCCATCGGCGGAGTGCCAGCTGGCGTGCAGCTGGCCATTATCGACCAGCGTGGTCAGCGGAAATGCCTGTTCGACCGGCAGAAAGTCCGGCTCGTCGTTACCGGTCAGGCTGTCCAGCAAGCCGGCCTGCGCCGGCAGCCAGAACAGAGAAATACACAAGAGTAACCACTTCGCCACAGATAACCTCCGGGTCATTGTCCGTCTGTCAGGTATTACGCTTCACCGCCAGTAACGCCAGCGCACGCAGGGCCTCTTTGGCCTCTGAATCCGGTAAAAGTTGCAGATGCGCCTGGGCGCGGTCAGCACAGTCGTAGGCTTTCTGACGGGTGTATTCCAGCGAGCCCAGTTCGCGTACGGCATTCAGTACGTCGGCCATATCGTCAAGGCCGCCTTTGCGGATCGCCGAGCGGATCAGGCTGCGCTGTTGTTCGTTACCATGAGCCATGGCGTGAATCAGCGGCAGGGTTGGTTTGCCTTCGGCCAGATCGTCGCCGACGTTTTTACCCATGGCTTCGGCGTCGCCTTCGTAATCCAGCACGTCATCAATCAGCTGGAAGGCCATGCCCAGTTCCTTACCATACTCCTGCATGGCCCGGCTTTGCTCGGGAGTGCATTGCAGCAGAGCGGCGGCTGCATGGGTTGAGGCTTCAAACAGCATCGCCGTTTTGCCATGGATAACATCCATATACTGGGCTTCGCTGGTGTCCGGGTTCTTTACGTTGGTGAGCTGCAGAACCTCACCTTCAGCGATCACGCAGGTGGCATTCGACAGGATGTTCATCGTTGGCAGTGAACCCAGTTCAACCATCATGGTAAAGGCACGGCTGTACAGGAAGTCACCGACCAGTACGCTGGGAGCGTTGCCCCATTTGGCATTGGCGGTCGGGTTGCCGCGGCGCATGTCCGAGGTATCGACCACGTCATCGTGCAGCAGGGTGGCGGTGTGCAGAAACTCAATCACGGTGGCCAGCTTAACCGCTTGCTCGTTGCACTGGCCGAATGCTTTGGCGGTCATCAGTACCAGTAGCGGGCGAATGCGTTTGCCGCCGCTGCTGACAATGTAGTCGGCGATCTTTTCAACCAGGGGAACGCGCGATGCCAGTTGGGTATGGATCAGGCGATCCACCGCCTGAAATTCGTCGCTGACGACAGCGAGAATATCTTGTATCTGCATGAATTAAGGGCCTTATAAAAAACGGCGCTCGACTCCGGCGGAGCTTGCAGGCAGAACCGGAGCGGCTGAAGGCGTGCAGTGTAGCGATGTACTGGAAGGGCTGACAACGATAGCGGGTGAAAAAGTCAGTTTTTGGCCGCCTGAAACCGGCTTTTCAGCATATTTTTACTTTTTGGCCTGTAATTGCCGTCGCCGCTGGCCGGGAGTTTTCGCTGCTGATGTCAGCCGGATGGCAGGCTTACCGCCCAATAGAATTGTGACTTGCGCGTGTGGATAAGCTGGGGTATAGTCTCGCGCCCCGAAATTCTGCTCCCTGCCATATGGAAACCAGAGCGTTGCCAGTAGAAGCAGGTCGTGAAAGTAGCAGCCAAGTAAGTGCCCGTTTATGGGCTCATGTGGAGATTACAGTATGTACGCTGTAGTAGTAACTGGCGGTAAACAGTACCGTGTTGAAGAAGGCCAGACCCTGAAAGTTGAGAAACTGGAAATCGCTACCGGCGAATCCGTTGCTCTGGAAAAAGTTTTGCTGATCGGTAACGGCGATGACGTTAAGATCGGTGCTCCTGTTGTTGCAGGCGCTAAAGTGACTGCTGAGGTCGTTGCTCACGGTCGTCACAAGAAAGTGAAGATCCTGAAGTTCAAGCGTCGTAAGCACCACATGAAGCAAATGGGCCACCGTCAGTGGTTCACTGAACTGAAAATCACCAGCATCGCTGGCTAATTATCTGAATTAAGTCCGGGGTCCGTGCCGGTTTGCCAAACCGCCGCATCCGCAGTGTTGCAGTGACCCCAAAACAGGAGAAAAGCAATGGCTCACAAAAAGGCTGGTGGTTCTACCCGTAACGGTCGTGATTCCGAGAGTAAACGCCTTGGTGTCAAACTGTTTGGTGGCCAGGCTGCAAAAGCAGGCAGCATCATCGTTCGTCAGCGTGGCACCCGTTTCCACGCTGGTACCAATGTTAAAGTTGGCCGTGACCACACTCTGTTTGCTACTGCAGACGGCGTTGTTACCTTCGAGGTAAAAGGTCCGGAAAACCGTAAGTTTGTAAGTATCGTTCCAGCCGCTTAATCGCTGCACGACTTACCCGAGCGCCCTGGCTGCAAAGTTCACTTTGAAGTCAGGGCGTTTTTGTTTGCATTCAAGAGGATATAAGGCATGAAATTCGTCGACGAGGCGCGAATTACCGTTCAGGCGGGCAAGGGCGGCAATGGCTGTATGAGCTTCCGTCGCGAAAAGTTCATCCCTAAAGGTGGCCCGGACGGTGGTGACGGCGGTGATGGTGGTTCGGTTTTTCTGGAAGCCGATGATGCCATGAACACCCTGATCGATTACCGTTACACACGCCATTATCAGGCCGAAAACGGTAAGAACGGTTCCAGCCGTAACTGTACCGGTTATAAAGGTGCTGACCTCTATCTGAAAGTTCCGGTCGGAACGACGGCTATTGATGAAGACACCGGTGAAACGCTGGGTGACCTGACCGAACATGGTCAGCTGCTGATGGTTTCCCGTGGCGGCTTCCATGGTCTGGGCAATACCCGTTACAAATCCAGTACCAACCAGGCGCCGACCCAAACCAAGCCGGGTCAGCCGGGCGAATCACGCAACCTCAAGCTGGAGCTGAAAGTGCTCGCTGACGTAGGTCTGCTGGGTTTGCCGAATGCCGGTAAATCGACCTTTATCCGTGCCGTTTCTGCAGCCAAGCCAAAGGTGGCGGATTATCCGTTTACCACGCTGGTGCCGAATCTGGGTGTGGTATCGGTCGAAGCGCACCGTAGCTTTGTGGTGGCGGATATTCCGGGTCTGATTCCTGGCGCCTCTGATGGTGCCGGTCTGGGGACGCGTTTCCTCAAGCATCTGGTGCGTACTCACTTATTGCTGCATATCGTCGACATGGCACCCTTCGATGACTCCGATCCTGCGGAAAACGTACAGGCCATCAGCAACGAGCTGGAGCAGTTTTCGCCGGGACTGGCGCAGCGTGACCGCTGGCTGGTGCTGAATAAGCTGGATCTGGTGCCGGAAGAAGAACGCGAGGCGCGTTGTCAGGACGTTATCGACCGCCTGCAGTGGCAGGGGCCGGTATACCGTATTGCCGCGATTAACCGCGAGGGTACGTTTAAAATCAGCTGCGACATCATGGAATACATTGAGCAGCGTCGGTTACGTGCCCAGGAAGATGAAGAATTTGCCGAGCAGTTACAGGCAGAGCGTGCACAGGTTGAGGCCGAAGCGCGTGAGCATATCGAGTATCTGCACGAGCGTCGTCGTCAGCAGCGTGAGCTGGATCAGGATGACGATGATGATGACGATTACGACGTGGAAGTTATTTATACCCGCGAATAATCGCGGCTAACCATAACGCTCGAAAGAGCAGTCGCAGAGAGCAACAGGCAGAAAGCAATGACGGCTGTGGAGTGGCAGGAAACCCGGCAGAAGCTGGCGCAACAGAAGCGCTGGGTCATTAAAATTGGCAGCGCGTTGCTGACCAATGATGGCCGTGGTCTGAATCGTGAAGGTATGCAGAGCTGGGTGGATCAGATTGCAGCTTTGCTGCAGCAGGGTCACGAAGTAGTGCTGGTATCATCGGGTTCGGTGGCAGAAGGCATGACTCGTCTGGGCTGGAGCAAGCGTCCGGACGAAGTGCATAAGCTGCAGGCCGCTGCAGCGGTCGGTCAGATGGGGCTGGTGCAGGCCTATGAGACGGCTTTTGCCGGTCACAAGCGCGCTACCGCACAGGTTCTGCTGACCCATGATGATCTCAGCGACCGCAAGCGTTACCTGAATGCCCGCAGTACCCTGCGCACGTTGCTTAGTCTGGGTGTGGTGCCGGTGATCAATGAGAACGACACCGTGGTTACCGACGAAATCAAATTCGGTGATAACGATACCCTTGGGGCGCTGGTTGCCAATCTGGTGGAAGCCGATGTACTGGTGATTCTGACCGATCAGCTGGGCCTGTTTACCGCGGATCCGCGTTCAAACCCAGATGCTGAGCTGATCGCCGAAGGGCGTGCCTCAGATCCGCAGTATATGGCGATGGCCGGCGGCGGCGGTGTATTGGGGCGTGGTGGCATGATCACCAAGATCCGTGCGGCCAAACTGGCGGCGCGTTCCGGTGCGGACACTGTGATTGTCGGTGGCCGCATTGATAACGTCATAACCCGTCTGCGGGCCGGTGAAGTGCTGGGTACTATGTTGCTGGCTGATAAAGAGCCGGTGGCGGCGCGTAAGCAGTGGATTGCCGGGCATTTACAGACCCATGGTGAACTGGTGCTGGATGCCGGGGCGATTAAAGCCTTGCGCGAAGGTGGCCGCAGTCTGCTGCCGATTGGTGTGGTGGCGGTTGGTGGTAAGTTTGAACGTGGCCAGGTGGTGGCCTGTAAAGACGAGCAGGGCAATCTGGTGGCTAAAGGTCTGGTTAATTACAACCAGTCTGACGCTCAGAAAATCGTGCGCACACCGACTGCGCAGCTGGAGCAGGCTCTGGGGTATATTGCCGAGCCGGAGATTATTCACCGCGATAATCTGGTAGTCTTGTAACTTTGGCGCAGCACTTGGGCTGTGCGTTAAGCAAAAGTAAGAATAAGCAGAGGAATAACATGATCGAGGCCGTAAACGTAGCCGGTATTAACGTCAGTAATGACGCGCCTTTCACTTTGTTTGGCGGCATGAATGTGCTGGAA
Organism: Thalassolituus sp. ST750PaO-4; assembly: GCF_020320405.1. NCBI lineage: Bacteria > Pseudomonadati > Pseudomonadota > Gammaproteobacteria > Oceanospirillales > Oceanospirillaceae > Thalassolituus > Thalassolituus sp. ST750PaO-4. The sequence continues at coordinate 318,481 of NZ_JABVCB010000008.1, forward strand.
AGCCGTGACCTGGCAATGCAGATCTGTGAACACTACGTAAAAGTAACGGAAAAGCTTGGCATTCCGTATGTGTTCAAAGCATCTTTTGACAAGGCTAACCGCTCCTCGATCAATTCCTACCGTGGTCCGGGCATGGAAGAAGGTCTGAAGATTTTTGAAGAAATCAAAAAGACCTTTAACGTACCGCTGATCACCGATGTACACGAACCTTATCAGGCCGCACCTGTGGCTGAAGTGGTGGATGTTATCCAGCTGCCTGCGTTTCTTGCGCGTCAGACCGATCTGGTGGTGGCTATGGCCAAAACCGGTGCGGCCATTAACGTGAAGAAGCCGCAGTTCCTGGCGCCGCATGAAATGCGCCATATCATCAAGAAGTTTGCTGAAGCCGGTAATGAGCGCGTCATGTTATGTGAGCGTGGTTCCAGCTTCGGTTATAACAACCTGGTGGTGGATATGCTGGGTATGGACGATATGAAGACCATGGCGCCGGTTATTTTCGACGCCACGCACGCGTTGCAGCGTCCTGGTGGTCGTGCCGATTCTGCCGATGGACGCCGTCAGCAGGCGTTCCAGCTGGCACGTTCCGGTATGGCTCTGGGGATTGCTGGTCTGTTTCTGGAGGCACACCCGAATCCGGCTGAAGCCAAGTGTGATGGCCCTTGTGCCTTACCGCTGGATAAGCTGGAAGTGTATCTGGAGCAGATGAAAGCCGTGGATTCGCTGGTGAAGTCTTTTGCAAAAGTGATCATCGACTGATCATTAAGGGAAGGGACTGCTTTTTAAGCGGTGCCCTTGTTGACACTGGGGCGGGATGTCTGGATAATCCCGGCCCTCTTAGATTTGATTGATAAACCAATTTTGAGGAGCCGACTGTGGCAAATTCCGCTGGTTCTCGTAAACGCGCCCGTCAGGCTATCAAACGTCGTGCTCGTACTGTAGCTCTGCGCTCAATGGTGCGTACTTACATTAAGAAAGTACACGCTGCTGTTGCGACTAACGACTATGACCAAGCCCAGGCTGCGTTTACTAAGACTCAACCTTACATCGACAAAATGGTGAACAAAGGTATTCTGCACAAGAATACTGCTGGACGTATCAAGAGTCGTCTGAATGCTAAGGTTTTCGCACTGAAAGGTTAATCTCTGATTAACGTTCCGGTTCGGACGAAAAACCCGCTTTTGCGGGTTTTTTTGTCTCTGTCGTTTGCTGCGCGGATAGTGTCAGGCGCTGGCTGACTTTCCTACAGACTTTCCGGTGTAGCTGCGTATGATACGCGCAGGTAAATGGAGACTCGTATGACGCAACCGCAAGACCCTACTCCCGCCGAACAGAAGCCAGCCGGTAAAGGTCTGGGCCTGCTGCGTTCGTCGTCGATTGTCAGCCTGATGACGCTGCTCAGCCGGGTGCTGGGGCTGATCCGTGATGTGGTAGTGGCGCAGTATTTTGGTGCCCGCGCCGATGCTTTCTTTGTTGCCTTCAAAATTCCCAATTTCTTCCGTCGTCTGTTTGCCGAAGGGGCTTTCTCCGTCGCTTTTGTACCGGTGCTGAGCGAATACCGCCGCCTGCGGCCGCTGGAAGAAGTGCAGCTGCTGATTGCCCGTACTTCCGGTGTGCTGGGAACGGCACTGCTGGCGGTGACACTGCTGGCGCTGTTGTTTGCCGATTATCTGCCCTGGATTTTTGCGCCGGGCTTCCGTAATGATCCGGAAAAATTTGCTTTAACCGCCGATCTGCTGCGTATCACCTTTCCTTATCTGTTGTTTATTTCGCTGACGGCCTTTGCTTCCAGCGTACTGAACAGTTACGGCCGTTTCGCGGTACCGGCGTTTACTCCGGTGTTGCTGAATCTGTGCATGATTTTCGCCACGCTGGTGATGACCGACTGGTTTGAAGAGCCGTTGTTTGCGCTGGCCTGGGGTGTGTGTCTGGCTGGTCTGGTGCAGCTGGTATTTCAGTTGCCTTTTGTGGCGCGGCTGGGACTGCTGGTGCGCCCGCAATATCAGCCCAAAGATGAAGGTGTTAAGCGTATCGGCAGTCTGATGGTGCCGGCGCTGTTTGGTGTATCGGTCAGTCAGATCAATCTGCTACTGGATACTCTGCTGGCGTCTTTTCTGGAGAGCGGCTCGGTGAGCTGGCTGTATTATTCCGACCGCCTGAACAACCTGCCGCTGGGCGTTTTTGCTATCGCTATCGGTGTGGTGATTCTGCCGGCGCTGTCGGGTCGTCATGCTGCGGATGAAAAGGACAGCTTTTCCCGTACCCTCGACTGGGCGGTGCGTATGGTATTTCTGATTGCGCTGCCGGCCGCGCTGGCGCTGGTGCTGCTGGCGACGCCGCTGATGTCGACCATCTTCTTCCATGGAGAAGTGACGGCCTACGATGTCGGCAAGATGAGTCTGAGCCTGCAGGCTTACGGCAGTGGTTTGCTGGCCTTTATGATGATTAAGGTGCTGGCGCCGGGCTATTACGCCCGTCAGGATACGAAAACCCCGGTAAAAATCGGTATTCAGGCGATGGTGGTGAATATGGTGCTGAACCTGATTCTGGTTTTCCCGTACGCTCATGCGGGTCTGGCACTGGCTACCTCGCTGTCGGCCTATTTTAACGTGTATATGCTGTACCGCGGCCTGCGTAAGCAGGGGGTCTATCAGCCGCAGACCGGATGGTGGTCTTTTGCCGGCAAGTTAGCGCTGGCTAATGGGGCTCTGGCGGCACTTATGTGGTGGCTGATGGGGCCGGCGCAGAGCTGGCTGGAATGGTCGCCTTCACTGCGTGCCGGCTGGATGGCGCTGATCGTTGTCTCCGGTATCGCTCTGTATTTTTCTTTGCTGATTGCAGCGGGGCTGCGTTTGCGCCATCTGCGCGGCGAAGTTTTCTGAAATCATACGTCTGGCCAAATGGCTGTTCCCTGAGCAGTCATTTGGCTATAATCCGGCCCTTTGTATTCGGCGGGTAGTGGTTGTAGATGCGCTTATTGCGTGGGCTTCATAACATTCCGGAAGACTTCAGCGGTTGTGCGGTTACGATCGGTAATTTCGATGGCCTGCATCTTGGCCATCAGGGGATTCTGCGGGCGCTTAAAGCGGTCGCGCAGCAACACTCGGTGCCAACCCTGGTTATGTTATTCGAGCCCCAGCCGAAGGAGTTTTTTGCGCCTCATGTGGCACCGGCACGTCTGGCTAACCTGCGTGAGAAGCTGCAGGATCTCGCGGCTCAGGGTGTGGATTATGTGCTGTGCCTGCCGTTTAACCAGACGCTGCGCTCTATGCCGGCGGATGCCTTTATCCGCGATATTCTGATTTCTGCCTTAGGCGTTAAGCACCTGATCGTCGGTGATGATTTCCGTTTTGGCTGTGACCGCAGCGGTGATTATCAGGCGCTGGCTGCTGCCGGGCAGGAACATGGTTTCCGTGTACAGGATACTTCTACCTTTGAGGTGGACGGCGAGCGGGTCAGCAGTACCCGCGTACGCAGCGAGCTGGCCGCGAATAATCTGGCGCGTGTCGCGCATCTGCTGGGACACCCTTACCGCATGTCGGGCCGTGTCGCCTTTGGCCGTCAGCTGGGCCGTATGCTGGATACGCCAACGGCCAATGTGATGGTGCGGCGCAGTAAATTACCGCTGACTGGTGTGTTTGCCGTGTGTGCCATTGACGAAGCCTGCGGCAAGAAATATCAGGGCGTGGCCAATTGTGGTGTTAAGCCCACCATCAGCGGAGAGCCGGAACCTTCGCTGGAAGTACACCTGCTGGATTTTCAGGGCGATCTCTACCACCGCCATTTAACGGTGGAGTTTTTACATAAAATCCGCGAAGAACAGAAATTTTCTGGTCTGGATGAACTAAAGCAGGCCATTACGGCCGATAAAACAGCGGCCAGACATTATTTTGCCGCCTTGCCTGATTCATCCCGATTTTGAACCGAATTCAGACTTTCAGAAAAGTGACGCAGCTATGAACGATAAAGTGGAAAGCCAATATAAAGCGACGCTGAATTTGCCCGATACCGACTTCCCGATGCGCGGAAATCTGGCACAGCGTGAACCGGAAATGCTCGCCCGTTGGGAGCAGATTGGCCTGTACCAGAAAATTCGTGAAGCCCGTGCCGGCCGTGATCAGTTTATTCTGCACGATGGCCCGCCGTACGCGAACGGCAAGATTCACCTGGGTCACTCCATTAATAAAATCGTAAAAGACATCATCGTGAAGTCGCAGACGCTCAGCGGTAAGGACTCACCTTACGTACCGGGATGGGACTGTCACGGCTTGCCGATTGAATTAAAAGTAGAAGAAAAAGTCGGCAAGGTTGGCGTGAATGTCAGCGCCAGTGAATTCCGTAAGCATTGCCGTGAATATGCGATGGAGCAGGTGAATGGCCAGCGCGCCGATTTCAAACGCCTGATGGTACTGGGGGACTGGGAAAACCCGTACCTGACCATGGATTTTAAATTCGAAGCCGACATCATCCGTACGCTGGGTAAAATCATCGATAACGGCCATCTGCACAAAGGCTTCAAACCGGTTAACTGGTGTTCTGACTGTGGTTCTGCACTGGCCGAAGCTGAGGTGGAATATCAGGATAAACAATCCATCGCTATCGATGTGAAATTCGCCTTTGCGGACAGTGCTGCATTGCTGCAGGCTTTTGCTGCTGATGCGTCACTGGCGGCAAAAACGATCAGTATTGTGATCTGGACCACCACACCATGGACGCTGCCGGCTAACGAAGCCGTATCTGTACACCCGACGCTGGAATACTCGCTGGTATTGCTGAAAGAACAGGATGAAATTCTGCTGCTGGCCGCCGATCTGGTGAACGATGCCATGCAGCGCTACAGTATCGCGGCCGATGGTTTTGAAGTGATCGCCACAGCTAAAGGTTCGGTTTTTGGCCAGTTGGATGGGCAGGCAACAGCACCTTTCGTTGTACAACACCCGTTTATGCCCGCGGCAGACGGCGGTGCGAAATATGTGCCTGTCATTACCGGTGATCACGTAACAGCAGAGTCCGGTACCGGAGCGGTGCATACCGCACCTATGCACGGTGCGGACGACTTTGTGGTGTCTAAACGTTTTGACGTTAAATCTGACGATATGTTGGTTGATGGCGCCGGTAACTTTATCAGCAACGCAGCTCTGGATGCGCTGGAGCTGGCAGGATTAAGTACCGCCGATAAAGGTAATTTCCGTGTGCTGGGTCTGTTGGCAGAAAAAGGCGCATTGCTGAAAAAAGCGAAAATTACCCACAGCTATCCGCATTGCTGGCGTCATAAAACGCCGATTATTTTCCGCGCCACGCCGCAGTGGTTTATCAGTATGAATCAGGCCGGATTGCTGGAAAAAGCCCTGCATGAAGTGAATGAAAATATCGAGTGGAAGCCAAGCTGGGGTCAGGCGCGTATCGAAAGCATGATGACCGACCGCCCTGACTGGTGTATTTCCCGTCAGCGTACCTGGGGCGTGCCGATTGCGTTATTTGTGCATAAAGAAACCAGTGCACTGCATCCGGATTCTGCGGCCTTGATTGAAAAAGTGGCCCTGAAAGTTGAAGAAAAAGGTATTGATGCCTGGTTTGAACTCGAAGCCGCTGAGCTGTTAGGCGCTGACGCCGAACACTATGTAAAAGTCACCGATACGCTGGATGTATGGTTTGATTCCGGTGTATCCCACAGCGCGGTTTTGCGTCAGCGTAAAGGATTGCGGGCACCGGCTGATCTTTATATGGAAGGTTCAGACCAGCATCGTGGCTGGTTCCAGAGCTCCTTGCTGACCAGTGTCGCCGCGTACGGTGAGGCACCTTATAAAAGTGTGCTGACGCACGGTTTTACGGTCGACAGTAATGGCCACAAAATGTCCAAGTCGCTGGGCAATACGATCGAGCCTGCCGAGGTTATTAAACAGTACGGGGGCGATATTCTGCGTTGGTGGGTTGGTGATGTTGATTACACCGGTGAAATTACGGTGTCTCAGGACATCTTCAAGCGCAGTGCGGATTCATACCGTCGTGTACGTAATACCTGTCGTTTCCTGCTGGCCAATATTAATGGCTTTAACCCGCAGACCGATATGGTTGCCGGAAATGAACTGCTGCCGCTGGATGCCTGGATGGTGAATTATACCCGCCAGTTGCAGGACAAAGTTATTGGTTACTACCACAACTATGACTTTAAAGGCCTGACCAAAACACTGATGAATTTCTGTGTGACGGAGCTGGGTGGTTTCTATCTTGATGTGATTAAAGACCGTCAGTACACCTGTAAAGCCGATGGTCTGCCACGCCGTAGTGCGCAGACGGCTCTGTACCACGTGCTGGAAGCGATGAGTCGCTGGATTGCTCCGATTCTGTCATTTACAGCAGAAGAGATCTGGAGCTGTCTGGCCGGTGAGCGTGAGGAATCAGTTATGCTGGCCGAATGGTACAACGCTTTCCCTGACACCGGAGCCAGCACCTTTGATGATGCATTCTGGGGCGATATTATCGCCGCTAAAATCGCAGTGAACGGTGTGCTGGAAAAAGCCCGTACCGATAAAATCATCGGTGCGAGCCTGAGTGCCGAAGTAGAAATTTACGCGCAGCCTGAACTGAAAACTCAGCTGGAAAAACTGGGTGATGAACTGCGTTTCGTGCTCATTACTTCCGGTGTTCAGGTATTGGATTTCAATGCTGCAGCCGGTGTTGAAACCGAGCTGACAGGTTTGCGTGTGCAGGTTAAAGCGTCTGCACATGACAAATGTGAGCGCTGCTGGCACCACAGCGATGATATTGGTCAGAATGTTCAGCATCCGACGCTGTGCGGCCGTTGTGTGGAAAACGTGGAGGGCGATGGCGAAGTCCGTCGTTTTGCATAAATGCCGAATTCTCAGCAGTCCCGCTCAGCATTAATCTGGCTCTGGTTGGCACTGGCGGTATTCGTGCTGGATATCGCCACCAAACAGCTGGCCGAAATGATGCTGACGTATGGCCGTCCGGTATATTTATTGCCCGTACTGGATTTTACCCTGCTGTATAACCGTGGGGCGGCCTTCAGTTTTCTCGCTGATGAGTCTGGCTGGCAGCGCTGGTTTTTTACCGCAGTCTCGCTTGGCGTGAGTGTCATGCTGATTGTCTGGCTGAAACGTTTGCCGCGTACACAAATCTGGATGCCGGTTGCGCTGGCGCTGATTTTAGGCGGTGCTTTGGGCAATTTATTTGATCGCCTGGTGTATGGTCATGTGATCGATTTTATTTCCGTACATTGGGATCGTTCGTATTTTCCGGCTTTTAATCTGGCTGACTCGGCAATTACCGTCGGTGCTGTGATGATGGCATTGGATGTTGTGCGCGAGACCTGGCAGGAACGTCGTCAGGCTTCCTGAAATATAGTTTTTATTGAGTAGTTATTATGTCCGTCGGAATCATTGCAGCAGACAGTAAAATCACAATGCACTTTGCGTTGAAAATCGACGATGAGCAGATTGTTGATTCAACCTTTGAACGTAGCCCGGTTAACTTTGTTTTGGGCGATGGCAATCTGCTGCCAGGTTTCGAGGAGTATTTACTGGGACTGGCAACCGGCGATCATAAGACCTTCAGCGTGCCGCCGGAAAAAGCCTTTGGCCAGCCGAATCCGCAGAATATGCAGGAAATGAAGCGCAACAGCTTCCCTGTTGATATGCCGGTTGCACCGGGCTTAATGGTCTCTTTTGCTGACGCTCAGGGAGCAGAACTGCCGGGCGTTATCAGCAAAGTGGAAGGCGATTGGGTAACTGTTGATTTCAACCACCCGCTGGCGGGTAAAACCCTGCAGTTTGAAGTGCAGATTCTTGAGGTTCATGATGCAGATTAAACTCGCTAATCCACGGGGTTTTTGTGCTGGTGTTGATCGCGCTATCGACATTGTTAACCGTGCGCTCGATTTATTTGAACCACCGATTTATGTGCGCCATGAAGTGGTGCATAACAAATTTGTGGTGAATGGCCTGCGCGAGCGTGGTGCTATTTTTGTCGATGAACTGGATGAGGTGCCGGATAACAGCATTGTTATTTTTTCTGCCCATGGTGTATCTCAGGCGGTACGAAAAACCGCAGAAGATCGTGGCTTGCGCGTATTTGATGCGACCTGTCCATTAGTGACCAAGGTACATCTGGAAGTCAGCCGCTACAGCGCCGATGGCAGTGAGTGCATTCTGATTGGCCATAAAGGTCATCCGGAAGTTGAAGGCACAATGGGGCAGTATGATTATGCTCAGGGCGGACATATTTATCTGGTCGAAGACGAAGAAGATGTGGAAGCACTGGCGGTAAATAATCCGGACAGATTGTCGTATGTAACGCAGACGACGTTATCTATGGATGACACTGCGCGTGTAATTGATGCTCTGCGGGTAAAGTTCCCCAATATTCAGGGGCCGCGTAAAGATGATATCTGTTACGCCACGCAAAATCGTCAGGATGCAGTGAAAAATCTGGCCGCCGATTGTGATTTGTTACTGGTTGTCGGCTCACCGAACAGCTCCAACTCGAACCGTTTACGTGAGCTGGGTGAGCGTATGGGAGCGAAAGCTTACCTGATTGATAACGCCGCAGAAATCCAACCACAGTGGCTGGAAGATGTGAAAGCCGTTGGTATTACCGCGGGAGCATCAGCTCCGGAAGTACTGGTGCGTGAAGTGGTTAACAAGCTGGTTGCTCTGGGCGGAGAAGCCCCGCAGGAAATGCAGGGCCGCCCGGAAAATGTGGTGTTTTCGTTGCCGAAAGAGTTGCGGCTTAATGCCGTCGATTAGAGGTCTACTTCAGTAGACCCAAGCTTTTTAACCTGCTTACCTGTGGTATTGAAAATTAAAATACCATCTTTCTCTTGGCTATTTCCCTGAGGGGGAGTAGCTACCAGTTGCACGCACTGAGTGTATGGCATGGCTCCACATTTCTCGACGGTGATTTTGTAATAACCTTTAGGGGTTGTATATGAAGTGCTTCCCATGCCGAGTTTGGTCAAGGAATCGGCATAGGTCATATTGTCAGCATAATAACGCTCTTGGGCACTCAAGATAGCATGTATGCTTTCTATGCCATCACTGCGGTTGCCGCGCATAGAATAATTTTGGTATGAAGGTATAGCTGCGGATGCCAGAATTGCAACGATCGCCAGCGTTACCATCAGTTCAAGTATTGTAATACCTTTGCTGTTTATTAAAGTATTCATCACATTCTCTTTGTATTTGGAAACCAAACTGTACCGTTTTGTACGTAGCGTGCAATAGTGTCGGTATAAGGAGCTGTTGTTGAATCCAGTAAACCAAATACCCGGGTATCGTTTGGCAGGGTATTATTTTCATTGAACTCCCGGGTAAGAATCGCTAATCGCACGGCGGTAACAGCTGACCAGTCGGCGACTTTATCCGCAGAAACAAAATTGACAACACTGCCGCTTCCGGATCCATCACTTACGCCAACCAGTAGTTGCATACTTTCAACGCCATTAGCGATAGTTTGTGCGCTGCCTTGTCTAATACCACCCTCATCATAAGTTGCACAGCGGAATTGATAATCGTTTGATGGATCGGTATCACCGGTATTGGGCTCTACCCAATAAACATCGATCACTGGCGTCATATTGTCGGTAATGGAGGTAGCCAGGGCTTCACCTCCACAGGTTTGCAAATCCTTTTGAGAGGCTGTTAAGCCACCGGTTGAGCGGCGAATCGCTAAGCGATCACCACCTGTATTGTTGCTTGATGTTTCAAAAGTACAATGCGCAGAATTGGCTGGGGGAACCGCGGCGGTTGTACATAACTCCGCGAGTGGTGCAACGCTGATGCTTGACTGGTAATCACTGTTATAGCCTGCAGTTGCGATTTCTTTATCAAGCCAGGCCATTACTAATCGTCCGGTTTCCTGTGCCTGTGACAAACCTTCTGCTGTCGACGCTGTACGGGCACTGGTGATCATAATGTTCATAATGAAATAGGAAATAACAACGCTCAGCGCAGCGGCAAGCATCAACTCAATTAATGTCATCCCGGATTGACGAGCTCTGTTCATAGCTGTACCTGCCGTGTAATTGTGGCTGTTCGATCTGTAGTGCCTTCATTTGAAAAATACAGTGTGTTCCCGCCAGCATCTTTTCCCGATGTCCTGACATCCCAGGTCAGAGAAAGTGTAGCCTGCTTATTGGCAGCATTTACCGTGATTGACAATCTTGGGTTGCTGATAAAATCAGCATAAGATTGGCGAACAATTTCCCCGTTAATTGTATTACCTTTTGTGCAGGCAACATCCCATAAATCAAAAGCAGCCACCTCGGTAGCCGTGCAGATCGCGGCATCTTTCTTACTGCCTTTCTCGTCGTAATCCGCGCATCGGGTTGGCACATTGCCACAGGCGTAAACACCATTGGTGTTGTAGTTGACAAGAGCTGTGCTGTTTGAATTTATACGACTTGCCAGATCTTCAAGCATCCATACTGCTTGTGAGCGATTACCGGAATCCTGGGCTGCTCTGTTAGATTGCAACTGCAATGCACTGATGCCTAATAAACCAGTTGTGGTTATTGCCAGCGTAACCATCACTTCAATCATAGTGATACCGCTTTGTTTCCTCAGCATTTTGCTACTCCTGTCAGAATGACCTGGCCGATGCGATTGACAAGGAGTGTTCTTTTCCTCTGGCCAGAACACTCTGGAACCGAAATGGATATTGTCGCATCAGCGTTGGTTCGTCCTTTAGGGTCGAAAATTAACGGACTTCCGGTTTTTAATGTGACGCTGGATAACGTATTGGCAGCCAGGGTCAGCTTTCTTTCTCTAAGGACTGTATTCGTACTGACATCCGTGACTTTCCATCCGCCCTTCCAGCTGTCTACCGGTTCAAAGCTTACAGATTGTCCTGTTGTAGAGGATTGGCTTCTTGCGTAGCGTAAATCGAGCTCTAAGTCTCTGTACAGGCGATCAGCAAGACTATTAGCTGACATGCTTTGCATTGCAGGCAGTGCAGCCATGAGGAGTATGGCTGCAATAGCAATGACTATCATCATTTCAACCAGCGTGAAGCCTTTTCGCGTACCGCTTTTCATTGATCAGTTTTCCTTCCAATAAGTCTGCTGGAAAGCATTGAAGTCGCCACTTACCGGGGTAATTTCTGTACCAATAGCAATCACTGGTTCAGATGGTTTCTTGGTTGTTGGGTCGGCAGGAGGAAAAACCAGAATAGGTTTAGGCACGATGCCGCCCTGATTCAAGTCAGTAGTAGTGACTTTTCGTTCAGTTGTTTGTGGGCTGCTTAAGGGCTCAATTTTAATTAAACTGGCCTGACCAGTATCTGGTTCACAACCGATGTTCACCGTTGAATCAGATGGCCGGAATGTTGGAATATAAATTACATTATTAACCGTGAGTGTTGTACTTAACACCTTCTCTCCGGATCTGGTCAGTTCGTAGTAAAAGCCATTACGTATTTGGCTGTAACTTGCACTGGAGAAATTTTTGTAATTCGCCAGATCAGTAACAGATTTTTTACTGTAACCGCTGGTCGGAACACTGGTGGTATTAAAGTCATTAATTACAAAAATCTTGTCCTTAACGCTGGTGCTCAGTGGACCTGCGCGGAAACCAGAGCCTATCGCGATTTGATAGCGCCCCTCTTTTTTGGCAATAACATTGGTTGGATCATTCGGATCGACACTTTCAAACAGGCCGTAGTCGGTATAAACCACATCCGGTTGGGTATAGAAGCGAATGTTGCCGGATTCTGTGCCATCATTAAAATCGGCAATTATCCCGCCGGTCGCAAAGTTGTTTGCACTGGTATTGCTACTGTCAATATCGAACCGCCAGATTCGGCCACCCACATCGGCCGCATAGATTAAATCAACCGTTCCATTGCCATCGTTATCAACCAGTGTAAGGTCTCCGGCAAAGCTGGACTTCATATCGCTTAGACTTAAACCCTGACTGTTGGTTGAACGGCCAGTTACTTTCCAGAGCAAATCAAACGCTTTACCGTTACTGTCTGTGGTCGCTTTAACCATATAAATAGCATTGCCCTTATCATGGGTGATACGGGTTTTGGCATTATCTTCGTCTGTATCGTAGCCACCGCCAAAGAAGAAGACCGGTGTTTTTACACCTTTCCACATGACCGTAGCAGAAGTCATCTTGGACCAGGTCTGGCCAAGTTCCTCAAATCCGGAATCACCACTATTTATCTGACTAACAAGTTTCGGGGCAGTTTTCTTTGAGATGTCGAGCAGGTAGTAGCTGGATCCACCGCGGCGCATACCTGCGGCCAGATAAGCCGTTTCACCACTTTCAATAACACGGTTGGCGTTAGTGTCGAGGTGAGACAAGCTAAGAGGCCCATCTAATCCGTAAATTTTCAGATATTTACTGATACCTTTTTGGTAAACGGCGAGATTCGGAAGAAGTTCTTTAGGAATATATGCCCAGTATTCTCCCGGAGTGTTTTCATCCGGATTGATAGCTTGCAGATATCCAGCATTATTGCCGCTGAACAGAACATCAGTCAGAGTATCGCCTTCTTTATAGGTTACCAGTATTGGGTTTCCATGCAGAGGATCGGCCATACTGCCTCGGGCCGTTGTTAATGGGGCGGTTGCCGTTGGATCAAGCCCTTGTGCCCACTGAAGAATCTCTGTTCTGTCTGCGGAGGTTAGGGTCATTGTGCTGGGCAGTAATCCGGACAGCATACTGGTAGAAATGTTACTTTCATTAACTAAATCAGTAATGTCACCCGTACCACTTAGTTTTGTTATAACTTTCCTGCCAGCAGGCAGATGCTTTGCAATACCTCCACTGGTTACTTTGGATCCATCAGGATCACCGATAGTCCAATAACTTTTGGCGGTATCTTTGAAGAAGCCAGTAGATGAATCAATGGCTGGGTCACCGTTTACATCAAGAATTTGTCCGGATGAATTCATGCGGTAGCGTTTAATATTTCCAGACCATCCGGGGCGTTCGGATGGCTTAAATACGGAGTAATATAACTCGTCTCTGTGCTCAAGACTGTTGAAGGCATTTACTGCAACAACTGGCGCCGCAAAGTTGCCTGCTGAATCGGAAATGGATCTGAAGATCAGATCAAGCGCTTTTGCAAGCTTATCTTCATCATCAGCTTTTTGGTAAATACCGTTTCCATGCTCAGCCATCTTTTTGAGCATGGTATTGGCAGCATCATTAACATTAAAGCCACCTACAGTATGAACATAAATTGGCTGATCAGTTTCCTTGGCATTAGGGTCATTAACGCCCGTCAGTTTGCTGTCTGTGAAATGGTCAGTATGTTGCAGCCAATAAGCCAGTTCTTCTGCACATCCACCGCTGCCACTACAATCTTTATCGAGATCGGATGGCAGATTGGGCATGTTTTCAATCAACCCGTTAATCGTATCGTTGACGCCTTCGTCACTCGATGGCAAGCCATCTGTAAATAGTACAATGTGGTTTGATTGGCAGGTGTCGGTAACAGGTGATATATAACTGCCATCAGAGATCGTACTTGAAGGGCTGTTAGGTAGGCGATTGTTTACGGTGTCTGTAGTGTGTTTATAATTGTAGTAATATTCAATACATCCATATTTCCAATCATATTTTTTACAATTCCCCTTCTCATATATTGCGGTTGATCTATAATAGTTGCTACCTGATGCAAGATTACCATACACAGGTTGTTTGCCTAAAAGAAATAAAGCTGCTTCATATACACTCTCCGTCATCGGCGTACCGCCTGCACCATGAAGGGAATCAATTGCGCTGGTAATTAAATTAAAATTAGTTGCTTTCGATATATCCAGTGCCGGAACTAATAAATAGCCACCTTCAGCCGTTGTTATATTACTAGAAGATGCTTTTCTATCTGTAAAACGGAGAATGCTAAGGTTTACTCCTTTGCCTTCCGCGTACAAGTTTTGAATGGCTTTCTTTGAAGCTTGCTTTGTTATATCGAGTCTCGACCTCTTTCCAGTAGCGGCTGGAACTTCACCATCAGTATCAGCAATCATACTGCCGGAGGTATCGAACACAAATACCACATTAGGGTTAATGCGCCCAGTGGTACTGCGATAAATCTCAGTATCGTCAGCATAGACAAAACGGCCGCTGAACAGTCCAAAAGCAATAAGAGACAACCAATAAAGCTTCATGGTTTCTTACCTCGGGTTGGTAAAAATTCGGGATTAATAAAAAGGGTTGCAATAATCATTGGCCAGTTCCTCCGGGAATCAGGCGGCGTACGCCAATTTCCTGAGATTCACTGATTGCACCATTTGTACTGACGGTAGAAACATTGAGCGCCGCGTGCATTACCGAGCAGCCATTACCGCAGCCTCCTTTGCCTTTCAGGTAAAAGCTTGTTCCCGGAGGAACGGGGAGATTACGGGCACTGGCCGTTATGCCACCAGTGGCGATACTCTTGCTGTTGAACGAAGGCTGAGTGAGACTGGCCTTGAATTCAGTAAAGGGATTGAATGAGGTATTGGTCGCAGGGTCAGCCAGGGAGGCTTTGTAGAGACTTTCAGCTTTGATCAGTATGTCGTTTTGCAGTGCGCCATTATTTTCCATTTGATCATACAGATAGTTCAGTGTGCCTAATGTAGCGTTGGTAATCTCCTGCTGATGCTGCAGATTACTGATCATCCGGATCTGAACCGTGGATCGCTGCATAGCGACCATCGCACCGAGAGTGATGGCAGTCAGAACGGCGAGGCTGACCAGAAGTGCGGAGCCTTGTTGATGACGGAATCGTGAGTTCATATCTGTATCCGATGGTCGGAGTAAGGGAAATATCTGAGTGTACTTTAGGCAGTTCTGCTGTTGTGGAGAACCCCCGCAAGACAAGCGGTCATAGTAGATAGACCAGTGGTTGTCGGACTGAGACTCAGTTCACGATCAATTCAGCGACATGGCACATTTTGGCCAGATGCAGTCTCTTCTATGCCATCTGCGTCTGTATCGAGACCACGCCGGATACGTCCCATTCTGGAGATTATGAATGCAGCTCCGATAGGTTTACTTCCGGGAAAACAATAGCCTAAAGAGCCGTTGTGGAATCCGGAAAATCCCCGGGGGTCAAAGCTGATAGAGCTGCCGGTATAGCTTCTGAAATCGTTACCAGCCCGGGTTGGCTCCAGCTGCTGTAGCAGGTGTTCGCCACTGTCCAGCTGGTTATTCTCATTCGGGTCGAGAAATATACTGAGTTCTGTATTCCAGTCCTGGCCGCAGCGCTTGCTGCTGTCGAGAGGGCACATTGTTGTTCGTTGCAGATTATTGATTGCACTTGCGCGTGTATAGCTGACTGCCTGTTGTAGTTCAAATATGCGTTGTCCGGCAGTCAGGCGTTCTGTAAACCGGTTAAAGGCAGGCATGCCGACAAAGAGAAGCAGGCTTGCAATAAGGGTTGTTGTTATCAGTTCAACAAGCGTAAAGGCTTTGATATGTTGATTGTTATGCATAGTAACTCCTGAGTCCGTTCGGGAGATGAGTGTTGCCGGCGCCTGTCCATGGCACCGCTTTCAATACTCTAGTGTCCGCTATGCTGGTGTCACTCAGACCTGAGGCTGAAATTTTGTTTTTCGGTTCAGTCTCAGGCCTGATGTCAGAGCTGCTTTAACGATCCGGAAATTTAATCTATCTCCAGTTTTTTACAGCGGTAACGCAGCGCGCGGAAGCTGATGCCTAGCTTTTCGGCGGCGGCGGTTTTGTTCCAGCGCGTGGCTTCCAGTGCCTGGGTGATGGCACGGCGCTCAATGTTCTCGAGGTAGGCTTCGAGGTTGTTGGTTTCAATACGCGGATTGCTGCTGTCCGGTTCTTCGCTGATCGGTTTGCTCAGGCTCAGGTCGCTGAGGCCGATGCTGTCACCTTCGGCAAGGGTGACGGCACGCTGCAGGATATTCTCCAGCTCACGTACGTTCCCCGGATAGTGGTAGGCCAGCAGTGCCTGCTGTGCGCTATCTTCCAGCATAATCTCCGGCATGCCCCATTCCTGGGAATATTTACGGATGAAATGCCGGATCAGCATTGGAATATCTTCTGCCCGGTCGGCCAGACGCGGTACGTTAATCTGGATCACGTTAAGACGGAAATATAAGTCCTGACGGAACTCTTCGGCTTTGACCAGTGCTCCAAGGTCTTTGTGGCTGGCGCAGAGTATGCGCACATCGACCGGTGTTTCAAATTCGGAGCCAACGCTGCGCACCGCTTTTTCCTGAATTACGCGCAGCAGTTTGGCCTGCATATCAAGTGGCAGTTCGGCGACTTCATCAAGGAACAGGGTGCCGCCATTGGCTGCGCGGAAAAAACCGGCCTTTTCGCTGCTGGCGCCGGTAAAACTGCCTTTGGCGTGACCGAAGAATTCGCTCTCCATTAAATCACGCGGGATAGCGCCGCAATTAACGGCGATAAACGGCTGCTCCATGCGGGCGCTTTGGTGATGAATCAAACGTGCTACCAGTTCTTTGCCGGTGCCGGACTCACCGAATATAAATACCGGTGCCTGGGTGCGGGCCACTTTGAATATTTTTTCTTTCAGCGTGCGCATGCCGTCTGACTGGCCAAGCAGGCCGTCGGCAGAAGGCAGGTTTTCAATATTGGCCGGCACTTTGGTCAGCTGCAGGGCGGCTTTGACCAGTTCACGCAGGCGGTCGGTATCCAGTGGTTTGGCCACCACATCGAAGGCGCCGGCTTTCAGCGCGTTGACGGCGAGTTCCATATTGCCGTAAGCGGTGATCATGGCGACCGGCATGTCCGGATGGCGGGTGTTACACAGCTGAATCAGATCCAGGCCGTTACCATCCGGTAATTTCATATCCGTGATGCAGAAATGGTAAGGACGTTCCTGCAATAACGTCAGTGCTTCGCTGACACTTCCTGCCTGATAGCAATCCAGTTCCATACGCTTCAGCGTCAGTGCAATCAGGGCACGGATGTCGGGTTCGTCGTCAATAATCAGGGCGGCAAATTTATTCATACAACAGTGTCCGTTCTGTGGCGCAATTGGCTCAGGATGTTCGCATTATGATGCGGAAGCAGGTTCCGTTGGGTATCGGATGATACTGGATATGGGCCTGGTTTGCTTCGCACAGTTCGCGGCATAAATAGAGTCCGAGTCCGGTGCCATTATGTTCGGTGGTGTAAAAGGGTTCAAACAGGTGGGTGCGTTGTTCGGCCGGAACACCACTGCCATTATCAATAATATCCAGCTGTACCTGACGTTCATTTAAGGTTTGGGCGATAAGGGTGAGACGCGCATTATCCGGTGCAGATTTAATTGCATAGCGCAGACCATTGGCGCACAGGTTATGCAGAATCTGTTGCAGATGATCCGGATCGAATTGCACCAGCAGGCTGTCGTTGCAGTGCACGCTGAAATGAAAGCTCTGACCGCTGGTCAGGTTGCGGAACTGATCGTGAAAATGCTGCAGCCAGGGTGCCAGACGCAGGGTTTCGGCAACGGCTTTATTACGTCTGGACAGCTGCAGAATATCCTCGATGGTACGGTTGATACGCATGCAATGTTGTTCAACGATCTGGGTCAGTTGCTGTTCGCTTTCCTGCAGATAGGGTGTTTCTGCCAGCAGCTGTGATGCCTGGCGCAGGGCGCTGAGCGGATTGCGTATCTCATGGGCGATGGAGGCGGTCAGACGCCCTAATGATGCCAGCTTGAACTGTTGAGCCTCGGCGGCAATGCGTGCGGCTTCTTCAACATAAATCAGATAATCACCGGGCTCGGAACCATTCAGAGCCACACGACGGAACATCAGTTTTTCGTTACGTACTTCAATAACCTGATCGGCTTCGGCTTTCAGTAACGCCGGTGGCAGCGGTGCCCCTTCTGCGAGGCTGAACCACTGCCGCGCCTGTTGGTTATAAAACAGAATATGATCATTGATATCACAGGCGATGACGGCGTTGGGCAGTTCCAGCAGTGCCTGCTGGCTGAAACGCTGCAGGCGTTTGATGCGTGTCGCCTGATCAGAGGCCAGAGTTAAGGCACTGTTCAGACGACGTGACAGTGTCTGGGTTAACCAGGCGAGGATAAAGCATAAAAAGCCATACAAACCGGAGTTTACAATTTCCTGGGTGTTGTAGTTACCGGGCCAGAGGTGCTGAGTATAAAACACGGCAATGGTTGTCCAGGCGGCTACCCCATAGCCGAGAACGCCGGGAGCCAGCAGGTTGGACATCATGACCGGAATCAGAATCAGGCTGGAAAAGCCGGTATCCAGACCGCCGGAGGCATGCATCAGAGTGGCCAGAATAGCGATTTCAGCAAAGACATAACTGGTGGCCTGTTGCGGGTCCGGTTCGCGGTTGGCGATTGCGGCAAAACCTGAGGCGACAATCACATAGATTGATGATGCCACCAGAAAAATATGTGGCAGCTTGCCACCAATAATTACGTTCTGCAGGTCGATAGCATCGGTAATGATCAGCAACAGGGAAAGGAACAGCGAATAATAGCTGTAAAAGCGCAGCAAGCGGTTGCCACGTACAACCAGTTCAGTGGATTTAAACCAGCGTGCCACAGGGGCTCCTTAAGTATAAATATCGGGCGAAAAGCGCCGGCCAGTGCGTTGATGATTGCTTCGGCCCGGTAATTTTTCGACAATACGCGCAAATTCGTCAGGGTAACCCGAGAGTATGTCACAGTCACTTACCATCGCATTGGCACAGCACAACTTTCTGGTCGGAGATATTTCCGGCAATGGCCAGCGTATTGTTGAGGCTGCACAGCAGGCACAACAGCAGGGTGCGCAGCTGGTGGTGTTCAGCGAACTGGCGGTAACCGGTTACCCGCCGGAAGATTTATTACTGCGTCCGAGCCTTCAGCCACGTGTAGAAGAAGCTTTACAGCAGATTGCCGCTGCCAGCCATAACATCGCCATCGCCGTTGGTTTCCCGTGGCGCGAGCAGGGCAAGCTCTATAACTGTGCCGGTATCTGGTATCAGGGCGAATGTCTCGGGCGCTATGCCAAACAGTGCCTGCCGAATTATCAGGTATTTGATGAGCAGCGTTATTTCAGCGCTGGTGATCAGCCCTGTGTTATTGATCTGTTGGGGCATCGTATCGGTCTGACCGTCTGCGAAGATGTCTGGCACCAGGGGCCGGTGGAGCAGAGTGTTGTAGCTGGTGCGGAAATGATTCTTAACCTGAACGCTTCGCCCTTCCATCTGGGTAAGCATGGGGAGCGCCTGACTCTGCTGCAGCAACATGCCCGCAGTCAGAATGTACCGCTGCTGTATGTGAATCAGGTCGGTGGGCAGGATGAACTGGTGTTCGATGGCGGTTCTTTTGCGGTCGCCGCCGATGGTGAGCGCGTCCTGCAGATGCCATCCTTTAGCGAATCGCTGGCACTGGTGAATTACCACTCGGGTAAGCTGCAGGCGCTTTCAGCGCAGTCGGCAGAGCCGGACAGTGAACTGGCCAGTCTGTATCAGGCACTGGTGCTCGGTGTGCGCGATTACGTCAATAAAAACCGTTTCAAAGGGGTTTTGCTGGGGCTGTCCGGTGGTATCGACTCCGCGCTCACACTGGCCATTGCGGTGGATGCGTTAGGTGCCGAGCGGGTGCAGGCGGTGATGATGCCGTTTACCTATACCTCCGGCATGAGCAAAGAAGACGCAGCAGAACAGGCCGAAACCATGGGCGTGCGCTACCAGTCGATCTCCATTGAACCCATGTACCGTGAATTTATGGCGGCCCTTGCGGGTGAGTTTGCCGGTCTGCCGGTGGATACCACCGAAGAAAACCTGCAGTCACGCTGTCGCGGTGTGCTGCTGATGGCGATGTCGAATAAGAGCGGCTACATGGTGCTGACCACCGGCAATAAAAGCGAAATGGCGGTGGGTTACGCCACCCTGTATGGCGATATGGCCGGTGGTTACGGCGCTTTAAAAGACGTCTACAAAACCAAGGTATTCGCCCTGGCGGAATACCGGAATTCCATCTCGCCGGTGATTCCACAGCGTGTGATTGATCGTCCGCCATCGGCGGAACTGGCGCCGGATCAGAAAGACGAAGACAGCCTGCCGCCGTATCCGGTGCTGGATGCCATTCTTGAGCGTTATATTGAGCGTGATATGAGTGCCGAAGCCATCATCAGTGCCGGTTTTACCCGTGACGACGTGCTGCGCGTGCTGCGTCTGGTCGACGTTAATGAATACAAGCGCCGTCAGGCACCCATTGGCGTGCGCGTAACTCAGCGTGGCTTTGGCCGTGACCGCCGTTATCCGGTGACCAACGGCTGGAAAGCCGGAATTTAATCCACAAAAAAGCCCGCAATAGCGGGCTTTTTTGTGTCTGTATATTTGTGCTGTCTGCTCAGTCCAACAAACCAAAACTGATGATGTTCCAGAACGAACGGCGGTCAACCATAGCCAGGCCGCTGTCTTCAAATTCACCATCTTTTAATTGCGGATGCTGCGGGTAATTCAGCTTCAGCAGTGCCAGTGCCTGCTCTGATTCTTTATTCAGGCCCAGCAGGCGGTAGGCTTCAACCTGAATCGCCAGCGCATCGGCAACGGCCGGGGTTTTCTGATAGTGCAGCAGAACGTTCTCACAACGGTTGGCGGCCGCCAGATAGGCGTGGCGCTTCATATAGTATTGCGCCACCCCGATTTCATGGGAGGCCATGCGCTGCTGCAGGTACACCATGCGCGCCCGGGCATCGGCGGTATACGGGCTATCGGGGAAGCGGATCAGCAGGTCGGAGAAATGGTTGAAGGCATCCTGCATGGGTGTTGGGTCACGCTGGGCGATTTCGCTGTCAAAATAACGCTCGGCAAAGGCAAAACCCATCTCATAAGTGGCTAGGCCGCGCATGTAATAGGCGTAATCGACCTGTTCATGCAGAGGATGCAAACGGATAAAACGCTCGGTGGTGGCCAGTACCGCTTCCAGGTCAGACATCATGTACTGAGCGTAAATCAGCTCCAGCTGTGCCTGCTCGGCGTAACGCCCGAACGGATAGCGGGATTCCAGCTGGCGCAGCTTTTCGGTGGCCGACAGAAAGTTATTGTTATCCAGCGACTCGCGCGCCTGTTCGTAGTACTCACGCTCAGTCAGTTCCTGAGGTTTGTCGGGGTTTCCTGAGCAGGCGCAGAGTAGCAGGGTAAAAATAACCAACAGCGAACGGGAGTTCATGGAGTGCATTCCTGATTGTCGATATACTTGGCAACGTGCCGGTTTACGAATGTGCCGTATTAAAACACAGTCCCCGCATAGCCCCAACTGACAGCACTGGCTGTTAGCGGGATACAGCCGATCGTCGCGGCAGCCATACAGCTAATCTCAGAGAGTTTATGTCCAATCAGATTTCAAACAGGGTAGAAGTTCCCTTCGACATGGGAAACAAGCGTCTTGATCAGGTCGCTGCCCAGTTATTTCCCGATTATTCGCGTTCGCGTCTGCAGCAGTGGATCAAAGACGGCCAGCTGACGGTCGATGGCAAGCCGTGGCGTGGCCGCGATAAGCTCACTGGCGGCGAAACCCTGATTCTGGAAGCCGAGCTGGCGCCTGAGGGGAACTGGCAGGCGGAAGAGATCCCGCTCAACATCATTTATGAAGATGACCATATCATCGTCATTAACAAGCCCGCCGATCTGGTTGTGCATCCGGCGGCCGGTAATCAGGACGGCACTCTGCTGAATGGCTTACTGCATCATTGCCCGCAGCTGGAGAATATCCCCCGTGCCGGTATTGTGCACCGTCTGGATAAGGACACTACCGGTCTGATGGTCGTCGCCAAAACCCTGCAGGCACAGAACAATCTGGTCGGTCAGCTGCAGGATCGCTCCATGGGGCGTGAATACGAAGCGGTGGTGCAGGGCGTGATGACCGGCGGTGGCAAAGTCGACCAGCCGATTGGCCGCCACGGTACCCAACGTACCAAAATGGCGGTGAATCCTATGGGTAAAGAAGCCGTTACTCATTACCGTGTGCTGAAGAAATTCCCGACCCACACCTATATTCGTCTCAAGCTGGAAACCGGCCGTACCCACCAGATCCGGGTGCATATGGCGCATATCGGTTATCCGCTGGTGGGCGACTCCACCTATGCGGCGCGTACCCGTCTGACCAAAGGCATCGGCCCGGAGCTGCGCGATACGCTGCTGCACTTTGGCCGCCAGGCTCTGCATGCGCGCAAGCTGGGCCTGATTCATCCGGATACCGACGAGTGGATGGAGTGGGAAGTGGATCTGCCGCAGGATTTTATTCATCTGCTCGATGTGCTCGAAGCTGATGCCGAGCGCTGAGTCTGGTCTGCTGATACCCGACTGGGATCTGCCCGCGGGTATCGGTGCCGTAATTACCACCCGCGAGGGTGGTGTTTCTTTACCTCCTTTCGAACATAACAACCTGGCTCTGCACGTTGCTGATGATGCGGCCCGGGTGCGGTTTAACCGTAAGCGTTTGTGGCAGCAACTGCCGGGTGTGCAGGGCATTCAATGGTTATCTCAGGTACATGGCACAACGGTGGTTAAAGCCTGTGGTGAATCTGTGGTGCCCGAGGCTGACGCGCAGTTCAGTGACCGTGCCGGGCTGGCCTGTGCCATTCTTACCGCTGATTGTTTGCCGGTATTGTTCTGTGCTGCTGATGGCTCGCAGGTGGCCGCTGCCCATGCTGGTTGGCGCGGACTGGCGGCCGGGATTCTGCTGAACACGCTGGCGACTTTCCCTGAGCCTTCTCAGGTGCGGGTGTATCTGGGACCAGCGATTGGCCCCGATGCCTTTGAGGTGGGGCCTGAGGTACGTAAAGCCTTTGCCTGGGCGCCGGACCATTGTTTCCGTGCCGGGCGTGGTGATCGGCTGATGGCGGATATCTATGCGCTGGCGCGGCTGCAGTTATTGCGGGCGGGCGTGGCCGAGGTTGCCGGTGGTGGATTCTGTACCTTCAGCGATGAACGCTTTTATTCCTATCGCCGTCAGAGTCAGACCGGCCGTATGGCCAGCCTGATCTGGATAAAGACTTAATCCTGCCTTACTGATTACGGGTTTTGTTGGAAAAGGTCATATTGCAGTATTTGGCAATCTGCTCGTCCGCCAGTTTGATCTGCTGCGCCCGCTGTTCATCAGAGAGCGGGCGATATTCGCCGTCTTCCTGCTTGAAGCGGGTGCTGTAATTGGTGCTCACCACTTCTTTGTGTTTCCGGGCTTTGGCACAGGCTGCTTCGGCTTCAGCTTTACTCACCTTCGGCTCGCTGCTTTCACTGGTTTCTGTCGCCGTTTCTTTTTCTTTATCAGTGTTGATTTTATAGCCATCGACTTTGTCGGCGGGTTTGCTTACCCGCACTTTATATTCTTCAGTATTTTTAGCCTTGTCGGCGGGAGGCAGGCTGGAGAAATGGGTCTGACCATTTTCATCCACCCAGCGGTACATTTTGTCGGCCTGAACCGTAAGGCTTGCACTAGCAAGCAGCAGAGCGAAAAAAGCAGTAAAAAAACGCATAAAACACATCCGTTGTTAAGGAAAAGGATAATTTCTCTGACATGCTCCGGACATTATTAAAACCATATGATTTGTCAAGGATTTAGGGCGGTTTTTTGCTAGACAATAATACCGGGAATGCTAGAATTACCGCGCTTTTGTCAGCCGGCCTGCGCCTCCACCCAGTGCCCCGCTCGCTGACAATGACAGCCTCTGGTGCGGTTATCTCCGACCCAGTTTCAGACCCGGTGTCCTCGACCAGGCAACGGGACTCTGATGAGAAACTACAAGTTTATCATCCAGCCTGAGAGAGCCTTTGTGTTTCGGGCTCTAATCGCACAGTTATTTCAGTTACCCACGCCCCTGCGGGCTTGTGAAGAGGATAGTACGGTGGAATTACTTTCCGGCGGAGAAATGTTGGTTCGTGCACTGCATGAATCAGGCGTCGAATATATTTACGGTTACCCGGGCGGCTCGCTGCTGCACGTTTATGATGCGCTGTACAAGCAGAGCGCAGTCAAACACGTCCTGGTCCGTCATGAGCAGGCGGCTGCTCATATGGCTGATGGTTATGCGCGTGCAACCGGTAAGCCAGGTGTGGTCATGGTCACCTCTGGTCCGGGTGCTACCAACACAATTACCGGTATCGCCACGGCGTTTACCGACTCGATTCCTATGGTCGTCATTTCTGGTCAGGTGATGAGCCATCTGGTGGGCGATGATGCCTTCCAGGAAACCGACATGCTGGGTGTGTCACGTCCTATTGTTAAGCACAGCTTCAGTGTGCGCCGCCCGGAAGATATCCCTGAGCTGGTGGCTAAAGCCTTCCATATTGCCAGCACTGGCCGTCCGGGTCCGGTTGTTATCGATATTCCGAAAGACATGACCATGCCGAATGAGCGTTACGAATACGTTTATCCGAAGAAGGTCAAACTGCGTTCTTACACGCCACCTCAGCGTGGTCACTCCGGCCAGATCAAAAAGGCCGTTGAGTTGCTGCTGAAAGCCAAACGTCCGGTTATTTATGCCGGTGGTGGTGTAATTATCGATGGCAGCTCCGACAAACTGCGTGCTCTGGTCGATCGTCTGGATTTCCCTTGCACCAATACGCTGATGGGTCTGGGTTCTTACCCGGGTACCGGCGAGCGTTTTGTTGGCATGCTGGGTATGCACGGTACTTATGAAGCGAATATGACCATGCACCACGCTGATGTGGTTCTGGCTATTGGCGCGCGCTTCGATGACCGTGTAACCAACGCGACCAGCAAGTTCTGCCCGGATGCCAAGATCATTCATATCGACATTGATCCGTCTTCAATCTCCAAGACCATCATCGTTGATGTGCCTATCGTTGGCCCGGTTGGCAACGTGCTGGACGAAATGATGGCGCTGCTGGATGAAAGCAACGAAGTACCGGATGCCGAAGCCATTGCTTCCTGGTGGAAACAGATCAACGAATGGCGCCAGCGTCATGCGATGCGTTATGAGAAAAACGACTCGCAGCTGATGAAGCCGCAGGAAGTGATCGAAGCGATTTGGGCGGCCACCAAGGGTGACGCTTACGTGACTTCTGACGTTGGTCAGCACCAGATGTTTGCCGCGCAGTACTACAAGTTCGATAAGCCAAATCGCTGGATCAACTCCGGTGGTCTTGGAACCATGGGCTTTGGTTTCCCGGCGGCGATGGGCATCAAAATGAACTTCCCGGAAGAAATGGTTGTATGCGTGACCGGTGAAGGCTCTATCCAGATGAATATCCAGGAACTGTCGACCTGTCTGCAGTACGGCATTCCGGTAAAAATCCTGTGTCTGAACAACGGCTCTCTGGGCATGGTTCGTCAGTGGCAGGACATGAACTACGAAGGTCGTCACTCCCACTCGTACATGGAGTCCCTGCCGGACTTTGTCAAACTAGTGGAAGCCTATGGCCACGTGGGTATCCGCGTGACCGGCCGCGATGAGCTGCCACAGGCACTGGAAGACACCTTCAATAAATACAATGACCGTCTGGTCTTCCTCGACGTTGCTGTCGACCCGGAAGAACACGTGTATCCGATGCAGGTGCCGGCTGGCTCCATGCGTGATATGTGGCTGAGCAAGACGGAGCGGACCTGAACATGAGACACATTATTTCGATTCTGCTGGAAAACGAACCGGGTGCTTTGTCACGCGTTGTCGGTCTGTTCGCCCAGCGTGGTTACAACATTGAAACCCTGACGGTGGCGCCGACAGAAGACAACACCCTGTCACGCCTGACCATGACCACCACCGGTGATGATCGCAAGATCGAACAGATCACCAAGCAGCTGAACAAGCTGATCGAAGTGGTGAAACTGGTTGATCTGTCTGAAGGCCCGCACATTGAGCGCGAGCTGATGCTGATCAAGGTAAAGGCGGTGGGTGCGCAGCGTGCGGAAATCAAACGTACTGCCGACATCTTCCGTGGTCAGATCGTGGATGTGTCTGCCAGCGTGTATACCATCCAGCTGACCGGAACCAGCGACAAACTGGAAGCTTTTATTGAAGCAATCGGTGCTGGCTGTGTTCTGGAAACGGTACGTACCGGTGTGTCCGGTATTTCCCGCGGCGAGAAAATTCTGAGCCTGTAATTCAGAATCAGAAGCCATAAAAGAACCCTCCGCCGGAGGGTTTTTTTATGCCTGCGATTCCGTGCACTAAAGAACCGTCAGAGTGGCGGATTATCCGGCTCAAGAAACGCCAGCGATAAAAAGGTGGCGAATGCGCCCAATACACAAACCACGGCGGTACTGCCGCTGGCGAGCATAATCAGGCCGGTAATAATCCAGCCATTTTTTACCTGCTCTAACCGGCGCCGGTAGAGCTCGGTACGGGTCCAGTTCAGTTCCGGATAATCCTGTGGCAGGCGATAAATACGGCGGATAAATTCGATAACGCTGAATCGGCTCATGGGATGCTCCTTACTCATCTTTATTCAGAGTAAGAGACCAGCGGCATTTTGCCTGCTAAACAGCGATTCTATCTATTGGTGACGGGAGTTATTCGTTCCGCATCTGACCTGCTTTGGTGCAGGTCAGTGCGCGATGCGGAGGCATGATTATACTGGCTGGGGTTTTATCAGAAGCGATAAACGGATTTGGTCATCACTTTCGATACCGCGGTCATCGCCAGTTTGACCGGCAGCGGGAATTTATGGCCGCCGGCTTCAAGGGCAACAGTGGCGTGTTTGGCTTCGTCTTCCAGCATCTGCAGCAGTACCGCTTTGCTCTTTTCGTCCTGCACCGGCAGGCTGGTCATATGCTGACTCAGATGCTTGCACACCTGTTCTTCGGTGGCGGCGACAAAACCCAGACTGACTTTGTCGGAGATTTTTCCGGCCAGAGCGCCGATGCCGAATGACAGTCCGTAAAACAGCGGATTCAGACGGCTGGTATGGCTGCCCAGATCTTTGATGCGGTCTTCGCACCACACCAGATGATCAATTTCTTCGCGGGCGGCTTCTTCCATGGCTTCCCGTACCTCAGGCAATTTGGCGGTCAATGCCTGACCCTGATACAACGCCTGAGCGCAGACTTCACCGGTATGGTTAATACGCATCAGCCCGGCGGCGTGTTTCTGTTCGGCCTCGTTCAGCTCGTGGTACGGGCGCTGCTGCGCCGGGGACGGGCGTTCTTCCTGTGCAGCACCGGGCACCAGTGTGCGTAATGCCTGATCGGCGTTCTGGATCAGTTTGTCAAACAGCGAGTAGCGACGGGAGTTGGCATTCATAACTCATACCTCCGGAATTTCCGGCCATTTTACGGCATAACGGCGTCCGGCGCATGACCCATATCAAGTGAGTTTCGGCCAGAACAGGGCGGACAGTCGCCGATTGAGTGGTTAGAATCGCGCATAGAATAAGGAGACTGCGATGCAGGATTTACACGATTTAAGCCTGTTGCTCGACCGCCAGGTGCCGCTGTTACTGCTGGAATCCCATGAGGAAGCGCGGGCGCTGGAGATGCTGACCCGGCTGGCCATCCGCCGCGGTCTGGCGCTGCAACAATGGACGCTGAGCGATGGCCTGCGCCGCCTCGGTTTTGGTGAAGATATTGGCGCCACCGAAACCACGCAGCCCGCCGATGCCCTGCGCATTGTACGCGAGCGCGAACAGGGCGGACTGTTTATCTTCTGCGACCTGCATCCGTTTCTCGAAGAGCCTTTGGTGGTGCGTCTGCTGAAAGACATTGCTCTGCAGCATGAGCGTTACGGCAAAACCGTGGTGTTGCTCAGCCACCGCCTGCAGGCGCCTCCGGAGTTGCAGCGCCTGGCCGCCAGCTTCAGCCTGCAGTTACCGGATGACAGCCAGTTGCTGGCGCTGGTGAAAGAAGAAGCCCAGCGTTACGCCAAGCTCAGTGGCCGTAAAGTGCGCAGTGATAACGACACCCTGCAGCAGCTGGTCGCCAATCTGAAGGGGCTTACTTTCTCCGATGCCCGTCGTCTGGTGCGCGGTGCTATCGTCGATGACGGTGCCATTACTCAGGACGATGTCCCGGCGGTCAGCCGCGCCAAGATGGCGTTGCTGGATATGGACGGCGTGATGAGTTTTGAATACGACACTGCGCGTTTCAGCGATGTCGCCGGTCTGGAGGTGATGAAAACCTGGCTGGGGCAGCGCCAGCAGGCCTTTATGACCGCCGAACGCAAACTGCGGCCTCGCGGCTTACTGCTGTTCGGTGTACAGGGCAGCGGTAAGAGTCTGGCGGCTAAGGCGGTGGCCGGTTCCTGGGGCTTACCCCTGCTGCGTCTGGATTTCGGCACCCTGTACAACAAGTTTTTCGGTGAAACTGAGCGCAATCTGCGCGAAGCGCTGAAGCTTGCCGAAACCATGTCGCCCTGTGTGGTCTGGATTGACGAGATTGAGAAAGGACTGGGTCAGGACAGCAACGATGCCGGCGTCAGTCAGCGTATTCTCGGCACCTTACTGACCTGGCTGGCAGAGCATGATGCGCAGGTATTTGTGGTGGCGACGGCGAACAACATTCATGCGTTGCCACCGGAGTTACTGCGTAAGGGCCGTCTGGATGAGCTGTTCTTTGTTGATCTGCCCAAACCCGAAATCCGTGCCGAGATTCTGCGTTTGCATATGCAAAAGCGCGGGCTGGACCCACAGCGTTTTGATCTGGCTGCACTGGCTGAAGAGAGTGGCGGTTTTTCCGGTGCCGAGCTGGAGCAGGCGGTGGTATCGGCCTGGCATGCCGCCAGCAGTGAGCATTCCGGCCCCGGTCTCAGCACGGATACTCTGTTGCAGGAAATCCGCCGTACCCGGCCGTTGTCAGTGGTGATGGCAGAACCTATGCAGGCACTGCGGCAGTGGGCGGCAAGCCGCGCAGTCGCGGCCGATTAACTGCCTTCGTTCTGCACCTGAGGCTGGTATTTAAGGGTCAGCAAGGCGTTACGCAGGCGTTCGCCGCTGGCCGGTTTGGCCAGCAGGTGCTGAATACCAACGGCCAGAGCATCGTCGCGCACACTGCTGATGCTTAAACCTGTCAGCATCAGGCGCGCTGGTTTTTGGCTGATGTCTTTATCGGAGCGGATTCGTTCTGCCAGCTGCAGGCCATCCATAATCGGCATATCGTGATCGATAATGATGAAATCATAGGGCTGGCCGATGCTGATCTGATTACGCAGCATGGCGAGTGCTTCCTTGCCACTATAGGTACTGTCCGGGCGCATGCCCCAGCGGCGTACCTGTTTTTCGATTACGTTTCTGAGTGATGCATTGTCATCGACGATCAGAATGCGCAGACCAATCAGACTGTCATCCTGCGGCGAGGGAATGCTGTTTCCGGCTTCCGCTTCCAGCGGCAGGTAGAGCGTCAGCGAGGCTCCCTGACTGGTCATACTTTCTACTTCCAGAGTGGCTTTCATTTTCTGCAGCAGATGGCGTGTTACCAGCAGATTCCAGCTCTTGGCGCTGTAGTTTTCTGCCAGAGGCAGGTGGTGCTGTAAAACGGAGAATGCATTTTTCAGCTCGTCCTGCTTGACGATGGTGCTGCTCAGCTGGATCTGAAGACGCAGTCCATGGGCCTGAGTGGTCTGGTAATAAGATGCCTGCAATGCCAGCTCACCATATTCGGTATAAGCCAGAGCGCGGGCCAGAACATTATGCAGCAGGGTCTGCAGACGGCCGCGGTCACCGATAAAATATTCCGGCAGCTCGTCGCTGATATCCAGCACCAGTTCGACCTGTTTACGGCTGGCTTCCTGTTGGAAGTGGCTGATAACCTGATTCAGCAGTTGCGTGGTACTGAATGGTCGTTGCTCCAGTTCGAGCTGGGCGTTCTGGATGCGCGCCAGATCGGAAACTTCATTGGCAACATGCAACAGATCGCGACCGGCGAGGGCGATGGTATCGGAGAAATCACGCTGGTTGGCACTCAGTGGGGTATCGCCCAGTAACTCCGTCATGCCAATAACGCCATTGATTGGTGTACGCAGTTCATGACTGATCTGCGACAGCAGAGCAGGGGTCATACGCAGCTCGGCATTGGCCTGATTTTGCAAAGGGTGCTGTTGCAGCTTAATGCTCATAATTGCCAGCACCAGACTGGCAATAACGATAAATGGCAGAATAACCGGTGCCCAGCTGGTAAACAGATCCAGCGATAACAGGTTGTGGCTGGTCAGGATGGCCAGCAGCACACCAAAACCAACCAGCAGGTGGCCAGTCAGCAGCCAGCGCTGAGCCTGTGGGTGTTCAGAACGTCCCTGGGTCAGAATCAGGGCTGCAAGAAATTCATTAGCGACAATCATGCAGGCAACCACCATCAGCGTGGCCTCCTGTGCCAGCCAGACGGTCACTAAAGCAACCGGCAGGTGAACCAATGCCGCCAGCAGCAGAATCCGCCGGTACAGTGTGGCGCGGCTGCCATGCCAGCCCAGCGCCAGTACGGCCAGCGCCTGGCAGGTTGCGGAGGCTGCCAGTGCCAGTTCACCGATTTTATCGGCAATCAGTGGACTGATATTCAGCAGCAGGGAGAACTGTCCCATCCACGCCGGCTGGTAAATGATCATGCTGACGCAATAAGCGGCGCCGGCAGCCGCGAGCATAATGCGTTGGCTGCGGACCACAAAAATAAACCAGGCAAGGGTGGCCAGAATCCAGCCGATGCTCATGCCCTGCAGCATGAAAAATTCCTGCTCATTATTGAGGAAGCGGTCGAGACTCAGCAGGCTGACGTTGGTGCTCAACAGGCCATAAGAGTGAATGCGTACCAGATAACTGCGGGTGCTTTGTGCCGGTACGGTGAGTACAACCGGAAACGTCTGTAAAAAACCGCCACGCAGGCTGCGGGCCGGATCATCGGAGCTGATATAGCGGTAGGACTGTGCATCGCTGAGTTCATAAAAACTGAAATCGTCGATATCGCTGTCGGACAAAGTAAAAACAACTTCGCGTTCCTGAGCATAAGGATTACTCAGGCTGAAACGCAGCCAATAATTGGAATCGCTGATGCCGAATTTCAGCCGGCGGGCGTGGCTTGGAGTAAAACGCAGTTGCTGCTCACGGCTGAGCATGGCGTTGATATCGAGCGTGCGGCCAGGATCTTCGTAAACCGAAATATAGGGCGTGATCGGGTAATCAAACGAGGAGGTGGGCAGCAGCACAGGACTGCTGGCCCAAAGTTTCAGCGGCAGGAAAAACAAAAACAGCAGGGTGACAATCAGATGCTTACGTCCTCTGTACTGCCTCATCCCTGCTGTCTCCATTACGTTCTGCTTAGTTATCGGCCTGCTCGCGCGCAATGGCACGATAACCGATATCAGAGCGGCAGAACATGCCTTTCCAGCTGATCTGTTTGATCAGCTCATAGGCCTGAGCCTGAGCTTCACCCACGCTGTTACCCAGCGCAGTGGCACAAAGGACACGGCCCCCGGCGGTGACGGTATTGTCAGCGTCGTCCAGCTTGGTACCGGCGTGGAATACTTTGCGGTCAGCGCCGTCGTTTTCCGGCAAGCTGATGACATCACCTTTCGGGTAGTCAGCCGGGTAACCGGCAGCGGCCAGTACTACACCCAGAGATGGGCGCGGATCCCATTGCGCGGTTTCGCCGTCCAGTTTGCCTTCCAGCGCTGCCAGACAATGGGCAACGATATCAGACTGCATACGCAGCATGATTGGCTGGGTTTCCGGATCACCGAAACGGCAGTTGTACTCGATGACTTTCGGTGCACCAGACTCGTCAATCATCAGACCGGCGTAGAGGAAACCGGTGTAATCATTACCTTCGGCGGCCATACCGTTAACCGTTGGCATAATTACTTCGCGCATCACGCGGTCATGGATTTCCTGAGTAACGACTGGCGCCGGAGAATAAGCACCCATACCGCCGGTGTTCGGACCGGTATCTTTATCGCCAACGCGTTTGTGATCCTGACTGGTAGCCATCGGCAGCACGTTTTTGCCATCGACCATCACGATGAAAGACGCTTCTTCGCCGGCGAGGAATTCTTCGATAACAACACGACAGCCCGCATCGCCAAAGGCGTTACCGGACAGCATGTCTTTGACGGCTTCTTCTGCCTGCTCCAGGGTTTCGGCGACAATCACGCCTTTACCGGCGGCCAGACCATCGGCCTTAACCACGATAGGAGCACCCTTCTCACGCAGGTAAGCCAGCGCCGGTTCGACTTCGGTGAAGTTCTGGTAATCGGCGGTCGGAATCTGCTGACGGGCCAGGAAGTCTTTGGTGAAGGCTTTGGAGCCTTCCAGCTGCGCAGCACCTTTGCTTGGGCCGAAAATCTTCAGGCCAGCGGCACTGAACTGATTAACGATACCACCAACCAGAGGAGCTTCCGGACCGACGATGGTCAGGCCGATGGCGTTATCTTCAGCAAATTTCTGCAGACCATCAAAATCCATAACGTCGAGGGCGACGTTTTCCATACCGGCTTCACGCGCGGTACCGGCGTTGCCCGGCGCAACAAATACTTTTTCAACCAACGGTGATTGCAGAGCCTTCCAGGCCAGGGCATGTTCACGACCGCCACTGCCGATAATTAATACCTTCATTCTTACATTCCTTATTGTAGGAGCGGGCCATGCCCGCGATATCTCGATCAGGTCGCGGGCATGGCCCGCTCCTACGGATTTTTATTTCATTTACGCGCCCCTGCGTCAGAAAGCGTTATGAGCGACGCTGTAGCAAGGCATTTTTTGCTGAGGGAGCGCAGTGTAGTTGACCTACATGAGCATCCCGAGGCAAAAAATAACGCCGCTACAGCGAGCGCAATCGCTTTCAACCCACTTAGTGGCGGAAATGACGCATTCCTGTGAATACCATCGCGATGCCGGCTTCATCGGCTGCAGCAATCACTTCTTCATCACGGATCGAGCCACCCGGCTGGATAATGGCTTTGATGCCATTAGCCGCGGCGTTGTCGATACCGTCGCGGAACGGGAAGAAGGCATCGGATGCCATTACCGCACCTTCAACCACCAGACCGGCATGTTCGGCCTTAATCGCCGCGATGCGGGCTGAGTTTACACGGCTCATCTGACCGGCGCCTACGCCCACGGTCTGACGGTTTTTGGCGTAAACAATGGCGTTGGATTTAACGAACTTGGCGACTTTCCAGGCGAAAATCAGATCGTGCAGTTCGGCTTCGGTCGGAGCACGCTTGGTCACGACTTTCAGTTCATCGGCGGAGATCATGCCGTTATCGCGATCCTGCACCAGCAGGCCACCATTAACGCGCTTGTAATCCAGACCGGCGGCACGTTCTGCTGGCCACTGGCCACATTCGAGCAAACGCACGTTCTGCTTGGCGGCCACTACGGCGGCGGCTTCAGCGCTCACTTTAGGAGCAATGATCACTTCGACAAACTGACGGTCAACGATGGCTTTGGCGGTGTCGGCATCCAGTTCGCGGTTAAAGGCGATGATGCCGCCGAAGGCGGATTCGCTGTCAGTTGCGTAAGCCAGGTCGTAGGCCTTACGGATGCCGCCGTCTTCTTCCGGAACCACAGACACACCACAAGGGTTGGCGTGTTTGACGATTACACAGGCAGGCTTAACGAAAGACTTTACACACTCCAGCGCAGCATCGGTGTCGGCCACGTTGTTGTAAGACAGTTCTTTGCCCTGCAATTGCTTGGCCGTGGCGATTGAGGCTTCGGCCGGGTTGGCTTCAACATAGAAGGCCGCATTCTGATGCGGGTTCTCGCCGTAACGCATGTCCTGCGCTTTGATGAACTGGCTGTTGAAGGTCTGCGGGAAGGCCAGACGGTTATCAGTGCTCAGTACTTCCGCGTTCTGGTCGATGGTGCCCAGATAGTTGGCAATCATACCGTCGTAGGCGGCGGTGTGTTCGAAGGCTTTCAGCGCCAGACCAAAACGGGTTTTGTAGGTCAGGCCGTTGTGTGCTTTCAGGTCTTCCAACACCTTGCTGTAGTCGCTGCTGTTTACCACGATCCCCACATAAGCGTGGTTTTTCGCGGCGGAACGCACCATGGTTGGGCCACCGATATCGATGTTCTCAATCGCCAGTGCCAGATGACAGTCTTCTTTGGCAACGGTGGCGGCGAACGGATAGAGGTTAACCACGACCAGATCAATCGGGTTGATGCCGTGTTCGGCCATCACATCATCGTCCTGACCACGACGGCCCAGTACTCCGCCGTGAATTTTCGGATGCAGGGTTTTTACCCGGCCATCCATCATTTCCGGGAAACCGGTGTAATCTGAGACTTCAACCGCCGGAATCTGGTTGTCGATCAGCAGCTTGTAAGTACCGCCGGTGGACAGAATTTCAACACCAGCCGCCTGCAGGGCCTGGGCGAATTCGACGATTCCGGTTTTATCCGACACGCTGATCAGGGCTCGGCGTACAGGGGTGATGTCCGCGGGGATCTCGTTGGCAGGAATAAAGTTGCTCATATGGTCAGGTTTTCTATGTTTTTAAAAAAGAAAAAGCGGCCACAAAGCCGCTGAGTATTCAGGATAAGTCTTAAAGCATGCCGTACTGCTTCAGTTTCTTACGCAGGGTGCCGCGGTTCAGGCCGAGCACAACGGAAGCTTTGGTCTGGTTGTCACGGGTGTACTTCATGACAGTTTCCAGCAGTGGGGCTTCCACTTCGGATAATACCATGTCGTAGATATCGACTACGGCCTGACCATCAAGATGGTCAAAGTAGTTTTGCAGTGCTTTTTCCACACTGTCGCGCAGGGTTTGTGTCGCTTCTAACGGGGTGCGCAGATATTGCTGCAAGTCTGCTGAATCGGTCACTGTCTCAACCTTCCTTCTTTCGATTACTTCGCTGTTCAATGTATCGGTGTTCATGCTGCCAATTCCTTCTTCCGGATCGTATCCTTAAAAAACTGCTGCACCGCCTGTTGTTGCTCGGTACAGCCTTCCAGCCGGTTAAAGCGGGTACGGAAATCGCTGTCGCCGTTCTGATACTGGAGGTACCAGCTGACGTGCTTGCGGGCGATCCGTACGCCCAGAAAGTCGCCGTAAAACTCGTACAGCGCTTCCAGGTGGCTTAATAAAATCTGTTCGACTTCCTGCAGTTGTGGGGCAGGAAGCTCTTCGCCGGTGGCCAGATAGTGGGCCACTTCGCGGAAAATCCAGGGTTGACCCTGAGCGGCGCGGCCAATCAGCACGCCATCGGCGCCGGTGTACTGCATCACCTCGAAGGCTTTGCGGGCGCTGGTGATATCACCGTTGGCAAACACCGGTATTCCAACGCTTTGTTTGATCGCGCGGATGGTATCGTATTCGACGGTATTTCTGTAACCACAGGCCCGGGTACGGCCATGTACCGCCAGTGAGACAATGCCGGCGTCTTCGGCAATACGGGCAATGCGCACGCCATTGCGGTTGTCCGGATCCCAGCCGGTGCGGATTTTCAGGCTGACCGGCACATCAACAGAGCCGACGACCGCCTGTAATATGTCCTTCACCAAAGCTTCATCTTTCAGCAACGCTGAACCGGCAGCCTTGTTACAGACCTTCTTGGCCGGACAGCCCATATTGATGTCGATGATCTGGGCGCCGTTGGCAACATTAAATATGGCGCCCTGCGCCATGATTTCCGGGTCTCCGCCGACGATCTGTACCGCAATCGGTTCCGGTTCGCCGGTGTGATCCAGGCGCAGCTGTGATTTACGCGTATGGCGTACATCCGGACTGGATGACACCATTTCGCCGACCACCAGGCCGGCACCTAACTGGCGGCAGAGCTGACGGAACGGACGGTCAGTTACCCCTGCCATTGGCGCCAGAACTACTGGATTGGGTAGTGTGTAAGGGCCAATCGAAGGCATGCGAAACCGCTGAAATCTGATCAAAAAATGTGCTGCGAAAAAGTCGCGGTATGATACTCATAACCCCCTGCTGAATAAAGGGGGAGTTGGCTGCTTTTGTATGAATAGTGTGAAAAATTCTGACGGCGGCCGCTTGACCGCCGGGAATTATTGGTTGCCTACAATCTGGATGGCATAGCTGACGGCTTCCGGGCCAGGATCGACAATTTCCAGTGCGATATGAATCGGTGCCTGGCTTGGCATATCGTGTTGTCCTGCCAGTTCACCGGACAGATACTGAGCCGGGGTGAACTGGCGGCTGGCGACGATATTGTCGTTAAGGTCACGGAACACCAGTGTCAGATCCGGGAAGGGCTGCTCGTACGCCGCTTTATTCAGCAGCAGGGTGTCGACGACGAGCGCACGCTGCAGGTCAGGGTGTGCCCGGACAACCAGATGCTGAGTTGTCATCTCGCGGATGTTCTGAATTTTCGGCAGGCGGCAATCCATAGCAGCGCAGATTTGAGCGTAATAAGGACGCCATTGTGGGGTGCGTGCCCAGTTGTCGAACTGAAAATACAGCGTCTGCGCAGCGGCTGCGACCAGCATCAGTACGATCCCGGTGAGCCAGCCCCAGGGGAGTTTGCGACGGCGCTTTTTGGCCAGCTGCAGGGGTTCTTCCTGTAATCCGGCAATGCTGCTGGCCGGCAGGCTAATTTCCAGTGTTTCGGTTTGCAGGCCATCATCACCGCCGAGGGTGAAGTCATTCCGGTTGTGGTGCTGATCGGTATCGTCTTCGTCATCGAGGAAACCGTGGAAGTCATCTTCTTCCGGTGGTGGCAGGTCGAAGTTGAATTCGTCGTTGCCGCTCAGTTTCAGGCGTGAGGAAGTAACTTTCTCTTCCTTCATCTGCCGGATGCTGTCGTCATCGTCGTTCAGCAGGGCATTGGCCCAGGACTCATCATCGTCCTTAATTTTGCCTTCGTCCTCTGCATCCATGTCAGAGAAATCGAGGGTGTCGTTGCTGACGTTACGCAGGCTGAAAATAGAATCGTCCATTTCCAGTTCAATACGGGGTTTGGGCCGTTTCTGCTTTTCGGGAGCGCGCAGATTGAAGTCGGTAAACGGATCGTCGGCGAGGGTGTCAGAGATAGGGTCATCGTCCATATCATCGTGGATCAGACCGGTATCATCGTCATCTTCTTCAATCGCTGGCTGACTGGCGGCGGGTTTACTGGCTGGACGGGCCTGAGGGACCGCCGGGGCTTTTATCGTATCCGTCTTGGGCTGTACGGCTACCGCAGCCGCAGCGCCTTCCTGAATAAAGTGTTCGGCAGCTTTAAAAACCTGCAGGCAGGAGCCACAACGCACCATGCCACGGGCAGCATTCAGATGCTCATCGCGAACGCGAAAGCTGGTCTGGCAATGTGGGCAGCGGGTTACGTGAACAGCCATGACAGATCCTTAACGTTTAATCCCTGTAAGAATAACCCAATCACCCATTTGTTCCGCCGGGTTCATGATGAACCACTGAGCATAACAGGCCGAGACTTCGTCTGCCTGCTCGGCCAGCAGGCCGGACAGAGCCAGTTTACCACCCGTACGGGTCAGTTCCGCCATGTGCGGCGCGAGGCTCATTAATGGTCCGGCGAGAATATTGGCTACTGTCATATCCGCCTGTACTACCGGCGTCGCTTCCGGCAGATAGATTTCGTACTGGCTGGCATCAATACCATTACGTTCGGCATTATCGCGGGTGGCAGTCAGTGCCTGCGGATCGATGTCGACGCCAATCATATGTTTTGCGCCAAGCAGCAGGGCGGCAATCCCCAGAATACCGCTGCCACAGCCGTAGTCGACGACCAGTTCGTTGCCTTCAACCGCGCCGTCGAGGTATTTCAGACACAACGCGGTCGTCGGGTGGGTGCCGGTACCAAAGGCCAGCCCCGGGTCGAGCATCAGGTTAACGGCATCTGCTTGTGGCGGCTCGCGCCAGCTTGGGCAGACCCACAGGCGCTTGCCGAAAGGCATCGGATGATAATCGTCCATCCAGGCGCGAACCCAGTCTTTGTCTTCCACCAGTTCCAGCTTGTGTTCAGGCAGTGCAGTACCGCCTTCGGCGGCATACATCAGGGCAATCTGCTCCAGCAGGGCATCGCTGTCCTGATTGGCATCAAACAGGCCGATGATCTGGGTTTTATCCCAGATAGGCGTGGTGCCCAGCTCGGGTTCGAGAATCGGCTGGTCAGCGTCATCCTGCAGGGTGACCGATAAGGCACCGGCGGCCAGTAATGCATTTTCAACCGCTTCAACATCGGCCTGTGTGGCGTGAATACGGATCTGAATCCAGGACATGTTATACGTTCTCCGCGTTTAAACGGCTGATAGCCGCCTGCAACGCCAGGTCATAGCCCTGCACACCGAGTCCGGCGATCACTCCGACGGCAATATCCGACAGATAGGAATGATGGCGGAAGGCTTCGCGTGCATGGACATTGGAAATATGAATTTCGATAAAAGGAATGGCAACGCCGGCCAGTGCATCGCGCAGGGCGACACTGGTATGGGTAAAGGCGGCCGGATTAATCAGGATAAAGGCCGTGCCATCCGTGCGTGCGGCATGGATGCGGTTGATCAGCTCATGTTCAGCGTTGCTCTGGAATTGTTCCAGGGTAAAGCCTGCGGCGCTGGCGTGCTGGCTCAGCTGCTGCTCAATATCGGCGAGGGTTGTGTAGCCGTATATATGCGGTTCACGACTGCCCAGCAGATTCAGATTTGGCCCCTGCAATACCAGAATGCTTGCCATGATGATTCCCCTGAAATGAAGAAATAGGATCGCAGACGGCAGGCTCCTGTAGGCAGGCCGGCCGATATGATCCGAAAGCCCGCGAGTTTGCCGAAAAAGCCGGCGAGCGTCCAGTTCTGGCGGGGATAGCTTGGTTATTCGCCTTGCTCGGCGGTCTGCACCTGATTGCGGCCGTTACGTTTGGCGCGATACAACGCCTGATCGCTGGCAGCGACCAGTTCGCTGATGCTCTGGCCACTCCATTCGGCGATACCGCAGGAGAAGGTCACGCGCAGTGACTGGCCATCATGAATCAGGTTGGCAAAGTTGAGACGGATATCGTCCATGATCTGGCGAGCCTGCTGGGCGGTGGCGTCGAGCAGGATGATGGCGAACTCTTCACCGCCATAGCGGCCGATAGGGTCGGATTTGCGCAGGCTCTGGCGCAGGAATAGTGACAGGTTGCGGATCACCAGATCACCGGCCGGATGACCATAGCGGTCATTGACCTGTTTGAAGTGATCAATGTCGACCATGACAAAACTGATAGGCACATCTTCATTTTTGCGCATGGCATCCTGCAGGGCCCCCAGCAGGTGGGTATGATTCAGCAGGCCGGTCAGGCTGTCACAGGCAATCAGATTCTGTAGCTGGCGGGCACGGCTGACACGGTTACGCAGGGTGGTAAGCAGATGTCCGGAATCGACAGGTTTGGTTAAAAAGTCGTCACCGCCTTCGGCCATGGCGGCTAACTGGCGTTCGCGGTCTTCTTCGCCGGACAGATAAATGATGGGCAGGTTGATGTACTCACGTTGCTGACGGATCACTTTAGCCAGCTCCATGCCATTGCAGCCGGGCATATACATATCCATCAGGATCAGATCCGGTGTAAATCCGCTAAGAACATCGAGTACCAGTAAAGGGTCGTTAGCGACCTGAGTGACCATACCGGCTTTATTCAGTACGTTGGCGGTATGGGTTGCCTGTGCGCGGGAGTCGTCGATGATCAGAATTTTGAAGGGCACATCGGGGGTGCTGTCGAGCAGGTTTTCCAGATGGCCGATGACCGACTGTACGTCCATTTCTTCGTAAATTCCCAGGCCTCCGTTGCGCAGAGTCGCCAGACGTTGTTCCAGCGTTGGCGGTGTTTCGCGATAGGTGAACAGTACCGGCAGCGGATTTTCACGGCTTTGCTGCAGGCTCTGCGCCAGTTCCAGTCCCTGACCGGGTCCGGCAAAGTCGAGATCCAGCACCACGGCCGCGGGATGACGTCGTTCCAGTGCCTGGGCAAAGTCATGGGCGGTGCGCTGCAGCTCAGGACGTAAGCCAAAGTACTGCATCTGCTCAGCCATGGTCAGGGCATGGTCGGTATTACTGAGGGCAATATAAACCGGTTTTTTTTCCGGAATCAGGGTGTCTGCGTTTTTATCGTCGGTATGGCGTAATGCCGTTTTACTGAGGGCGATAATTGTTTGATTGAGGCTTTCCAGCTGGGCACTGTCGGGGCTGTGGCCAACGGCGATATGGGCCAGCGTGGATAATAACTGACGGGCCAGTTTTTCATGCCGGGCAGCTTCAAAACGTTGTGCAAAACGCACCAGCTTTTCTACCGCGAGGGTGAAATCCATCATGCGCTCAGCACTCCAGTGCTGTGCCGGCAGCTGGCGCCAGAGATCAATAACCTGACGAACCTGATTAATAACCCGGAAGGAGAAGTGTTGTTTTAGGCGGGCGGCAGGGCTCAGGTTATCCGTCATCAGTGTTACTTCTTAGCTACAGATGTTCTAAGAGTAGCAGTTTCTGCGCCGGACTCATGTTGTCTGTCTATGCTTAATGGTAACAATTTTTATCTGTTGGTTGCCTGTCTGCGCATGGATTTCTCCATCATTGTGTTTTGCTCCCGTCGTCAGCCGGACTACCTCAGGTGGCTGCCATGGGTGTTGCTTGTTTCGCTGTGCTGGCATTTTTCCGGGCAGGAGAGACTGTATGCGGATACTGAAGGCTGGGTTCCTGAGTCTCTGACCCAAAAGGCGCAGCAGCAGTATGACGCTCCTGCGGCGGCGCGGATTGACGCCTGGCGACAGGTTTTACATGGACTGGCGGATGCCACCGAGGCCGACAAGCTTAAAGG
The DNA here is from genome assembly GCF_020320405.1 of Thalassolituus sp. ST750PaO-4. Classification (NCBI taxonomy): domain Bacteria; kingdom Pseudomonadati; phylum Pseudomonadota; class Gammaproteobacteria; order Oceanospirillales; family Oceanospirillaceae; genus Thalassolituus; species Thalassolituus sp. ST750PaO-4. The sequence continues at coordinate 359,085 of NZ_JABVCB010000008.1, forward strand.
GGTGAATGATTTTTTTAACCGCAAGTTGCGCTTTGTCAGCGATGAAAAACACTGGGGCATGGATGATTACTGGGCCACACCTTATGAAGCTCTGGGCAGTGATGGTGGCGATTGCGAAGACTATGTGATTGCCAAATATTACTCGTTGCGCAAGCTGGGCGTGGATACCAGTAAACTGCGCATCACTTATGTGAAGGCGATCCGTCTGAATCAGGCGCACATGGTGTTAACCTATTTCCCCACACCGGATGCGGTACCTCTGGTGCTGGATAATCTGATCGGCATTATTGCTCCGGCCAGTGAGCGCGGTGATTTATCGCCGGTTTACAGTTTTAATGGCGATGGTATGTGGCTGGAGCGTATGAAGGGCGAAGGGATTCGTATGGGGAATCCGAATAAGCTCGATTTATGGACAGATTTACGTGTCCGCATGAACCAACTGGGAATGGACTTATAACAATGACATTGCGACAACAATTTTCCCTGCTCACCGGTTTGCTGGTTGTTATTTTACTGGCTGGTAATCTGCTGGTGATGGTTATGAATGGCCGTGATTATTTTCAGCAGCAGCTGAATGCCCGGGCTTATGATGCGGCGACTTCTCTGGCTTTATCCATGTCTCAGGTAGCGGCTGATGACGAGGTGCAGTTAACCCGTCTGATGGATGTACTGTTTGACCGTGGTTTTTTTGCAGAGATCGAATTGCAGCGGGTCGACGATGAGCCCATCTATCGCCGCAGCCGCGATACGCCGGGGGATTTACCAGCGCCGCGCTGGTTTATGCATTGGGTTGGGCTGGAAATGATTCCGGCAGAAGCAGATGTTACCCGTCAGTGGCAGCGTCTGGGAACTGTGCGTGTTGTCAGTCACAGTGATTTTGCTTACCGCGATCTGTGGGCGATGGTGCGCGCCGAGCTGATCTGGTTCTCGTGGGTGCTGGTGATTACGCTGGTTCTGTTGCAGTTGCTGCTGAACTGGCTGTTCCGGCCGTTGGTACGGGTCGAGCGTCAGGCGCTGGCCATCTGTGAACGGCAGTGGCAGGTACAGACCGAGATTCCGCGCCCACGTGAGCTGCGGCGCATGGTTCTGGCGATGAACAAAATGGTGCAGAAGCTGCAAAGCATTTTCACCGAACAATCGGCGATGACCGAGCAACTGCGGGCTGAGTCGTTTAACGATAATGTCAGCGGTTTGCTTAATCGTCGTGGCTTTGATCAGCGCTTGCAACATATTCTGCAGCGCGGGGAAGAGCACAGTGGTGTACTGATGCTGCTGCAGCTGCAGAATCTGAGCGAGCTGAATCAGTCGCAGGGACGGCAGCTGGTGGATGACGTTCTGCACATGCTGGGAGCCGGGTTGCAACGCTGTTTGCAGGAATATCCCGCAGCGTTCACTGGTCGCCGTTCCGGCAGTGATTTTGCGCTTTATATTCCCTGTGCTGATCAGGCTCAGGCCGATGCCTTATTGCAGCAAATGTTCAGTCAGCTGGCGACCAGTGTTCTGTCGCGTCGCAAAGAGCTGATTTTTCATCTTGGTGGCGTGTTTCTGCAAGGTGTGCAGGACGATCCTGTGCAGGCGTTAAGTTGTGCTGATGCGGCTTTACGCCAGGCGCAGCGCTCACCGGAAGGCCGCGCACAGCTGTACCGCAGCGATAGCAGTAGCGGGATTCAGGAGTGGACGGCCGGTGAGTGGCGCGAGTTATTGACCGGTGTTCTGGAGGCGGGAGCGCTGCAGTTGCAGTTTTTGCCGGTGATCAGCAACCGCAATCGCCGCTTGCTGCAGTTTGAAGTATTCAGCCGTATCGTCTGGCAGGGGGAAACGTTGTCGGCGGCACGGTTCTGGCCAATGGTGGAACAGCATCAGCTGGCTGCCCGTTACGATGCCAGTATTGTTGCCCAGGTACTGGCTTTACTGGAGCAGCATGCCCCGCAGAAAGGTATTCGCTATTGCATTAATATTTCGCCGGCCTCAGTCCTGGATGAACAGTTCCACCAGTGGCTTGTGGAGTTATTCCGCGCTTCACCTGCGCTGGCGGCTCATATTGCACTGGAAGTACCTGAATCAGCCCTGATCGGTATCGAAACTGCTCTGGCCCGGCTGGCTATACAGCTGAAACCTTTTGGCGTAACTCTTGGCGTCGATCAGGTGGGTACCGGCAGCATGGCTTTTGCTTACCTGCAGCGTTTGCCGCTGGATTATATCCGTATTGATGGCAGCTTTAACCGCGGCCTGCATCAGGCGCAGGATCATCGTTTCTTTATCCAGTCGATGGTGCAGATTGCCCACAACCTGGATCTGCTGATTCTTGGCGAAGGTATTGAAGAAGCCGATGATGTCAGCGTGCTGCGCCAGACCGGTGTGGATGGCATGAGCGGTTATTTCTTCAGCAAGCCGCTGGCGACACTGGCAGATGCTCATGCCTGGCAATTACCGGCAGACGATGACTAAGGCTGCGACATTTTGCCTCTGTATCCATAGACTGTAACCAGTACAATGCGCCCAGTTTATACGCTGTCGTGCGGAGAAATTATTATGCGTAATATGACTGCTGTTTTGGTATTGCTGTTGGGACTGACAGGCTCTGTAATAGCGTTGTCTCAACCGCTGGATGTGAGCGGTGCTTATGTGCGAGAGCCCATTCCCGGGCGCTATATGAGTGCAGCATTTATGACGCTCACTAATACGTCAGCCACCGATAAAACACTGATCAGTGTCAGTGCTGACTGGGCGGGAATTATTGAAATACACACCCACTTGCATGATAACGGCGTGATGCGTATGCGTCAGCTGGAGTCGCTGACTATCCCGGCCGGCGAAACGGTGAGACTGCAGCCTGGTGGTCTGCATTTGATGTTGTTTAAGCTGCAGTTACCTTTGACGGAACCGCTGCCATTAACCCTGTGTTTCGATGATGGTGAGTGTCAGACCGCCAGCGCTGAGTTACGCAGTCTTAAATAAATTCCCCGACATTTAAACCCAATAAAAAACGCGCCCATTAAGTATTCATCAGGAATATTTACAGGGCGCGTTTTTTATTGCTTATTATTGTCCATCATCAGGCTCCCACGCGGAGCTTGGGAACGATAAATTGTCGTTAAAACACTGCCAGCTCAGGCTGTTTCAGTTTGCCCGGCATTTTTCTTGGCGGTCGTTTCTTTGGTGGTTTCCGTTTCATCAGGCTGAGGTGGCTGCCACTCTTTCAGTAGTTTTAATACCTCTCCGGCTTTACGTCCCTGCATGGCACAGGCGGTCATCATGCCCGCCATTAAAGCGCCACCCACGCCTGCGGTCATCACATCGGCACCTGTCATGTAGAGGTTTTTAACCGGTGTGACCGGATGCAGAAACGGCTTTTTAAAACGATCGACAAAGTGATCAAGGCCATAGATTTCACCGGCCGTGCTTTTCTGGAACCAGTCGCTCGACAACGGTGTGGATAATTCCTGAAACACCAGTTTGTCGCGTAACTGCGGCAGACGCTGGTAGAGTTTTTCCAGCAGACGCTCGCTGACGCGGGCTTTGATATTGTCGTACTCTTCGCCACGCTGATTCCAGGTGCTGCCGCTCCACTGACTGAACCATTCGTGTTTGGCCACGGTGACAATTTCGACGGTGGATTTACCCGGAAAGCGGTTGTTCCAGTCAGGGTCTTTGGCCGATGGGAAGGAAATATATACGACCGGAAATTCCTGCTCCGGATCGTCATAGTAACGCTGCAGATTGCCTTCGTGGTCGGCGCTTGGGTAAATCCACAGGTTGGTGGTGTTTAAGCCCAGTTCTTCGGCAGTCCCGTCAAAGCCGGCATAAATACAATAATGAGCGCTGGAACGCTGCACCTGTTTGGCCCAGCGTTCGGTGCCCAGTTTTTTCCGCACGTCGGCGGGCAGCAGGCGCTGGGTGGTATTCCAGAAGCCGGCGTTGCTGACCACTCGACCGGCCATCAGCTCGGTGCCATTGGCCAGGCGCACGCCACAGGCGCGGTTATTACGCACGATGATTTCGTCGACATCGGCGTAGGTAAAGACTTCGCCGCCGGATTTCTGAATGGTCGGAATAATAGTGCGGGCAATAGCCGAAGCGCCGCCCACCGGGTAGGCACCACCGGCCAGATAATGCTTGGCGATTAAAGCGTGCATGATGAAGGCGGCGTCGGTGGGTGTCTGACCGTAATCGCCCCATTGGCCGGTCAGTACCGAAATTAATTGCTGATTGCTGGTGAGATTTTCCAGCACTTCGCGGGTGGTCTGGAAAAATTCTTTCGGCAGAAGCAGCGGACGAATGAGATTATAGGCCCGTGCCAGTAACGGTGGCATCGCTTGGCCGGCAAAAAAACGCGGGGTCTTGCGGCTCATTTCACGGATCAGTTCGATGTAACGATCAATCGCCTGAGCTTCCTGCGGGAAGCGTTCTTTCAGCATGGCGGCAAAGTTATCCCGGCCGGCAATAAAACCATATTCTTCTTTGCCGAGAATAATGCGGTCGTATTCGGGTTCCATTTCCGCCCACTGCAGACGTCCTTCGCTGACCACATCAAATACCCGGCGCAGGGTAGAGGGCTTATGCACTTCACCGATGTAATGCACGCCGACATCCCATTCAAAACCTTCGCGGTCATAAGCATGGGTAAAGCCTCCGGCGGTGTAATGCTGTTCAAGAACCGCGACTTTCTGGCCCAGTAAGGACAGGAAGGCCGCGGTAGTCAGGCCGCCCATGCCGGAGCCAATAACAATTACATCGTAATGGCTGTCGGCGCGATTGGCGCGAAAGCGGGTGCCGGTTCTTACTTTGACCTTGCTCATGGGGTGCTCCTCCGGATGGGGCTGGTGTTTTGTTATTGTTATTACGATTTATATATGCAAAAAGTTGCATATGGTTGTCAGATTATCCCGACCACATAGGCGATGCAAGCCCGGACAGGTAGAATGACGGCGAAAATTAAGGAGAACACAGTGTCGCTGAAACACGCCATTCTGGTGTTGCTGGAAACCGAGCCGGGCTCAGGCTATGACCTGCTGAAGCGTTTCCGTGAGCATATGGGCTATTTCTGGAATGCCAGTCATCAGCAGATTTATCAGCAGCTTAAATGGATGCACGAAGCCGGCTGGCTGGCGCTGCGCACCGAGCCGCAGCAGGGGAAGCCGGACCGCAAGGTGTACGAACTAACACCGGCGGGCCATGATGCCTTGCTTGACTGGCTGGCTGAAACCAGCAAGCCGCAGAAGGTCAATGACAGTCTGCTGGTGCGTTTGTATGGCGGCCATTTACGTGAAGCGGACGCTATCCGTGCGGATATAGCCCATCACCGTAAACTGTATGAGCAGAACCGGGCAGCGCTGTTGTCGATTGAACAGCATTATCTGGCTTTGCCTGAAACTGAGCGGCAGCGTTACCGCTTTCCATACCTTACTTTGCGTCGCGGCATTCTGTCAGTGCAGGCCTGGCTCGACTGGGCAGATGAAGTCGACGCTTTTCTGAATCACCAATAAATTGAAAAAGGAACAACAATGGCGGGTGCAAGTTTATTAGCGTTGCTGGACGATATTGCCACGGTACTGGATGACGTGGCTGTGATGTCGAAAATGGCGGCCAAGAAAACCAGCGGCGTGCTGGGGGATGATCTGGCGCTCAATGCGCAGCAGGTTTCCGGTATACGTGCCGAGCGTGAGTTGCCGGTGGTGTGGGCGGTTACCAAAGGCTCATTGAAGAACAAGCTGATTCTGGTTCCGGCGGCACTGCTGATCAGTGCGTTTGCTCCCTGGGCGGTGATGATTCTGCTGATGCTGGGCGGCGCTTATCTGTGTTTTGAAGGCGTTGAAAAACTGCTGCACAGCGTTTTACACCGCAAAGAGGCGGAAGCTGGCAAACAGCAATTGCAGCAGGCGTTGCTTAATGGCTCTGAAGATTTACTGGCGTTTGAGCAGGGCAAAATCAAAGGCGCGATACGCACCGATTTTATTCTTTCGGCAGAAATTATTGTGATTACGCTGGGCTCGGTTGCTCAGGCCAGTTTTACCACTCAGGTGCTGGTTGTTTCGGCTTTAGCCCTGCTGTTTACCTTTGGCGTTTACGGCTTGGTGGCCGCGATTGTGAAAATGGATGACGCCGGTCTGTATCTCAGTGAGCGCAGCAATATCCTGCTGCAGAACGTCGGCCGTGGCTTGCTGGTTCTGGCTCCCTGGCTGATGAAAACCTTATCGGTGGTCGGCACGCTGGCGATGTTTCTGGTGGGCGGCGGTATTCTGATGCACGGCGTACCACAGCTGGAGCATCTGGCGCATTCGGCATCCGGTTGGGCAATTCACAGCTGGGGCACAACGCTGCCATGGCTGGCGGATATCAGCAGTGCATTACTGCCGCTGGTATTTAACCTGCTGGTGGGATTGCTGGCCGGAGCGGTGTTGGTGGGTGTAATGGCTGTGTGGGAGAAACTGCGCGGGAAAAACGCTGCTGCTGTTCAGTAAGGTTGGTATTTTCCCTTATTCAGCGGCCGGCTTCTCTGCAGCTGGCCGCAGGATAATCAGTTGTACGGCTTATTCTGTTCCTGCTGCCATTCTTCCGACATCAGTACTTCATCAGCCGGTTTGCCGGGAATGGCATGACCTTCGCTGGCCCATTCGCCCAGATCAATCAGCTTGCAGCGTTCGCAGCAGAATGGACGGTATTTGTTTTCCGCAATCCATTCCACGTCTTTTTTACAGGTCGGGCAGTTTACTTTCATGGGTTTCTCGCAGGTTTGCTAATCGCATGTCAGTCAGCGCTGTTGCTGGCTATTTTATCGTGAGGCGGCACGTAACAGGTAGCTGTGGTGTAACAGTTCCAGTTGCTGGTGCAGCTCAGCCAGCCCCAGGCTGTTATCGGCAATATCATCGGCGCGTGCACGGCGTTCATCGCGAGGCATTTGTGCGGCGATGATACGACGGATCTGATCGGCGTTATTCTGGTCGCGGGAAGTCGCCCGTGCAATCTGAATATCGACCGGCACGTCAATCAGCAGTGTGTGTTGTGTTAATAATGCCTGGCCGGATTCGAACAACAGGGGTGACACCAGAATGGCATAGGCAGAAGTTGCTTGCTGCAACTGGCGGATAATACTGTCGCGGATACGCGGGTGGGTTTGGGATTCCAGCCACTTACGTTCATCCGGCTCGGAGAATACTTTATCGCGCAGCCAGGCGCGGTTAAGGCTGCCGTCCGTGAGCAGGGCCTGTTCGCCGAAATGCTCCTTGATTGCCTGCCAGGCCGGCTGGCCAGGCTCAACAACTTCGCGGGCGACAATATCGGCATCGACCACAGTAATACCTTTGCCGGCAAAAAAGTCACTGGCAGCGGTTTTGCCGCTGCCAATCCCACCGGTTAAACCCAGAACCCACATCGCTGATTATTACCTGTCAGAAACGGCCCAGATACCACTGGCTGATGTCATTGCCCCAGAGGGCGGCAATCCAGCCGGCGGCGGCCAGATAGGGGCCAAAAGGAATCGGAACATTTTTGTCCCGTCCGAGAATGATAATGCCGGCAATACCAACCACAGCGCCCACCACGGAAGAGAGCAGAATAATCAGCGGCAGGCTTTGAACGCCGAGCCAGGCGCCAAGGGCGGCCAGCAGTTTGAAGTCGCCGTACCCCATTCCCTCTTTGCCGGTAACCAGCTTGAAGATCCAGAACACGCTCCACAATGCCAGATAGCCCGCAGCGGCGCCGTATACCGCACTTTCCAGATCGGTAAATAATCCCTGACTGTTGACCATAAGCCCCAGCCACAGAAGGCTTAACGTCATGGTGTCGGGCAAAATCTGATGGTCGATATCAATCACCGACATGCTGATTAACAGCCAGGTGAACACCAGCATAGCGGCCAGCTGCCAACCCCAGGGGTACACCAGTAATAACGCCGTACTGAGGATGGCGGTGGCGATTTCCACTGCCGGATAACGCAGGCCTATAGGGGTGCCACAACCGGCACACTTACCGCGCAGCAAGACCCAGCTCAACACCGGAATATTCTGCCAGGCCCTGACTGGAGCCTGACATTTTGGGCAGTGTGAGTCAGGCTTTAACAGGTTGAAGGGCTTACTCAGATCGTCAATGGCCGGGTGCTTGGGCAGATTGCTGTCCATTTCCAGGCAATCCTGCTTCCAGCTGCGGAACATCATGACCGGAAAGCGCAGGATAACGACGTTGAGGAAGCTGCCGATGAGCAGGCCAAGTAAAAGAACGCTGCCAGCAGCGAGCCAGATATTCCCACCAACAAACTGCAAGGTTTGCATTACACCACATCCCCCATCTGGAAAATGGGCAGATACATCGCAATGATCAGGCCACCAATAACTACGCCCAGAAACGCCATCACCATGGGCTCCAGCATGGCCGTAAGGCCGTCGACTGTAGTGTCGACTTCTTCTTCAAAGTAGCTGGCGGCTTTATCCAGCATGGCATCCAGGGCGCCGGACTCCTCGCCAATACTGGTCATCTGTACCACCATATTGGGGAACACACCGGTGGCTTTCATCGCAAAGTGCATTTGCTGACCGGAAGAGACTTCATCACGGATTTTCAGAACGGCGTCTTTGTATACGGCATTACCAACGGCTCCGGCCACCGATTCGAGGGCTTCAACCAGAGGAACACCTGCAGCGAAGGTTGTTGATAGCACCCGGGCATAGCGTGCAACAGCTGCTTTACGAATGAGGTCGCCAAATATTGGCACCTGTAACGTGAAGCGCTCAAAGTTATCACGGAATTTTGGAGAGCGTTTCAGTGCTTGAGTAAAGGCAATCCCGAAGGCGGCAATTATTGCAAACCCTTGTAGCCAGTATGCTTGCACCTGTTCCGATAAAAACACCACGAACTGAGTTGGAGCGGGTAGCTCTGCGCCAAAGTTAGAGAACATTTCCTGGAAGGTTGGTACAACCTTGAGCAGCAAAATGACTGTTACGATAAATGCAATAGCCAGTGTAATTGCAGGGTACATCAAGGCTTTTTTGATTTTTTTGCGCAGAGACTCCGTCTTTTCTTTGTAAATAGCGACTTTATCCAGCATGGCTTCCAGTGCACCGGCTTGTTCGCCGGATTCAACCAGGTTGCAGGTCAGGTCATCAAAATATTCCGGGTACTGCTTCAGTGCTGACGCAAAGTCATTACCGGCCGACACTGAGTCGCGGATGCCAAAAATAAGATCTTTCATCGATTGATTGTCAACGCCATCGGCAACGATATCGAATGATTGCACCAGTGGTACACCGGCTTTAATCATGGTGGCCATCTGGCGGGTAAAAAAGGTCACATCTCCGGTAGTTATTTTCTTCTTCTTCGGTCCACCAATACCAAATAATGGTTGCGCAACTTTGCGTACCTTAATTGGATTCACTCCCTGTTTACGTAGCTGGGCTTTCACCATCGCTGCGTTCTGGCCCGTCATATCGCCCTTTATGGTTTGACCGCGACGGTTAACACCTTCCCAGGTAAAGGAGCTGTTTTTAATTTGCTTAGCCATAATGCAATATGTCCATACATGGGCAGTGCTAAGCACTGCCGTAAAACTTAGTCGGTGGTTACCCGGTTGGCTTCTTCCAGGCTGGTAACCCCTTGAGCAACCTTTTGCAGGGCTGATGTCCGTAAATCGTTAAAGCCTTCTTTGCGGGCGGCATCTGAGATCTCAATCGAGTTGCCGCCCTCCATGATAATACGGGAGATGGCATCCGTTATTCTAACTACTTCATAAATACCGACACGGCCTTTATAACCGCCTTTACATTGCTCACAGCCAACCGGCTTATAAATCTCAGCGGTCTGTAGCTGCTCTTCGGTAAAGCCAGCTTCCAAAAGCAGTTCTTTGGGAATCTCTGCCGGGGCTTTGCAGCTTGCGCATAAACGCCGCGCCAGACGCTGGGCGATAATCAGACTGACCGAGGTGGCAATATTGAATGAGGGCACTCCCATATTAGCCAGACGGGTCAGGGTTTCGGCGGCACTGTTGGTGTGCAGGGTGGAAAGCACTAAGTGACCGGTTTGGGCCGCTTTGATGGCGATAGAGGCGGTATCCAGATCCCGGATCTCCCCCACCATCACCACATCCGGGTCCTGACGCAGGAACGAGCGCAGCGCAGCAGCAAAGTCGAGACCGACGCGAGCATTAACGTTGACCTGATTAATACCTTCCAGGTTAATTTCCACTGGGTCTTCGGCGGTGGAAATATTCGTGCCTTCGACGTTAAGAATATTCAGGCCGGTGTACAAGGATACCGTTTTACCAGAGCCGGTGGGGCCGGTAACCAGAATCATTCCCTGAGGCTTGGCCAGAGCTTCCATGTACAAGGCTTTCTGGTCTGCTTCGTAACCGAGCATATCAATGCCCAGCTTGGCTGAAGAAGGATCGAGGATACGCAATACGATCTTTTCGCCCCACAGGGTTGGCAGGGTATTTACGCGGAAATCGATAGCCTTGGTTTTGGACAACTTCATCTTGATACGGCCATCCTGTGGAACGCGTCGCTCAGAGATATCCATCTGTGACATGACCTTTAAACGCGCAGCAATCTTGCCAGCAAGGTTGACTGGCGGGCTGGCGACTTCGTGCAGCATACCATCAGTGCGGTAACGTACCCGGTAGCGCTTTTCATAGGGTTCAAAGTGAATATCAGATGCGCCACCTTTAATGGCATCGAGCAACATTTTGTTTACGAAACGTACAATAGGAGCATCGTCACCCGAAGAATCTTTCTCGGTTTCCTGAGCTTTATCCCGTGCATCAGGGTCTTCTAAGTCGACATCAAGTTCGCCATCCAGATCATCAAAGCTGTTGTCGTTAGCGGCCAGAAACTTATCGACGGCCTGACCCAGCTTATCTTCTTCAGCCAGTACCGCTTCGACGGTCATGCCGGTATTAAATTTTATTTCATCAATGGCCAGCATGGCGGAAGGGTCGCTTTGCGCGACAAACAGGCGATTGCCACGCTGAAACAGTGGCAGCACCCGGTGCTTCTCAATCAGTTCGCGGCTGACCAGCTCTTTGGGCATCAGGTCAAAATCAAAGGCACCGAGATCCAGCAGGGGAAGACCAAACTCTTCAGAGGCGAGCAGCGCGATCGCGCGTGACTTGATGTAACCCGATGCAACGGCGGCGGCAACAAAGCTGATTTTGTCCTGTTTTGCCTTATTGATGATTTCCTGAGCCTGCTGGCTGTTCACCAGATTCTGCTCAACGATACGGCGTGGTAAGCCGGTTAAGACGGCCATAGATATTCCCCAAAGGCATTGCGCTTTTTGACTCAAAACATACCAGAGGGGGCGCGCCAGCGCCAGCGGCGGTGTGTAGGATGCTAATTGGCAAGCATAAAAAAACCGGCTGTGAGCCGGTTTTTTTATCATGCCTGACTAATTAATTAGTCTTTGGCAGGAATTTAGCGTCAACTGGAGTTGTGCCTGAACCTACACGAGATTGCCAGGTTACAACACCATTAGCATTGATAGTAGGGAACAGTTCAAAGCTGGTAGAAGCCAGTTCTTTTGGTACACCATTAGCAACAGTATCGAACTCAAGACGCAGGTAAGAACCAGTAGTACCGGTACCTTGCACAACTGGGATCATAGTGATGCTAGCAATTTTACCAGCTGCGTGTGTTGTTGGAGTTGCTGCGTCAATGCCAGTGTATGTATCCAGTTCAGCGATGGTGTCAGGCAGACGAGAGTAACGCGCAGCAAATTCACCAACCGCCAGCTGCAGAGGACGCGCTACTGACAGTGTGTTGGTAGCATCGGTACGCAGTACATAGTTTTGATACTGTGGTACTGCAACAGAAGCCAGAATACCGATAATCGCAATAACGATCATCAGTTCGATCAAGCTGAAGCCTTGTTGTTTTTTCATGGTTCGTTCTCCACTCTCGAATGAGATTTTAGTTATGGCAATTCAGAGGTGAGCTCTGATTCGCTGTGTCACATTAAGGACAGTGCGAAGAGTGTGCCAAGCTTAATTGGCCGCTGCAAGCCCAGTTTTCGGGTATTCGTCACGTTTTTTGATCCATGTCCGGCGATAACCTGAACGTCAATTAACCAGATTGTCAGAGAGTGACAAATATTGTCACTTTGGACGTGCTAAAACAGGGTATTGACCTTTACTCTCCCCCCTCACACCAGCCTCATCGACAGGTCAATCGCTTTGCAGTCTTTGGTCAGGGCACCAATAGAAATGTAATCCACGCCGGTTTCGGCATAGGCACGCAGACTGGTATCGGTAATGCCGCCGGAAGCTTCCAGTTTTACCACGCCGTTAGGGCGGCCCTGACTTTTCTGTCTGGCATGGACAACGGCAATGCGCATTTGTTCAGGATTGAAGTTGTCGAGCATGATGATGTCGGCACCGGCGTCGATAGCTTCATCCAGCTGTTGCATGGTTTCCACTTCTACTTCGACTGGTTTGCCAGGGGCAATGTCATGAGCCTGGCTGATCGCCGCCCGGATGCCACCGGCGGCCATGATGTGGTTTTCCTTAATAAGGAAAGCATCGTACAGGCCAATGCGGTGGTTAAAGCAGCCGCCGACACTGACTGCATATTTCTGTGCGATTCGCAGACCAGGAATGGTTTTGCGGGTATCGAGCAACTTAACGCCGGTGCCGGTCACTTTGTCGGCATAGAAGCGGCACAGGGTGGCTGTGCCTGACAGGCTTTGCAGAAAGTTCAGGGCGCAGCGCTCGCCGGTCAGCAGCGAGCGGGCACTTCCCTGCAGTTCGAACAGAGTCTGATTGGGGCGTACCCACTGGCCTTCGGATACACGCCAGATCACGCTGACGGCCGGATCGAGCTGGCGGAATACTTCATCTACCCAGGCGCGTCCGGCAACAATGGCGCGCTCACGGGAAATGATGCGCGCCTTGGCTTGCTGAGTTGCCGGGATCAGACGGGCGGTAATATCGCCGCTGCCCACATCTTCTTCCAGCGCACGGGCAACGATGGTGGCGATATCATTTTGATGCAGGCTCAGATCCATGGTTTAAGAAACTCTTTGTCAGCTTGAATACGACCGGGCTCAGCAGTAACAGGGCAACCAGGTTTGGCAGCGCCATCATTGCGTTGAGGGTATCGGCAATCAGCCAGGCGACGTCGAGTTCACGCGTTGCACCGATCGGAATGGCCAAAACCCAGATGATCCGGAAAATGGGCACGGATTTTACACCGAACAGGTACTCTGTGCATTTCTCTCCATAAAAAGACCAGCCAATAATGGTGGTGAAGGCAAAAATCGCCAGGCCGAGGGTCACAATATAGTTACCAACGCCGGGCAGGCCGAGGGCAAAAGCGGCAGATGTGAGGTTGGCGCCACTTAAGCCTTTGCCGGCGACACATTCGGCGACTTCCGGCGGGCACAGCTGCCAGGCACCGGAGGCGACAATCACCAGCCCGGTGATGGTGCAGATAATGATGGTGTCGATAAAGGTACCCAGCATGGCAATGCTGCCCTGACGCACCGGGTTGTCAGTCTGGGCGGCGGCGTGGGCAATCGGTGCGCTGCCCAGACCGGCTTCGTTAGAGAAGACGCCGCGGGCTACACCAAAGCGGATGGCTGCCCAGACCGCTGCGCCGGCAAAGCCACCCACTGCGGCTGTCGGGTTAAAGGCGTGATGAATAATCAGTTCAATTGCCTGTGGTACCCGGTCGGCAAAGATCACCAGCAGTATCAGGCCACCAAGTATGTAAGCAATCGCCATAAAAGGGACGAGCTTACCGGCCACTTCAGAGATACGGCGAATGCCACCTAATAGCACCATGCCAACGAGAATGGCGATGGCTACGCCGGTCGCCCATTCCGGCACACCAAAACCATCGTGCAGGGCGTCGGCGACCGAGTTGGCCTGTACGCCGTTACCGATACCGAAGCCTGCCAGCATACCGAAGAAAGCGAAGACTAATGCCATCCAGCGGAATTTCGGGCCAAGGCCGTTGCGGATGTAGTACATGGGGCCGCCAACATAATGGCCCTGCTCGTTGCGTTCACGGTAGTGAACGGCCAGTACGGCTTCAGCGTACTTGGTGGCCATGCCCAGCAGGGCAATCAGCCACATCCAGAACAGCGCCCCAGGCCCACCGGAAGCAATCGCGGTGGCAACCCCGGCAATATTTCCGGTACCGATCGTGGCTGACAGCGAGGTCATCAGGGCGTTGAATCCGGATATTTCGCCCTGACCTTTGCCTTCGCGGTTGGTCCACAGGTAGACGAAACCGCGTTTGATATTACGGATCGGATAAGCTTTCAGGCCGATGGTCAGATACAGGCCGGTGATACCGATCAGAAACAGCATGGGCGCACCCCAGGCCCAGCCATTAATCGTCTTAATAAACTCCAGCATGCTGCTCTCTCTTTATTGTCATTTTATGTCAGCGGTCACTATAAAGGTTGTGGCAGAGGCTGCCAAACTGACGACACTGCTAAAAAGCGTTAAGGTGTCGACTTTGTTCATGGTATCCGGGAGCACAAGCATGAAAGTGAGTGAGGGGCGTCTGGATAGTGCCTGCTGGTGTCCGTCACCGAACTTTGGCCCGCGCCCGTCGGGCAGTGAGGGTGAGATCAGTCTGTTGGTGATTCACAATATCAGCCTGCCGCCAGGCCAGTTTGGTGGTGGTTATGTGCAGCGTTTTTTTCAGAATGAATTGCCGGTCGATGAGCATCCGTACTTTGCTGAAATCGCTTCTCTGCAGGTTTCCAGTCACTTACTGATCGAGCGCGACGGAACAGTAACCCAGTTTGTGAATTTTAATGACCGCGCCTGGCATGCCGGGCGTTCGGTTTATAACGGCAGGGAAGACTGCAACGACTATTCTGTAGGTATTGAGCTTGAGGGTACGGACACCGATGCCTACAGTGCTGTGCAATACGTTACGCTGGCTGCTGTCATCAGAGCGTTGCAGCAGGCCTATCCTGCTATCGGTGCGCGTATTACCGGGCACGAGCATATTGCGCCAGGGCGGAAAACCGATCCGGGCCCGGCATTCGACTGGCAACATTTACTCCGTTTATTGGCTTCGTCCGGAGATTGAGAGGCTGTTATGAAATTTCTGATCGTTTTTATCGCACTGGTACTGCAATCGCAATTACCTTTGCCGCAGCGCAGTACACGCAGCCGCACCTTTGCGCGCTGGCTCAGCCTGTGGCTGCCGCGCAGCTTTTTTCCGCGTATCCCGCGCCACGTAAAATACGCTTTGATCGTGGTCGTTCCGGCGTTGCTGCTGGCGGGCGGGTTCTGGTATATGGAGCAGTTTGCCTGGGGCTTAATCAGCTTTGTGCTGGAAATCCTGTTGTTGCTTTATGTGCTGTCGCACATCGGTATTGAGCGGCACCTGCAGGAATACCGTGAAGATTTGCAGCAGGGGGATACTCAGGGGGCTTATCACTGTGCTGAAAAATTCCTCGCGGTACCGGAAGTCAGCGTGACGGAAGATACCGGTCAGATGAACGAGCAGGTAATTAAAGCGCTGTTGCATCGCTGGTTCGAATATTTTTTCCTGATGGTGTTCTGGTACATGATTGCCGATGTCGCCGGGGTATTGCTGGCCTGGTTCAGTGTGCAGTACGCACGCGCCAGCGACTGTGATCAGAAAGCCTGGCGTTACCTGCACTGGCTGGAGTGGATTCCGGTTCGTCTGTTAGGGCTTACTTATGGTCTGGCGGGTAATTTTATGCGTGCCCTGCCGGTCTGGCAGGGGTATTTATGGCAGCTGAAAGCGAGTGGCGCCGATATTTTGTTTTCCGTCGCCAGCAGTGCGTTATCCCATAACGGTGAGCAGAGAAAATGGCACAGTGTGGCTGACGATGGTGAGGCGGCGGCACGGGAGCTGGATGAATGGCATCAGCTGCATTTGCGCAGTGTCTCTATCTGGATGGTTATGATCGCTGCGGCCACGGTAGGGGGGTGGTTGCTGTAGTAACAGCGGCTTAAAAGTCGCTGCCCTGATAGTACTTAGTGCACGGTCAGGGCAGCATTATTGTCTCTTACCTTCAGCCTTTAATGGCAATCCCGACCGGCAACTCTTCAAACCAGTTCAGAAATTCGTGCACATAGGGCGGCTGAAACAAGCGGCCATGCTGTGGTGCCATAATCTGAATATCCAGTTGCCGTACGCGACGAACCCAGTCCAGCTTTGCCTCATTAGACGGCATCCAGCGCTGGTGGAATTTACGCATTTTGGGAATATGCGTACTCATATTGTCGACCCAAAGCGGAGCATCGGTGGATTCCATCGCCGCTCCGATATCGCCACTCATTAATATTTTAGCTTTCGGATCATAGACATTAAAATTGCCGGAAGAATGCAAATAATGGGCAGGAATAAACTGCAGCTGAATGCGGCCCAGATTCAGCGTCATACCTTCATCCGGAATTGAGCAATACTCTATTTTTTCCATACCGAAGTGACGGATAAAACTTTCCCATAACCAGGGGGAGTAAAGCTTGGCATTGGGTAATGCCTGATCCCATAAACCCAGCGACGAGATAATGTCGGGATCCTGATGCGAGGCAAATAAATGTGTGATCTGTTCGGCGGGTACGAATTTTAATACCGCTGACAACATCGGGGCGAAGAGCTCAATACCGCCCGGATCCAGCAGAATGGTCTGATCACCACTCTGAATCAGATATTGATTGGTATCGATAATACCTTCGGCTTTATGTGGGTCGCGGCCGAACATAATCCAGCGGTGATCACCGTCTTCATACAGCGTGGTTGCCAGCATAGTGCGATTCCTTATCCTGTTTATCGTCCGTTGCGGATTATTGTGTGTGTTTTTGCCGCTGCCCGAGCAGGCGTCTGGCCTGGCTCAGGTGAGCGCGGATTTTGTCGGCGGTATCGGTAATATTTTGCGCAATCACCTCCAGCTGATTGCGGAAATCACCGGCTGAGGCGGCTTCTACTTTGCTGGAAGTGGCAATCAGATTGGCGGTGCGGATGTGTTTATCGCCTTCTTCCAGCTGTTGCTCCAGTTCACGCAGACCACGGCTGAGGGTTTGCGACAACGTCTCGCGCTGTTTATAGCAGTTCTGCATCGAAACGGTCAGCGAACCGAGGTTCTGGCTGTGCTGGTCGGCGACCCAGCCAAATTTGTCGGCGGCGGTACTGGCGCGCCACAGAGCCACCGCGTTATGGGATAAATGCTCAGAGACGCCGTTAATATATTGCGACTGGCGGATAATGTCGGATGCCAGCTCATCAATAAAATGCGTAATTGCCTTAAAACCTACGGTTTTGGAACCGGCTCGGACGGCCAGCGCACGGGCGTTTTTGGCTGTCAGGGCCAGTCCTTTGGCTTCCAGCATGGCCTGATGTAATTCGGCGGCAATGCTGGCAGCGGTAACAAAAATAGGTGTAGCCATAATCAGTGTGTCCGGCAGGGGCTCTGGTATCTGAGCGCGAATACTGAAAAGTATAGATAGTTTTTCTGTTATCTCCGCAGATCAGTTCGCGGTTATCTTCTGGTTCGGTAATTCAGTGCCTGCAGCATTGGTTTTCAGCCAGCCACGCACGCGGCGCACGATCAGGTTGCTGTCGTCGTAATTCAGATCAAATGCCGGAATTTCGATTTGCTGATATTGCAGGCGTTGTTTATGCCGCATGCTGCCGGCGCGTTGCTGAGTAGCATAAACAGGGCTGATGCTCTGCTCGCTGATCAGATCGAGTAATGGCAGATCCAGCCGCACCAGTTGCTGATTCAGTGGCACGGGAGACAGCGGGTTATCCAGGGCATCAATCAGAATCAGTGCCAGTCCGCGCTCCTGTGCTTTACTCTGGCTGCCTGCATTGCCTGCCGTTTTACTTGTCGCGCCGTTCTTGCTGCGCGCCAGTAAAAAATCAGCCGCCCAGTTAGCGCTGTTACCACAGGCAATCACCACAATATTGAGCTGACCGCGCTGATTGAGAAAGCTGATGCCTTGCCGGATACGGTCCTGCATCTGTTCGCGGTAGCGTTCGTTGGGGTCCGTTTTCTCTGCCGGTGCCGCTGTCTGCGGTTCATCTGCGGTTGGCAACGGTGGTAGTCCGCTCAGTCTTGGTAAGGCCGGTTCGGCGGCATTAAATGCACTGTCCTGTCCGTCGCTGGTGGTTTTTTCGACAGTACTGATGCCATTGCTGTCGACGCTGTCCGTAGCTGGTGTTGCCGCTGGCGGTGAGGCTTCAGAAGGCGCTGCGGCATTGTCGGCAGGGGTTGCTTCAGGAACTTCTGTGGCTGCCGGCGTGGCGGCGGCGGTGTATTCGGCCGTACTGGTGCGTGCCGGTGGCTGTGCTACGGGTTGTTCCGGCAGTTCGATGCTCAGGGTGGTCCAGCCATAAGCCGGCAGGGTTTCACGCAGCGGCGCGACGATTTCCGGCCAGTGTCCGTGCTGGCCATTGTCGTGCAGAATCAGCACACCGCCCTGAGGCTGGCCACGGGTTTCGGTTAACAGCAGGCCGTAAAATTCACTTTCGGCGGCAACCAGTCTGACCAGTTCGGATTCACGGCTGTGCAGTTGCAGATATTGCAGCAGACCGTAATGGCGGCTGGCGTCCGGATTCGGAACAACCCGCGGCAGTTGCTTTACGGCGGTTTGATTCTGATCTTCCGGCGACTGCGGATCTTCTGTTGCCGCAGGCGCTTCTGCAGCATCCGGCAATGCTGCGTCACTGGCCGGCACTGGCTGACCGCTCTCATTGCCGCTGTTGTCATTGTTGCCGTTGTCGCCGGTATCGTCACCGTCTGCGGCATACAGCACACAGCTGCCCAGCAACAGCAGAGCGGGCAAGGCTTTGAGCAGGTTTTTCAGCAACCCTGAGAGAGCCGTCATGGGCGTAAAATCCTTAAAAACTGACGCTTTTCAGGCTTACAGCAAAAGCCGTTCCTGTTTTCTGGCTGTGGCTGACAGGGTGTTGCCGGCGGTAGTGTTCGCCGCGCTCAGACCTTACAATGCGCGCTGAATTTCTCTTTGCCGGAACCGCTGATGAAAGACTTCCTGATTGCACCGTCCATTCTGTCTGCCGACTTTGCCCGTCTGGGTGAAGAAGTTGAAAACGTACTGGCCGCCGGAGCCGACGTGGTGCACTTCGACGTGATGGATAACCACTACGTACCGAACCTGACCATCGGCCCGATGGTGTGTAAAGCGCTGCGCAATCATGGCATCAAGGCACCGATTGATGTGCACCTGATGGTAAAGCCGGTGGATCGTCTGATCGGCGATTTTATTGAAGCCGGTGCAACCTATATCACTTTCCACCCGGAAGCGTCTGAGCATATTGACCGCAGCCTGCAGCTGATCAAATCGGCGGGCTGTAAAGCGGGCCTGGTGTTTAACCCGGCAACACCACTGCATTACATGGACTATGTGATGGACAAGCTGGATGTGGTGCTGCTGATGTCGGTTAACCCGGGTTTTGGTGGTCAGTCTTTTATTCCGGCCACACTGGATAAACTGCGTGAAGCGCGCGCCAAAATTGATGCATCGGGTCTGGATATCCGTCTGGAAATCGACGGTGGTGTTAAGGCCGATAATATCCGCGAAATCACCGCTGCCGGTGCCGATATGTTTGTCGCCGGTTCTGCCATTTTTAATGCGCCGGACTACAAAACTGTTATCGATCAGATGCGTGCAGAAATCGCTGCTGCGGCGAAGTAACGGATGCGCTGGAATGCTGCGCTGAGTGCGCATTTTGCAGTGGCTTCAGGCCCGCAGTTATTGCTGCTGGATCTGGATGGCACACTGATCGACAGTGTGCCCGATCTGGCGGCCGCTGTGGATATTATGCTGGCAGGTCTTGGCCGTGCAGCCGCCGGCACAGAAAACGTCAGCCACTGGGTCGGTAACGGTGCGGATATGCTGATCCGTCGTGCCCTCTGCGACGGTGATGAACAGGCTGCCGTGGCGTTGGCCACCGGGCATGTGCAACCGGCGCGGGCGCTGTTCGATCAGGCGTATCTGAATGCCCTGCATCATGCCACCGGCGCATATCCGGGCGTTAGCGAGTGGTTGCAGCAGGTGTCGGTGCCCAAGGTGTTGATTACCAATAAACCGCGTTTATTTACCCTGCCTTTACTGCAATCACTGGGCTGGGAAGAGTACTTCGTTCAGGTGTTGTGCGGCGATGATCTGGCCGAGAAAAAACCATCAGCCATGCCTTTGTTACACGCCTGCCAGACGCAGAATGTGACACCGCAACAGGCACTGATGATCGGTGATTCGCGTAACGATATTCAGGCGGCAAAAGCGGCGGGTATTGCCAGTGTTGCCGTCACTTACGGCTATAACCACGGCGAAGATATTCACAGCGCCCGGCCTGACTGGGTGGTGGATAATCTGCTGCAGTTACTCGGCTGATACTGTCGATACTATCAGCGGCGGTTATGCCGCCGCTGTTTTCTGTGCCTGTCTGCTTTCTTTATTTGCCCGAAAAACGGCTTAAAGGTATTTCTGCCAGAACATCGCTTTACCCATGGCCGCATCCAGCTCATAGCTGGCATAGCCCAGTGAGCGGTATGCGTTCTTCGCGACCTTATTACCTTCCAGCACTTCCAGCGTCAGCTTGCAGCAGCCGAGTTCGCGGGCGATCTCTTCGGTTTTATTCATAATGCGCTTTGACAGACCACGGCCCTGAAATTTTTCCATTACGGCAACGTCGTGCACATTCAGCAGTGGTTTGCAGGAAAAGGTTGAAAAACCTTCGATGGAAATCACCAGTCCCGCTGGCTCATCATCAATAAAGGCCAGTACCACGTGCACATTCGGGCGCCTGGCCAGCTCGGCTGCCAGATTAGCACGGGTAAAGTCAGACAGTTTTTCACCGCCACCCATAATGCCGTCGGCATAGTGGTTCAGCACCTCGATCATGGCGCTGGCATGAAGGGGATTGTTCAGATCAGCAATAACGATTTGTTCAGATTGTTCAGACACAACAGCAATTCCGGATTTAATAAGATACTCAGCAGTGCCGTACTGTAGGAGTTCCGGTCCGTGGCGTAAAGCATCGCATCCTGTGCTGCGTGGAATGACCGGCAGTGTTGACATTTTATGACGCCAGGGCCTGTTTAATTAGTGTTAACAGGCCCTGAGCCAGCCCCTTTGCCTTGTAATCTCCGCCCTTGATCCCATATAGCTGTTACCACCCGCCATCTTCTGCTGCACAGTCAGCCAACAGACCCGGCGGCCATTCAAGCACTGACCTCACGGAGCTGCCTGTGCCTTTGTTATTAATCTTTATTCTGGTGCCGATGATTGAACTGGCGGTTCTGATCAAAGTTGGCTCCCATATCGGTGTGCTGTGGACGCTGGCGCTTATTTTCCTTACCGCCATTATTGGCGTTACCCTGCTGCGTGCTCAGGGGCTGGCGACGCTGATGCGTGCCGGTCAGCGTCTGCAGGAAGGGCAGTTACCGGCACAGGAACTGGCGGAAGGCTTTTTGCTGGCACTGGCCGGTGCCTTGCTGATTACTCCGGGATTTGTCACCGATGCTATCGGCTTTACCCTGTTGTTGCCCGGTGTACGCGGCCATTTTGCCGGTTCGGTACTGAAACTGCTCAAACCTCAGATGATGGGCGGTATGGGCGCAGGTCGTGGCCCGCGTGATGTTTATGGTGAAAGCGAACAGCCGGGCCGTATTCACCCGAATCAGAACCGTCCGACCATTATCGACGGCGAATATCGCCGCGAAGACTGAAAATTTTTAAGCGGGGGTGTTGAAAAGGTTGTGCGCCACCCCCAATAAGCGAAACACAACGAAAATACAGTTTGGGGATAAGGGCGAAGCAGGCATGGTCTGTACCGTCCGACCCCGGTTATCAGCAAACATTGCTTTAAACATTGGAGAAAACCTCAAATGAAAATCCGTCCTTTACACGATCGCGTCGTTGTTCGTCGCAAGGAAGAAGAGCAAACCACCGCTGGCGGTATCCTGCTGCCGGGCGCTGCTGCTGAAAAGCCGAGCCAGGGTGAAGTGCTTGCTGTCGGTACGGGTCGTATTTCCAACAATGGCGAAGTTCAGCCTATGTCTGTGAAAGTTGGCGATACCGTTGTGTTCGGCAAATACTCCGGCTCCAACACCATCAAGATCGATGGTGAAGAGCTGCTGATTCTGAACGAAAGCGAAATTTACGGTGTTCTCGAAGCCTAAGCGTTTCTGCTTCAACCGTTAGTATCGAAACTCACTGAATTTAAAGGAAACAAACATGGCTGCTAAAGAAGTTAAATTTGGCAATGACGCCCGCGTAAAAATGCTGGCTGGCGTTAACGTACTGGCTAACGCGGTAAAAGTAACTCTGGGCCCTAAAGGCCGTAACGTGGTTCTGGAAAAGTCTTTCGGCGCTCCGACCATCACCAAAGACGGTGTATCTGTAGCCAAAGAAATCGAACTGGAAGACAAGTTCGAAAACATGGGCGCGCAGATGGTTAAAGAAGTGGCGTCTCAGGCTAACGATCAGGCCGGTGACGGTACTACTACCGCAACCGTTCTGGCTCAGGCCATTGTTAACGAAGGTCTGAAAGCCGTTGCTGCGGGTATGAACCCGATGGATCTGAAGCGCGGTATCGACAAAGCCACCGCCGCTGTTGTTGAAGCCCTGAAAGAACAGGCTCAGCCTTGTACCGATTCTAAAGCCATTGCTCAGGTTGGTACTATCTCTGCCAACTCTGACGAATCTGTTGGCACCATCATCGCCGAAGCGATGGCCAAAGTGGGTAAAGAAGGCGTTATCACCGTTGAAGAAGGCAAAGGCCTGAACGACGAACTGGAAGTGGTTGAAGGTATGCAGTTCGACCGCGGCTTCCTGTCTCCTTACTTCATCAACAACCAGGAAAAAATGGTTGCTGAACTGGAGCACCCGGTGATCCTGCTGGTCGACAAGAAAATCGACAACCTGCAGGAACTGATCCCGATTCTGGAAAACGTTGCCAAATCCGGCCGTCCGCTGCTGATCGTGGCTGAAGACGTTGAAGGTCAGGCGCTGGCGACTCTGGTTGTGAACAACCTGCGCGGTACCTTCAAAGTCGCTGCGGTTAAAGCGCCTGGCTTCGGCGACCGTCGTAAAGCCATGCTGCAGGACATCGCTGTTCTGACCGGTGCTCAGGTGATTTCTGAAGAAGTGGGTATGTCTCTGGAAACCACCACCATCGATATGCTGGGTACTGCCAAGAAAGTAGTAATCAGCAAAGAAAACACTGTGATCGTTGACGGCGCTGGTAACGAAGGCGACGTAAAAGGCCGCGTTGAACAGATCCGTGCTGAGATGGAAGCATCCACCTCTGACTACGACAAAGAAAAACTGCAGGAACGTGTGGCCAAGCTGGCTGGCGGCGTAGCCGTTATCAAAGTAGGCGCCGGTTCTGAAGTTGAAATGAAAGAGAAAAAAGACCGCGTAGACGACGCTCTGCATGCTACCCGCGCTGCGGTAGAAGAAGGCGTGGTTGCCGGTGGTGGTGTTGCACTGGTTCGCGCTCTGACCAAGGTTGACGTGAAAGGTGACAACGAAGATCAGAACGTCGGTATCGCTCTGGCACTGCGTGCAATGGAAGCTCCGATCCGTCAGATCGCTGCCAACGCCGGTGCAGAAGGTTCCGTTGTGGTTGATAAAGTAAAAGCCGGTTCCGGTGCCTTCGGCTTTAACGCTGCCAGCGGTGAATACGGCGACATGATCGAGATGGGTATTCTGGATCCTGCCAAAGTAACCCGTACTTCTCTGCAGGCTGCTGCTTCTGTTGCTGGTCTGATGATCACCACCGAAGCCATGGTTGCAGAAATCCCGAAAGAAGCGCCAGCAATGCCAGATATGGGTGGCATGGGCGGAATGGGTGGCATGGGCGGCATGATGTGATCTGACGCCAGCCCGGCTGTCTGTAAGAACAGCGCCCACACCAAGGGTACTGCAATAAAAACCGGCCTCATAAGGGCCGGTTTTTTTATGTCTGCAGTTTGCGTTGTTAGTGTGGCGAACATGCTTATTGTTATATGTGATAACAACTTGAAAGATCGGAAAATCAGTGCATGCTGGTCCGGTGATGAACATATCATCAGAGATGTCTGGTGCAGAATCAGCCGGTAATTTCCGGCGGACACATGAGCATGCACAGAGACCACATGAATGCATTCAGCCACGGGGAGTTTGTTGATGTTTATCCCGCGAAAAACAGAAAGTAACCCGCAATGGACAGATCAGGATGGCATTAAAATTTATACCATTTCGGTTAATGATAATGCCGTTGATCAAAGCCGCTTCAGCGGGCGCTTAAATGCCGTAAAACAATCGAAAGCCCTGCCGTGGGCGGAGACTGCAGCATTTACCATTTTTCATGAAGGGGCAGGGTTTCTTTATTTAATTCTCGCCTGGTGGGGGAACGATAATGAATTATTCACGTCGGTTTCCGTGCTGACTGAAGAAGAATGGGTGGAAGATCCGGGCCGATTTTCTTTCTGTGTTTATGATCTTGAGGTGTTCTGGGCAGAAAGAAATATTTATATCGACACACTGTATTGCGCTACCCCCGATATTCAGAAATACCGTGAACAGCGTATGGGGGTTGGGGAGTAAGAATGACTGGTATCGGGTAACAAGAGTCAACGCAGAGGTTGGCTGGATAACGATGTGATACATAAATCCTGTTCGTCCGGCTTATCGCGGTCAGCGACACAGTGCCCGCAGGATGTTAGCCAACTTCTTTACGGCGATTTCCATTTCATGCGGAGCGTGGGCGGCGAATCCCATCAGGAATCCAGGCGTATGCCGGTTCGATGCATGGAGTGCCGTCAGTCCCAACAGGTCAATTCCAGCCCGGCTCGCAGAGTCTATAGCCTCATCTTCGGGGATGTCGCGGATAAACACACAGGGCATCTGCATCCCGCCGGCGGGCACCCGTGGCTCCACGAATTCAGCCAGGTACTGGCGCACCAACCGCGCCAGTACATCGCGCCGTTCGGCATAGATGGCACGCATGGTACGCATATGCGCACCGAAGTGACCCCCTTCGATAAAGCGCGCCAGCGTGAGCTGCGGAATAGGTGCGCTGTGTCCATCCAGTAGGGTACGGGCTACGGTCATAGGCGCGACCAGCGGTGACGGCAACACCATATAGCCGATGCGCAGGCCGGGGAACAGCGACTTGGTGAAGGTACCGATGTAGATCGTCCGCTCATGCTGATCAAGCCCCTGTACGCAGGCGGTGGGCTTGCCTGCGTAATGGAACTCGCTGTCGTAGTCGTCTTCGATTATCCAGCTCTGATATTGCCTGGCCCACTCAATAACGGCCAGGCGCCGCTCCAGCGTCAGTGTTGTCCCGGTCGGAAACTGATGCGATGGCGTCAGGAATACGGCCTTGGCCGAATCTCCGAATGTTTGTGCCGCATTGTTCAGGTGTTCCACCTGCATACCATTGGCATCAAGTGGCACGGGTACGCATTCCAGACCGGCGGCGTCGAATGCTTTGCGGGCTCCCTGGTATACCGGATCTTCAATGAAAATTCTGTCGCCAGGATCAAGCAATACATTGGCGCACAGCGTCATCGCTTGTTGTGAACTGGTCAGCACCAGAACGCGCTCGGGTGTGGCATGTGCCCCGCGTTCAAGGCTGACGTAATCTGCGATGGCCCGCCGTAATGGTTCCAGCCCTTGCGGGTCGCTGTGTGACAAAAGCTGAGTTCCATATTCCTTGAGTACCTGCCGCTCCAGGCGCTCCCAAATCTGGAGGGGAAAGTTACGCGTTTCCGGTACACCCGGAGCAAATGGGCGCGGAGCCAGGAAATCGCGCAAGCCTCCGCCCTGAAACATAGCGCTGCCGCGCTGGCTAAGGCGCAGGGTTTCCTTGCGTGCTCCCGGGCGGCGTGCCGGGCTGCGTCTCGGGAGGCGTTTAGCCTGTTCCGATACGAAGCTACCGCTGCCAACGCGGCGCTCGAGGAAACCTTCCGCATGCAACTGGCTATAGGCCGATTCGACGGTATCACGGGAAACGCCCAGCGATTTCGCCAGAGCACGCGAAGCGGGCAGTGGCTTACCTACGGCCAGCGTGCCATCAAGAATCAGTTGCCGGATTCCACGCTGTATTCGCGCATACAGCGGCAAGGCGTTATGCGCAGGGTCGCCAATCCAGGCTTTGACCGATTCCAGCTGGGCATGCTTAAACAATTGGTCTGTATCTCTTTCATAAAATGGTGGGGCTTAGCCATCCATTTTAGGGCTATAAACATGTTTATCAACTTTGCCCATCAGATTGCATTCAGGAGCCTCTTCAGACCATGTCATCCATTCCTTCATATTTACCCGTTCGTTGGAGCGATCTTACTCATCCCATTGTGGCGGGTCTGATCTCCGTTATCGTTAACTATGGCGGTACGTTTATTCTGGTATTCCAGGCCGCCAAAGTGGCCGGTCTCAGCCCAGAGCTTACGGCGTCATGGGTGTGGTCGATCTCCATCGGCGTAGGCGTGACAGGGATTATTCTGAGCTGGGTTTCCCGCGAACCGATCATCACGGCCTGGTCGACACCAGCGGCCGCATTTCTGGTTACTGCTCTGGCGAGTACACCCTACGCGGAAGCGGTCGGCGCTTATCTGATTTCAGCCGCCGCTTTTGTCGTACTGGGGCTGTCGGGCTGGTTTGAGCGGGTAATTCGCCTGATTCCACCCGGGGTAGCAGCCGGGTTACTGGCTGGCATCTTGCTCCAGTTCGGTATCGGGGCCTTTGGTGGCATGAGCATTGATCCATTATTGGCGGGACTCTTAATCGTTGCCTATGTCGCACTCAAGCGCTTCACCGCACGCTATGCGGTGGTGGGTATTCTGGTGCTGGGGTTGGCTTTCTTGCTTATTCAGGATCGCGTTGACTTATCGGGCCTGAGCCTGAAGCTGGCCGCCCCTGTTTTTACCACGCCCGAATTCTCGCTCAATGCTTTGCTGAGCGTGGCATTGCCGTTATTCCTGATCACTTTGACCGGGCAATATATGCCGGGCATGCTGGTACTGCGCAATGACGGCTTCAGAACCAGTGCCAACCCTATTGTGACGATCACCGGATTTGGCTCTCTGCTGATGGCGCCCTTTGGCTCGCATGCTTTCAACGTCGCCGCGATAACGGCGGCTATCTGTACTGGCCGGGAGGCACACGAAAATCCGGATAAACGCTGGATCGCCGGTATTGCTGCTGGTGTGTTCTACATTCTGGTCGGTGTTTTTGGGGTGACACTGGCTGCGGTCTTCATGGCTTTCCCGGCAACCTTTATCACCACCCTGGCGGGTCTGGCTTTGCTGGGCACCATCGGCGGTAGTCTTGCCAGCGCCATGGCTGATGCCAGAACCCGTGAAGCCTCGCTCATCACCTTCCTTGCGGCAGCGGCAAATATCACCTTGCTGGGTATTGGCGGCGCGTTCTGGGGACTGGTGATCGGTCTGGTGGCTTATACGGTGCTTAATGGTCAGTTGCCACAGCGCACACCTGAATCGCTCATATCTCCAATAGCAGGCAGCAGCAAGGCGAACTGATATAAGCCACAACTGACACAGCCGGTAGCCAAAAATTATGGTCAGTAACAGCCGCTGGCTGGCAAGGAAATGCAGACCGATGAGGGAGTGGCGTGCATTTCCCGCTTACTGTCCTCAAGTGCCGTGCTCAGTACGGCACTTGAGGACAGTCGCGCCGGTGGCATCAGTGTCGTGAGTCAGATAGCCGCATAGCAGAGCAACTGCAGATTGAGCAGTTGTCGCTGTCCTGCGCTATTAAAAAAGCTGCAGGGCGCGGCTGATTCGTGCCGGGAAACGCATCAATTCAGCCTGATTAATAGCGCTTCAAATGCCGTTAAATCGGTGTACTTTTCCGCCTCTGCTGCCCGGTGTGTCAGGAATATTCCGCCGCTCAGGGCGATACCGCCTTCGATCATCAGATTGTCGTGCAGATCAAACTGCTCAATGCTTAAGCCATCACAATCGTGCAGTTCAGAGCCGCCATATTCTCCCTGACCAAATAATGCAAAGGTACGCTCGGCAAACAATGCCGGATCATTGCTGTAGCCATGAATTATTTTACCAAGGCCACGTGCCAGTCCCAGCTCATACACCGTACCAGCATCAGCGCTGGCTCCGCGGAACGGCGTCAGGTTGGCAATCACCAGATCGGCACGGCGAATCAGTTGTTCGTTTGCCGCACTGATGGCAAAGCCCAGTTCGCGAGCGCTGCCACTTTGCTGTAATTCCCCATCAAGTGGAAATAAACCGCGGAACCCATAGTGCTCACACAGGGCTTTTTTACGCGCGCCAAGTTCACTGGCCGCCGGGCAGAAGACTTCCGGGCCGGCAAGGTAAATGGTTCTCGGCATCCCGATGTCTCCATAAAGGTAAATAAGAAAGCCCCGTTGGCATGGCGGCACTATAACAAAGACGAATAACAAAGACGGTTCAGCATGGCAGCTGAGGTTCAAATAATAATAAATCTCATTAACTATTGATGTGATAGCTAAAATACCTCAGAATCAAATGCTAATCGTTATCATTACCTGATCTGGCCCTGTTTACTGTGTGTCGGCAGGCTCCGGGTTCTGTTCTGTAGCAGGAGTGTTCCATGCTGATGTTTATTGCGCTTACTCTCACCGGCTGTGTGCTGTTGTATCTGTCGCATAGCAACCAACAGTGGCTGCAACGGCCTTTATCCATACGCCCCTGGCGCTGGCTTGGCGTGGTAGCGGTACTTAGCGGACTGCTGTTTTCTGCCAGTTATCTGCCGGTTAACAGCGCATTGTTTGCCTGGCTGGTAATTATGATGCTCTGCATTGGCCTGCTGCCATTTGCTGCCTTGCTTAAACCCCCGGTGGAGGATTCCGTCAGTGAGCGCTGAATCACTATCGGCAGGCAGACAGAAGGCTCCACGCCTGCAACCCGATTGGTGGCGTAAAACTCTGGCGGCGGTTCTGCTCGGTTTTCCGCTGGCGCTGGTGATCACTGGTCTGTTTGCCTGGGCTGGTCCGGGCGGCATCTCAGCTACCGATAAAGTGCAATTTAATATGTGGCTGCTGACCTTGTTATGGCTGCTGGTCCTGAGTCTGGTGTACCTGTTCCGTAGTGGTAATCAGGCATTGTTGTGGCTCGGCGGTGCGAATCTGCTGTTGTGGCCGTTATTTTTGATCGTGCGGGGAGTCATGGCCGGATGAAAGTCAGCAGCGATATTCTGCGGGTTTATAAAGCGCTGCATACCTGGGTGGGTATTGGTACCGGCTTATTATTATTTATCGGCTTTTTTGCCGGCGCGCTGACCATGTTCAAACAGCCGCTTGACCGTTGGTCGGCACCTCCGGCGCAGCAGCTGGCTATGGTGAAAAGCAATGAGCTGGATACGCTGGTCAGCGGAGTCATGCAGCAATTCCCGGATGCCCGCCAACAGCTGGTGGTGCATCTTGAATCGGCGGAGCATATTTCTGCTCCGGTTGAGTGGCAATCGCAGGACGAAGATGGCGGTCATGGCCCGGATCTGGATGGCGAGCACTGGCATGCAACGCTGAATGCGGCCGGTGAAGTACAGGCTGAAAGTATCCGGCCTTCTATGCTGGGTGATCTGATTGATTTATTGCACCAGACCGCGGGTATTCCCGGTACTGTCGGGCATGAATATCTGGGCGTACAGATTCTTGGGCTGGCCGGCATTCTGTATTTTCTGGCGCTGGTTTCCGGGCTGATTATTTTGCTGCCGACTCTGGTAAAAGATTTTTTCCTGATCCGGCGCGGCAAAAACCGCAAACGTTTCTGGCTGGATGCGCATAATGTAATCGGCATAACCAGTTTGCCTTTCCATCTGATTATTGCGTTTACTGTTGTTGTTTTTGCTTTTCACGATTCATTTTATGGCAGCCTGAAGGCGGTTGTTTATCAGGACACTCCGATGTTCGGGGCGCCTCCGGCTGCGGGAGAACGACCACAGGCCAGAAGCGTTGATCAGCTGTTACCGCCGACAGAACTGATCCGGCGGATCGAACAGGCAGCACCGGATTTTAAAGTGACCGAACTGGTGTATATGCAGGTCGAAAGCCCAAGGCCAATAGTGCGTGCCGGTATTTATAATCCGCAATATCTGGTGCGCGGTCCGCTGACGGGTTATGTCGGTATAAACCCCTACAACGGTGAGCTGACCATGACGGGTATGCTGCCGGGCAAGAGTAATGTCTGGAGCGATATCGTTGTGACATTTTTCGCGCTGCATTTTGGCAGTTTTGCTGGCGAGTGGGTGCGCTGGGTGTATTTTCTGCTGGGATTAAGCGGAGCGTTCTTGTTTTATTCCGGCAATTTATTATGGATAGAAAGCCGGCGTAAAAAACAGAAACGGGGCCAGCCATTACCACAACAGGCACGTAATACCCGCCTGATGGCAGCGCTGACCATTGGTGTTTCGCTGGGCTCCGTCGCCGGAATCGGGTTTGCTATTGCCGCCGGGAAATGGGGGCATGTTGCGGCTGTTGCCGACATTAACAGCCTTTACCTGCAGGTTTATTATCTGGTGTTCCTGCTGGCCCTGACATTTGCGTTTATGCGTGGCGGTGCCCGTGCTGCGGTACCGTTATTATGGTTGTGTGCGCTGGCCAGCGCGTTGATCCCGGTAACTTCGGCACTGGCGGTTCTTATGCCATCTACCGGACTCTGGTTTTATAACAGTGCGGCTACGCTGGCGGTCGATTTTACGGCATTGTTGCTGGCACTGGCCTTTATCTTTGCGGCTTACCGCACACAGCGGGGCTTGCAGCGTGCCAACGCCGATACCGTATGGCATATCGAGGAAACCGGCCATAAGGCTGAGCCTGCGGGTATCGGAGCAGGTTCCTGATTACTGACAGACGGTACATATAAAAAAACGGACGCGTCAGCGTCCGTTTTTATGTCTGGCTGTCAGTGAGCACTTTTATTTAAAACGCGCAGACCAGTGCTGAATTGTCGGGCCGCTAAAAAAGGCAATCAGCGCCGCCGCTGGCCAGGCCAGTATCCAGGCATTAAACCAGCGCAGAAAAAATTCGTCGGTAAATCCGAGATTGAGAAAGGTAATCCAGCAGGTCATCAGCACCGATAAGACAAAAGACATCATCAGCGTAAATGCAATGCGCTGTTTCATGGTCACAGCCTCGCGGAATAATGGATTGAACAGAAAGAAAGCGGCGCAGACTACGCCTGGCGGGGGAGCAGAAAAAGTCGTTGCGCCGGAACAGAATATTCCGGCACAGATAACAGCGGTTACGCAGTTATTTCAACAGGGTCAGATATTGTGGTTCAACATCGGTGGCCAGATAAGCCAGACCCAGTTTGTTCAGGTAATCCATGCGGTCACACTTGAACGGATCAATCTCGGCCAGTGCTTTGCCGTTGTTTTCGTACAGCTCGCGCAGCCAGGCTACATACAGGTTACCCGGCTCCATCACCAGCGCTGCACCACCGGCATCGGTAGTCACCTGTGCCTGCAGTGTTTCCGGCAGGTTTACTGCAAAGATAACGGCTTCTTCGTTGCCCTGCAGGTAAAGATTACGGGTGTGGGTTTTCTGGCTGGCCCAGAAATACGCCAGTTCTTTACTCTGGGTTAAAAACACCGGGTCTTTATGTTCGCTGGTGGTGTGACCAATAGTGCTCAGGGTTTTCAGCTGACGCGCCATAATTTCAGCGTCGCCGGAGCCTTTCAGGCCCTCGCTCTGAATCGTAGCAACCAGACCGGAGGCGGTGCCGTGATACCAGATGCCGGACGTGGCAATACCATCGTCAGAAAGCAGCTGGGCAAGATCCTGAAACTGAGTTGGGGTGGTAAATTCTTTCATGTTCTGGATTCCGGACTAAGGGCCGGCACGGCAGGCCCTGATCAATGATCGTGTAAAGGCGGCTATTGTAGCAGGAGTCCGGCACTTTGTCTGAGCCGGCCAGCGTCCGGAGGGCTCCAGTCTGTTGTGCCAGGGCCTGTTTAATTAGTGTTAACAGGCCCTAAGCGTATCAGTTTTTTCCGGGCGGCCATTGGGCAAAACCGTCAATCCCTTCCCAGTTAAGCCAGGGCTTGTCGTGTTCCTGCCAAATATGCGCCTGTGGCCGTGCGCCCGGGTCTTCATCAAGGGTGGCAACACGCACAATCACCAGCGGCATCGCCGGACGTTCGGCCATTAAATGGCTGCCGCAGCGTGAGCAGAACCAGCGGTTTTTACCCGGTGATGATTCATAGCAGCTGAGCTTGTCTTCACCGCTCAGCCAGCGGAAGTGTTCACGTTTAACACCGGCGGTGGGTACAAAGGCTGCGCCCTGAGCCTTACGGCAGGTATCACAATGGCAATGCATAATGGGCATGGCCAGTTCGTCCATTTCGTAGCTGACCGTGCCACACAGGCAACTTCCTTTCATAACGCGGTTCCTTCTGTTTTTTCAGACCTGGGATTTATTTCTTCAGACGCGAATAAACCAGTAAGTAGCCTACCGAACACAGCAACGAGGCAGCCGTTCCCCAGTGCAGGCCAAGCAGCGGATACAGGTAACTGACTGCCAGTGCATAAACCACTAATGCGCCGATACCATCAGGGTAATGTTTGATGGTGGCGTTAAGCACGCCGGCGCCATAGCTGATATGCAGAATCAGCATCAGCGGGAAAAAGCTCACCGGAAAAGCCGCCAGCAGGCCAGCACGGGTCGGGCCAAGCAGATCGGCGAGGCCGGTAATCAGCAGTATCGATGCGGTGGCAATACTGGCGCGGAACAGCAGGGTCGCGGCCTTACCGGATAATAATTCGGCCAGCCTATTGGCCGGCGGCTGGCTGCGGTCAATCTGTTGCTCCGTAATATCTTTAAACAGCGTGCGGAATAAAAAGATGGCAGCCACCACCACCGCCAGACTCAGCCAGCGGTTGGCCGGTAATTGCTGCAGTATCACGCTGGCAGAAAAAAAACAGGCAAAGCCACTGAGTACCGCCAGCGGCAACCAGGCTAAACCTGGTTTGCGCTTAATCACCTGCCAGTAGCCAAAGGCCAGACAAATGGCGGAGGTCAGGCCCGACAGGGTAAATATGGCACTGTCAGCGGCAAACTGCGGTCCCTGCTGCCAGCCGAAAAAATACAGCGCAATGGCCGTGCCCAGAGGAAATCCGGCCAGTAATCCGGCGTGGCGTGGGCTCATACGTTCGGCCACTTTGGCCAACAGCACAACGGTTAAGAAGGTAACCAGAATTTTGGCGAGTAACAGCACAATAACCTCACGATGCCAGAGCGGGCGGTGAAACAACGCGGACACCGGTACCCGGTGTTTAAAATGCAGTTTAACAACAATGCCGGACAGGGCGAATGAGTAGTTTTACCGCCGTATATTCTGTGGCAGAGTCATGGCACAGGGATAAACAATAATTCATCAGGGAAATATCGTGAAAGATTATATCTATCTCGCCATTATTGCCGCCCTTGGTTCTGCGCTGGTTTATCAGGTGTTTAACCCACCGGAATGTCCTTTGCAGCAGGAGCTCAGCGCGATACAGGATGAGCTGCGTAACTGCCGCAGCGAGCAGGATGGTCTGAAGACGGCCAATGCCTTACTGAATAACCAGCGTACTCAGGCTGAAGCACAGCGTGATGCGGCAAAGCTGCAGGCCGATCAGGCTGAGGGCAAAGTCGAAGGTCTGAATAACACCATCACCCAGCGTACCCGTGAGCTGAACGAACAGATCGAAGCCTTTAACCGCTTAAAGGCTGGGCGTGATCAGCTGCTGGTGATTAATCAGCGTATTAATGACCGTCTGAGTTTACTCAAAGCGCTTAAGCAGCAGGGGTCAGAACGCAGTCAGCAGCAGCTGGATGAATTACTGGCCGAAGATATTGATGGTTTTCTGGTATGGGAGGGCAGCCAATGAAACTGGGCCAGAGTCTGTTTATTGTGGCGTTGCCGTTTTTCCTGCCGGGGTGCGTGATGCTGACCAGTACGCACAATCAGTTAATGGCGGCAGAAGAGTACCGGGTGAATGACCTGAAACATCAGTTGCAGCAGGTCAGCACTGAACGGGATCAGTTAAAGCTGGATCAGCAGAGCAGTGCCAGCCAGCTGCAGGAATGCAGCTCGGCATTGAGTGTATGCAACCGGGAGCGTGCCGCATTGCAGACCCAGCTGGCAGAATGCAATGCCCGGCCGACTGCTCCTGTGACCGTAGCAGATTGCAATATCACCAATGTTCGCTTTGAAGTGCTGGAAGAAAATAAGCCACCGCAATGGCTGCGCGACTTCCACGTGCCGGACATCCGTGTTCAGCCACAGAAAGACGGCATCAATGCGCAGGGTGAAACACTGTATTACCTGTCGGCTGCTCAGCTGCAGGAACTGAACAACGGCATTAAATTATTAATCCGTGCCAGTCGCGGCTGGCCGATCTGGTATCGCGAAGTACTGGAGCGGCCACAGCGGCAAATGCCCGCAGCGGAATAAGTCGTTAATGGGCTGATATCAGCAAGCCCTGAGCTATTAAAGCCGCCTGCCGGGCGGCTTTTTTATTGCCCTGCACCTGAGCGCAGACAATCGCCCCTTCTTTTAACAGACACAAATCATCCGCCAGTTTTTTTGCTTTTCTGCTATCCAGCCATTGCCCCAGGTGTTTGCTCAGCATGCTGACAAGGCGGGTTTTATGTTGCGCACAGTGCTGATGAACCGGATGGGCAGGGTCGGTAAATTCGGCGGCGCTGTGCATAAAAAAACAACCGCGGAATTCCTGTAACTCGGCCACACGGTTATGAAACCAGTCATCCAGAGCGGCAAACCAGTGCTGCACCGTATCTTCTTTGCTGCTGGCGCTGCGGATACGTTGTTCAAGCCAGTTAAAAAATACCTCATCGCGATAGGCCAGCACTGCCAGTACCAGTTCATCTTTACTGGCGAAGTGGTGGTACAGGGTTTTTTTCGCAATACCGGCTTCCTGCAGAATCTGATTAATGCCAACGCCATGAATGCTGTCACGGTAAAACAAAGCAAAGGCCGTCTGTATCAGCTGTTGCTGCTTGGCGGGTACAGCATTGACTGCTGATGGTGTCGGTGATGAATCGGTCATGGTAAGGCTCCGCTGATATGCCGATATTGACAAAGGTATACCGATTTGTCTACCTTGCGTTTAAAGTAGACCGATCGGTCTATTTTGTTTGAATTTAACGCTACAGCCGTTATCACAGGAGACACTATGCTTCATCTTTTACGCCACCCATCCATAACCTCGCTCAGGGCAGCTTTACTGGCCGGCGCCGGGGCAATGCTCTGTATCAGCAGCCTGGCATTACTGCAGCACTGGCAGCACAGCCTGCTGATCATGGCGCCTTTTGGTGCCACCATGGTGATTCTGTTTGCCTTGCCCGACAGCCCGCTGGCACAGCCGCGCAATATTATCGGTGGCCATCTGCTGACCACTCTGATCGGCTTGCTGATGCTGCATTATGCAGAGGTCAGCCCGCTGACCCTGGGGCTGGCGACCGGGCTTGGAGTCAGCCTGATGGTGCTGACCAATACTCTGCATCCGCCGGCCGGAGCGAATCCATTGCTGGTTATGCTGACGGTTCCTGAATGGGATTTTTTACTGACTCCGGTGCTTAGCGGAGCCGTGCTGATTGTACTGTTCGGAGTGATCTACCACCGTATGATCAACCGTCGTGCGTATCCGTTGCGCTGGTTTTAACCTTTTTATCTGCGATGGCGGTCGGGGCATTGCGGCCGCTATAATCCGCCGATGACTGATTTCAATACTTCCCCCGAAACGACCGTGCCGGCGAAAACACTGCTGGTGATTGGCTATGTCTGGCCCGAACCCAATTCCTCGGCAGCCGGCAGCCGTATGCTGCAGCTGATTCAGGCGCTGCAGCAGGGTGGCTATACCGTGCACTATGGTTCACCGGCCGAGTTCAGTGAACATGCCACGGATTTGCCTGCACTGAATATTCAGCCGCATAAGCTGGCGCTGAACTGTTCGTCGTTTGATGACTTTATTCAACGGCTTAAACCCGATGCGGTGATGTTTGACCGTTTTATGATGGAAGAGCAATTCGGCTGGCGGGTAGAAAAATATTGTCCACAGGCATTGCGTATTCTCGATACCGAAGACCTGCACTGTCTGCGTCATGCGCGTGCGGCGATGATTAAAGCCGACCCGCAACAGCCGGTGATTCAGCCTCCGGCAGAATTTATGCACAGCGAGCTGGCCGTGCGCGAAATCGCTGCCATCCTGCGTTGTGATCTGAGCCTGATGATTTCTGAATTTGAAATGGACTGGCTGCAGTCACAATTTAATGTACCGGCCACTCAGTTGTTGTATCTGCCGTTTATGCAGGCTGAAAAAAACACCGCACAGACGGTGCCGGATTTTTCCCGGCGTCAGCACTTTATCAGTATCGGTAACTTCCGCCATGAACCTAACTGGGATGCCGTGCGCTATTTAAAAGAATCGTTATGGCCGGCGATCCGCCAGCAACTCCCTCAGGCTGAGCTGCATATTTATGGCGCTTATCCGCCGCCTAAGGCCACCCAGCTGCATAACGCCCGTCAGGGTTTTCTGGTCAAAGGCTGGGCTGATGATGCGCAACAGGTAGTGCGTTCGGCGCGGGTGATGCTGGCACCATTACGCTTTGGTGCCGGATTAAAAGGCAAATTAATTGATGCCGCCGAATGCGGTACACCAGCGGTGACGACCGCCATTGGTGCTGAAGGTATGTATTCTCCGGGCTCTGAAGCGGCGCTGGTTGCCAATAGCGCTGAGGACTTTATTCAGCAGGCGGTGGCGTTGTATCAGGATGAAGCGCAGTGGCTGCGTCTACAGAAAAACGGGCTTAATCTGATTAGTTCACGTTTTTCTTTTGCTGAACATGCGCCGCGTTTGCAGCAGCGTCTGGCCGCTATCGGTAAGAATATTCAGGCCCACCGTCAGCAGCATTTTTACAGCATGATGCTGCGCCATCACAGCTTAAAAAGCACGCAGTATATGGCCCAGTGGATCGAAGCGAAAAACCGCATTCAGTAAAGTCAGTTGCAGATATAAAAAAACCGGCCGGGCATAATGCCGGGCCGGTGATCACAAGACCTTGTTAATAAGTGTGATCAGGCTGCAGATAATCTTCTTAGTACAAATACTCAGGGCGCAACGCTTACCGATTTAATGCAGTAATTGGCCGCATCCAGTGGCGGTAAAATATTGTTGGCCAGTACATCACGGAAATACTCAATTAAAGGTACAGCGTAGGCCACATCGGATTCTTCGAAAGCCGCCGGATTGGCCGCGCGCACATTGGCAAAGGTGTTATAGCCATCTTTACCCAGTGCGGTAAACGAGTTGGTAGCAACGGTGTAAGTTGCAGCCATATCAATATTGCTCCACACGCCTGTGGCACGGTTGCGCACTTCGACATTGTGAATACCGGTTCCGGCCGCAGCCCCCAGGGTTACGTCATAGCGCAGGTTGGATGAGTACGGGAAAGCACCGGTTGAACCGGAAACACCCTGTGCATAATCCAGACCTTCGTTCAGCACTTTCACAATATCGGCACCGCTCATATCAATGGTAACCACGGTATTGGAAAACGGCAGAATGGTGTAAGCATCGGCTACGGTGAAATTACCACTGGCCATTTCTGCACGTACACCGCCGGCATTCTGAATCGCAACATCGGCTTTCGGCAGATACTGCATAAACGCATCCGCTACAACCTGTGCTGCGTAACTGCCCGATGGCGTGTCACCATTATTAAATGGCTGTGGAATGCGGGTAAACGGCATAGTGTTGGTAACAGTGCCCAGTGACGCATTTTTAAAGGTTTCGAGTTCGGTTTTATAAGGCGCGAGAATATCTTCGATACGGCTGTCGGCAGCCATTTCGCGGATGGTTTTCAGATTCTGAATCGCGGCTTTAATCTGTGTTTGCTGTTCTGCGCTGGCATCTACCCAGGCATTGCTGTCATTTTTTACCTGATAAGGTGCGCCAACCAGTAATTCTAAATTACCGTTGATGGCGGTAATTTCGCCCTGTTTATCAAAGGAAACATTCATACGGCCAAGGCCCTTGGCATATTCCCAGGCCTGGGCAATATAAACCGGTTTACCGGCCGGGTTCATAATGACCGTCGGATATGCACCGTGAACATCAATCCCCATACTGCTCAGTTCGCCACTGGAATCGAGAACATCATGGGTATCGCCACCGATAATAATATCCACATCGGTTACGCTGGCGGCGAGAATCTGGTCAAAGTCGTAACCCAGATGGCTCAGCACGATAATTTTATTCACGCCTTTCTGCTGCAGGCTGCTGACATGCTCTTTTACCGAGGCAATTTCTTCATCAAATTCAACGGCGTCGGTAACCAGTGATGATTCACGGGTTTTCTCAACTTTTAGTACACCGAGAATAGCAACCAGTTCGCCATCCACTTCTTTAATAACGTAAGGCTGAATATCTGAACCGTATAACGGGCTGCTGCTGGTCGGGTGAATATTACCGCTGATCACCGGGAATTCGGCCATCTCAATCAGCTCGGCCAGACGGTTTTCACCTTCATCAAATTCGTGGTTGCCCAGTTCGTAGGCATCCAGGCCAATGGCATTAAATACTTTAAAATCCACTTCGCCCTTAAACAGGCTGAAATACAGGGTGCCGTTTAATTCACCGCTGTTCAGTACCAGAGTATTGTCATCGCGGTATGCGCTGATAGCGCTGGCGATACGGGCAAAGCCACCCAGGTTAAGCCGTACATTTTCCGGCGCGCTGGTGGTGGTGTTGTAGTCCAGCTTCAGGTCGTAGGTCTGGCCTTCAAAGTAAGAATGGTGATCGTTGGTGTGCAGGATCGTCAGGTCGATGGCTTTGGCTGAGTCTTTATTGTCGTCATCCTGACAACCGCTCAACAAGGTCACCAGACCCAGACTGCTGAGGGCAATAATACGGCTTAAAGGTTTCATAGCGGATCTCACAGGGTTACTGTTGGTTAATGTGTGCACAGATAAGGTGAGCCTAAGAGATAAGCATGACGTTTGGGTGTCAGTTTTATGATCTTGCTATGTATTTTGTCAGTTATTGTCAGGTTAGCCGGAATCATCAGCATGTCCGGTTACGCCAAAAACAAGACCATCGTTTCTTTTTTTCACCTGCTGCTGACTGCAGCATCAGGCTACTATCGAGCATGCCGTGTCTGGCCGGATAAGTACTGCCAGGCAGCACAATAATAACAATTCAAAACGCAGGCCCTTCCATGATCCGATTTTTGCTGTTTTCTCTCGTGTTACTGACTGGCAGTGCGTATGCCGCACAATCCACCACCAGTTCCGCTGTTTCTGCAGAGGCTCTGCACCAAAAAGCAATGAATCCGGCGCTGACAGAACATGAACGCATTGATGCGATTAAGCAGCTGTATGGCAATACACTGGTTGATGGCAATATTCCGCCACGAACGGTTTGCGTCTGGGATATTCTTGGCCGCTCCGGGCCTATTTATGCGGCTGCACTGGATCAGCAGGCACGGATGCTGGATATGGGGGTGACCATTAATATGGAGGCCTATACCAATGAAGGGGTGCTGGCCGATGATCTGAAAGCCGGTCAGTGCGATGCCGCTTTATTTACCGGTATCCGCGCGCGTTTATTTAATAAATTTACCGGCACCATCGATGCGATTGGTGCGATTCCGTCATCAAAGCATATGAATATGCTGATGAAAGTACTGGTCAATCCGAAAAATGCACCGCGCATGGAAGAAGGCCAGTTTGTGGTGATGGGTTTTGCCCCTATGGGCGCGGCTTATATTTTCGTCAACGATAAGCAGATCAGCACGCTGGCGAAAGCGGCGGGTAAGCGCGTGGCGGTGATGGATTACGATCTGGTGCAGGCGGAAATGATTCTGCAGCTGGGTGCCAATCCGGTGCCGACCAGCGTAGTCAGTGCCGGCAGTAAGTTTAATAACCGCGCCGTGGATGTATTACCGGCACCGCTGGTGGCTTATAACATTATGGAGTTATACCGCGGTATCGGCGATAAGGGCGGTATTGTGAATTATCCGTTCTCGCAGTTAACGCTGCAGTTAATTGGCCGTAAAGATAAATTTCCGACTGAAATTGCCCAGCTGGTGCGTGAGAATTTTTACAGCCGCTTTGCCGCTATTGAAAAAGAAGTAGAACGTCAGACCGGTGATGTGCCGGATAATCTGTGGATTGATATTTCAGCGGAAGACAAAGCCGAATACCAGCTGATGATGCAGCAGGCACGGATTGCCCTGCGTGACCGTGATTATTACGACGGTGATATGCTGACCCTGCAGCGTAAAATCCGCTGTAAATTTGAGCCTTCGCATTCGGAATGTGCGCAGCCGGTTGAGTAATTCTGACGGTTGCCAGCGACAGTCAGGGCGGTCGCTGGCAGTTACGGCGTGCAGATGATGGTGTCAGCTGTAACCTGTCGCTATGCGCTTCTTCCTCCATCTGCTAAGGTCGCGCCTTAAGTACGAACCCGGAAGAGAAAATCATGACCGATACCCCGCCTGCTACTCCATCTGCACCACGTAAAACCGACCATCTGCAGGGTGTTACGCTGGAAAATCTGCTCAACCAGCTGGTGGATCAGTATGGCTGGGCAACGCTCAGCGATCTGGTGCGTATCAACTGTTTCCGCTCCAACCCCAGCATCCGTTCCAGTCTTACCTTTCTGCGCCGTACTCCCTGGGCCAGAGCACAGGTGGAGGCGGTGTTTATTGGTTTCAAAGATGGTCTTGAGGTAGAAGCGATTCGCGGGCGGCTCAAAACCATGGCGGCCGGTGATGGCTTAAGCAAAGCGGCGCAGAAGCAAAAAAGCGCCGCCGCCAAACCCCGTAAACCCGGCGCTCCGGACCCCTGGAAAAAAGCCCGCGGCGAATAAATCCGGTTGGGCTGAACGCATCAGCCCATACTGACAATGGCTTTGCGGAAGCGTGCCAGTGCCACG
The DNA here is from genome assembly GCF_020320405.1 of Thalassolituus sp. ST750PaO-4. NCBI lineage: Bacteria > Pseudomonadati > Pseudomonadota > Gammaproteobacteria > Oceanospirillales > Oceanospirillaceae > Thalassolituus > Thalassolituus sp. ST750PaO-4. The sequence goes on from NZ_JABVCB010000008.1 coordinate 399,980, forward strand.
CTGAAAAATACCGCGCCAATCGCCAGTAATATCAGCAGTAACGGCCAAACACTTTCAAATCCGGCACCGCGATAGAGAATATCCTGCGCCAGTGACACAAAATGAGTGGAAGGCGACAGCTGCATAATCCAGCGCAGCGCATCCGGCATACTTTCCTGCGGTGTCGTACCGCCCGACAGCAGATACATAATCACCACCACCGGAATAATCAGCAGGCCGAACTGTGCCATGGAACGGGTGAGGGTGCCGAGCATAATGCCCAGCGACGTTACCGAAAACAGGTACAGCGCCGAGGCCAGGGCAAATAAAGTCACCGAGCCATGAATGGGTACCGCCAAAAGCTTATTCACAACCAGCCAGAGTGACAGCAGGGTTGCGATTAAAATCACCAGACCATTGGCCCAGATTTTGGCCAGCATAATTTCTGCCGGAGTGACCGGCATCACCAGCAAATGTTCGATGGTGCCGTGTTCGCGTTCACGGATCAGGGCTGCACCGGTAAGAATAATGCCGAGCATGGTCACACTGTTAATCACCTGCATTACCGAGTTAAACCAGGCCGAGCTGGAATTCGGGTTAAACAGCTTACGCACGCTGATTTTAACCGGCAGCTGGTCGGCAAAGTTCAGCGTCGGAGCCAAAGCATGAATGGCCTCGGCGAGAATAATCTGCTGAATATACACGGCGCCGTTACCGGCCTGGGTCATGGCGGAAGCATCCACATTTAACTGTACTTCAGGCTGTTTACCCTGCAGCAGATCACGTTCAAAATCCGGTGGAAATACCAGCACAAAGACAAACTCGCCGTTATCCAGCACTTCGTTCATACGGGAGGCTGCAATGCGCACCGCAGGCTGAAATTCCGGTGCCAGCAGGCTGGCGGTAATCTGCCGCGATAACGCGGAATTATCATCATCAACCACCGCGACCGAGGCGTTTTTAACCTCAAAATTGACCCCGGTTGCCACGGTATAAACCGCCACCGAAAAAATATAAATAATCAGCAGCAACAGTACCGGGTCGGCTTTCAGGCTGAATAACTCTTTGATTCCCAGCTGAGCGATATTTTTTACACGCATAATTAACGCTCCTGTTTATTCAGGCCGAGCCAGGCCAGCAGGGTAAAGAGCAGCACAAAACCAGCCAGTGCCAGATGGTTATGCCATAGCTGGGAGAAGGTCAGGGCTTTGGTAAAACTGCCCATACTGATCTGCTGAAACCAGGCCGACGGGAACCCCAGCCCCAGCCATTGGCTGGCACCGGTTAATGACGATACCGGGGTTAATAAACCGGAGAAATTCACCGCCGGTAAAATGCTGAGTACCGCGGCGGCAAATAAGGCGGCAACCTGAGTACGGGTAAAGGATGAAATCACCATACCGAAACCTGTGGTCGCCCACACATACAGCAATGCGCCACTGCTTAGTGTCAGCAGTGAACCGCGCACCGGCACCTGAAACAGCAGCACGGCCATTAACAGCAGGGTGATATAGCTTAAAAAGGCAATGGCAATATAAGGCGCCTGTTTGCCAAGCAAAAACTCCAGCCGGGTGACCGGGGTAGAACGGAAATTGGCAATAGAGCCGGTTTCTTTTTCCCGCACAATACCCAGTGCAGTCATCATCGCCGGAATCAGCGCCAGCATCAGCATGACCACGCCGGGCACAATGGCAAATACACTTTTAAATGACTGGTTAAAGTGAAAGCGGGTGCTGACCGACATCGGTAAACTGAGCCCGGATGCCTGCGGACTGGCGGCGGCCATCGCCTGTAATTCCTGCAGCATCAGGCCGTCAATATAACCGGCGCTGGTTTCCGCTTTAAAGGGCATGGCGCCGTCAATCAATACACCAATTTCCGGCTGCCAGCCGAGTAATAAATGGCGGCCAAAATCCGGCGGGATTTCAACCAGTATGCTCAGTTTGCCACTGCGCAATTGCTGCATACCATCAGCAAAATCCAGTGGTGCGGGTTGCTCGTCGAAATAACGCGAACCGGATAGTCCTTCGAGCAGCATACGGCTTTCCCGTGACTGGTCCTGATCGATGACCGCGTATTTTAAATTATCGACATCAAAAGAAATGCCATAACCAAAGGTCAGCATCAGTAACAGCGGGCCGAATAAGGCAAACAGCAAACGGATAGGATCGCGCTGAATTTCCAGCGTTTCACGCCAGGCATAGGCCCACCAACGGCGCAGGCTGAAGGCCTGACGTACAGGTTTCTGGCGCATGTCCTGTTCAGGAATATCCGGACGGCCCGCCAGTGTCTCCACTGAAACGTCACTTTTAACCGGGCTGTCTGTCAGGCCTGCGGCTTCGCGCAGGTAATCAACAAAGGCAATTTCCAGTGATGCGCTGCCACGCTGTTGCGCCAGTTCGGCGGGTTTTCCCACCGCCAGCACTTTGCCGGCATGCATCAGCGAAATACGGTCGCAGCGTTCGGCTTCGTTCATAAAATGGGTGGAAATAAAGATGGTCACGCCCTGTTCACGCGACAGACGGATTAAATGACTCCAGAACTGATCACGCGCCACCGGGTCAACGCCGGAGGTTGGCTCATCCAGAATTAAAATATCCGGCTGATGCAATACCGCAACCGCCAGCTGCAGACGCTGGCGGATACCTAAAGGCAGACTTTCCGGCAGACTGTTCTGCACGTCGGCAAGACCGAATTCTTCCAGTACATCGGCAATACGCGCTGATCCCTGTTGCTCTTCCAGCGCATAGAGTTTGGCATGCAGTTCGAGGTTCTGGCGTACGCTGATTTCGCTGTACAGCGAAAAGCTCTGCGACATATAGCCGACCTTTTTCCGCGTTTCCATATCGTTGGCCTGCGGCAGCTGACCGAATAAACGCGCTTCACCGGATGAGAAGGGTAAAAGCCCCGTCAGCATTTTCATGGTGGTGGTTTTGCCACAGCCATTGGAACCTAAAAAGCCGAATATCTCGCCGCGCTGAATGCGGAAGGAGACATCATTCACTGCAATAAAATCGCCAAAACGCCGGGTTAAATGCCGTGCTTCAATCGCCGGCGGGCCATCGTGCTGCACCGCCGGGGGCACCACCACCTCATGATGACCGGCACGTTTTTCTTCCGGCAACAGGGCAATAAAGGCTTTTTCCAGCGTATCGCAGCCGGTTTTATGCAGTAATTCCTGTGGTGTGCCGGTGGCAATAATCTGGCCATCGTCCATGGCGGCCAGCCAGTCAAACTGCTGCGCTTCTTCCATATAAGCGGTGGCGACCAGTACGCTCATCTGCGGCCGCTCACGGCGGATTTCCTGAATCAGCTGCCAGAATTGCATACGTGATAACGGATCAACGCCGGTAGTGGGCTCATCCAGTACCAGTAAATCGGGGTCGTGAATTAATGCGCAGCACAGACCGAGTTTTTGCTTCATGCCGCCGGACAATTTACCTGCCGGACGTTCAAGAAAAGGGGCCAGACCGGTGGCTGCGGTTAAACGCTGAATACGGCTGTTGCGCTCGGCTTTATCCTGACCAAATAAATGTCCGAAAAAATCCAGATTTTCCGCCACGCTTAACGTGGGGTAGAGGTTTTTGCCCAGCCCCTGTGGCATATAGGCAATGCGCGGCAGGCTGGCATTACGGTGGCGGCGGTTATTAATATCGCCACCGAGTACCGTCAGCTGCCCCTGCTGCAGTTGGCTGACGCCGGTAATTAATGACAGCAGTGTGGATTTACCCACACCATCAGGGCCGATAAACCCAGCCATGACCCCGGCGGGAATATCAATATCCAGCGGTGCCAGCGCCTGGGTTTTGCCATAAACGTGCTTTAAGCCGCGGGCTCTGACAATGCTGCGGAACGCTTGCTGATCCATATCTGTATCCATACCTGTATTCATAGGTCAGGGTCTGCGGCAGTCTTTGCTGTTACAGACGATTGTTGGCGGATATGAATATCAGGGCAGTTGCACGGCCAGATTTTCCGGCCATTCCAGAGTGCTGTTGGTACGCACATAGGCACTGCCGCGCACGCCGGTTTTGACTTTTTCTTCGTGCAGTTTCAGTAACTGCGGATCAATGCTGAGTTTTACCCGGAACATCAGGTTGTTGCGCTCTTCGCTGGTTTCGACCGATTTCGGGGTAAATTGCGCATCACCGGCAATAAACGAAATCCGTGCCGGTACCACGTATTCCGGAATCGGGTCGAGCACCAGCCGTGCTTCGTCATTAATCCCCAGCTTTCCAACCTGAGTGGCCGGTAAGAAAATGGTCATATACACATCGGAAACATCCAGCAGGGTAATCACCCGGCCACCGGCAGCGAGTACTTCGCCCGGTTGTGCCAGTACATACTGCACACGGCCGTTACGCGGGGCGTAAATCTGTGTGTCATCCAGCAGACTCTGTAATTCCTGCAGTCCGGCGCGTGCCGCTTCGATACTGGCCTGGGTACGTTTCTCGGTGGCCTGTGCCAGACGCAAACCAGCGCTTGCTGATTCCTGCTGGGTTTCGGCCTGATCCAGTTTGTCCTGCGGTGCGACTTTTTGTTTAAACAGGGTTTGCGCGCGTTTTAATTCGGCATTGGCCAGCTTCAGCTGACTCTGACGCTGGGCGACAGCGGCGGCGGCTTCTTCGGCGGCCAGTTCAGCCTGGGCAATCTGTGCTTCGGCTTCGCGCTTTTTCGCCAGCAGTTGCTGATTATCCATGCGCACCAGCAAATCACCGGCGGCGACCAGCTGACCTTCGCTGACCAGAACTTCGGCTACCCGCCCAGCGGTTTTGGTGGCCACTTCCACCTGTTCGGCTTCCAGCCGGCCGTTGGTTTCAACCACGCCTTCCGGCAGTGATGATGGGTTAAATAAAGTCCAGGCCAGTGTGCCGGCCGCGGCGAGAATAACGGCAGCGGCAGAGAGAATTTTCTTCGTTTCCATGACACAAACTCCTTAAGGCAGAAAAAGGGGCAGAACAAACAGGGATGAATAATAAATACTGTGCTGCCAAGGGTACTCAATCCGGGCCATAAGGCTATTGATATTGCGCAAACTTCAGCAACAGGATAGTTATCGGTAATACGGTCTTTGCTCAAGAAAGATCAGGTTTTATGCGGCTTAGCTCCGTTTTATCGCAGGGTCGTTGCATTTTCAGGACAGAGTGTCGGCTATGTCGGTTTGTTATCCACACTCAGGCGCGTAAAAAAGCGCGCCGAAATGCCATGAATAAAAATGCTGAGCAGCACGGTCAGTACGGTGGTGGCGAAGAGTTCGGCGTGATCCGGATTGCTGCTGCCGAAGCCGAGCTGCTCGCTGACCAGCAGCAGATACAGAATACTGGCAATACCGCGCGGGCCAAACCAGGCAAGAAACATCCGTGCGCGCAATGGCAGGCCGCTGCCGGTGAGGCTGATAAATACCGGAATCATACGGATAACGGTCAGGCTAAGCAGGGCGTAAATCCAGCTGCTAAGCGTGATGTGTGGCAGGGCATCGGGCACAAAAATCAGGCCAAACAGGAAGAACATGGTCAGGCTCAGCAACTGCCCTTCGGCTTCACCAAATTCTTTCAGACGCTGCAGTACCAGGGTGTGATGTGACTGCAGAAAAAGCCCGGCGAGAAACACCGCAATAAAGCCGTTACCACCAAGGATCTCAGCCCCGCTGTATGCCAGAAGAGCCAGTGCCGGGGCTGATAAGCGCTGGAATGAAGCCGTCATCCACTGACGCCGGGCAGCGGTTTCGGTCAGCAGTCCACCGGCCCGGCCGGTTGCAACACCGCATAACACGCCGATCAGAAATTGTTTGCTGATAAACAACAGCCAGTGCAGATGATCAATGGCAGAACCGGCAGCGGTATTTGCTGCCAGCAGGGCCATAACAAATAATAAAACCGGCAACGCAATGCCATCGTTCAGGCCGCTTTCCACGGTAATAGAATGGCGCAGCGACTCATCGATATCTTTTTTATTAAAAATAGATTGTGCCAGGGCCGCATCGGTCGGCGTGAGCATAATGGCGAGCAGGGCCGCCAGCAGCCAGCCTCCGGCAAATAACGGATAGGCCAGCAGGGTGCCGGCAACCATGGTCAGTGGCAGGCCAATAGCCAGCAGGCGGATGGGTAATACTTCAAATTTGACCAGATGGGCACGTTCAATCTGGCTGGCATCAACAAACAGAATCAGTGCCAGAGTAAATTCCGCCAGCACCATCAGGCCTTTGCCGTCAATTTCTGCGGTTACCCAGTCAAGCCAGGCCGGCCCGAGCAAAATCCCCAGGGCGGTGAACATCATCGGCGCGGTCAGCGCGGCCTGCTCGGTCTTGCGGGAAAACAGCGCATAGGCAAATACTGCGGCGGCAATTAACAGAGCAAGAGGTTCTGCCAGCATGGAAAAATCCTTTCCGGTTATTCTTCCCAGATAATACGCAATGGCTCGCCAAAATCATCGTAAATGACTTTTTTACGCGGACGGCGGTGTTTTTTCTCGGCTGCCGGTTTGCTGTGCTTGCGGCTGGCTTCGCGTCGCTGGTCGATGGTTTTTAATACATCGGTCAGCGGAGTGCGTTCTTCTTTGGGCTTATCAAAGGCCAGGGAGTGATCGTTATTGCGGCCATTCTGCAGCCCGGTTTCGCCACGGGCCACCTCTTTTACTTCGCCACCCTGACGCAGAAAGTCATCGACTTCCTGATTCAGTTGATCGCGTAAATCGCGTTTGCTCGGGCGTTTATTCATAGGCTCGCTTTAGCGCACTGATGGTCGTACAAGGAGTCAGGAAACAGACCTGACATGTCTGACACGGAGGTTTAGTATAAAGCATCGAATAACAATAAGAATCCCAATGACACTAATACCGACGCTTTTCCTACGCGCCCGTCTGCAGGCACAGGCCGCGCGCTTACTCAGTCAGCCCGGTTTACTGGCTTTGCGCCGCCGCTGGCGTGAAGGTCGAAGGCTGCTGGCCAATCGCCCGCATGAAATACAGGTTTTTCTGCGCATCGACGACCCTTACAGCTATCTGCTGGTACAGATACTGGCGGATTTTCAGCAGCATTATGGCGTCAGCGTGCGTTGCTTTACCGTGCTGGAGCTGCAGGACGATATGTACCCCGAGCCTGCGCTGTGGCACAGCAATGCCTTTAAAGATGCCGGTTATCTGGCCGGGCTGTATGGGCTGGATTATCCATCACAGGAATTGCCGGATTCACAACAAAAAAACCCACAACAACGCCGACAACAGCAAAGCCAGCAGCGCGCGATGCGCCGCTTACAGGCCAGTGCCCAGCTGCTATTGCTGGAGCGTCGCGGCCAGCCCGACTGGCAGGCGGTAGAAAAGGTATTCCGCGCTTACTGGTACGACGATACGCGGGTGCTGGACAGTTATCCGCTGCTCAATCACGACCTGAATGAGCATCTGCGCCGCAATGAACAACGCCTGCAGCAACTGGGGCATTACCTCAGCGCAACGCTGTATTACGAAGGCGAATGGTACTGGGGGCTGGATCGTCTCGATCATCTGCAGCAGCGTCTGCGCGATCTGGGCTTACAAAAGGCCGATGGCACCCTGATGGAATTTAACCGCACCTGGCGCGACTTCTGCTGCCATCCTGTTGCTGATATTCCTCCTGCAGAAAACCAGCCGCTGGTGCTGTATTTTTCCGCGCGCAGCCCCTACAGCCATCTGGGGCTGGAACAGATGCTGCAACTGGCACAGCACTACCGCCAGCCATTAATGATTAAACCGGTATTGCCCATGCTGATGCGCGGGCTGAAAGTACCGGCGCTGAAAAAATGGTACATCTTCGCCGACACCCAGCGCGAAGCACGCAAACGCGGTATTGCGTACGGCTATGTTGCCGACCCGCTCGGTGCCGGGGTGGAACGCTGCTACAGCCTGTTCGCCTGGGCGCAGCAGCAGGGCAAAGCCGCCGACTATTTACTGAGTTTTTCCCGCGCGGTTAACAGCGAAGGTGTACTGGCCGAAACTGACTCCGGCATGCGCCTTATCGTTCAGCGCGCCGGCCTTAACTGGCCTGACGCTCAGGCCATTCTGCAGCGTGATGACTGGCGTACACACTGGCAGGACTGGGCCGAAGCCAACCGCCAGGAAATGATCAGTTATGGGTTATGGGGCGTGCCCAGTATGCGTTATGGCGAGCTGGCGGTGTGGGGGCAGGACAGGATTTTTGTGATAGAGCGGGCGTTAAGACAAGCCGGGGCGGTTGAGTAACCCCTGCGCGGAATAGCTTTTGTAATCTCTTCTATGGAAATACTTGGTTCTGATGAGTAGCCGCTGTGCGGGCTGGCTTTTGGGCTGACCGCGCGGCGGCTATGGAGCACCCCCACAGCGACAACTCTCTCTCCCTGCTTTTTTTTGCCAAATTTCCTGCGCAATCTTGTCATGGTTTGCCCAGCCAAGCTGCGTCACACTGAACTCCGCTGTTTATTCATCGTATAACCCGTTAACGGGTATTCCAGTCAGGAAAATTAATAACAACTAATAACAAGAGGCATGTCATGGAATTTAATAATGTAGCCGCCATCGTCACCGGCGGCGCGTCAGGTTTGGGCGAAGGCACGGTACGCGCACTGGCCGCCGAAGGTTGCCGGGTAGCGATTTTCGATTTACAGGAAGAGCGGGGCGAAGCGCTGGCCAAAGAAGTCGGCGGTATTTTTGTACGCTGTGATGTGTCGTCGGCCGAGAGTGCTGAGGCCGCTTTTAAAACCGCACGCGAAGCTCATGGCCTGTGTGGCATTGCCGTGAACTGTGCCGGCATTGCTCCGGCGGCAAAAATTGTTGGCCGCGAAGGGCCAATGGCGCTGGATGCTTTTAACCGCGTTATTCAGGTCAACCTGGTGGGTACTTTTAATATTATGCGTCTGGCCGCGGCCGAGATGATGGAGCGCGAAGCCAATGCCGATGGCGAACGCGGCATTATTATCTGCACCGCGTCAGTGGCAGCTTACGAAGGCCAGATTGGTCAGGCGGCTTACAGCGCTTCCAAAGGTGGTGTGGTGGCGATGACGCTGCAATCGGCGCGTGAATTAGCGCGCAGCGGTATCCGCGTCAATACCATTGCTCCGGGCCTGTTTATGACACCGATGATGGCCGGTATGCCCCAGGAAGTGCAGGACAGCCTGGCGGCGACACTGCCATTTCCGCAGCGTCTTGGCCGTCCGGAGGAATTCGGCATGATGGTGAATCAGATGGTTAAAAATCCGATTCTGAACGGCGAAGTTATCCGTCTGGATTGCGCTCTGCGCATGGCACCGAAGTGAGAGCAGCATGAGCTTTATTAAAGAACCTCAGGAACGCGCACTGTTCCGCGACAACGTAGCGCGCCTGCTCGAAGCCGAAGTTGCTCCGCATTATGAGCAGTGGGAAAAAGACGGCATTGTACCGGCACAAATCTGGCGCACTCTGGGTGAGTCGGGTTTGTTATGTGTCGATATGCCGGAAGAATTTGGCGGCTGCGGCGTGCCTTTCGATTATTCCGTAGTGGTCGGTGCCGAGCTGGCGCGCATGGGCTTTGGCGCACTGGCGACCAATGTGATGGTGCATTCCGATATTGTTGCGCCGTACCTGCAGCATATTGGCAGCGAGCAGCAAAAACAGCAGTGGTTGCCGAAAATGGCCAGCGGTGAAATCGTGGGTGCCATCGCCATGACCGAACCTGGCGCGGGCAGCGATTTACAGGCCATGCGTGCGTCGGCAAAAAAAGACGGCGAGCATTATATTCTTAACGGTTCAAAAACCTTTATTACTAACGGCCAGCACGCCGGACTGGTGATTGTGGCGGCGAAAACCGATCCGACTGCCGGTGCCAAAGGCATCAGTTTATTTCTGGTCGACACGACGCTTGCAGGCTTCAGCCACGGCCGCAATATGGAAAAAATCGGTCAGCATTGCGGCGATACCTCTGAATTGTTTTTCGACAATATCCGCCTTCCGGCATCGGCGTTACTGGGCGAAGAAGGCATGGGCTTTGTTTACCTGATGCGCGAATTGCCACGCGAGCGTCTGGTGATTGGTGCGCTGGCCTGTGCCGCCGCCCGTGGCGCACTGGATTTAACCGTCGCCTACACCACCGAGCGTGAATTATTCGGCCAGAAACTCAGCCAGTTGCAGAATACCCGTTTCCGCATTGCTGAAATGGAAACCGAATACCGCGTTAATCAAGCCTTTATTGACCAGTGTATTGGCCAATACAGCGCCGGTGAGCTGGATACCGCTACCGCCTCGATGGCGAAATACAGCGCCACCGAAATGCAGTTTCGCGTAGCCGATGGTTGCCTGCAATTATTTGGTGGTTATGGCTACACCTCGGAGTATCCGATTTCCCGCGCCTTTACCGATGCCCGTGTGCAACGTATTTACGGCGGCGCGTCAGAAATTATGAAAGAAGTGATTGCCCGTTCCCTGTTAGGAAAATAGCAGTTCAGGCAGCAGCTGATAAAGCCACAGCGCAGAGCAGCAACTCAGATAAACCCCGATATATAAACAAAAGCGGCTGACCATCCGGCAATAATATTTATCCAGGGATCGTCAGCCCAAAAAATCCGGAGCAAACTATGCACAATAATGACGTCGTTATTTGTGGGGCAGCCCGTACCCCAATGGGCGCTATGCTGGGCGAATTAAGCAGTGTACCGTCACCGCAATTAGGCGCGGTGGCTATTTCCGCTGCGATAGAGCGTGCGGGCCTGAGCCCGGATGAGATTAACGAAGTGATTATGGGCTGTGTGTTACCGGCCGGACTGGGTCAGGCCCCGGCGCGTCAGGCGTCACGTGCGGCGGGAATTCCCGACAGCTCAGGCTGCTCGACCGTGAATAAAATGTGCGGCTCCGGTATGCAGGCGATTATTCTGGCCCACGATCAGATTAAGGCGGGCAGCAATAACGTGATGATTGCCGGCGGTATGGAAAATATGAGTCAGGCACCGTATTTATTACCCAAAGCGCGTGCCGGTATGCGCATGGGGCACGGCCAGGTTATTGACTCCATGTTTTTTGATGGCCTCGAAGACGCCTACGAAGGCGGCCTGATGGGCGTGTTTGCCCAGCGCAGTGCCGATGAATACGGCATCAGCCGCGAAGCCATGGATAACTTCGCCATCCGCTCACTTAACCAATCGCTGGCGGCGATTAAAAACGGCTATTTTGAACAGGAAATTGCGGCAGTGCTGGTATCAGACCGTAACGGCGATACCCTGATCGACGTTGATGAGCAGCCGGGCAAAGCCCGCCCGGAAAAAATCCCGACGCTGAAACCGGCGTTTAAAAAAGATGGTACTATTACTGCTGCCAACGCCAGCTCCATCAGCGATGGTGCTTCGGCGCTGGTACTGACCAGCAGCGCCTACGCGCAGCAGAAAAACCTGCAACCACTGGCACGCATCGTTGCCCACGCAACCCACGCGCAATTACCGGCGGAATTTACCCTGGCGCCTATCGGCGCAATAAAAAAGGTACTGGAAAAAGCTGGCTGGAGCAGTGCCGAGGTGGATTTATTCGAGATTAACGAAGCCTTCGCCGTTGTCAGCCTGCTGGCGATTCAGGAATTGGGGCTGGATGAGAATAATGTAAACGTCAATGGCGGTGCCTGCGCACTTGGCCACCCGATTGGTTCTTCCGGTTCACGTATCGTGGTTACCCTGATTAATGCACTGAAACAGCGTGGCCTGACAAAAGGCGTGGCCTCTCTCTGCATTGGTGGTGGCGAAGCCACGGCGGTGGCTGTCGAGATTCTGTGAGCAGGGTTTATCCGGTTTGGCAGGAGGCCATACTCTGCAAGTAACAGCCTTAAAGCCACTGATAAAGGTCAGTGGCTTTCCTGACGTTGTAAATCGGCCTGAACACGTGCCAGACAGGCGGCTGCTTCAGAACGAATACCGGCATCAATGGCATTGAGTGACACATAGGCCACGGTCGCAATCGCACGGTTACTTAATTCATCCGCCTCTGTGCTGTCGCACTCATCCGCAATCTGCCGGCCCAGTGCATCCGGGTAAGCATGGGCTGTAACATCAGCATAATTCTGCAGCTCAGCGGCGCTCATGTTTTTAACATCCAGCTGCTTCAGTTCCTCTATGGGATATGCAAAACCATGGCGGTTAAAAGGCTTGCCTTCGATACTCAGGGGAACCAGCTCACGGGCGGCTTCCATAATATCGGGAAACCTCCAGGTAGGCGGTTCAGGAATACTCTGCACTTGTGCAGCAGCTTCAGTATCTGCAACCTGTTTCTCAACCTGAGAGCAGGCGGATAACTGCAGGACTGAGGTTGCTAAAATCAGTAGTCTGGCCATTCAATATCCGTATCGATGATATTTTTCGGGGATCTCCTGCCTGAAATTATGCAGGCAGAATCGTACTCTTAATTCTGATGCCGCTTTTATACACAGATATCGGCGAAGGGGGCTTAAAAATACAAAGCTGTTGTTATGGCAGGAGTGGTCGTAGGGGTAGGTAGGGGACCCGTAAAACCTGAGTAAACGGCAGGAGAATGCAGAGATTTCTTCGCAGAAAAAATGCTGGAGTTATTGCCAGTAAGAAAACTTGCAGTAGGTAGTCTACGTTGACGCTTGGCTATTGTTGAACCGGATTAAAGTCATAGCTATCAGCTTTTATCAATAAAATGTCACCGCTTTGCATTTTAATTTTATATTCTCCATTGTTACATTCAACTTCATTGATAAAATCTGATGGTCCCCAAGGTTCTTCATGGGATAATTCAAATCCTTTAACTCCATTAAATTGCAATATATAAGGAATGGCTCTTTGTTGGTTGTTTATAAATGCCGCCAGCTCAATACGTAATGAATGTTCTTGCCATGTGTAAGCTATCGAATACAAGGGAGCATCATGGAGTGGCAATTGGTCAAAGTTCATAAGTTACCTTATCATGCCACGAGTATGGGTGAACGAATCGAGTTCTGGTGGAAGTCGCGCTTTGAGCCGGAGAAATTTTTATACATTTACTGCCACCAGATCTTTAACTGGAGGCCATGAATTGATATCTCCGCCTGAAAAAGATGACGCCTCCAGCTCAGTTAGCTTGCCTGCCAAGGCCATGACTGTTACACCTACGACTTCACCATCTGAATTTATGCCTTGATATTGCACAATATCTTTACCATCTGGAACTGGAATATTCTCAAATTTTTGACCAAAAAGAATCGTGGGACACTTGCCGCAGCCGCAGCGAGCCACTATTACTAGCGAATCGATTTGGTTTGCATAAGAGCCATGTGAAGGATTTGAAAGCACTCGACGAAGGATTATTTTCTCCTCCTCTGTTAGCTCCCTCTTATGCTCTATATAGTATTCCATCGATCACTCCTGACGTGCGTTCACCGGTTTGTCCGGTGCAGCGCTTTGTTAGCATGGTCGTCCATTTAATGCGCTATTAATTATATAAGTTACCCAATCACCTGTTCTTCTACCATCATCAAAGGTAGTGTATCCGTTAGCTCTGTAACGAAAATCCCTTACCCAACCCGGTTTTCCTTTTTTTGTCTCCAAATAACGTATTGCGTATTGGCTTCTTGGATCATCCAAAAGGCCGGCATTACCGGCAAATCGAATCAGTTCAACAATATTCAGGTGATAAGACTCAGGAAATGAAATATCCATGATATGTCGGGTAATCGGTGTACCATCGCTACGCTTTCTTACCAGTTCATGTTCAAGTAAGTACTCTGTACCTTGCTCCAATTTTTCGTTAACACCTGTATCTCCAGTCGCTTCCCTATAAGAAAATAATGCAAATACGGATTTGGCGACTCCAATGTAACAAGGTGTAGGTTTAAAACAACCGCCAAATCTATCAAAATTAAATTTTGGTATTGTTACTGATCGTCCGCGATCCATTGGTTGATATGTAGTAATCCACTCAACACCATTCAACACGTGATCTGATTTGGATTGGCCTAGTCTGCACATCGCAGAGACCAGCATGGCGTTGTAACAGGGGAGAAAATACTTTTCATCACCGCTTAACGAGAAACCAAAAGGAGTTGCAAGCTTCTCAAAGACCTGTTCAATTAGCTTGCTGGTATATTCAAGGTGCTGGGCAAAAGGTATCTCACTCAACGCAATGAGTCTCCATACATAGAAAAGCGGGTCATCGCTCCAATCTCGTGTGAGTTTTTTTACAAGCTCTGACTGCGCAAGCAGCTGTAATGCCTCACTTCTCGAAATCGAGAGACCATTATGTATACTGATTTTTAGCTCTAGGGCTTTATCCATTAAATTGTTCTGCTAACGCCGCCAGCATGCGCGGCTTTTTAGTGGGGGGCAAAGCCGTAACGGAAAAGCCGTCGCGGTGCCTGGCCTTGTTAAGCCTTAAATTCTTGATTTGTTTGACCACGTTTTAGTAGCTCTCTTTTCTTTTGCGACCAATCGGGCGCACCACATCAAATCTGTTAATAAAATTTCTATGGAAAAATTAAAGCGTTCCCTCGACGTTGATCCTTTCTTAAATTCCTTCAAGAAAAACGCGCACACCTGTTAATTCAGGTTCAGAAGGCAGCTGTATTAACTAGCAGTTTGCAAACTGTTGATTCATTTGACGTTTAAGTTACTACCCTCTGGCAAAGCGAGCAAGTACGAATGTAAAGCATGCCTGATTTGCGTATAACTCGGAAATATACTGTATATAGTTCCACTGTTTCTTTACATACGAAGCTTTGTGGGTAAATTTCAGATACCTACAAAAGTTACTATTCAGCGGTCTTCGGTTCAGGCCTTTTGGTGGGTAGTGCCCACTCTGCATATGAGAGTGAATGTAGGGCTGTTTCCGTCGCGGATAAGATCCGCTCCCACAGTGCGATGTTTGGTGTTATATCGGGCGTTGCGTGATTGATGGTTTTTGCTCCTGAAAAACCTGCATTTCCCCATCCATAGCGGTCAGGAGTAAGCGTTCGACCGGAGTGAGGGTAAGACCCCTCAAAGAGGTCATAGGGCGGTAGCCCAAAAACCAACCCACGTAGCGGCTACAACTCAGAGCACAATCATTTCCAGAACCAACAAAGTGGCAGCCACTACTACGCAGAGCGCAGTAGCGAGCCGATTACAGGGGCAGGCGGCAGCCCAAAAGCCAGCCCGCGCAGCGCCTCCTTTATTGATCCTGCTGCCGGTACGCCAACGGGCTCACCCCGGTCCAGCCTTTAAACGCGCGTGAAAACGCTCCCGGTTCGGCAAAACCAAGCTGGCTGGATATTTCAGCAATACTGAGGTTTTGCCGGGTCAGCATTACCACGGCCTGATCGCGGCGCAGGTTATCTTTAATTTTCTGATAGGCGCTGCCTTCGGCTTTTAATTTGCGGCACAGGGTGTAGGAGGTCATGTGCAGTTGCTCGGCCACCCAGTCGAGGTTCGGCAGGCTGCTGGTATTGCCGGCTTCAAGCAGGCGGCGCACCTGGGTGGTGATGCTGTCGTCTTCATCGGTCCAGACAATCAGGTCACGTGGTGAATTATTAATAAATTCATCCAGCTCGGCGGGTGTGCGCACCACCGGCATAGAAAGCAGGTTTTTACTGAAAAACAGGCTGTTGCGCTCGCGGCCAAAAAAACAGCGGGTGGGAAATACAAAACGGTATTCATCAAAATGCGGTGGCAGGGCGTGTGTGAACGTGGCCTGGCTGAGCACAATTTTACGGTCAATCAGCCAGCCGGTCAGGCGGTGCCAGACCAGTAATAACCATTCGACCAAAAAAGCATCGGGGTCGAGCTGCGGATTATGATGAGTCAGGCTCAGTTCGGCATCATCGCCATCGAGGTTCAGGCTGATTTCTATTTCGTTGGTAAATAAACGGTAACAGCGGATGCTTTCGCGCAGCACTTCTTCGAGATTATTCGCGTGTACCGCCAGTGACCCCATAAGATGAAAATGACCGACCTTACAGGGGTTGATAGTGCGGCCCATAAACTCGTCATCCAGCGCTTTCCAGATCAGGCGAAACAGACGCACAAACTGGTCGGTAGGAATACGCGCCAGTGGCTCGCGGATCAGGTTGGGGTCAATATTCTTCGCCTGCAGCAGGGCCGAGCAATCGCCTTTTTTCTGTTCCAGTCCGTAGAGTGCAGCGCGGGCATAATGTGAAGAGAAGGTCAGATTTTGCATAGCGATATCGGCTGTCCTGCGTTGTTTTTACCAGTGTCTGGCCCGGGTGTCTGGACTGAGCGGCTTGCCTGGCATCAGCACTCTGGCTGTGCGCAAAAGTTGTTAAGTTATCTGCTTAATCCTGTCATTCTGTTTGTCGCCTGCCTTGTCTTAGCATGGGTGAATCGCATGTCAGGGCCTGTCGACACTATTTAAACAGGCCCTGATAAACGCCCGCGCAGACAACAATGATGCGCACAACAAGAACAACAGGGTAAAGCACTATGCACACTATGAGCTATGACGCCTTCGTCAGCGGTTTTTCTGTCGATTCTCTCAAACAGCAGTTCTGTGCTGACTTCGACCAAGGTCTTAATGTCTGCACCGAAATCTGCGACCGCCATGCCGGAGATCCAACCCGGGTTGCCCTGCGTTACGAGCGTATTGATGGCTCAACCGGCGAAATTACCTTTGCCGGGCTGCAGCAGCGTGCGGCGCGCTTTGCCGGTTTTCTTAAAGCTCAGGGCATTGGCCCCGGCGATCGTGTGGCTTGTCTGTTGCCACGCACCCCGGAATTACTCATTTGTGTGCTCGGTACTCTGAAAGCCGGTGCAGTATATCAGCCATTGTTTACCGCGTTTGGTTCCGGCGCAATCGAATACCGTCTTGAACAGGCGCAAAGTAAGCTGATTATTACCAATCCGGAACAGTGGCCCAAGCTGGCCGATGTTAAAGGCTTGCCACCCAGCATGCTGGTCGCGGATTCCGCCGATGTTGTGGCGGGTAAGCCGGATTTTCTGTTTGAAGCCGAGCTGGCCAGGCAATCAGACCGCTTTGAACCGGTTTTAATTGGTGCCGATGATCCGATGCTGCAGATGTTTACCTCCGGCACCACCGGCAAAGCCAAAGGTCTGGTGGTTCCGGCGCGGGCATTAATGGCCTTTCATATGTATATGAAATACGCCGTGGGTTTGCGTGCCGACGATAAATTCTGGAACGTTGCCGATCCTGGCTGGGCCTATGGTTTGTATTACGGCATTGTGGCGCCGCTGCAGTTGGGTGCGACCATTCATTTTAACGAAGCCGGATTTACTGCCGACAATACGTTTGAATTTTTACGTAAATACGCCATTACCAATCTGGCGGCGGCACCAACGGCGTATCGTTTATTAAAAGCTAATGATGATTTATTAAAAAACTATCCGGAGATTAATCTGCGCGTAGCCAGCAGTGCCGGTGAACCGCTGAATCCGGAAATTGTCAGCTGGGCACAGCGCATGCTGAATTGCCGTGTGTGTGATCAGTACGGCCAGACCGAAACCGGTATGACCTCGGCGAATTTTCACGAGTTTGATCATATGCACCGTGATGCCAGCATGGGGTATGAGATTCCCGGCTATCGTCTGGTTGCGCTTGACCCTTATGGCAAAGAAGTGGCGCCCGGGGAAACCGGCGAGCTGGCGGTGGATATGGATAACTCGCCGCTGTTCTTTTTTCAGGGCTATATGGGCGATGCGAAAAAACCTTATAAAGGTCAGTATTATCTGACTGGCGATGTGGTTGTCAGCAATGGAGACGGCTCACATTCTTATACCGGCCGCGACGACGATATTATTGCCTCCGCCGGTTACCGTATCGGCCCGGCCGAAGTTGAAAGTGCATTGCTCGAACATCCGGCAGTGATTGAAAGCGCGGTCGTGGGTAAACCCGATGCCGAGCGTGGTGCCATTGTTAAAGCCTATGTGGTGTTGCGCCCGGAATATTTCAGCGATGAGGTGCTGGCGAAAGAATTACAGCAGCATGTGCGTAAATGCCTGTCGACCCATTCCTTCCCACGTGAGATTGAATTTGTTGCTGAGCTGCCGAAAACCTCCAGCGGAAAAATTCAGCGTTTTATGTTGCGTAAGCAGGCCGAGGATGAGGCTAAACAGCCTGTTGTGGGGTGAGTGTTCTGAGCCGGGGCTCCGGCTCCCTGCGATGCTGTTAAGTAGCTGCTGCAGCGGCTACTCAGCCAAGCCCTGCATTGGCTTTGAATCAATCGCTAAACCCAGTCCGCGCAGGGGCTGCTATTACTTATCCAGCTTCATGCTCTGCTTTTTTTCCGCAATATCACAGCCACTAATCGCACAGGCCTCACACCGCTGCTGGCCGGTCAGCCAGCCGGAAATCCGGTAACGGTTGCGGGCAAACCACAGGTAAACCTGATCGGCGAGCAAGCGGATAACCGGCCAGCGTAAGGGCGCAATCCAATAGCCCTTGCCGACCAGTTGCCAGGCGCGATGAGTAACATCGAGGCCGCGTAACCATTCACCGTTGTCCTGCACGGCCAGCAAGATGCGGCTGGCTTCTGCTTTATTAACCTGCGGCCAGTGTTGGCTGAAATCATCGCTCTGGATATCGACGAGTTGCATCTGCCCGGCGGTATCCAGCCGGGTAAGATGCTTCATTTCGCGTACACAAAGCGGGCAGTAGCCATCGTAGAACAACGTCAGTTCGGGCATTGGTTTTCCCTGATATTGCTGGCGGAGGCTTCGATATTAATAGAAAAAGACGATACTTTCAGCGCCCTTTTACCTGACGCAGCTGTGCATAACGCACCGGGTTATAACGGCTGCACAGCAGCAAGGCGGCAGCATACATAATAGCCAGAGCCAGCCAGGCTGAGCTGAAATTACCCAGCTGATCGCGCACACTTCCCATTATTAACGGCGTAATTGCTGCGAGGCTGTAGCCGTATCCCTGTACTTTGCTGATTAATGAACCCGCCTGTTGAGCATCCGGGTGATGATCCATAGTAACGATCATAATCATCGGAAATTGTCCGCCAATACCCAGTCCCAGCAGCGTCAGCGGGATAAGCACTATGGGCATTGATGCCAGGGTGAATGCTGCAGAAGGCAACGGCACTGCACCTGTCAGCGGAAAATACGCCAGCCAGATAAAACCACCGATGGATAATATCAGCACGCTGAACAATACCCGGCGGCGGTCGGGGCTGCCTGCAGCCCAGGCCGGAAAGAGTAATCCGGCAATCACTTCCACTGCGGTCAGATAACCCAGCATTAATCCGGATTCTGTGTTGCTGTAGCCAAGGTCAATCAGAAACGGCGGCAACCAGGCCAGTACGCATACATAGCCCGCGGCTGCCATGCTGAAGGTCGCCACTAATGACATAAGCCGGTAACGGTTGAAGCTCTGGGCAGCCGGGCGTGCAGAGAGTATTTCAGCGTCTGTTGCTGACTGTGGTTCAGCGGACGTTGCCGCAGGCTGAATTTGTGTCCGTGCTGTCCAGCGTATCCAGGCCACGAATGCTGCCACCGCCAGCACCGCCCAGAAAGCCAGAGCGGCGCGCCAGCTGGCCAGCCACTGCGCCAGAAAAGGAGTAAGGCCTGCGCCTAACGCCGCACCCGCCATAATGGCACTGACATAAAACCCCATAATTCTGGCACTGTCGCTGGCCAGCGACTTAATCACAATCGGCAGTGTTGCCTGAATAACGGCAATACCGGAGCCGGCCAGTAATGCGGTCAGCAGTAATAGTGCGGAATTCAGGCTACCGGCGTCGATCAGACGCAGCAGGTTGGCAAGCAGTAACAAGGCTAAAGCGCCCTGAATTAAGTGCGCCAGGCTGATATGGCGGCGCAGCCATAAGGTAACAAAGCAGCCAATACCCATCGCCAGTACCGGCAGCAGGGTCAGCCAGGCAACACCGCTGAAGCTCAACCCGGTATCCTGTTGCAGCAGGGTTACAACCGGGCCGATGGCCGCCAGTGCCGGGCGCAGATTCAGGCCGACCAGAACGCAGATAATAATCAGACTGAGCGCTGAGGTTTGTTGTGTTGGCGGCAATTCTGCGGATGTTGCGGGGGCCGGTATCGGGACAGCCTGAGCCGGGGATATGACGGTCTGTGACATAAATAGTCTTCTCAATAATGAAACCGGCGGCTACCATAAAACCTCAACTTAACTTGAGGTCAAGCGTTATGCCGCAGCCGGTTGCCGCCGACAAAACCGCATTGAGCGTGGGTGAAATTGCCCGGCGCTGTGATATCCCGGTATCCACCGTGCATTTTTATGAAGCAGAAGGGCTGATCCGCAGCTGGCGTAATAATGGCAATCATCGCCGTTACAGCCGCCATGTATTGCGCCGTATTGCGGTTATTAAGGTGGCGCAGCGCACCGGCATCAGTCTGCGCGAAATTAAACAGGCGCTGGCGGTATTACCCGCAGACAGCGCCCCGACTGCCGCACAATGGCAGGCCATGTCACGTCAGTGGCAGGCGTTACTGCAACAGAAAATAGCTGACCTGAATTTATTACAGCAGCAGCTCGACAGCTGCATAGGTTGTGGTTGTTTATCGTTAGCGGATTGCCCGTTGCGTAATCCGGGGGATTGCCGGGCGGAGAGTTTGGATATGTGAGTGCGGGTCTAAGGTCCGGTTCAATTAGTGTTAACAGGCTCTGGCAAAGAAAATATCTGTTCATCGCGCTGGTCGTGATGAACAGATATTTTTAAATCTTAATGTGGTTATTTATTCGATTGGCTCCTGGTACCAGGTTTTGAGCATATTAGAGTCCAGAGGATCATCGAATATCGCTGAACTTCCCCAGTTCTGGTTTATCCCCTGAACTTCATAACGATACACTTTCTGCCACCAGGCAATACGGATAGGTGAGCTGTCTGTGCTTCCGGTCAGTTTCTGAGTAATCGTCGTGTGGTTGGTTATTCTTTGGGTATGGGTTGTTTCTTTGGATATTTCCGCACCGATGCTCAGGAAGCTGGCTTCTACGCCCAGACTGGCACTGACCTGCTCAGTAACCGATATTTCATTTTCGACACCAGCACTTACTTCTATCATTCGGTCGATAGGACTTCCTTTAATGGCAGTACCGGAATAAACCAGCTTGTAAAATGCACTCACTTTTAATGTTCTGTATTTACTGTTGTTTAAATCCGGCAGTCGTTTGTGACAGACTAAAACAGGCTGTGAGTCCACAAGATTGTCATTGATGCTGGTCGGGGTAGGACAGATAAGATGGCTTTCATCCCAATCCTGTTGCTGGAAATCCAGAACCGGAATCGTTATGGGTTTGTTTACACCATGTTCTTTTTCGGTGGCTGCGTTACTGTAGTTCGGAAAAACCCAGGATTCCTTTCCGGATCTTAAAACAACCACGCAGGGACGGTAAGCATCACTGTGCAGGCAGGAAATGGTGATGCTGGTAGGGGATACCAGATCCTCCACCATTACCGGAATCTCTTTTGCTGCGAACGGATCAGAATGAGGAGACGCAACACTGTTATTATCTTTAAGCCCACGGCAACTTAAAATTTCAAATGATGGGGAGGAGATCATCTTTCCCTTGGAATTCAGGCCGTGGAGGGTGAAGTGTATTCTGTAATCGGTTCCTGAGTCGCCTTTCCCTGCGGTGGTCATTCGAACGTAAAATGCATGTTCCATACGCTGTTCTCTTGGTTTAGCTTCTGCTGAAGCGGAAGAACAAGGGTAGTGGAAAACAGAATAATTATTTTACAGCTGATTTATATTGCAGAAAAAACAGCAATATTTATTAGAACACTTATCCGATGTGCTCAGGGGTAATATCATCCTTGATGATTTAGTACGAGGATGCTCCGGGATAGCTGATGCAGGCGATGGTGCAACCGTCTCCGGAGCTATATCAGTGCAGTTCCGCTAAGGTTCCGCTTTCTTTTAATTGTCTTTCTTCACGCTTGCGCCAGCGTTCGGCATTGGCTTCACTCAGGTATTGGCGGCGCAGCTGGTAGCGTTGCTGCAGCTTATCGTCAGCATTGGCAGCGTCGCCGGCTTCGTACAGGCTGATCAGGCGGTTAACGTGGTCGATGGCATCGCTGCTCAGGGCGCTTAACGGCTTACCATGCTGGCTGGCAAATTGTTGCTGCTGTTGTTCATACCAGGCCAAACGGTCTTTTAATGGCAGGTTTTTGGCCTGTGTTAAAAAATCCTGAAAGCGTTGATTAAAACGCATGCCATCGCGCTGGGCGCCGAAGACTTCCCGGCTTATATCGGTACCGTAAAGTACATCCTGTGTGGCCCAGTATTGTTCAAAAAATTGCAGCGGATTATCGAAATCGCTCAATGGCGAGCGTTGCTGGAATTGTTTCAGCGGTTGTGGGTTTTCCCGGCTGAGCGAAATAAAGCGGCTGGCCTGCTTCAGGGTTAAGCCCTGACTTTCTGCCAGTGATAACAGCAATTGCTGTTCACAGAGTTGCTGTATGTCGCTGTCGTCAGTGTTGCGTTCAAAGGCACGGCTGAGTTGTTGTTGGCAGCGTTGCTGCAAACGCTCAAGCCCGGCATTGGGATCGGCCTGCCATTCGCTTTCGTGCCAGTGCAGGGTATTCAGTGATTGGGTCAGCTGTCGAGCGGCGGCCTGCTGGGCGCCGCGCAGTAAACTCTGGTGCAGGCGTTCACGCAATGAAGCCGGCGCTTCGGCCAGAGTGTGCTCTGGCGCAGCATCAGACTGTGGGTCAGTAACAAGGGATACAGAATCACCGCCGACCTGAGTCAGCGGTGTCCGCCATTGCAGCAACAGCACGGTGAAGCCAGTGGCGAGTGCTGCAAGCAGCACCAGCCGGATAATAGTTAAACGCTGCATATTACGGCTGGCAGAAATCGATTTCGGTCAGGCTGCCGTAATGATCGCTGTGGGTGTAGTAGGCGAGATAACGCTGGCCATCCTGACCGCGCCATTCCGGTGCCCAGACGCTGGTATTGACGCGGGTAACGCCGCAGCCGGTAGCCGGAGCGCCGATGTTCCAGTTGGCTGCATCAAATACCAGGGTGTAATCGAACCAGGCGTAATCGTCGGTTGCCAGACCGTTCGGACCGGTGTCTTCACAGCAGGCATCTTTTGGCCAGTAGGTATATTGCAGGCCATCGCGTACTTCGGTGTTCTGATTGCGTACTAATGCCATCTGATCCCACAGGCTGCCCTGGGTGATGTTCTGTACCGCGGCGGGGTTTTGCAGGTCGGTGTTAAAGTCGCCACCGAAAATAACGGCCGCTGGCGGGAATTGTGCGGCGTTGGCGTCGATTTTACCTTTAATCCAGTTAATGGCTTCATTCATCTGGCCACGGCGGGCGTTGTCGTCGCTGTTGTTGCCGCCCAGATGCTGCGCGCTGCCGTAGACAAGGTGGGTGTTGAATACATAAATGTACTGGCCATTTTTTTCGACAATGGCACCGATCACGCCTTTGCCTTTTACGCCATCAATACCGCTGGTGGCGTTGTATTTGTGGTAGCCCAGTTTTTTTGCATAACCGTGGCGCGAGAAAATCATCAGTCCCGGACAGTCGTCTTCGATATCACTGCCGTTGCAATAGTTGCTGCCACCGCCGTAGGTGTCTTCAAAACCGCGTGCGGCAAAATCATCCACCGGGCCGTCTTCGTACATATCGTCGTAGTCCCAGGCTTCCTGCAGCATAATAACGTCGGCACATTCAGTGACCTTGCCCAGTGACTGTTCCATTTCATCACCGAAGTCGTACACAAAGCCCACATTGTGGAAAATGTTGTAGGTGACGGCGGTAAAGTCGGCGCTGTTATCGCAGGCCGGATTGGTTACCCAGGTGGTGGTGAAATTGGTGTCGAAGTATTCCAGCTCGGAAACCTCGTTGTACCACTGCAGCGGATGGGTAGAGTAGTGGTTGTTCATGCTCGGGGTGGAGGAGCTGGCCTGAACCTGAGTGGTCAGCACCGGGGTCAGCGCAAGCAGCGCTAAAGCAACGGCTTTCATGGAATTATCCTTTGGTGGTGAGCTGTTTTTATTGTGATGTCGATTCTGCACGATGGAACCAGTTTGGCAATTCACTGGCACGCAATGCCGCAGCAATCAGGCATAATCAGCACAGATTGGCGCGCAGGGTGGCAAATGACGACAGCGCATTTGGCCCGATGGCCTAAGTAACAACAGGACTGAACATGATGTATTCCGATGACAACACGATGAAAGGCCGGTACAGCTGCGGTACCGCAACGAGCCGTATGGGCTTTCTGCTTTTACTGCTGGGTATGCCGGTACAGGCATGGCAGCCTCAGGGGTATGCCGCGCTGGCGCTTGGGCTGAGTGCCCAGAGCATTCCGGAAGAACGCAGTGACGATGGTGAGTCTGACACCCTGCTCACCGATCTGGTGTATGCCAGAGGCGGCATCGAGTGGATTCCGGGTGTCAGCACCGGTCTGGGTTTATGGTTGTGGGGCGATAAAAACATTAACGAGAATGCCGAAAGCCCACAATTCGACGGTATCAGTGCCGGTTGGGATGTTACCCTGCGTTTGCCACTGGCCAATGGCGTTGGCCCCTGGGTGCGTTATGGCCGTCATTGCTGGAGTACGGCGGTGAGTGGTGTACTCGAACCCTGGTCAGACGATGGTTGCTCTACCATGCGCAGTGCCGGATTTAACTTCCCGCTGCCCAATCAGCATGATGTGGTGTTATTCGCCGAATATTCCACCACCGAATTCAGCGATATTGATGCCGACAGTATTATTGCCGGCGTGCGTGCGCATTTTTAACTGATGTTTATGTCTGCATCTGATGAGGTTTTATGTTTGAGTTTTCGTTAATACAGCTGGCTTTATCGGCGCTGGCGTTATCATCGGCTGCTGCAGCTGCGTCCTGGTTTTATCAGCATGCACAGATGCAGAAAATTCAGCAGCAGCTGGAGCAGGAACAACTGCAGTGGCAGCAGAGCGAGCAGCAGTGGTTGCAGAAAGAACAGCAATATCAGCAGCAGAATACTCAGCTGAGCCAGAGTCTGGATGCGCAGCAACAGAAGCTGGAACAGGTACAGCAGGAATTGCAGCAGCAGAATGTCGCCCAGGCACGCTGGCAGGAGCGCAGCGAAAATCTGCAGCAGCAGGCACAACAGCTGGAACAGCAGCGTCAGGAGCAAAATCTGCAGCAACAGCAATTGCAGCAGCAGCTGAATCAGTTGCAGCAGCAACTGGCCACCGAGCAGGAAGCACGCACACAACAGCAGCGCAGCGCTGAAGAGAAGTTAGCCTTGCTGGAGCAGAATAAAGAACAGCTGCTGAAAGAGTTTGAGCACCTGTCGCATAAAATTTTCGAACAGAAACAGCAGCAGTTCAGCGAGCAAAGCCAGAAAGGTCTGGATTCTTTACTGACGCCTTTTAAAGATCAGCTCGAAGGTTTGCGTAAAAAAGTCGACGATGTTTATGTGAACGATGTTAAAGACCGCACCGAGCTGAAAACCCAGATCGAAAATCTGCACAAACTCAATCAGCAGATTACCGCCGAGGCCCACGCATTAACCACCGCATTACGCGGTGAGAAAAAAATGCAGGGTAACTGGGGCGAAATGGTACTGGAAACCGTGCTTGAACGTTCCGGCTTACGCAAAGGGGAAGAATACCAGCGCGAGCAGAGCCATCAGAATGATGAAGGCAAGACCTACCGTCCGGATGTGATTATTAATTTACCGGAAAAGAAACACATCATTGTCGACTCTAAAGTCTCGCTCAATGCCTATACCGATTATGTTAACGCCGAAAGCGATATTGAGCGCGATGCTGCCGCGCGCCGCCATGTGGATGCTATCCGTAATCATATCCGCAGCCTGAGCGATAAAGCCTATCAACAATTACAGGGGCTGCATTCACCGGATTTTGTTTTCCTGTTTATGCCGGTAGAGCCGGCTTTTATGCTGGCATTCCAGCAGGATGAAGCCTTATTTAACGAAGCCTTTGAACGCCGTATTGTGGTGGTCACACCAACCACCTTGCTGGCGACCCTGCGCACGGTGGCCAGTATCTGGGCGGTGGAACGGCGCAGTAAGAGCACCGAAAAACTCGCTGACCAGGCGGCTAAGGTGTATGAAAAACTGGTGATCGTGGTGGAGAAATTCGAGAAGGTCGGCAGCCAGCTTGGCACCGTACAAAAGAGTTACGACGATGCCTGGAACTCAATGAAAAGCGGCCGTGGTAACCTGCTCAGTCAGAGCGAGAAGTTTTTACAGCTGGGCGTGCGGGCGAAAAAAGAACTGTCGCGCGATCTGGCCGAAGAAGCACTGGAACAGGATGGCCAGTTATTACTGGATGAGGTGTCGGAACCGGATTGAGTTTTCTGGCGCCGGAAGCAGGTAAAAAAAGCACCGCATAGCGGTGCTTTTTTATTCTTTCTTATCAGAAGGCTACGGTAACGTTTACCCGGCCGCTGACAGTTAAGCCGCTGGTATCTACCAGGTTCAACACGTTGTACAGCTCTGTGGTGTCGCCGTCTTGCAGACGAACAAACAGGTTGCTGTAAGTAATGTACATAGCATTGTCAGCGGTGCCGCTGTTATTGCCGTTGAAGTTTACCGGATTGGTAATAAAGTTTGGCTGCAGAGTCAGAGTCAGACCGTCGGCAGACAGAGTAACCGTTACTTCACTGCCCTGGCTGTTGGTATCCAACACCGCTGTCGTGGCGTTGGTCAGTGCAGCGCTGGCAAATGATTCATTCACGATGCTGACCGGACGGCTCAGTTTCAGAGTCAGAGTACCATTGCTGTTAATGGCGTTGTCGTCTTCGTTAGACGCCTGAGCAACGTACAGACCGTCGTTGTTGCCTGGTACGATATCGACCATCGCTACGCGCTGGTGGATAGTGCTGGTACCAATATTCACGTTAACGGCAGTAGGCTGACCCAGTTCAATACCTTTGTAGCTCATTGGCAGAATCTGTACCTGATAACGGCCACCCAGAACCAGAGCGTCGCCGGAGAATACAGCGTTACCTTCAACATCGGTTGTGGCAGTGATTGCACCCTGGAAACCATTGTTAGGGGCAATAACATTAATGCTGTCGGCAGTCAGGGTATTACCATTGGTATTTGGTTGCAGCTGAACGGCTGCCCCTTCAATCTTTTCACCATTGTAGGTAACGGTCACTGTCATATCCGCAGCGCTTACGCCCAGCGGGTACAGATAAAAATTACCCATGCGCCATGCATTTTTATCCTGCAGGTTGTTTGTATCAGCGTTGAAATCAACGGAAGCAATGACCGGCTGGTAACCCGTTGCTGTGGCTTCCATACGGAAAGTCACATTGTTTTCAGTTGAGGTCGGAATATCCTGAATGAAATAGTCACCAGCGTATTCTTTGTTCAGTTTCGCTGTACGGTATTTATCTCCCTGGACCAGCAGCACTTTCAGAGACTCGTTGCTGATTCGTGCACCGGTAACGGCATCAAATACCGTGCCCTGCAGATGGGTGGTAATGTTGTGATAATTCTGCGGAACTGCAGCATCCTGATTTTCATCGCCGCCACAGGCGATCAGGCCAGATGCCAGCACGCTCAGGCCGGCGGTTTTCAGCATTACATTCATGCGATTCTCCATAGTGTTGTAATAACGACAGGGAACCGGGTGGCTGTCAGAGTTCGTCTGAGTGGTTGCCTTTTGGCCTCCCTGTCGGGTCCTTTTAGGACGGCGGCACCTTAAGTAGCGGCCAGACCGGAGTCAAAAGCTGTTCGGTCGCCTTTACTGATTATTTAATAGTTTTATCAGTAAATAGTATGGGGTCGCTGGGTATTATCAGACTCGGGCGGCCTTACAGGCGCGAATGGCGGCCAGTGCTGGCCGCTCCGGTGTCCATCCGTTAGAATGCGCCCCCTGCACAGAATCTGGTCAGTTTGCCATGTCCGACTTCGATCAACAGCCCGATACCATCTTTAATACCCCGCAGCAGAAGGTCGCCAGTTTTACCTTCGACAGCGCGGTCGCGCGTGTCTTTCCGGACATGATCAAACGCTCCGTGCCGGGCTATGCCGAAACCGTGGCAATGTCCGGCATTATTGCCGGCCGTTATGCGCAGCCGGGTTCCAGTCTGTACGATCTGGGCTGTTCGCTGGGGGCGGTTACTCTGGCGATGCGTCATGGTGTGCAGGCGGCGGGTGAACGCGCCGCGGGCTGCCGGATTATCGGTCTGGATAATTCGGCCTCGATGATTGAGCGTGCCGAGCATTATGTGGCGCTGGACGAAGGTCAGGTACCGGTCACGATGGCCTGTGCCGATATTCTTGAATACCCGCTGGAAAATGCATCGGTCACGGCGCTGAATTTTGTGCTGCAGTTTATTGCCCCCGAACAGCGCCTGACCTTGCTGAGCAGAATTGCCGATGCGACCTTGCCGGGCGGGGCGCTGATTCTGTCGGAGAAACTCTGCTTCGGTGCCGAAGAGCAGTTGCTGCAGGACGAACTGCATCTCGACTTTAAACGCGCCAATGGTTATTCCGATCTGGAAATTGCCCAGAAACGCAGCGCGATTGAAAACGTACTGATTCCGGAAACGGAACAGGCGCATATTGAGCGTCTGAAAGCCGCCGGCTTCCGTCAGGTTATCCGCTGGTATCAGTGTTTTAATTTTGTGTCCTTTTTAGCGGTTAAATGATGACAGAGCGTGACGATATTCTGCACTGGTTTGATGATGTGCTGGCCTTTATGCGTGAAGGCAAACTGGCGCCCTGGGCGGAGGTTTTACCGCGTCAGCTGGAACTGGTGCTGCAGGAAAAAGAACACGGCGATCAGCAGCGCTGGTTACATGCCCTGCAACAGCTACCTGTTATTGAGCAGGTTCAGGCCGATCTAAATCGCCATGATGTTGCCCTCAGCAGCGATGCCATCACCGCCGCTCAGCAGGAACAATTACAGCAGGCGCTGGAAGGGCTGATTCCCTGGCGTAAAGGGCCGTTTCAGTTTTTTGGCACGCACATCGATACCGAATGGCGCTCCGACTGGAAGTGGGAGCGGGTGGCTCCGCATCTGGCGCCACTGGATGGCCGAGTGGTACTGGATGTTGGCTGTGGTTCCGGTTACCACATCTGGCGCATGCTGGGTGCCGGTGCTTACCGTGTGATTGGTGTTGATCCGTCACGTTTATTCCTGATGCAGTTTCAGGCGTATAAACGCTATCTTCAGGCCACGGGGCACCGTGCCCGCGCCGATTTATTACCGCTGAAAATGGAAGACGTGCCGGGCAATTTAAAAGCCTTTGATACGGTGTTCTCAATGGGCGTGCTGTATCACCGCAAGTCGCCGGTGGATCATCTGCAGGAATTAAAAGATGCACTGCGTCCCGGTGGTGAGCTGGTACTGGAAACCCTGGTGATTGACGGTGCGCTGGGCGAAGTATTAATGCCGGAAGACCGTTACGCCATGATGCGCAATGTATGGTTTATTCCCAGCACCGAAACCCTGCTGCTCTGGTGTCGCCGCGTCGGCTTTAAAAACGCAAGGGTGGTGGATCTGAACCAGACCTCGCTGGATGAGCAGCGCACCACCGACTGGATGCATTTCAATTCACTGGCGGATTTTCTCGATCCGCAGGACCGCAATAAAACCGCTGAAGGTTATCCGGCACCATTACGGGCGGTGATTATTGCTGAAGCCTGATCTTTACTGAGCAGGCAATAAATAGTGTAATCAGCACTGCTTTTGAAAATCCCGGCAATCGCCGGGATTTTTATATTTTGTACCGTCTGTCTGATGCCGGGCAGGGAATGCAGCGGTCATTCAGCCGCCATGCAGCGGTCATACAGAGACGAGTGCTTATTCTGCCCCATTTTGTCCGTGCAGTTCCTGAGCTGCCGGCGGCACAACGATAAAAGGATTATTTATCATGTTATTGCTATTAAAAGACCTGTTCTGGCGCGACCAGTTCAGCGGTGAAAAAACCGCTGTTCTTGACGGACGCATCGACCGTGACCGCTATATGCTGGCGTTTTTTATTCTGTTCGCGATACAGGGTGCATTGCATGCCGGTGGCGCTTATGTCTTCCCGGATTCTGGTTATGCGTTTAACGGTCCTTATTCCGACTACGTTGAGCTGATGTGGGTTTTCTTCTCCATTAATATTCTGGTTGATCCGCTGTGGCTGGTGCTGAGTGTCATTCTGGCCTGCCGTATGTTTGGTCGCTGGCTGATGGTGCCGGTTGGCTTGCTGAATTACGGTTTGCTGTCGATGGTGCCTTATATGTCGAATATCAACATGAACAGCTCGCCATCAGGAGTGATGATGTTCTCCATTATGGGGATCAGCGCAGGCTGGTTGCTGTTTCATATTTATGTGCTGTTCCGCCCGGCACTGAGCGTCAGCCAGCCACAGCATCCGTTGCTGCGTATGAATCCGCGCTATGCGGCTGAAGAGCAGCTCAACAGTATTCAGTTTTTCTGGCGCTGTACGGTGCTGGGTGTGGTGGCAGCGCTGCTGCTGATTGCGGGAGCTGTGTCGCTGTTTGGTTACAGCAATGGTTATGGTTATTCGTCGTCACGTCAGGAACAGCTGCTGGTCTGGTTTGCTCTGGTGCTGATTGTGAGTGTGATTGTTGCGTTCTGGTTTCTGGTTCAGCGCCTGCGCAATATGGGCTGGAGTCCGCTGAAGACGGTATTGCTGGCCATGCTGTTACCGGGTTTGTTCTTTGGTCTGCAGCTGTTTTTCTACTTCAACGATTACTACGACAACCCGATACTGCTGGCGGTCTTCTACCTGTTGCTGCCCTGGGTACGCTTGGCGCTGGCGGTGTTTAACAGCTTTATCATCGTCTTACCGGCGCCAGAAAATGCCAGCCCGGCATATGTCGGAACGGATACCGGAGCTGACGCCGGGCCTGAAGGTGATGTGCAGCAACCGGTTGCCGGATAAATGGCCTTGTTTCACAAAATTGTCATGGATGAAACGCGCTGCGGGGTTGAAATGTATGCCTTTCAGCGTAGTATTGAGCGCTATGAATACTGATTCCCGCGTCCTGAACATGCTTTCTGCCCATGCTGCTTCTGCAGCAGGCAGCGCTGTATCTGCTGTTCAGAACGTTAATTATTGGTGGTTTGGTTATGGCTATTTTAGCCAGGAGCCGGGCCGCGCTTAATTTGCATCATGCAGTTAAGGCAGTCCGGTGAGAACCGACTGCCACCGGAAAACCCCGATTGGCAGTCCGCCTTTCGGGGTTTTTTGTTATTGGCTTGGCAGAATTAAGGAATATGTCATGAAAGTTCAGTCCGCTGTTTGTTTGTTGCATCAGTACCGCCGATTTAGCGGCGGCCGCTATTGGCCGCACTTCTGATTCGCAGGAAATACGCTGACAAATACATTGAGGACTGCACCATGAACGTACAAACACAGAGCAAGCAAACAACAGAAACACAAACCGCCGATCAACAGGCAAGCAATGACCCAGCGGTGCGTCCGCTGCGTACACCGCGCCAGCTCAAGGCTGACCTGCCGCTTAACGAAGCGCTGGCATTGCAGATTGACCAGCAGCGTCAGCAGATCCGCGATCTGCTCAACGGCAACGATGACCGTCTGCTGATCGTCACCGGCCCCTGTTCCATTCACGATGAAGCGGCGGTACTGGATTACGGCCGCCGTCTGGCCGCGCTGAACGAGCAGCTGAGCGATCGCCTGCTGATTGTGTTGCGCGCCTACGTGGAAAAACCCCGTACCAGCATCGGCTGGAAAGGGCTGGCCTACGATCCGGAGCGTAACGGCAAAGGCGATATGGCGCTGGGGCTGGAACGCTCGCGCGGCATTATGCTGCAACTGGCAGAGCTGGGGTTGCCGCTGGCCACTGAAGCGCTGAATCCGCTGGTGATGCGCTACCTCGATGATCTGGTGAGCTGGACCGCCATCGGTGCGCGCACCGCCGAATCGCAGACCCACCGTGAAATGGTCAGCCATCTGCCAATGCCTGTCGGCATTAAAAACAGCACCGATGGTTCGGCCGCCAATGCCGTGAATGCGATGATTTCTGCGCGTCACAGCCACCATACGCTGGGCGTGGATGTGGATGGCCAGATGGCCATGCTCGACACCCCGGGAAACCCGGACACGCATCTGGTACTGCGCGGCGGCCGTGGCATTACCAATTACGACGCCAGCTCAATTGCGTCTGCTCTGGCGGAACTGGAAAAAGGCAACTGCCACGCCAAAGTGCTGGTGGATTGCAGCCATGATAATGCCTGCAAGCAGCATGAGCGTCAGGTGGCGATTGCGCAGGACGTGGTGGCTCAGCGGGCTGCAGGCAATCGAGGTATTTTGGGTTTAATGCTGGAAAGTTTCATTCACGCCGGACGTCAGAACGATGAAGGCGAGCTGCAGTACGGCCAGTCGATTACCGATGCCTGTATCGGCTGGGATGAAACCGAAAGCTTACTGCGCGGATTGCACGCTGCACTTTAAGGCTGCAACTCAGTGTGCCGTAATCCGTTATAAAACGGCCGCTTGCGGCCGTGGCCTTGGTCTGCGGAAAGGGTACACTTGAGGCTATCTGTTCATCCGCAAGGGGAGCCTCATGACTGAAACAACTTACATCCCGCCTAAAGTCTGGCAATGGCAGGCGGGGAATGGCGGTAAATTCGCCAATATTAACCGTCCGGTTGCCGGCCCGACTCACGACAAAGAATTGCCGGTCGGCAAGCACCCGTTGCAGTTGTATTCGCTGGCGACGCCGAACGGTGTGAAAGTAACTATTTTGCTGGAAGAGCTGCTGGCAGCCGGAATCAGCGCCGCTGAATATGACGCTTGGCTGATTAATATTATGGAAGGCGATCAGTTTGGCTCAGGTTTTGTTGAGGTTAACCCTAATTCTAAAATTCCGGCGCTGATGGATCACAGTGTTAATCCGCCACAGCGTTTATTTGAATCGGGTTCCATCCTGATGTATCTGGCAGAAAAATTTAATGCCTTTATTCCGGCGGATGCCGCAGGCCGTGCTGAATGTTTTAACTGGTTATTCTGGCAGATGGGCAGTGCGCCGATTTTAGGCGGTGGCTTTGGTCATTTTTATGCCTATGCGCCGGAAAAATATCAGTATCCGATTGACCGCTATACCATGGAAATCAAGCGCCAGCTCGACGTATTAAACCGTCATCTGGCGGATAAAGAGTTTATCTGTGGTGATGAATACAGTATCGCTGATATGGCCATCTGGCCCTGGTATGGCGTGCTGGTGCGTGGCGGCTTATACGACGCAGCAGAATTTATAGAAGCACACACCTACACCCATGTTCTGCGCTGGGCCAATACCATTGCTGAGCGTCCGGCTGTGCAGCGTGGCCGTATGGTTAACCGTACCTGGGGTGAGCCACACGAGCAATTGCATGAGCGGCATGATGCCAGTGACTTTTTGCTTAAAACTGCGGACAAGGTATAAGCCAACGTCTGAGTTTTGAACGAAAAAGGTCCGTCAATGACGGGCCTTTTTTATTGTGTATGCCTTATTTCTGGGCTGGTTGCGGAGCATTGTTGTACGCCTGAGTTCCCCACAGGGGCACTGTCGATAAACTGTGCTTAAAACTGCCGGATGTTTCTTTGGTGGCATAAGACAGGTACATCAGGGTCTGACTTTCGGCATCGTAAATTCGGCGTACTTTCATATTTTTAAAGAAAATACTTTTTGATTTTTTAAACACCACATCGCCGGATTTACTTTTATCGATCTGGGCAATCATGGCAGCGGTAATTTCACCGGTCTGACGGCAGGAAATGGCACTGTCGCTGGGATCGGAAAAACTCAGGTCAGCTTCAATTGACGCAACATGGCAGGTAACGCCGGGAACCAGCGGGTCGGTCATAACATTCAGTTTGATGTCTTTGAGGGTAAATAAACCCAGTGAAACATCGCCAACTTCATCGTTGCTGCAGGCACTGAGCAGGCCAGCCAGGCAGACGGCTGCAAGGGTCAGGGCCGTTTTAGGTTGTTTCATGAAAATACTCCGATGGTCAGATAATCAGTTGCGGTTACCCACTTACAGTCTGCGGGCGGGTGCGGTTCAGGCGTGCGGCTGCCGGGTTTTGCGCAGGCTGACATAGCGGATAGTCAATGTCAGCGCACCGCTCAGATACAGTGCGGCGAGTGTCCATTTTAAGGTGGCGCTGAAACCGGCAATCATTACCCAGGGATCGCTGGGGGTACTGAGCAGGTTAAACCAGGGTTCATGAATGCTGTTTTCAATAACATCCAGAACCGACATCAGCACGGCAGGCCACAGCAGCAGATTCCAGCGCGCGGATAATGCATTCAGATCAAACAGCCAGCTGGTCAGGGATAATGCCAGCAATCCGTACCATAGCGGGTGCATATGGTCATAGGCGAAGTGTTGCTGCAGGGCATTTAACTGAGCATCGCTGATGCTGTGCAGCAGCGCGGTAAATGCATCTGCCTGATAGCAGAACTGAAAACGGAACAGCAAGGCCTCGGCACCACCCTGTTGCAGAGTATGGGCAATCATACTTTGGGAAACGATATAAATAACCGCCATTGCAATAACAATCAGCGGGTGAGCCAGCCAGCGGCGTACGGCATTCATAGTACAGTTCCTTGTGTGTTATCTGTTGTCCAGCCTGCCACAGTTCTGCGCGTTGTAAAACTGCGGGGTTATGCTCTGTTATCGGTAGCGCTTTACCCGGTGCGGCGCTGCATGAAGGATTCCCGGGGGCTTTTCTTTCAGGCTGTGATCTGGCTCGCACTGATGATAAGAAAATCAGATTCTGCGTTGCAGCTTGTTGCTGACTGTCTCATCATACCGGGCATTTAATTATAGAGTCAGGGAATACCTATGCCGGCTTCATCGAACATCCGCAGTAAAGGCGGAGAATCCACCGAGAAAAGTAAATCCGGAAAAAGCGTCGGTATGATGCTGTTTGGTTTTATTTTTTTTGCAGCAGGCTTTGCCGTTGCCGCTTTTACTGTGGGCAGTAATCTGCTGCGTTATTACGAAACAGAAGACTGGGCCCGCGTACCGGCCACTATTACCAGCCTGGATTTGCGTACACATCACGGTGATGACAGCGTGACCTGGAGTGTAGAAGCACACTATCAATACCAGTTTAATGGCCGCACCTATTACAGCGACAGCGTGGCCTTAACCGGTGGCTCTGACAATATCGGCGATTTCTGGCAGGTGCTTTATTCGCGTCTTAAATCGGAGCAGCAGCGTAATCAGGTGCATGCCTATGTTAATCCTGCCGACCCGCAGGAGGCCTATCTCGACCGAACCCTGCGTATGGGGCTGATGGTGTTTGGTGGCATTTTCGGTGCGGTATTTATGGCAGTGGGCGGCGCCGTTATGTTTATGGGCGGCCGCAGCAGCAATGTCAGCGATCAGGCAGATCGTGCGCGTGAAGGAATTCCCAGTGACCAGCGAGGCAGTTATAAAATTCTGCTGTTTATTGGCTGTCTGTTTGTCCTGATATCTGCGCCACTGTTGTTCATTATTGTTGATGCCCTGCAGGATGGTGAGCCGGAGGTTTTGCTTGGGCTGATTTTCCCGCTGGTTGGAAGCGGTGCAATTTATGCCGCGCTGCGTATGCGTAAGCGCTATCTGCAGATTGGTCAGACTCTTTTTTATCCTGATCCTTTACCCGGAAATGCCGGCGGACAGGTGGGTGGATATTTTCATCTGGCCAGCGGTGAGTGGGTTACGTCACCACAGGTGCGGTTAACCTGTGTGCATATCTACAGCACCGGTAGCGGCAAAGAGAGTAAGACCCATCACGATGTTATATGGCAGAGCAAAGGCCGTGCGCACTGTGAGCCGAATAACAGTGGCTGTAATGTGCATGCCCTGTTTGATGTGCCGGCTGATTTACCGGGCAGTGGCTCACCGTCTGGTTACCGGGGGCGTATTCAATGGAATCTTCATTGTGACGGTATTGTCAGTGTGCCGGTTGCAGCGGCACGTAATCCGCGGGTGGATAACAGCCGGGCGATGCGCGACAGCAATCGTCTGCAGGTTGAGTTCGAACGCAGCTGGAGCATTCCGGTAGAAAAAGGTCAGCAGACATCATCATTTCAGATGCCGGCAGAAGAGCAGGAAGCCTGGAATCAACAGCAGCGGGAAGACGCGCACACCAGCGCCGCTGCGCAGATTGCTATGACAGCCGCAGGCAGTGGCCTGCATCTGGAGAGTGCTGCCGGACGGCATACCGGTATGGCGCTTGGGCTTTTGGTATTCGGCCTGATATTTGATTGTGTCGGCGTCTTTCTGTTCTTTATGGCGGCACAGGGTGAACTGATGCTGTGGCTGATGGCGCCGGTATTTTTGCTGGTCGGCCTGCTGGTCACCTGGCTGGGTGTATTCTGGTTGGGGCGTGGCCTGGAAGCCGATGTTGAGCCGGGCAGAGTGCGTGTGGTGCGGCGTTTATTCGGTATCGCCTTATATCAGCGCAGTGCTGAGATTAATGCCGCCAGCCCGCTGACTCTGGATATGGGGATGTCGTCCAGCAATCAGAACGGTATCAGCACCGAGTATTTTTCTCTGCAGGTTGAAGCCGGCGGTAAAAAAATCAAACTGGCCGAAGGCATTGAAGGACGTGAAGCCGCCGAAGCATTAAAAGAGAAAGTCAGGGCAGTGCTGACCCGTGAACTGGATAGTGAGCTGATCTGAAGGCAGAAATATACGATTGGTTTATGCTGAATAACAGATAAACAGACACCCGGGGCACGGGCAGGGAGACGCAGATGCACTGGCAGGATAAAACGGACAACCCTTATCCGCTGTCGGCAGCGGCTCTGCAGTTCCGCCTGATTGTCGCGATGGTGTTGGTTACGCTGATCACCGCCGCGGTTGCCCTGAGTCTGCATTACTATTTCAGCCGTGCCATGGTGCTGGATTCTGCCATGGCGCGTTATCAGCAAACCGTCAGTGCGACCCGCGACTACCTCAGAAACCTCGATAACAATGCGCTGCAGACCACCCGGGCACTGGCACAATATCCACAATTAGTAGAAGGACAATGGGTTAACCGCGCAACTCCGCAGTTATTTGCCGAAGTAATGCGTAATAATCCGGTGCTGTACGCCATTTATATCGGGTTTGAGAATGGTGATGTCTACGAACTGGTAAACCTTAACAGCAGCGATGCTGTACGCCGTCAGCTGAAAGCCGCGCCCAGCGACCGCTGGGTAGTCATTACGGTTACAGGGAAAGGAGATCAGCGTCGTCGCCGCTTCGAATTTTACGACCTGCATATGCAGCAAACGTTTGCCCGCGATGAAGCCAGTGACTACAACGCCAGCCAGCGTCTTTGGTATACCAGCGCCCAAAGCGGCAGTGTGAATAAAACCCAGCCATATTTATTTCAGCATCTGCAGGCGCCGGGACAGAGTTACAGCACACGCATTGCTGGCGGGCAGGCTGTACTGGCGGTAGATATTGCCTTTTCTACCCTTGCCGCCCACTTGCGCAGCCAGCCATTGAGTCTGGATGGTGAAATATATCTCTACCAGCAGAGTGGCGAAATTATTGCCAGTAATGCCGAACGCTGGAATGAAGATCGCCTGCCTCCCGCTGACCCCTTTACGCTCAGCGAAGCACAGACCCGCTATATCGACAGCCTGGGGCTTTTGCGTATTTCCAATGAAACCGACTGGCCGCCGATTGATTTTGCCGTATCAGCCGAGCCGCGTGGTTACAGCATTGATTTATTACGCTTAATTGCGCAAATGACCGGCCTGAATATCGAATTTGTAAATGGCTATGCCTGGCCGGAATTAATGGAATTATTCCGTCGTAAAGAGCTGGAAATTCTGCAACCGGTATTAAGTCGTCAGCAATTACCCGGCGTAATGACCCAATCATTTCTGCAGTTGCCCTACGCCGTAGTGCAACGGCCGGAAGACGCTGAAATTAATGATTTGCAGCAACTGAACGGTAAAATACTGGCTATTCCTGCCGGCTGGAGCGTCATTAATGCTATCCGCAATAATTACCCACAGATCACTTTGCTGGATATTGCCAATACGCGGGAAGCACTGGAAGCGGTAAAACAGGGCAGGGCAGATGCGGCGCTGGATATGGAACTTATTCTGCGTAAAACCGCCGAGCAGTATTTTATAAACGGACTGCGTTTCAGCCAACAGATTGCCGGATTGGAGCTATTGCCTCAGGGGCTTAAATTGCTGCTGCAGGAAGATCTGCACCCGTTAGCGGCGATACTGGATCAGGTGCTGGCCGCTATCCGTCCACAAACCTGGCAATTTTTACAGGATAAATGGCTGGCCGGAGAAGACGTCAGCCGCAACGCTGTACCCGCAGTAGTGCCTTATCCCCAGCTTCTCAGTATGACCCGCCATAATGCGTTGCAGAATCGTCTGGAAAAAACCACGATTAACGGCGCTGAGTACTATATTTTCGCCTCCTCTTTTGAGCATAAACAAAGCACGCGTGAGCATTTTGCCTTTGTTATATCTGCACAGCGTTTGTTTGCCGGCAGCAGCCGCGAAGTATGGTGGTCGGTGCTGATTATTGCTGCCGTCTGGCTGCTGCTGATACCACCGGTTCTGCTGCTTTTAGTACTGCGGCCGTTACGCCATTTTGGCTCTGACAACCACGGGTAAGACCGGCAGCCGTTATTACGCAGCGCTACATTTCCATACCGGGCTTTTCTGGACTCACCCTGTTAATTCCAGTACAGTCCGCCCCCTCTCAAAGGCCGGGTGAACACCTGTTGACCTGCCTTGCCGGGCGACTGCCCGGATGGACGCGGCTGCTGACACCGCGCCATTTCTCCTTGCAATGTCAGCTCTCAGAGCAGATCACGCACTCATGACCCAATTTTCCGAACTCGGCTTAGCCGATGCCATCCTGAAAGCCGTTGCTGATCAGGGTTACACCACGCCATCTCCGGTACAGGCCCAGGCCATTCCCGCCGTACTGGCTGGCCGCGATGTAATGGCCGCCGCCCAGACCGGCACCGGTAAAACCGCCGGTTTTACCCTGCCAATGCTGCACAAACTGCAGCAGGGTGAACGCGCCAGCGCCAATCGCTGCCGCGCGCTGGTATTAACACCCACCCGTGAGCTGGCTGCTCAGGTAGGTGAAAACGTTGCTGATTACAGCAAATACCTGAATATCCGCTCCGCCGTTGTATTCGGTGGGGTCAGCATTAATCCGCAAATGATTGCCCTGCGCCGTGGGGTGGACGTACTGGTGGCCTGTCCGGGTCGTTTGCTCGACCTGTACCAGCAGAAAGCCATTCGTTTTGACGAAGTGGAATTTCTGGTGCTGGACGAAGCCGACCGTATGCTCGATATGGGCTTTATTCACGACATCAAAAAAATCCTCGCACTGCTGCCGAAAAACCGCCAGAACCTGATGTTCTCGGCTACTTTCTCTAACGAGATCCGTACCCTTGCCAAAGGCCTGGTAAACGATCCAGTAGAAATTGACGTCAGCCCGCGTAACAGCACCGCCCACACCGTTGAACAGTGGCTGATTCCGGTCGATAAAAAACGCAAACCGGAAGTGCTCAGCCACCTGCTGAAACAACACGGCTGGAAACAGGTACTGGTATTTACCCGCACCAAACACGGCGCTAACCGTTTAACCACGCACCTGCAGGATCGTGGTATTACCGCCGCTGCAATTCACGGTAATAAAAGTCAGGGTGCCCGTACCCGTGCGCTGGCCGAATTTAAAAGCGGCGATATTGCCGTATTAGTGGCGACCGACATTGCCGCCCGTGGTCTGGATATCGAACAATTACCGCACGTAATCAACTTCGAGTTGCCTAACGTTGCCGCCGATTACGTACACCGTATTGGCCGTACCGGACGTGCCGGTGCCAGTGGTGAAGCCATTGCCCTGGTTTGTGCCGAAGAACTGGAAGACCTCGAAGGCATTGAAGGCTTAATCGGCAAAAGTATTGAACGCCGTGTGCAGGAAGGTTTTGAGCCTAATACCCCGCTGCCGGTGTCGCGTCCTAAATCGCCGCGTAAACCGAAAAAAGCCAAGCAACCTAAAGGCTTTAAAGATACCTTCGACCGCGAGCCGCGCGCTCCGCGTCCGGCCGGTAGCGGTCGTTCAAATGGTAACGGCGGTAATGCTGGCCGTTCCGGTTCAGGTCGTTCTGGCTCAGCTCAGAAACAGGGTGAGCAAAAGCAGGGTGAACAGCGCCGTTCATCCGGCAGCAGCGGTAATAACAATGGCGGTAACAGCCGCCCGGCAGGCAGCGCACCGCGTCGTCCACGCCGCCCGGCACAGGGATAAAACCTGCGCCAATAGCGGCTGCTGTTAACGCCGCCTAAAACAAAAACGGGCCTCATCTGAGGCCCGTTTTTTTATGCTGATAATAAAGTAAGAACCTTATTACCTATTCCTGCTTAGCGATCAGTGCTATTGCTGTCTGTTTGCGAATTGCTTGCAGGTCTGAATGCTAACTCCGGATTGATCAGATAGGCAAAAATAAATCCGATACCGGCGGAGCCAAAAAATGACAGAATAGGAATGGCGCTGCTGTCTCCGTTTACGAACAGGTAATAGCCGAACCCGGAAATTCCGGTAAAGATTCCGAATGTAATCATGAAAAAAATCATATTGATATACCTGCCGATTTTTTGGTTGGTCGCAGGTGCTGGCAGCGGAATAATCTTACTGAAAAGAGCCAGTATCGCCGGAGCGAACAGACCGAAGAATACCCCAGGAAGAACTGGCATATGCTCTGTGTGAAGGATAATGTTGCTGCTGAATATCATGATTCCCTGAATCAGGCCTGCAACAGTCCCGGCAGCAAGACCAAGCCAGTCGCTGGATAAAAAATGGATCTTCATTGTTATACCTTTTATTTTAAGTGAGATAAGTCGTGAAGGGGTAGCTCTGTCTTTATTGCTATGAACCGGGGCTCAGAAGGTCGCGCATTAGGTGATCTGAATTCAGGTCTTTTACGGCAGAGGTTGCTGTAGTCGGGCAGTTAGTTCCTGATTGAGACGCAGATTCTCAGTTACTCAGAGGCAGGCTCCGCAGAAAGGGTGCAATTTTCAGGATATTGCTGACATAACCACACTAAATATCTGGTGAAGTAATACTTATAGATTCCATTGTCTGGCATGAAATCAATAATTGGCTGTGCAGTGTTTTCATATGTCCGGCTTATCCAGCGGTTATTTATCTCAAGTCTGAGCCAGGCTGCGAGTAAGGGATAAGTGAGGAGCACAGTTATCGCTACGGCTAATATTCCTGCTGTTGCTTTCTGCTTTCCGGATATGGTCAAGGTTTATTGCCTTTTCGTATGCTGTTCGCTGCAGAGCGTTTAAATACGCTCTCTGGTCTTTAATCTCTGATGATAAGAGGTCCTGGAGGACCATGGTTGGTAACTTTTATACACCAGTGAGAGCAGCGAAAAATCCAATGATCAGAAGAGCGGATCCGGACAATAATAAGCGCCTGGCAATGATGGCTTTTTTGAAGTCAGACCTTCCACGCTC
Source organism: Thalassolituus sp. ST750PaO-4 (assembly GCF_020320405.1). Lineage (NCBI taxonomy): Bacteria > Pseudomonadati > Pseudomonadota > Gammaproteobacteria > Oceanospirillales > Oceanospirillaceae > Thalassolituus > Thalassolituus sp. ST750PaO-4. The sequence continues at coordinate 441,286 of NZ_JABVCB010000008.1, forward strand.
TTTTACTTCCGGGCTTTCAGAACTTTCATAGCCCTGATTCAGTACCCAGCTGAACATTCCCAGTGTTTTTCCAAGATCAATAAATGACGATCCCTCCGGAGATCCCAGTTTCGTCCACTGCGCCTGATCCTGCTCTTTTAGTGACTGAGTAAGGCCCTCAAAATTAATTGAGAGTAATCCGGCAATATGAAGAAAAGATCCGATTAAAATGAATAACATATCATAGTCCTCTGATTTCTTTCATGCTTGCTTACACCAGACACGCTGCCGCCCATCCTTATATACGCAGACAGGAATGGCGTGGCTTTATCATTCGGGATTGTTAGCGGGGGGCGGTTGTTCTCGGTCGTTCTGACTGCGTTGTATTAACGATATAGCGGCATCCCTGCTGTGGTTCGAGAGTACTGAAGTTCAGGCTTTGGTTCAATAATTGATAGAGATGGGTACAAGTGGCAACAGACGACAGGGAGTGCTCTGTCTGGCGCTTAGGTTGGTTCAAGTGCTACTCAACGGAGCCGAGCATTGGCATAGAATAGATTACAGAAATCACTCCGCGCAGCGGCAATGTCTGAGTCGCTGATGACCGCACACCTTCACACAAGCCGCCAAAACATTAATCCACCAGATTAATACCCAGACTCTCCAGCAGATTTAACGCCTCATAGCGACTGAAGGTCGCATTGCTCAGATTATTATCCAGCACATCGATATTAAAATTAACCGATTCACTCAGGTCTGCACCGCTTAAATTGGTGCGGCCAAACAGGCTGTGGGTAAAGTCGCAGTAGGTGAGGTGGGCGTTGTTCAGCTGGGTTTCGCGCAGGTCAACATCGTGTGCTTTGCACTCTTCCATAACCACTTCATGCAGGTTCAGTCCGAGGAAGGAGGAGTCGTTCAGTATGCACTGGTAAAACTTCAGTTCAGGGTGAAACTGGTAGTTGGACCATTGGGCACGGGTCCAGTCGATACCAACCATTTTGCACTCGCGGAAGGTTGTTTCGGCAAAACGGCTTTGCGGAATTTTAATCAGGCTCAGATTGCAGCGGGTAAAGCGGCAGTTAATAAACTTACAGCCTTTAAATACGCTGTGCGATAAGTCGCAGTCGCTGAATTCACATTCTTCAAACTCGGTATTGTCGATCTGGTTGTCGGTGATATCGAGTTTAGTGAAGTGTTCTTCAAAATACTGGCTGGCGCTGGTCAGGCTGATCACGGCACTCTCCGCTGCAATTTCTTAAGATGGTAAAGCAGAAGCAGAGCGTCTGCACTGTTGCGGTTATGAATACCCTGTTGCAGCCAGGGTAACGGTTATTCTGCATTTTGTGCTTGTTACCGCCGTGAATATCAGAGCAAGTCCTGTCATTGACGGGGATCATTCAGTTCAACCAGCAGCCAGGCAACGTAGGCAATAAAGGTGGTCGGAAAATACAGAATACGTGAATACCAGTAACCTGCGTCTTCACCTAAAAAGGTGTATACCGGCACGACGGTCAGCATTGCGGTAATAAAGGCAATATAAATAAAGCGTGGTGCATGCCAGCGCAGGTTGGTGAAAGGGTATTTATTGTAGCTAAAAGTCCAGCGCGCCCACAGTCGTGAGCTGGCATAAACAAAGACCCCGAAGGCCAGCAACCAGAGCCAGTCGCTGGCACCGAGTTCACTGAGCTGGCAATCGGGCAGGCAGCTGAACATTAAAAGAACTCGCGCAGGGAATTCTGGTAAGTCTGAGCTAACACCTCTTCAACACTCAGGCCTTTTACGCCGGCAATTTTTTCGGCAATAAAAGGCAGATATTTCGGAGCATTTTCCATTCCGCGGAACGGAATCGGCGTGAGGAAAGGTGCGTCGGTTTCCAGCAATAAATTGCTCAGTGGTGTGGCGGCAACCACTGCGCGTACATTGTCGGCTTTATTAAAGGTAACAATGCCGTTAATGCCGAGGCAAAAGCCCAGTTCTACGGCCAGCTGTGCCAGTTCCATGCCGGAGGTAAAGCTGTGCACCACACCTTTGCGTTTCATCTGCGGGGCGTATTTACGCAGAATGGCCATGGTGTCTTCGTCGGCTTCGCGGGTATGAATAACAACGGGTAATCCGCATTCCACCGCCAGTTGCAGCTGGCGGGAAAATACCTGACGTTGCACAGTACGGTCACAGTGGTCGTAATAATAATCGAGACCAATTTCGCCGACGGCGACCACTTTTTCGTGGATGGCATGGGTGCGGATATAGCCTTCGGCGGCGTCATCAAACAGCGCGGCTTCGTGCGGGTGTACACCCAGTGTGGCGTACAGGTCAGCGTGAGCTTCGGCCAGCGCCAGTGCCTTGGGCATATTGTCCGGCTCAACACTGATGGTCATAAAGCGTTCCACGCCAATGGCGCGGGCGGCACTGAGAATATCGTCGGCACTGCCTTCTTTCAGATAATCGAGGTGAAAGTGGGTTTCGATAATGGGCAGGCCATAGGCCGGAATATCACGACGCTTTTTACTCATAATGGTTCTTTCTGATCTCAGCGGTAGCAGACAGGGCGGCGCAGAATTATAACGCGCTTAAGCGCTGATTTCTGCAGCGGCCCGTTTTTGTCCGTATTCAGGGTTTTATATGTTGCTGCCAGTGTTGATAGAGCGCGGCAATGTCTGCGGAACAGAGCAGCTCCATACAGGCGCTGAGTTGTTCATCCGGCCAGTGCCACCAGGCCATTTCCTGCAACAGGGCAATATGTTCGTCACTGAAACGGGAGCGGATAACCCGCGCCGGGTTAGAGCCGACAACGGCATAGGCCGGAACGTCGCGGGTAACCACCGCCCGGCTGGCAATAATGGCGCCGTTGCCGACGGTAATGCCCGGCATAATCATGGCTTCTGAGCCGATCCATACATCATGGCCGATGCAGGTGTCGCCAGCGCGGCTGAAGCCATCTTTACTGGCAGCAAAGGCTGGGTGCTGCTGGTAGAAAAAGGGGAAGGTGCTGATCCAGTCGCTGCGGTGCCCCTGATTACCCGCCATCATAAAAACGGCGCCGGAACCAATAGAGCAATAATTACCGATAATGAGTTTATCAACATCGTCGCGGTCGGGTGCCAGGTAGCGGGCGCAGTCATCAAAACTGTGGCCATGGTAATAACCGGAATAATAACTGTGGCGGCCAACAATAATATTGGGGTTGGTTATCTGTTCGCTCAGGGGTTTACCGGCAAAGGGGGAGTCGAAATAATTTCCGGTCATGGGGTTGTACCTGATCTGCCATCAGACCGCATGATAAAACCTTTTGGCGAGGGGCTCACGGTTTAGTGTGTTTCAGGTCTGTTGCCATTGCAGCAGACCTGAAAAGACAGGCACGGAGGCGCCGTCAGTTGAATAAACGACGCAGCTGTTCGCCGATAGCGGCTTTGGCGTTGTTCATCAATGGTGAGCCGTGGGCGGCGAGCAGATGATCAAAATCCAGATTCATCAGGCGGTTAAAATCTGCTTCCAGAGTCTGGCCTTTCGGTGTTACGCGTTTCAGCCACGGCTTGCCGATATTCAGCCCCGGTTTAAAACCCATAACGCGCAATGCCAGACGGCTGAACAGGCTGGTGTAATTCCAGTTATCCAGATATTGCAGTGAATCGGTGGTCAGCAGGCATTTGTGCTTGGTCAGCAGTAAAGCCGCTTCCGGGTATTTAGCGTTATCAAAGATAAACAGCTCAGCGTGCGGGAAAGGCATGGCCAGACCGGTTTTCAGATGCACGTTTGCGCGTGGGGTTTTGTAGGTGCTTTGGCCAGGCTGGCACCAGAAACGCGCCTGATATTTATCGACGTAGTACTGATCATCCAGTCCATGAAAATCGCCGAGGCGGAACACATGGGTTACGCGGCCAAGTTTTTCCAGTTTGCGTTCTTCCGTCTCGTTCAGCCGAACCGGGTTGATCAGGGTCAGCTCGTGGCGATTACGGATGATCACCATATTACGGTTCATGCTCATGCCCGGGCCAACGCGGATGCTGCCCTGCACCCAGAAAATATCCCAGAAGAGTTGTTCGATTTTACCGTGTGGATAAGCCGGAGCGTAGCTCTGGCTTTGCGCTGCCGCGGGCGACAGCTCTGAATTCAGTGTGGCAGTCATGGCGTTCTTCCTGCGTTTATAGGTATGCGTGTGAAAATGGTCGGCACAGACAACGGCCGCAGAGAGATATTAACGGGAATTAACGGCAAAACATTACGCAATGTGACAATTTTTGTCACATTGAGCTGAAAGTGTGACGAATTTTGTCAGGATACTGGGCTCAGCAGGTCAGGGTGAGGATCTGTGTTGGTTTTTGTCCTGTCAGGACACGACGGACATCAATCCGGAATGTGACAGAAGAGCCTAGAAAAAGAGCTCAGAAAAATGAGCCGGGAAAATGAGCCGGGAAAATAGCAACGCAAGAAAAAGAAACAGAGGGTGCAAGACAGGCGGTAGTCAAAACCGCAGTACGGATGCCAGAAAGCGCAGGCGGTTGCGCTGCGCTTTGCCGTTGGGCAGTAAATTACTGTCCGGCTTTTTTCCCGCTCATGGGGGCGTAGACCGCCTGAATAGCCTGCATATCGGCGTCGATGTCGCCTGTGGTGTGGAACACGCCGGCAATGCCGCCGGTTTTGTTCGGATAGTCGAGAAATCCCATCAGCACCGGCACGCCGGCATTATGGGCAATATGATAAAAGCCGGTTTTCCAGTAGGTTACTTTGGCGCGCGTACCTTCCGGCGGTACGATCAGGAACAGCTGCTCGTTGCTGTTAATAGCATCAACCGAAGCCTGCACCATGTTGTTGGCTTTGGAGCGGTCAACGGGAATGCCACCCATCCACATCATCAGGCCGCGGAATGGCGGTTTGAAAATCTGCTCTTTACCCATCCAGTAAATTTTTACGCGGAAGACAAAAGCGATCATCAGCATAAAGGGCAGATCCCAGTTGCTGGTGTGCGGCGCAGCGATCATCACGCATTTTTTTAAATCCGGCGGGATATGGCCCACGCTTTTCCAGCCGGCGAGCTTCAGAAAAGCAATGGAACCCCAGCGCAGCAGGGTTTTCAGAATGGGGGTATCGAACATGGTACGGTGCATAACAGGCCCTAGTAAAAGGGCAGGCGTACGGACAATGCCGGATAAGACAGCAGGTCCGGAGACTCCGGCCCCGATCAGTGAGGCGCAGATCATAGCGGATTTGTTGAGGGCCGACACTGAGATAAATCAGCCTGTCTGGCCCCTCTCACCTGGCGAGGTCACCCGTTCAGAGCGCAGGTGGTTCTGCGCCCTGATGGTGACGGGTGTTTTCGCCAGGGGTGATAAACAGCAGGCGGGTGGCTTCAGAAGTGGTTGCGGTATGCCAGATGCCTTGCGGAATCAGTACATAGTCTCCGGCGGTTGCCAGCGCTACCTGCTGCTGACCGTCGCCGGTCAGCAGGGTGAAGGTGGCACTGCCGCTCAGCAGTATCACGGTTTCATCACCGGCCGGATGAATCTCCCAGCTGTTCCAGGGACCGGAAAACTCATACTGAGCAACCAGTGAGCACTGGCGGAACTGATTAAAATCGCGGTCGAGGGCGGCGTACATGCCCTCATTAACCGCGACCCGGCTGGCACGCTGCTGGCCATCCAGCACAACGAATTCATCGGTAATCTGTGCTTTGCGGATGTCCATAAGGTTTGTCCTCAGCTGTTTTGTGCTTCCATATACATCAGCTCCCAGGTGTGGCCATCCGGATCTTCAAAGGCCAGGCCGTACATCGGTCCCTGATCCTGGCCGGGCCGGGAAATGCGTCCGCCATTGTCTTCGGCCGCCTGGCCGATGGTATCGACTTCGGTGCGGCTGCTGCAGCTCAGGCACAGCAACACTTCGCTGCTGGTATGGGCATCGCACAGACTCTTGGAAGTGAACTGCGAATAGAATTCCGGCTTCAGCAGCATGGCGAAAATGTTGTCGGCAATGACGACGCAGATGGCCACTTCATTGCTGTACTGCTCGTTAATGCTGAAGCCCAGTGCGGTAAAAAACTGGCGCGAACGCTGGATGTCGCTGACGGAGAGATTCACAAAAATCTGACGGCTCATGGCGCTTCTCTTGTTCTTGTTATGGATGAGAACGCTATTGTTAGCAGATTTTTGCGCCAGAAAAAATCCGTTGCCGAGCAGAGGGCAGGTGTTGAAAGCGGCAGCTGCAGATACAGAACTGCCGCGTAAGGCTGCTTAGGGCCTGTTTAATTGCCCTGGGCCAGAGCTTTGGCGCTGGCGGTTAAACGCATGGCCTGATCGGCGGCGTTAGCCAGTTCCTGCCCTTTAATCACAAAATGGCGGGCATAGTAGTTTTTATGCTCGTCGTGCTCGTGGAAGTTGTGCGGAGTGAGTACGGCGGTAAGCACCGGTACTTCGGTTTCCAGTTGCACCTGCATCAGGCCGTTACACACGGCGGCGGCAACGAAGTCGTGGCGGTAAATACCACCGTCGACCACCAGAGCGCTGGCGGCAATGGCGCTGTAGCGCCCGCTCTTGGCCAGCAGTTTGGCCTGCAGGGGAATTTCGTAGGCGCCGGGAGCGGCAATCACATCAATATTGCTGATGTCGTAACCACGGCTGGCGAGTTCGTCTTTAAAACCATCCAGACACTTGAGCACGATGTCGGTGTGCCAGGACGCGTGAATAAAGGCGATGCGTTGTTGCTGAGGATTAAAAGTGTTCATTGGCTCTGATTCTTCTTTAAATGCTGATTAGAATCAGGGCGAACGGGCAGACAAAAGCACTGACAGAGGCGGGCCTCTGTGCTGTCTGACACGCTCTCTCTTATCCGGACTATACCGTCGGCTCCGGAGTTACACCGGATCTGCTGACCTTACTGGCAGTTAAACCGCCGGCAAGCGCTCGCGGGCTTCAGCGTAATAAACGCTGTTACCGCCGGTGGGGAATTTCACCCCGCCCCGAGAACGATGCGCTCTCAGCAGGCTGAGACCGCGGCGGCAATATAGGGAGTTTGGCGGGAAGAGTCAAAGGCAGCGGGCGCAACGCATTGTTGCGCCCGTGCGGCTTTTGATTTGTCTGAGCGCGCATCAGCTCAGGGCTTCGTCCGGCAGCAGATCCTGCAGCTGTTCGATACCTTCGACCACATCATCGGGCTGATGGAAGTAGGCCACGTGGTACATGGCTTCACCCTCCTGCACCAGCGGGATATTGGTTTTGCCGATAATAATGCCTTCATAACGCGAGCGGACTTCGTCCAGCACAGTGCCGTACGGGTCGCGGATGGTGGCGAGTAATTCCTGCTTCTGTACGCGGTCACCGAGTTCTTTATGGTGCTGCACAAAGCCGCTGTCGGTAGCGCGTTCCCAGGCGCTGGTGCGTGCCGTGACCGGCTCCAGCACATGGGATTTTTTCGCCCTGCTGCGCGGCAGCATACCGAGGTGACGCATAACGTTAATGGTGCCGCGTTCTCCGGCACGGATGCACAGTTCGTCGTAACGCAATGCTTCGCCGGCTTCGTACAGCAGAATACGCACGCCATGGTCGGCGGCGGCTTCACGCAGCGAGCCATCGCGCAGGTTGGAGTTCAGCAGTACCGGAACACCAAAGGCACTGGCCATGGCGGCGGTTTCTTCATCGTCGAGGTTGGCGCGGATCTGCGGCAGGTTAGAGCGGTGGATAGCGCCGGTATGAAAGTCGATGCCGTAATCGCATTTACTGACGATTTCTTCGAGAAACATGTTCGCCATACGCGCCGCCAGCGAGCCTTTTTTGCTACCGGGAAAAGAGCGGTTTAAATCGCGACGGTCGGGCAGATAACGGCTGTGGTTGATCACGCCATAAACATTGACGATCGGCACCGCAATTAACGTACCGCGCAGGCTGTTGAGTTTGCGAGAATTAATCAGACGCTGAATGATCTCGATGCCATTCAGTTCATCGCCGTGAATGGCGGCACTGATAAATAAAGTGGGGCCGGGGCGTTTACCACGTTTAACAAAGACCGGCATGGAGACGGAATTGTCGGTGTATAAACGCCCGACCGGTAATTCGATTTTCTGGCTTTCGCCGGGAGCGATGCTGATCCCGGCAATTTCAATACTACGCTTTGGCATGCTTTCCCTGATCGTTATGTATTAATTCAGTCCGCGCATTAACCCTGACCGCGGGTTTTGGTGCTGGTGCGGGCTGATTTTTCCAGAAACTGGAACACCATGCCGGCAACGTCTTTACCGGTGGCGGTTTCAATGCCTTCGAGGCCGGGAGAGGAGTTTACTTCCATCACCACCGGGCCATTGTTGGAGCGCAGAATATCCACACCGCACATATTCAGGCCCATGGCTTTGGCGGCGTCGATGGCGGTTTTGCGTTCAGCCGCTGATAAACGTACGATTTCGGCACTGCCGCCACGGTGCAGGTTGGAGCGGAATTCACCTTCGGCCGCCTGACGTTTCATCGCCGCAACAACTTTGCCGCCGACCACTAAACAGCGGATATCGGCACCGCCGGCTTCTTTAATAAATTCCTGCACCAGAATGTTGGCGTTCAGACCCATAAAGGCTTCGATGATGCTTTCCGCGGCTTTTTTGGTATCGGCCAGTACCACGCCAATGCCCTGGGTGCCTTCCAGCAGTTTGATCACCAGCGGCGCACCACCGACGTTTTTGATCAGGTCTTCAACGTTATCCGGACGATGGGCAAAACCGGTACGCGGCAGGCCAATACCTTTACGTGACAGCAATTGCAGCGAGCGCAGTTTATCGCGCGAGCGGCTGATGGCCACCGATTCGTTAATGGAGTAGGTGCCCATCATTTCAAACTGGCGCACCACCGCCGTACCGTAGAAGGTAACGGAGGCGCCGATACGCGGAATCACCGCATCGTACTGCGGCAGGGCGTCACCTTTGTAACGCACCGTCGGCTTGTTACTGGTGATATCCATATAGCAGTGCAGGGTGTCGATAATATCGACCTCATGCCCGCGTTGCTCCCCCGCTTCTTTCAGACGACGGGTCGAATAAAGATTGGCATTACGGGAAAGAATGGCGATACGCATAGCGGCTTCCGGAAGCTGAAAATAAAGCGCTTAGTCTGCGCTGACGGATGGCAAATGTCATCATAGGCAGAAAAAGATAGTTACAGACAGGGCATAGGCAGAGGCGGGCATTGCCACTGCCTCAGTTACGGTAAATAGTCTCGATCAGATGGTAGCCAAAACGGGTTTTTACCGGCCCCTGTACTTTTAACAGCGGGCCTTTGAACACTACATCGTCAAAGGCTTTGACCATATCGCCTTTGTTGAACTCCCCCAGGCTGCCGCCGTTTTTCTTGCTCGGGCAAATGGAGTGTTGTTTGGCCAGTTTACTGAAGTCGGCTCCTTTATCGAGCAACTGCTTCAGTTTGTCGGCTTCTTCTTTGGTTTTTACCAGAATATGGCGGGCACAGGCGCGGGGCATACTTACCTCGGATTCAGTCTATCAGGCCAATCTGACCATTCGGTTAAATTTTGCGTCGCGCAGGATCAGGTGCTGTGCGAAAATTGCGCCCGTTATTGTACCCGAAAGACAGAATGAGGCATGCATGAGCGTACATGAGATCCGCCACCCCCTGGTGCAGCATAAAATTGGTTTGATGCGATCCAAATCAATGAGCACCCGCACCTTCCGCCAACTGGCGGCTGAAGTCGGCAACCTGCTGACCTACGAAGCAACCAAAGATATGGAACTGGAAAGCTACACCCTCGATGGCTGGTGTGGTCCGGTTGAAGCGGAGCGGATTCGCGGCAAAAAAATTACCGTAGTACCGATTCTGCGTGCCGGTCTGGGCATGCTGGACGGCGTGCTGGAGCTGGTACCAAGCGCCAAGATCAGCGTTGTCGGCCTGTACCGCGATGAAGAAACTCTGGAACCGGTGAGCTACTTCGACAAACTGGCCGGTGATATCGACCAGCGTATGGCGCTGATTGTTGACCCGATGCTGGCGACCGGCGGTTCGATGGTGGCAACCATCGACCTGTTAAAGCAGGCCGGTTGTACCAGCATCCGTGCATTGGTGCTGGTAGCGGCACCGGAAGGCATTAAAAAGGTTCAGGATGCGCACCCGGATGTGGATATTTATACCGCATCGGTGGACAGCCATCTGAACGAGCAGGGATACATTATTCCTGGTCTGGGCGATGCCGGTGACAAGATCTTCGGCACGAAATAATTAAAAATCAGGGGAGTTTCTATGCGGGACAATACAGAAGATCTGTATCGCGGCTGGCGTATGGTGCTGGCGGGCATGCAAATGCTGTTTGTGGCCTTCGGCGCACTGGTGCTGGTGCCGTTGATTACCGGCCTCGATCCGAGTGTGGCGCTGTTTACCGCCGGTATCGGTACGCTGATTTTTCAGTTCACCACCAAACGTTCAGTGCCGGTTTTCCTGGCCTCATCTTTTGCTTTTATTGCGCCGATTCTGTTCAGCGTAAAAACCTGGGGCATGGCGGCCACCATGGGCGCGCTGTTCTGCGCCGGTATGGTTTATGTTGCGCTGTCGGCTCTGGTGGCGTTGCGTGGCCCGGGTTTCCTGCACCGTTTACTGCCACCGGTGGTTACCGGTCCGATCATTATGGTGATTGGTCTGGGCTTAGCTCCTATTGCGGTGAATATGGCGATGGGGAAAGCCGGTGATGCGTCTGCTGAACTCTTCCCTTATGCCGATGCCATGTGGGTCTCGATGCCTGCCCTGATTACTACTTTGCTGGTGGCTACTCTGGCGAAAGGTATTTTCCGTCTGGTGCCGATTCTGGCGGGTGTGGCGGTGGGTTATACCATTGCGGCGTTTACCGGCATGGTCGATCTGACAGCTGTGGATGCGAGCCCATGGGTTAAGTTACCGCAGTTTGTGACGCCGGAATTTCAGCTGGCGGCTATCCTGTTCATGATTCCGGTGGCCATTGCGCCGGCGATTGAACACGTTGGTGATGTTCTGGCGATTGGCAGCGTGACCGGTAAGAACTACGTACAGAAGCCAGGTCTGCACCGCACTCTGCTGGGTGATGGTTTGGCGACCTCTGCGGCGTCTCTGTTTGGCGGCCCGCCAAACACCACTTACTCCGAAGTGACCGGTGCGGTGATGCTGACCAAAGCCTTTAACCCGGTAGTGATGACCTGGGCGGCGGTGTTTGCCATCGTGCTGGCCTTTGTTGCCAAGTTTGGTGTGCTGCTGCAGACCATTCCGACGCCGGTGATGGGCGGTATTATGATCCTGCTGTTCGGCTCTATTGCTGGCGTGGGCATGAACATTCTGATCAAAGCCAAAGTCGATATGAGTGCACAGCGCAATCTGGTGATTGTGGCGACCACGCTGGTATTCGGTATTGGTGGTATGGCAATTGGTTCTTCCGAGTTCCACCTGCAGGGTGTCAGCCTGTGTGGTGTGGTGGCTATTGTGCTGAACCTGCTGTTGCCGCATGAAAAAGCCGACGCTGAAGACCTGCATGAAGAGCAGGAAATTGTGGAAGATATTCTGGAACACAGTAAATAAGTTGTCGTTTCTTTTTATCTGCATTATCCGCAGAAAAATGGCCGCCTATGCGGCCATTTTTTATGGGCTGTGTTCAGGGCATACCGCTGCGTTATTGCAGGGTGCGGATGGTCGGGCGGAAGGTATACGACGCTGGTAATTCATCCGGCACTCTGGGGTACGGGTTGGCACTCAGTGCGGCTTTTACCGCCCAGTCATCCATCAGCGGGTCACCGCTGGAGCGGATAACCCGCACGTTGGTGGCCACCTGACGGTAACTTAAGGTCAGTTCCAGCCTTACACTGCCGGTAAATTGTGCCGGGGCGATTACCCGTTCCCGCAGATGCGCGAGCAGTTTCTGTTGGTAACTGCGCTCCAGCGGATCGGCTGATAAATCTTCTTTCTCAGTGACCAGTCCGGCTTGTTTTTGAGTGGGCTGCTGCGCTGTCTGTGCGCTCGACTGCTGCCTTGGTCGTGGTGCGGATTTCGACTCAGGTATTGGCTTTTGGGGCTGTTGTTTGGCGGCTTCTGTTTTTGCCTGAGGCTGCTTCTGAATCTGCTCCGGAACTGCGTTGTGTTTAACAGCTGCGTTTGGTTTAACAGTTTCGCTTTGGCTTTGAGCCACTTCCTGAGTCGGGACTGCCTGAACCTGAGCTTTCGGCACTTTAGCTGGCGCTTCATCCAGTAAGGTCCGGGCGCTAACCTCTGGCTGGCGCAGTTCGGCATTAATTACGGGTTGGGTCTGGGCCGGTGTCAGCCGTACAGAGAAGGGCGCCGACAGCAGCAGGGCATGCAGCAACAACGAGATAGCCACAGCCAGCAGCAAGCGCTGGTAGTGTCTCCGCTTCGGTGCCGGGAGTTTGCTGAAAAACCCTTCTGCCACAATCACTTACCCGTGTTATAGACAATTGCTATGGCTATGATTGGCAAAATTAATCATCGCCCTGATTCTCTGGCGGCGGCGGTATGCTTAGCCGGGAGCGCGTTGTATGATACCAGCTCTTTATGCTCCGGCTGCGCCGCAGGTGTTGTCCGGATAATACCGATAAATTTCAGAACTCACAGGGAGTAAGAAACATGAGCGTACTGGTAGGTAAAAAAGCACCTGACTTTACCGTTCCGGCTGTACTGGGCAACGGTACCATCGTTGATTCATACAACTTCGCAGAAGCAACCAAAGGCAAATACGCTCTGGTGTTCTTCTATCCACTGGATTTCACCTTCGTGTGCCCATCTGAGCTGATCGCTCTGGATCACCGTATGGCCAAGTTCGAAGAACTGGGCGTGGAAGTGATTTCTGTGTCTATCGACTCTCACTTCACCCACAACGCATGGCGTAACACGCCGGTTGCCAAAGGTGGTATCGGCGAAGTTAAGTACACCATGGCGGCTGACGTTGACCACGGTATCTGTAAAGCATACGACGTAGAAACTGCCGGTGGCGTTGCGCTGCGTGGTGCTTTCCTGATCGATAAAGAAGGTGTGGTACGTGCTGCCAACATCAACGACCTGCCACTGGGCCGTAACATCGATGAGCTGGTGCGTTTGGTTGAAGCTCTGCAATTCCACGAAGCGCACGGCGAAGTTTGCCCGGCTGGCTGGAACAAAGGCGACAAAGGTATGGACGCATCTCCTGAAGGTGTTGCCAAGTACCTGGCAGAAGAAGCCGGCAAACTGTAAGTTTTGCCCTTCTGAAAAAACCCGCCTTGTGCGGGTTTTTTTATGGCGGCCATCCATGGTCGCCACCCTGCGGGCCATTGCTACGCAATGTTGATCAACGCTCCCGGCGTTGATGCTATGCCCGCCATCCATGGCCGCCACCCTGCGGGCTATTGCTACGCAATGTTGATCAACGCTCCCGGCGTTGATGCTATGCCCGCCATCCGTGGCGAGCACCCTTCGGGCCGCGCTGAAGCGCGTTAAGCTTTGCTCCTGCTGCGCTTTGATGCCCGCCATCCGTGGCGGGCACCCTTCGGGCCATCTATGACCAATACCCTGAAGTACCTTCCTGTCCTCAGACGATATGGCTGGTCTACGCTTAAGTTCTTATTATCGGAGGATGGGGGCTGATATGCGTTGGCTGTTGGCTATGGGGATGTTTGTGATGGCTCTGTCCTGCCTGGCGCAGGAAACGCCTGTAGCAGATGATCGTCCGCTGTTGCGCTGGATTGTGATGCCATATCCGCCACTGCATATCAGCGAGGGGCCAATGGCAGGCAAGGGCATCGCCGATACTTATCTGGATCTGGTCATCGCGGCGATGCCGCAGTATCGCCATGTACGGGAAGAGATGACCCCGGCCCGGGCCTGGCAGCTGATCCGTGCAGGGGAAAATATCTGCCATCCGGCGGCGCTGTATACTCCGGAGCGGGCAAAGTACACCCTGTTCAGTGATTCTCCGGCGTTGTTTCCATCATTGGCCTTTATGGTGCGGCTGGATGATTATCAGGCGCTGTTTGCGCCGCAGATGACCATTGCAGCAGCAGATATGCTGGCGCGTACCAATATGCGCCTGGGGCTGGTGGCTGACCGTTCCTATTATGTGTTTCTCGATAATCTGCTGAGTGCCGGCGATGTGTATCAGCGTGCTACGGTACTCTCCAGCCTGCATGGGCCGCTGAGTCTGTACCGTATGCTGCAGTCGGGGCGTATTGATTACATTATCGAATACCCCTGGATTAACCGTTATATGGTCGACACGATTCAGTCACCGGAAGAGCATGAGCTGGTGGCACTGTCGATCAAAGAGCTGCCGCAGTTTGCCAAGGGGGCCATGGCCTGCCCGAAAACGCCCTGGGGAGAAACCGTGGTGGCGGCGGTAAACCGCTGGGTCGCTGAGCAGAAAAATACCGAAACCAACCGTCAGCGTATGGCGGTATGGCTCGACCGCAATACGCTGCCGCGTTATATGAAAGCTTATGAAGAGATGATTGCACCAGTAACCAGACCCTGAACCGGTCTGGCAGGCGCTGCGCTATTCACTGCGCTTCAGCACCCGCGCCTGATAACCGGCTTCGGTGAGGATATAGGCCGCGGCTTCTGCCCGGCCTTCGCCGGTAACCACATACACAAAGGCTTTGGATAATTCATTCAGACGGGTACGCAGCTGTGCCAGTGGTATGGTTGTCGCACGGTGAATCGGGCTGGCCGCGACCTCCTGTGGCAGGCGTACATCGAGCACGACGGTACCTGTATCGCCTTCATCGATCAGGGCGCTGAGCTGGCTTTCGCTGACGTATTCAACCACCGGAGTTTTCAGCAGGGTGTCGAAGTCTTCTTTGGTTAATACCATCAACACACCGTTACTGCTCATGGTAATGCTGGCATTACGCGGCAGATTACTGACCAGTGCGTCTTCACCAAACAGATCTCCGCTGCCAAGAGCGGCGAGGGTTTCCTGTTTGTTATTTACTTTACGGCTGACAATGGCCTTGCCGCTTTTGATCACATAGCACTCATGGCCTTCTTCACCCTCACGGATGATTTCTTCACCGAGTGACACTTCGCGTTCGTTAAAGCGGGCCAGCAGCTTCTGGATATTGGCCGGTGGTACACGGTTAAACAGATCGGAAGTGAGCAGGCTTTCCAGCCAGTCGTGTTCAGAGTCTTCTTCCTGATCATAGGCCTGACGTAATTCCGACCATGTGGTGATCAGCTCCAGATACTGACGCTTGATAGCAAACAACTGGCAGGGCGACTGGGTAATGGCCGCATGGCGGTGAATCGGATGGCTGGCATCCAGGGCGAGAAAGTTTTCGTCATCGTCGCCTTTAATCTGGGTAATACGGAACTGGTCATCGGCCAGGTCGACCGTTCCTTCAAGCAGAAAGTGACATTCGTCGTCTTCTTCACCACGTTTGAACAGAATCTTTTTATCGGCCAGCGAATAGGCACGGAAATGCGGCAACAGCTCGCTGACAGCATGGGCAGACAGCTCATCAAAGGGAATAAAGCGCTGAATCTGCTCTGTCGTAAGGGCCGTATCCGGCGCGGTTGCTGAAGATGGATTGATAGAATCTTCCATGGTGTTTCTGGCCTGACCAATGACGAATGAAATAACACACGATGAATGTATTTTTGCACACTATCACGAAGCCTGCCGTTTTTTGCTGTGCCTGTTATTCACAACTGCAGGCCCGGAGGCCAATGCAGACAGTCAGAAACGGCCTGTAATTGTTGCTTATCTGTGCAATTCAGAGCGTTGATAGGCGGAATAACCCCCAGGCAGGGAACATTCTGCTGATTGAACCAGTGTTGCAGGAATTGCAGATTTTCCTGTGCCGCGGTCATTCCCGGTGGCAGCTGGTTGGCCACCCAGCCTGCCAGCGCTAAGCCGGATTGCTGTATGGCGCGGGCACTGAGCAGTGCGTGGTTAATACAGCCCAGTTTCATTCCCACCACCAGAATCACCGGGGCGCCCAGTGCACAGGCAAAATCGGCGAGGGTTTCTGCGTTATTTAATGGTACCAACCAGCCACCGGCGCCTTCGCATAACAGCAGATCCGGCTGCTGACGCAGGGCGGGCTGGCAGGCCTGCATCAGACTGTCCACGGTAAGTGTGCGCTGCTCCTGTTGCGCGGCAATATGGGGTGCAATCGCCGCCTGTAGAGCGATGGGATTGTGGACGCTGTAATCCTGTGCCGGCTGGCTGTACTGCTGGTGCAGCAGGGCATCGCTGTTGCGCCTCAGATAAGAGGACGGCTTACGTTCACAACCGGCGGCGACGGGTTTCAGACCCAGGCAGGTTAAACCCTGCTGTTGTGCTTTCAGCAGATAGGCGGCGCTGATCAGGGTTTTGCCGGCGTCAGTATCGGTGCCGGTAATAAAGAGGCGCTGTGTCATTTGGCTCTGTTCCCATTTTACTCTTTACGCAGCAACAGCCACTGCACCTGATAGCTCAGCGGCAGCAGGCCATTGCGGTCACGCGGATAAGCGTTATCCAGCTGCAGCAATGCCCGGCGGCCGCCCAGGCCGCTTTTCCGGCCGGGATTCACATTGGTGGCGCCAATGGCTTTGAGGTTGCGCAGCAGGCTGGTGAGTGAGTCGTAATGTTCCTGCAACAGACTTTGCTGCCGGCTAACGCTGCGCAATCCGGCCTGCAACAGTGCCTGCTGCAGGTCAGCGGCGCTGATGAAATTGTTTACATGAGGCTTGTCGTCGATGCTGCGCCAGGCCTGTAACAGCTCCTGCTGAGTACCGGGCAGCAGCGTTGCCAGAGCCAGTGTGCCGCCGGGTTTCAGCACCCGCACCCATTCCCGCAGGGTGCTGTACGGCTGCTCGCTCCATTGCAGCATCAGGCTGGAAAACATCCCATCGCAACTGGCATCGGCCAGAGGAATCTGGTCGGCATCGGCCTGTAACAGGGCGATGGCCGGGCTGGCAAAGCGCCGGGCACTGCTGATCATGCCGCTGGCCAGATCAATACCGCAAACCTGTTGTGCGCCCAGCTGGTGCAGACGTGGCAGGGTCTGGCCGGTACCACAGCCAATATCCAGCCAGTGACCAAACAGCGGCCCGTTTACGCGTTGCAGACGGCTGAGCAATTGATTGCGCACCTGCAGCTGAATGCCTGCGGCCTGATCGTACGAGTGGGCGGCACGGCTGAACTGCTGTGCCACCAGACGTTTATCACGCTGCAGCGTTATCGTGCTGTCGCCGGGCGTTTGCAGAGAAAGACATTCAGCGTTCATCCCTGTGCTCCGCTGGCCGGTTTGAGCTGGCAGCATAAGACCTGCAGCCGGGTTAACAGGGCGGCCTGTCCCTCGGGTTCGAGAAAAAAGGCATGACTGTGGCCGGGGCTGTAATACACCGGGTTGAGTCCGCCGGCATTGAGCGCATCGTGGCTGCCGAGCCAGTGTTGTTCCTGCCTGACCTGCAGGCGGTTGCCGGTTGCAGGGTTAAGACGATAGCTGCGCAGCCAGTCGAGGCCCGGCAGCAGGGTAGCCGGATCACTCAGCTGGTGGCTGGCAAGCAGGCGACTGAGTGGCCGTGCGTCAGCGGCGCCCTGAGTGCAGAGTGCGAGAAAGCGGTGCCGGGTTTTCTCCGGCTGTTGCTGCATATTCTGGCTGAACTGCTGCAGCAGGTCGGCATCCAGACCAAACTCGTCCTCCGCCTGTAAACGGCAGAACGTGGCACTGGTGGCCAGTGTGATCAGGGTAATATTGCCCGTTTTTTGCGTTGCCGATGCCGCTGCAGAAACAGACAGCGCTGCGCAGGCCAGGGCACCACCCAGCGACCAGCCAACCCAGATCGCCGGACGTTGCGGACTGGCGGGAGCCTGATTGACCAGAGCCCGGGCGCAGCTGTTGAAGTCACTGTTGTCTGCAACCCCTGTTGCGGAATAATCAAAGCCATAGTGCTGACCCGGCAGCTGGTTATAGAGCGGGGCAAAGACTTCCGGGGTAAAACTCCAGCCCGGCAGCCAGAACCAGTCGGGGCCGGGGCTTTCTGTCCGTAGCAGGCGCCATGGGGAGATAGGCTGGCTCATGCACTGGCCTCCTGAACCGGCAGCAATTCAGCGAGGGCGTTTAACAGTAAGTCGATATCGCTCTGACGGTGTGCAGCACTCAGGGTTATGCGCAAGCGGGCGCTGCCGGCAGGTACTGTGGGCGGACGGATGGCACTGACCCACAACCCGCGTTGCAGCAATTGTTCAGATAGCCGCAGGGCGCTACCGCTGTCACCGATCAGCAGCGGCTGAATGGCGGATTCTGACGGCATAAGCGATAAACCCAGACTGGCGGCCTGACGGCGGAAATAGCGGATATTGGCCTGCAACTGTTGCTGGCGGTCGCCCTGCTGCAGACGCTTCAGGTTGGCCAGCATTGCTTCGGCCAGCGCTGGTGGCAGCGCGGTGGTGTAGATGTAAGGCCGGGCAAACTGGACCAGGTAATCGATAAGGTCAGCACTGCCGGCAACAAAAGCACCAAAACCGCCCAGCGCTTTGCCCAGAGTGCCGACGTACAGCGGCAGCTGTTGCGGACTGAGGCCAAAATAGGCCCGTACTCCCTGGCCTGCAGCGGGTTCGATGTTGGGGGTGCTGATTGTGCTGCCCAGTACGCCAAAGCCGTGGGCGTCGTCGATCATTAACAGGGCGTTGTGTTTGCTGCTCAGTTCGCTCAGGCGGCGGACGTCGGCCAGATCGCCGTCCATGCTGAAGATACTGTCGCTGACGATCAGACGTTCGCCGTTGGCCGGCACGTCCAGCAGCTGTTGCAGATGGTGGTAATCGGCATGGCGGTAACGGCTGAGTCTGGCGCGGCTGAGCAAGGCGCCATCCAGCAGTGAAGCGTGGTTGAGCTTGTCCTGCAGCACTTCGTCACCACGTCCGGCGAGGGCGGCAATCGTGCCGAGGTTCGCCATAAAACCGGTTGAGAATAACAGCGCCCGCTCATAGCCACAGTGCGCGGCCAGTGCCTGCTCCAGCTCATGGTGGGCGCTGCTGTGGCCACACACCAGATGTGAAGCACCACTTCCCATCGCCCAGCGCTGTGCGGCATGGGCCAGATCATCAGCACCACAGGCGGCCAGACCAAGATAATCATTGGCGCAGAAGTTCAGCACCGGCTGGCCGTTGCGCAGGGTGTGTGTCTGCTGCACACCGCCCAGCAGAGCGCGCTGGCGCCACAGCTGCTGTTGCTGGCGTTCATGCAGTGCCTGTTGAATACGCTGGTTCCAGCTCATGCTGCCTGAGGGTGCCTTTTCTGAATGGGTTAAAGCCTGTCGCTGTGCCGGCTCGCCTGTTTCTGTTGCCGACTCGACAGGGGAGTTGCGGCTGATCATAATGCTGATTGTTAACCAGTCAATTTAAAAGTGGTTTACAAGTTTACTGCGGAACGGTCCGGAGCCGGGCCTGCTTCGGCCTGGGTCTCTTCCACTGTCAGGAGTTGCTATGCATTTTTCCTCTGTTTCTCACCCAGCTTCTTCCATGCTGCGACAGAAGCCCGATCTGGCTTTTGACCGTGAACACCTCTGGCATCCTTACAGCTCAATGGCTGATCCGGCGCAGGTGTGGCCGGTGGTTGCGGCCCGTGGCGTCAGGCTGCAGCTGGCCGATGGCCGCGAGCTGATCGATGGCATGGCTTCCTGGTGGTGTGCGGTACACGGCTATAACCATCCGCGTCTGAATGCTGCTCTGCTGGAGCAGGCTGAGCAGATGAGTCATGTGATGTTTGGCGGTCTGACGCACAGTCCGGCCATTGAGCTGGCACGGCGTCTGGTGGCGCTGACGCCAGCGGGGCTGGATAAGGTGTTTCTGGCGGATTCTGGCTCGGTGGCGGTGGAGGTGGCGCTGAAAATGGCGCTGCAGTATCAGCAGGCCCGCGGGCTTAGCGGTAAACATAAGATTCTGGCCCTGCAACGCGGCTATCACGGCGATACTTTGGGGGCGATGTCGGTATGTGATCCAACCCGTGGGATGCACCAGTTGTTTGCCGGTATTCTGCCGCAGCAATATTTTGTTCCGTCGCCGCGGACGGGTTTTTATGACGACTGGGATGCCGCCGACTGCAGCGCACTGGAGCAGGTGTTACAAAAGCATCATGCCGACATCGCCGCCCTGATTGTTGAGCCGGTGGTGCAGGGGGCCGGAGGCATGCGCTTCTATCACCCGCAGTACCTGCGCGAGGCGCGGCGCCTGTGTGATGAATACGACGTGCTGCTGATTGCCGATGAAATTGCCACTGGTTTTGGTCGCACCGGACGTTTGTTTGCCTGTGAATGGGCCGGAATCACACCGGATATTCTCTGCCTTGGCAAAGCCCTGACCGGTGGTTATATGACACTGGCTGCAACGCTTACTACCTCACAGGTTGCGGAAACCATCAGCGCTGGTGAGGCTGGCTGTTTTATGCACGGCCCGACTTTTATGGGTAACCCTCTGGCTTGTCGGGTGGCCTGTGAAAGTATCGATTTGCTGTTGGAAAACGACTGGGCGGCGCAGGTCGCGCGTCTGGAGCAGGGACTGCTGTCGGGATTAATGCCGGCACGTCAGTTACCGGGAGTTGCTGATGTTCGTGTGTTGGGTGCTATTGGCGTGATTGAAATGCAGCAGCCGGTGAACATGGCGCAACTGCAGCCAGCCTGTGTGGAACGCGGTATCTGGGTGCGGCCATTTGGTAATCTGCTGTATGTGATGCCGCCTTTTGTGATGGATGATAACGACCTTGCGCATTTAACTTCTGGAATGCTGGCAGCGCTTGCGGCCCTGTAGCTGTACTGTAGTTGTACTTCAGCTGTGCTTCGGCTGTAAAAAAGAAGGAACCGTGCAGGGATGAGGCAGTCTCAGACAGATGTATTTTTAACGCTGTCACGGGACCGACTTATGCTGAATTCGTTACTGACTCCATCGGGAAACACTGCCCAGCCTTTGCTTCATCAATACAAAACCGGCGTCGCTTTATTATTTTCCGGTGTATTTCATCTGCTGGCTTTATTGTTGGTGGGATTATCGTTTTCGACGTTTTTTAACGGATTATTCAATAGTGATGGCGATATGGTCACGCTGGTGATTAAGGCGATTAATACGCTTGTTATCGCGCTGGCAATGTATGAGCTGGGGTTGGGGGTTGGTAAAGAATACGCGGCGGAAGAAGCCGGGGAAAATATTTTCCAGAATATCCGCCGCACCATCACCCGTTTTGTCGGCACCGTGTGTATCGCACTGGTGCTGGAAGCACTGATTATGATTATTAAATACAGCCAGCTCGATCTGGCCGGTAACCTGTATTATCCGGTGGCGATACTGGTTGCCTGTGCCTTTTTATTGCTGGCGCTGGGAGCCTTCCTGGCGCTGACGCGCCAGGTGTGTGACATTGCCGCCGATTGATTATTCAGAGGCATCTTTGTTTTTATCGTCACCATTAAGAGGCCATAACGGCTCTTTGATTTTGCGCGCCTGGCTTTGCGATACTCCGGCAGTTAATGCAAAGCGCATGGCATCTTCAAACGACCAGTCGAGCATCGTCAGGCGGGCGCGTGGAACAAACAGGGTATAGCCGCCAACCATGTAGCTCATGGGCAGGTATACCGCGACCAGTTCTTCCTTATCGCCGGCATTCTGCACCGCCGGCGGAATTTTGCTGGCGGTAATAAAGCCCAGCAATTGTGCATCGCCGGGCATATCGACCAGCACGACCTGTTGATTGTGCTGTTTTTCCTGATCGAACATGGCGGCAAAGTCTTTAACCGCGCCGTACAGTGTTTTTACCAGCGGAAAACGCAGCAGGGCATCTTCCACATACTGATACAGCCAGCTGACCGGGTTGAACTGAAATAATAATCCGACTGACAGCAAAGCCAGCAGCATCAGCAGCAGGCCCATACCAGGAAAAATGCTGGGAATATGCAGGCTGGCGAGCAGGCTCAGGCCCAGACCGTTAAGCCACATCAGCGCAGACCATAACAGCCAGATGGTAATCAGTAACGGCAGTACCACCATGGAGCCTTTGATCAGCGGTTGCAGCAGATAGCGTTTCATAAAAACTCCGTCAGGACTTTGGTGGTTGCTGCTGTTGCAGCAGGGCTTTCAGTTCGCGGATTTCTGCCGCCAGATCGTCAAGGGTAGCTTTGCCGTCGGCGGCATCCTGCTCGGCTTTTTCCTGTGCATGTTCATCTTCAAGTACGTTTACCACAATACCGATGACCATATTAAGAAAGGCAAAGGTGGTGAGGAAAATAAAGCTCAGATAAAAAATCCACGACAGCGGGTAGACCGCCATGGTTTCGTACATAACATCGGTCCAGTCTTCAAAGGTCATCACCCGGAACAGGGTCAGCATGGAGATGGAAATATCCCCCCACAGCACATCATTGATGGGTTCAAAAAAGGTGGTGCCGATAGCAGCGTAAATATAATAAATAATAAACATCAGCAGCAGGACATAGCCCAGCTGTGGCAACGCGCGCAGCAGCGAGTTCAGCAGCATACGCAATTCCGGGATGATAGATACCATCCGCAGCACGCGGAAAATACGCACCAGACGACCAATAAGAGCCATATCGCTGTGATCGACCGGAATCAGACTGACAACGACGACCAGGGTATCAAACAGGTTCCAGCCATTATGGAAGAAGCGTTTCTTATCCGGTGCCGCGAGAAAGCGGATAACGATTTCGATCAGGAAAATAACCGTAATGCCGGTATCCAGCCAGTTCAGCACCACCATCAAAGGGTCGGGAATGCTGTAGGTTTTGGCACCGATCAGAAGGGCAGAAAAAATAATGATGGCTACAACAAAGAGTTCGAAGGCTTTGTTATCACGAACGGCCTGCGAAGCGGCCTGTAATTGCTGAATATTCATGGTCTGGATTGAAGTCGGATGACGGCTGGTGATAGGACGACGCGAAGTCTGTCACAGCCGCCGGACTTCGCCAAGACAGGCTGACGCAACTATACATTGCGCCAGCTTCAGATTTGCCAGATCAATCAGGCGCGGGAGATAAAACGGTTCTCAGCGGTGTTGATCTTGACGGTTTCACCCTGTTCCAGATATTCCGGCACCTGAATAACCAGACCGGTGGCAAAACGGGCCGGTTTGGTACGGGCACTGGCGCTGCCGCCTTTAATGCCTGGGCTGGTTTCGATTACGGTCATTTCTACCGATGATGGCAGCTCAATGGCAATCAGCTGACCATCGACCAGCAGACCCATTGTGCCTTTCAGGGATTCGCTGATATAGAGCGCATCGGTGTCCAGGGTTTCGGCATCAATCGGATACTGGTCGAAGCTTTCTTCGTCCATAAAGTAGTAGGTGTCTTCTTCACGGTAAGAGAACACGATCTGGCGACGCAGCAGTTCAATGGCCTGTAGCTGATCGTCACCTTTAAAACTTTCTTCCAGCTTCTGCCGGCCGGGAACGGTCTGGAAGCGGATTTTGTACAGGGTGGCACCACCGCGCGAATGCGGGTTCTGCACTTCGATGTTTTTGATCAGGCAGGTCTGATTCTTGAATTCGACGACGCCGCCTTTCTTCAGTTCGTTGGCTCTTGGCATGCAAGGGGTCCTTGTGGCAGTGCTTGCAGGATGATGTAAAGGGAGCCGATGTTACCGCCTTGATTATTCCGGCTGAAGATTTTTTTGCACAACGGCTGCAGAATTCTGCACTGGTTTCCCGTCGCAGATTTCGCCATCATTGGCCCGGCTGCACAGAGCCTGTCTTTAATGATTAGTTAGTGGTCACTTCTTATAGCTAAATTATATAAACCCTCATGTAAGTGAGTACTAACCTCAGAAGTTACTTTAACTTCGTGATGCAGGCTCACAGTCCTGTTTAAGATTTGCTCTCCACATTTTCCCACCTTGCCGTTAAGGCTTTCTAAGTCCTTGTGAGATAAAGCAAAAATGCAGATATCCACACCCCGAAGTGGCTTGCAAAAGGCTATTTGCCTTCCTATAGTGTCGTAAAGTGGAAAATAGTGGGTAATAGTGGGACTTTGACGAGGTTGGTAACTACTTACACCGACAGAGGATTCACACCCAAACCAACAGGAAGGACGTATGTTCCGGGGGCTGCACACGATCAATCTGGATGCCAAAGGGCGTCTGGCGATCCCGACTAAATATCGGGAAACGCTGGCGGAGCTCTGTGGCGCCCGTTTGGTGGCCACCATTGATACTGAAGAACGCTGCCTCCTGATTTACCCCGTAAACGAATGGGAACTGATTCAGGCCAAAATCGAGGCTCTGCCCAGCTTTAACCCGGTTGCCCGCCGCATTCAGCGCTTATTGATTGGTCATGCGACTGATCTGGAGCTGGACAGCGCCGGTCGTATCCTTTTGCCGCAACCGCTGCGCGAATATGCCTCGCTGGAAAAGGAAAGCGTGCTGATGGGGCAGGGAAAGAAGCTGGAGTTGTGGAGTAAGTCGCTGTGGGAAGACCGCCGCGATGAGTATCTGGATATGGTCAGTCAGCCCGAACAATTACCCGAAGAACTACAGAGTCTGTCGTTATGAATCTGAGTGAGTTTGCTCACACCACCGTACTGCTGCAGGAGACGGTCGACGGCTGCCTGAATGATCCGGCGGGTATTTATGTGGACGGAACTTTTGGCCGTGGCGGTCACAGTCGTCTGCTGCTGAGTAAGTTGGCACCTGAAGGTCGCCTGATTGGTTTTGATAAAGACCCGCTGGCCATTCAGACCGGTAAAGAGCTGGAGCAGGAAGACAGTCGCTTTCAGATTGTGCAGGCCAGTTTTGCTGATATGAAAGCCGAGCTTAATGCTCTGGGGATCGGCCAGATCAACGGCATTCTGCTGGATCTGGGGGTGTCCTCGCCACAGCTGGATGATGCCGAACGCGGCTTCAGCTTTATGAAAGATGGCCCGCTGGATATGCGTATGAATCCGGATGCTGGTCTGAGCGCTGCTGAGTGGTGTGCCCAGACTTCCGAAGAAGAAATCGCCCGCGTATTAAAAGAATACGGAGAAGAGCGCTTCGCCAAACGTATGGCGCGCGCGATTATCAAGGCCCGTGCTGAAGCGCCTATTACCCGTACCCGCGAGCTGGCTGAGTTAATTAAAGAAGCCAATCCGGCCTGGGAAAAACATAAGCATCCGGCGACCCGTGCTTTTCAGGCAATCCGTATTGCAGTGAATAATGAGCTAGGTGATCTGGAAAAGGTTTTGGCCGACAGCGTTGATCTGCTGCTGCCACATGGCCGCCTGGCAGTCATCAGTTTCCATTCGCTGGAAGACCGTATGGTGAAGCGCTTTATCCGCGCACAGGAAAAGGGCCGTGATTTACCTCCGGGTATTCCGGTGCCGGATGACATGCTCGGCCGCACCATGAAAAAAATGGGTAAGGCGATTATGCCCGGTAACGATGAAATACGGATTAATGCCCGCGCCCGCAGTGCGGTATTACGCATTGCTGAGCGGTTGGCGTGAAAGCAGGAGTTGCCGTGTTGTGGGCTGTGGTGCTTATGTCTGCTCTGGCTCAGGTCGGGGTTGTGCACTGGCACCGCGTACTGCTGCAGGTGTGGCAACAGGAAGATGCATTACGGGCGCAGCTGCTGCAGGAACATACCCGTTTGCTGCTGGAAAAAAGCACATTAACTGCGCATGGCCGGATCGACCAGCAGGCGCGTAAACAATTAAACATGACAGAACCAGGCAAGGTGCAGGTGCTTTCACAATGAATGCGCAACCGAACCAAGAGACAACATTAAGCGGCATCACCCGCTGGCGTTTTACGCTGGTGCTGGTGGTGTTTGGCTGTCTGCTGGCTGCGGTTCTGGTGCGTCTGGTTATGCTGCATACCGTGGATCAGCCTTTCCTGTTTGAGCAGGGTGAAAAGCGTACGGTGCGTGAAGAAGTTCAGCCGGCAATGCGCGGCATGATAACCGACCGTTATGGCAAACCACTTGCAGTCAGTACACCGGTGGTAACGCTGTGGCTGAATCCGCAGCAGGTTAATGTTCAGCAATTACCGGCTGTCGCCACGGATCTTGGTCTGAGCACCAGAGAACTGGTGCGCAAAGTTGAACGGGCGGCCTCTCAGGGTCGCTCTTTTTTATACATTAAGCGTCAGGTTCAGCCGGAGCTGGCACAGCAGGTATTAAAACGCCGTATCGCCGGTATTTATGGTGATGATGATTTCCGCCGTTTCTATCCGGCAGCAGAAGTGACCGCACATACGGTGGGTATCGTTGATGTGGACGGTAATGGGCAGGAAGGTCTGGAGCTGGCTTTTGATGAATTTCTGCAAGGCAGCGAAGGTTCGCGCCAGGTGGTTAAAGACCTGTATGGCAATGTGATTAAACAATTAAAAGTCAATGCGGTGCCAAAGCCAGGCGGTGACTTGGCGTTAACGCTGGATCTGCGCCTGCAGTATCTGGCGTACCGCGAATTAAAAGCAGCCGTTTCCCAGCATAATGCTAAGTCCGGCAGTGCAGTGTTGGTGGATGCGCGCAGCGGGGATGTACTGGCTCTGGTTAATCAGCCGTCTTATAACCCGAATAACCGCGCCAGCCTGCGTGCGGAAAACATGCGTAACCGGGCTATCGCCGATCTTATTGAGCCGGGTTCTACGATTAAACCTTTTACGGTGGCTGCGGCTTTAAGCTCCGGACGTTATTTCCCAGGTTCCGAAATTAATACAGCGCCGGGTTATGTGCGGGTAAAAAATAAAACCATTCGCGATCACCGCAATTACGGTGTGCTGGATATTACCGGTGTTATTACCAAATCCAGCAACGTTGGAGTTACCTATCTGGCTCACCAGCTGGGGGCAGAGAATATCTGGAGTTTTTTCAGCAAAGCCGGTATTGGCCAGGCAACAGTGCTGGGTTTTCCCGGAGAAGCGGTAGGCAGCCTGCCTTATCCGGAGCAAATGGATGCTCTGCGTCTGGCGACGGTTTCTTACGGCTATGGTTTATCGGTTTCGCCTTTGCAGCTGGCGCATGCTTACACCAGTTTTACTCAGGGTGGTTGCCGTAATCCGGTGCGTTTATTAATGAATAATCAACCACAGACGGAATGTCAGCGGGTAATGCCAGCGAAAGTTGCCCGTCAGGTTCTGGATATGCTGGAAACTGTTACCTCAAAACAGGGAACCGGCAGTCGTGCCCGGGTTGCCGGTTACCGCGTTGGCGGTAAAACCGGTACTGCGCATAAAGTGGGTCAGCAAGGTTATGAAGATTCAGAATACACCGCGGTATTTTCCGGAATAGCGCCGATTTCCTCCCCGGATCTGGTGCTGGTTGTTGTGATCGACTCACCTCAGGGCAAAGAATATTACGGTGGTGAAGTAGCAGCGCCGGTATTCTCACGCATTATGCAACAGGCGTTGCGTCTGCGTCAGGTTGCTCCGGATGACGGCAGTGTACCGGCGTTACAGATGGCAGGAGGTCCGGCATGAAATTAAGTCAGATGGTTACTCCTGAATTATTTATTCCGCCGGAGTGGGATCGTGAATTCGCACAGGTTGCTGTCGATAGCCGCGATGTACAGCCTGGCGATGTATTTATTGCCCGTCGCGGTTTGAAGAGTCATGGCGAAGAACATATTGCTGCCGCTATTGAGCAGGGTGCGGTTGCGGTGCTGGCAGAAGGTGAGTTGGGCTTCCGTTGTGAACAGAGCCCACATTTTCCTGCCGTCCCTGTCTTCTTTAATAATGAAATTCCAGCCTCGTTAACCACCTGGCTTCATCGCCGTTATGCATCCGTTGCGGATATGAAACTGACAGCGGTAACCGGTACTAACGGCAAAAGTTCTGTGACGCAATATATGGCACAGCTGGCTGGTTTTTGTTCAGTACCTTGCGGCGTATTGGGGACTTTAGGTAATGGTGTATGGCCAGACCTTCAGACCAGTCGTAATACAACCGCCGATTTATCCGTAATCTTACGTCACCTGAACAATATGCAGGAAAACGGTGTTGATTTTGCCGCACTGGAAGTCTCATCCCATGGTCTGGCGCAGCAGCGTGTGGCCGGATTGAACTTTCGGGTAGCCGTGCTGACCAACCTCACCCAGGATCACCTGGATTATCATGGCAGTATGGCCGATTACTTTGCGGCAAAGCGTCAGTTATTCGTTGGTCATGATATTGAAGCGGCATTAATTAATATTGATGACGATTATGGCTGCCGACTGGCCGCTGATTCAGCAGTAAATACCAATGTCATTACCTATGGCCAAAGCGAGCAGGCTGCAGTGCGGTATTCCGCTGTGCAGATGCAGGCCCGTGGAATGCAGGCCTGGCTCGATACTCCCTGGGGCAATGGTTTATTGGTCCTGCCATTAATCGGTGAATTTAATCTGGCCAATGCAACGGCTGCGATTGCTGCACTGGCCTTGCAAGGATTTGATTTTAAGCAGCTGCTCGCGGCTGCACAAAAACTGGAGCCGGTGGCCGGACGTATGGAGTTGTATGTAAAAGATGATGCGCCGCTGGCGGTTATCGATTTTGCCCATACGCCGGATGCTTTGCTGAATGTATTGCAGGCACTTAAGCCCTGGAATAAAAAAATTACTGCGGTATTTGGCTGTGGTGGTGATCGTGACCGCAGCAAGCGCGCGCTGATGGCTCAGGTAGCTGCCGCGCATGCGGATGTAGTCTGGCTGACAGACGACAATCCGCGCAGCGAAGATCCGCAGCAGATTTTTGCCGATGCACTCAGCGCAGAGAATACCGGCGATTTTTATTGTGAACATGATCGCAGCCGTGCCATTACACAGGCGCTGGATATGACAACTGCTGCCGGTATTGTACTGATTGCCGGCAAAGGCCATGAAAATTATCAGGAAGTTCAGGGCGTGAAATTACCCTACAGCGATGCCTCAGTATTAACTCAGTCGGGTTATCGCAAGGCCGGACGGTTACTGAGCGGAGATCATCATGCTGAGTAATTTGTCGCTGTCACAGTTAGTTAAAATTGTGCATGGACAGCTGCAGAATAATACGGCAGCTGCGCTTGATGATGACATGATTCATGGTGTGAGCACCGACAGCCGTAACATTAAAGCCGGTGATCTGTACGTACCATTAAGCGGTGAACGTTTTAATGGTCATCATTTTATTGCTCAGGCCGCAGAGCAGGGCGCGGTTGCTGCGCTTATTGATCAGGATGTGGATACTGCCCTGACACAGTGCCTGCCGTTAATCCGGGTAACGGATTGCCTGATCGCGCTGGGGCAGATTGCCGGCTGGAACCGCAGTCAGTTTCACGGGCCGGTGGTTGCTGTGACCGGCAGTGCCGGTAAAACCAGTGTGAAACAATTAATGAGTAGTGTACTGGCACAGCGCTACCGCACCTGGATGACACAGGGCAATCTGAATAACCATATCGGTGCGCCGCTGACGCTGCTGGCATTACAACCTGAGCATGAGGCGGCCGTCATTGAACTGGGTGCCAGTGGTGCCGGTGAAATTGCTTACACCGCACAGTGGGTTAAACCTCAGGTTGGCATTATTACCAATGCCGCAGAAGCTCATCTTGAAGGTTTTGGCAGTCTGCAGGGAATTGTGCAGACCAAAGGTGAGTTGCTCGATTTTATTCAGCCAGGCGGCTGCGCCATATTAAATGCCGATGATGCGTTTTATGCCGAATGGGCAGAGCGCGCAGCGGCGGTTAAATTGCTCAGTTTTGGATTTTCTGCCTCAGCGGACGTACGTGCCAGTGCTTTGCGCTGTGATCTTCAGGGCAGTCATTTTGTGCTGCATCTGGACGGTGAAGAATATGCAGTTCGCCTGCCATTGCTGGGTGAACACAATGTGCGTAATGCGCTGGCTGTGAGTGCCGCGGCTTATGCGCTTGGGCTGAGTGCTGCGGAAATTATTCAGGGTCTGCAACAGGCAACCACGGTTTCCGGTCGTTTGCACTGGCTGGATGGGCAAGCCGGTCAGCGGATTTTAAATGACGCTTATAACGCCAACCCTGCGTCAGTCAAAGCAGCTATCGACGTGTTAAAACACGCGGCACAGAGCTGGCTGGTATTGGGCGATATGGCCGAACTTGGTGAAGGCGAATTGGCTGCCCATGCGGATATTGGTCTGTACGCCAAAACGCAGGGAATTCAGCATTTATTGGCGACGGGCGAGCGCAGCCGGAAAACGGTTGAAGCATTTGGCGCCGGAGCGCACTGGTTCGCAACCAAAGAAGAATTGGTGCGGTATTTACAACAACAGACCACTAAACAGGATGTCATTCTTGTTAAAGGGTCACGTAGCGCTGGTATGGATCAGGTGGTTCAGGCGCTGCAGAAAAATACAGAGGAAAACTGATCATGTTGCTATGGCTGGGAGACTGGTTAGCGCAGTACCACTCCGGATTCGGGGTCGTTAACTATTTAACGCTGCGCGCTATTCTGGCGGTGATTACTGCCCTGATGGTGTCATTACTCCTTGGGCCTGTGGTTATCCGCAAATTGCGTGAATACCAGATTGGTCAGGCGATCCGTGAATTAGGTCCTAAATCCCATTTAAGCAAAGCCGGTACTCCGACCATGGGCGGCGTGCTGATTCTGCTGTCGATTGCCGTCAGTACTTTGCTGTGGGGTAATCTTGAAAACCGGTTTGTCTGGGTTGTACTGCTGGTAACTCTGGTCTTTGGTGCGATCGGCTGGGTGGATGATTACCGTAAAGTGGTTGAGAAAAACTCCCGTGGTTTACCGGGGCGCTGGAAATATTTCTGGCAGTCGGTGTTCGCCTTAATTGCCGCCGCTTATCTTTTCTACAGTGCGCAAAGTCCGCAGGAAACCCAATTGGTGGTTCCTTTCCTGAAAGATGTTATGCCGCAGTTAGGCCTGCTGTTTATTCTGTTGACCTACTTTGTAATTGTTGGCTCCAGTAATGCCGTCAACCTGACCGATGGTCTGGATGGTCTGGCGATTATGCCAACCGTGATGGTCGGTGGCGCTCTGGGTATCTGTGCGTACCTTGCCGGTAACGTTAATTTTGCTAGTTATCTGCATATTCCTTATATCGCCGGTGCCGGTGAACTGGTGATTTTCTGTGCCGCAATCGTCGGCGCCGGTATTGGCTTTCTGTGGTTCAACACCTATCCGGCTCAGGTTTTTATGGGCGACGTGGGCTCTCTGGCACTGGGCGCAGCACTGGGTGTGGTTGCGGTGATCGTTCGTCAGGAAATCGTGTTGTTTATTATGGGCGGTATTTTTGTGGCGGAAACCGTATCGGTGATCCTGCAGGTTGCCTCATTCAAAATGACCGGCAAGCGTATTTTCCGCATGGCACCGTTGCATCATCACTATGAATTAAAAGGCTGGCCGGAGCCGCGCGTTATTGTCCGTTTCTGGATCATCACCATTATTCTGGTGCTGATCGGTTTAGCCACACTGAAGATTCGCTGAGGAATCTGAATTTATGTCGCAGTTGATTTCCACAGATTACAAACGACTGATCGTCGGTCTTGGCATGACCGGGCTCTCTGCTGCCCGTTATTGCCAGAGCCGCGGCTGGGCGTTTGATTTGTGCGACAGCCGCGATGTGCCACCGGGACTGGATGCGGTACGCAGCGAGTTTCCACAGTCGGCTATTTATAGCGGTGAATTGCAGGCCGCTGTCCTCAGCCAGTACGACGAATTAATCGTCAGCCCCGGCATTGCGGTTTCTCATCCGGCCATTGCTGCAGCCCGTCAGGCCGGTGCTCGGATTGCCGGTGATATTCAGTTATTTGCCGATGTCTGCAGCAAGCCATTAATTGCCATTACCGGCTCCAATGGTAAAAGCACGGTCACTACTCTGGTGGGAGAATTACTGGCAGCGGCCGGCAAGCGTGTTGCGGTTGGCGGTAATATTGGTATTCCTGCGCTGGATCTGCTGCGTAACGATGCTGAAACCGATATCTATGTCTTGGAGCTGTCGAGCTTTCAGCTGGAAACCACCGAAAACCTGGCCGCCTCGGCTGCGGTGGTGCTCAATATGAGCGAAGACCATATGGACCGTTATCAGGGCATGGCGGATTATCATCAGGCCAAGCACCGCATTTTTCAGCAGTGTCGTGGCGTTGTGGTGAATCGTGACGATGCGCTCAGTCAGCCGCTGGTCTCCGATAAAATGCCACGCCTGAGTTTTGGTCTGAATAAAGCAGATATTGGTCAGTTTGGCCTTGAGCGAATCGACGGCGAAAGCTGGATCATGTTCGGTACTGAAAAAATTATCGCTGCCAGCGAGCTGAAAATTAAAGGTCAGCATAATCTGGCAAACGTAATGGCGGCGCTGGCACTGATCAAACTGCTGTCGGTAGATATTACTGCCGTATTACCGGCGCTGCGTGAATTCGCCGGTCTGGATCATCGTTGTCAGTGGCTGGGCAATAAAGCCGGTGTTGATTTTTACAACGATTCTAAAGGTACCAACGTCGGTTCTACTCTGGCGGCGCTTTATGGTCTGGGGCCGGAAATTAACGGAAAAATCTGGCTGCTGGCCGGTGGTGAGGGTAAAGGACAGGATTTCAGCCCACTGGCTTCTGCCTGTGAACAATTTGCGGCAGAAGTTCTTACTTTCGGTGCCGATGCGGGAATAATTGCGGCTGCCGTTGCTAACGTTTGTCCGGTATCACAGCAGGTTACTTTAGCCGAAGCTTTTACCCGTGCCTGTTCTGTAGCAGCTGCAGGTGATGTCATTTTATTGTCTCCGGCTTGCGCCAGTTTTGATCAGTTTAAAAACTATGTCGCCCGCGGAGAATATTTTGCGCAGCTGGTGAGTACAGAAATCAGCAGTGGGGTGGCGTCATGAATTCAGAACGTTTCCTCTGGCAGAGCCGGCAGAGCATGTTTTATCCCTGGCTGGCGCTGATGTGCCTGGGTTGGCTGATGGTGGCATCGGCTTCAACCGGAATCGCAGAATTTTATACCGGTAATGCCGCGTATTTTGCTGTGCGTCATGCCGTTTACCTGCTGCTGGGCGTTGCTGTGGTTTATACCATCAGCCAGATTCCGCTGAGCTGGTGGAGCAAGGTTGATGTGATGTTTCTGCTGTTGGCGGT
Source organism: Thalassolituus sp. ST750PaO-4 (assembly GCF_020320405.1). NCBI lineage: Bacteria > Pseudomonadati > Pseudomonadota > Gammaproteobacteria > Oceanospirillales > Oceanospirillaceae > Thalassolituus > Thalassolituus sp. ST750PaO-4. The sequence goes on from NZ_JABVCB010000008.1 coordinate 474,209, forward strand.
AGCGGGTCTGATTCTGGTGTTTGTGCCCGGAATCGGCCACGAGGTTAACGGTAGTCAGCGCTGGCTGAACCTGGGGATTATTAAAATTCAGGCATCAGAGCTGGCGAAATTAGCGGCGGTTTTTTATGTGTCTGGTTATCTGGTTCGCCGTCAGGATGAAGTTCAGCAGCAGTGGTCTGGCTTCCTCAAACCGCTGGGTATTCTGGCCGGAATGGTTTTCCTGTTGTTGCTGGAGCCGGATTTTGGCGCTGTTGTTGTGTTGATGGGGGCCGTGCTGATTCAGTTATTTTTAGGCGGTGTAAAAGCCGGGCAGTTTTTCCTGCTGTTGATCGCCACCTTAATTATCAGTGTCGTGGTGCTGACCTCCGAAAGTTACCGCGTTGAGCGTTTGATGGCTTATCTCGACCCCTGGGCGCCAGAGCATGTGTACGGCACCGGTTATCAGCTGACTCAATCGCTGATTGCTTTTGGCCGTGGAGACTGGTTTGGCGTAGGTCTGGGTGAAAGTGTGCAGAAATTATTTTATCTGCCGGAAGCTCATACGGACTTTGTTTTTGCCATCTGGGCGGAAGAAACCGGTCTGATTGGTGGTGTAGCTGCTTTGACATTATTGGCTGTTGTTATTGCCCAGATCTGGTGGGTGTCATGGAAAGCCCAGCTGCAGGGGCAGTTGTATGGTGCTTATGTTGCCATTGGTATTGCTTCGTTGTTAGGGCTGCAGGTGGTGATTAATCTGGGTGTGAATATTGGCCTTTTACCAACGAAAGGACTGACATTGCCTTTCTTCAGTTATGGTGGCAGCAGCTTGCTGGTGTGCTGCGTTATGGTTGGTATTGTGATGCGTATTGCTCATGAAAATGATCAGGCTAATCAGAGCGAAAACGCTGCTGCGAGAGGTGCTGCATGAGTCAGGCATCTTCGCGTAATGTTTTATTAATGGCAGGCGGTACTGGCGGGCATGTTTTCCCGGCACTGGCCGTTGCTGAACAACTTAAACAGGAAGGTTTTACCATTCACTGGCTGGGCACAGCATCCGGTATTGAAAAAGACCTGGTGCCTGCCAACGGTTATCCGCTGCATTGCATTAATATCAGTGGCCTGCGTGGTAAGGGCAAACTGGGTTTGTTAACTGCGCCGCTGCGTATTGCTAAGGCAATTCTTCAGGCGCGGAAAATTATTAAACAGATAAAACCTGTCGCGGCTTTAGGCTTTGGTGGTTATGCCACAGGCCCGGGCGGTGTGGCTGCCCGCCTGAGTGCTGTGCCTCTGCTGATTCATGAGCAGAATGCTTTCGCTGGTATGACCAATCGTTTATTAAGCCGCATCAGTCAGCATGTAATGCAGGCATTTCCGGGAGCTCTGGAAGGTGCGCAGGTTACCGGAAATCCGGTGCGAGAGAGTGTTCTGAATCTGCCCGCGCCATCGCAGCGGATGAAAGCCGATGAGCCTCTTAAAGTGCTGGTCGTTGGTGGCAGTCTTGGTGCTGCTGCGCTGAATCGTACGGTGCTTGCGGCGATGCAATTGCTGTCTGAAAATCAGCGCCTGCTGTTACGTCATCAGGTGGGTAAAAGTAATCTGGCAGAAATGCAGTCTGCTTATGAGCAAGCCGGAGTGCAGGCTGAGGTTATTGCTTTTATTGATGATATGGCGGCCGCTTATGGTAATGCCGATTTACTGATTTGCCGTGCCGGTGCACTGACCGTATCTGAAGTTGCAGCCGCAGGCTGTGCTGCGATTTTTGTACCTTTCCCTTTTGCGGTGGATGACCATCAGACTGCAAACGCAGAGTACCTGACGAAAGCCGGTGCGGGTCTGATCTGTCAGCAGAATGAATTAACCGCGGAATGGCTTGCAGCTCAGTGGCAGTACTTTTCTGAGCACAGAATATTATTACTGGAAATGGCTGAGAAGGCGCGTAGTCAGGCCATCACCAATGCAACCGCACAGGTTGCTGAACAGATTAAGAGGTTTGCCCGTGACAGATAAATCCAATACACCGCTGAATCATCTGATACCGGAAATGCGCCGCATCCGCTGCATGCATTTTGTTGGTATTGGCGGTGCCGGTATGTGTGGTATTGCTGAAGTATTACTGAATCAGGGCTATCAGATTTCCGGTTCAGATTTACGTCAGTCGGCAGTTACTGAGCGGCTGCAGGCTCTGGGGGCCACTATTTATATTGGCCATCAGGAAAGCAATGTAACACACGCTGATGTACTGGTGGTGTCGACAGCGATTGATCATGAAAATCCGGAAATCCGTGCCGCGGTTGAGGCGCGTATTCCTGTTGTCCGTCGTGCGGAAATGCTGGCGGAGCTGATGCGCTTCCGTCATGGAATTGCGGTGGCCGGAACCCATGGTAAAACCACAACCACCAGTATGGTGACATCGGTACTGGCTGAAGCCGGTCTGGACCCGACCTTTGTTATCGGTGGCAAATTAAACAGCGCCGGTACTAATGCCCGCTTGGGAGCCAGTCGTTATTTAGTCGCTGAGGCTGATGAGAGCGATGCTTCTTTCCTGCACCTGCAGCCGATGGTTTCTATTGTTACCAATATTGATGCTGACCATATGGCGACTTATGGCGGTGATTTTGAACAGCTGAAAAATACCTTTATCGAATTTCTGCATAATCTGCCTTTTTATGGGCTGGCGGTGGTCTGTATTGATGACGATGTGGTGCGTGAATTATTGCCGCGGATCAGTCGTCAAACTGTCACTTATGGTTTTTCGGAGGATGCTGATTATCGTGCCACCGAATTGCGCCAGGATGGATTGTTCACGCACTTTACCGTACAGCGCCCGGCAGGCCGTGCGCCGCTGAATATCAGTCTGCGTATGCCTGGTAAACATAATGTGCTGAATGCCATGGCGGCTATTGCGGTAGCGGATGACGAAGGTGTGGCAGATAACGCAATTGTTACATCACTGGAAAAATTTGCCGGTGTGGGCCGTCGCTTTACAGTCTGCGGTGAATTTCCATTGGGTGATGGTGATGTGATGCTGGTTGATGATTATGGTCATCACCCACGCGAACTTGAAGTTACGCTTGATGCCATTCGCAAAGGATTTCCTGAACGCCGGCTGGTAATGGTATTTCAGCCACACCGTTACAGCCGGACCCGCGATCTGTATGAAGACTTTACCCGGGTACTATCCGGTGCCGATGTACTGCTGTTAATGGATGTATATCCGGCGGGAGAGAAACCCATTGCTGGTGCTGATGGACGTTCGCTGTGCGGCAGCATTCGCCAGCGTGGCATGGTAGATCCTATTTTTATTGAGCGTGATGAGTCCCTGGAGGCACCGCTTAAAAGCGTATTAAAACCAGGTGACCTGTTACTGACTCAGGGAGCCGGTGATATCGGCAATCTGGCCGTGACATTAACCCAGCAATTACCGGTATGGTTGGCAGAGGTAAAAGTATGAACGTTGCCGCATTAGGAAAAATCGCGGTTTTAATGGGCGGAACATCGGCGGAGCGTGCAGTGTCACTGAAAAGTGGCCAGGCTGTTTATACCGCCCTGCAGCAAAGTGGTGCTGACGTTATTGCTATTGATGTTCAGACGCATGCGATTGAGCAATTAACCAATGTTGATTTTGATGTGGCGTTTATTGCACTGCATGGCCGTGGTGGTGAAGACGGTACTATTCAGGGTGTGCTGGAGTGGCTGAATAAACCTTATACCGGCAGTGGTGTCATGGCATCTGCCCTGGCAATGGATAAATGGCGTACCAAACTCATCTGGCAGGCAGCAGGTTTGCCGACGCCAAAAGCGTTTTTGCTGAATGAGAACAGTGACTGGAGTCAGCTGATTGCAGAACTGAACGCCGATGCCATTGTGAAACCAGCACGTGAAGGTTCCAGTATCGGTATGCGTAAAGTTCACACTGCGGAAGAACTGCAAAACAGCTTTGACTTTGCCCGTGAATACGACGGACTGGTTTTGGCTGAGTCCTGGGTGAAAGGCGCAGAGTTCACGGTTGCTATTGTTGATGGTAAGGCATTGCCGGCTATTCAGTTAAAAACCAGTCATGCTTTTTATGATTACGACGCCAAATACCAGGCAAATGACACTCAGTATTTGTTGCCTTGCGGTCTGTCCGCGGAAAAGGAGCAGGAATTACAGCAGCTGGCCCTGAAAGCGTTTGATGTTATTGGCGGTCAGGGTTGGGGGCGTATCGATGTGATGCAGGATCAGAACGAACAGTTCTGGTTGCTGGAAGCAAATACCAGTCCGGGAATGACCGATCACAGTCTGGTGCCAATGGCTGCTGCGGCTGTCGGCATGCGCTTTCCTGAATTGGTTGTGCATTTATTAACGGAAGCCAGGGAAAGAATTCGTGGCTAAAAAAGCAGCTCCACGCGGCGCAACCCCTTTGGTGGTTAAAGAGCCCATGCAGTGGCGGATAACGATGCCGGATATTGCCTGGCAGTGGCTGTTGTTGCCATTAATCGTGATTGCTTTGGCAGCTGGAGTCCGTTGGGCGTATCACAGCTGGCCTATTACCAGTGTTGATGTTAAAGGGCGCTTGTCGGTCTGGAATGCAGAGGATATCGCCGGAAAAATTGTCTGGGTAAAAGACGAGAGTTTTTTCTCGCTGGATCTGCAGCGCGTTTATCAGCAGCTTTCCGGGTTGCCATTAATTATGCAGGTGACTGTGCGTAAACGCTGGCCGAACACGTTAGAGGTAAATCTTTATGAAGATGTGCCGATGGCAATCTGGAATGGGGATCAGCTGCTGAGCGGAAATGGACGTTTAAGCGAAATTCCGGCACACCTGAACGCCGGGAATCTGGCGCGAATTGATGGTGACCGTAATTACGCTGAAGCGGCAGTACGACATTTTCGCCGTATCCAGCAATCGCTGGGGCATTTGAATATTGGAATCAGCCGGTTGACGGTTTCTTCTGTTGGTGCGGTTGATGTGGAATTAAGTAATGGCTGGCAGGTTCGTTTTGGTCGCCAGTATTTTGAAGAACGCGTTCAGCGTCTGGAATTATTGATCGCGCAACTGCCGGAAGCTGCGGTTGTGAGTGTTGATTTACGCTACGGAAAAGGTGCCGCCATTGGCTGGCGCACAGTGCAGGAGATGGGATGATGAGTCAGGTACAACAAAAAAATATGCTGGTTGGCCTGGATATTGGCACCTCTAAAATTGTGGCCATTGTTGGCGAGTTGGGGGCGGACGGCACTATCGAGGTGGTTGGTCTGGGTTCTCATCCGAGTCGTGGGCTAAAAAAAGGCGTGGTGGTCAATATTGAATCCACGGTGCAGTCTATCCGGCGTGCTGTGGAAGAAGCCGAATTAATGGCGGGCTGCACGATCCATTCAGTTTATGCCGGTATTGCCGGCAGCCATATTCACTCAATGAACTCTCATGGGATTGTTGCTGTTCGGGATCGTGAAGTAACGCCTATGGATGTCGACCGCGTTATTGACGCGGCTCAGGCGGTGGCCATTCCTCAGGATCAGCGTATTCTGCATGTTTTGCCGCAGGAATATGTAGTCGACAATCAGGAAGGTATTAAAGAACCGGTGGGAATGTCTGGTGTCCGTCTTGAGGCGAAAGTGCATTTGGTTACCGGCGCCGTTAATGCAGCACAGAATATAGAGCGTTGCGTTCAGCGCTGCGGTCTGCAGACCGATGCCATTATTCTTGAGCAGCTGGCTTCCAGTTATGCCGTATTAACAGACGATGAACGCGAATTGGGTGTCTGCCTGGTGGATATTGGTGGCGGTACAACGGATATTGCAATTTTCACTGAAGGTGCAATCCGTCATACCGCAGTGATTCCGATTGCCGGTGATCAGGTCACCAATGATATTGCGATGGCGCTGCGAACTCCGACTCAGCACGCCGAAAAAATCAAAATTAAATATGCCTGTGCTTTAACTCAGTTAGCTAAAGCCGACGAGACAATTAAGGTTCCTAGTGTTGGCGAACGCCCTCCACGCGACCTTTCCCGTCAGGCACTGGCAGAAGTGGTTGAGCCACGCTATGACGAATTGTTTACCCTGATTCAAGCAGAGCTTCGTCGCAGTGGTTTTGAAGATATGGTTGCTGCAGGCATTGTTCTGACCGGTGGTACCGCAAAGATGGAAGGCGTAGTGGATCTGGCTGAGGAAATTTTCCACATGCCGGTTCGGCTGGCAAAACCATATGGTGTGTCAGGGTTGACCGATGTGATTAATAACCCGATTTATTCGACGTCTGTGGGCTTGTTGTTGTATGCGGCAAAACAGCACAGGAATAAAACAAATAATACCCGCAATGAAGATCGTCCGGATGGCTTTTATTCCAAAATAAAAGATTGGATTAAAGTCAACTTTTAAGATTAAATATTATTCAGCGCGCTAAGGAGATAACGCTATGTCTCAGCAAAGAGAAGGGGATATGTTCGAACTGGCAGATGATTTACAACAATCGGCGGTCATTAAAGTCGTCGGCGTTGGTGGTGGTGGTGGCAATGCTGTTCAGCACATGGTGGCTGGCAACATTGAAGGTGTTGATTTTATTTGTGCTAACACCGATTCACAGGCACTGCGTAATGTGAGTTCCCGCTCCATTATTCAACTGGGTAACGGTCTGACCAAAGGATTGGGTGCAGGCGCGAATCCGGAAGTGGGCCGTCAGGCTGCTCTGGAAGATCGTGAACGTATCGCCGAAGCACTGAAAGGTGCTGATATGGTATTTATCACTGCCGGTATGGGTGGTGGTACAGGTACCGGCGGTGCTCCGGTTGTTGCTGAGGTGGCGAAAGAATTAGGTATTCTTACTGTTGCTGTGGTTACCAAGCCGTTCCCGTTTGAAGGTAAAAAACGGATGTTGATTGCTGACCAGGGTCTTAAGCAACTGGCCGAGCATGTCGACTCCCTGATTACTATTCCAAACGAGAAGCTGCTCTCTGTCTTGGGGAAAAATACTTCCCTGCTGGATGCTTTTAAAGAAGCAAATAATGTTCTGCAGGGAGCTGTTCAGGGGATTGCCGATCTGATTACCCGCCCGGGTATGATCAACGTCGACTTTGCTGACGTGCGTACAGTGATGTCCGAAATGGGTCAGGCGATGATGGGAACGGGTGTTGCCAGTGGTGAAAACCGTGCCCGTGAAGCTGCAGAACGTGCAATTGGCAGTCCGCTGCTGGAAGATGTTGATCTGCAGGGGGCCCGTGGCATTCTGGTTAACGTAACTGCAGGTTTTGATCTGTCTCTGGGTGAGTTCAGCGAAGTCGGCAGCGTGATCGAAGAGTTTGCCTCTGAGCATGCAACCGTTGTTGTTGGTACTGTAATTGATCCGGATCTGTCGGATGAGCTGCGTGTAACTGTTGTTGCTACCGGTTTGGGACGCCGCGACGCGGTTGAGGAACCAAAGCCGACCAAGGTGGTCGATAACACGGTCAACGCACGTAAGGCTGATGGCACGACAGATTATAGCCAGCTGGATCAGCCGACCGTAAAACGTCAGGCAGGTAACGCCGCGAAGCAGTTGGATGTCGCAGCTCGTCCGGATATGGACTATCTCGACATTCCGGCCTTTTTGCGCCGTCAGGCTGATTAAAGAATGCGCACTAGCGCATTCTTTATTTATTGCTATAATGCCGGACTAGTCTTTTTGTATGAAATTTGCTCAGTAATGGCAGGATTGTTCAGATGATTCCACAACGAACGTTAAAAAACGCTATCCGGGCGACTGGGGTTGGCCTTCATTCAGGTGAGAAGGTGTATCTCACGCTGAAACCGGCACCTGTTGATACCGGTATCGTGTTCCGACGTATCGATCTTGATCCGGTTGTGGATATCCCTGCTCACGCGCTGAATGTTGGCGAGACAACGTTGTCCACAACGCTGGTCAAAGATCATGCACGCGTAGACACCGTTGAACACCTGTTGTCAGCGATGGCGGGCTTGGGTATCGATAATGCGATTGTTGAACTCAGCGCGCAGGAAGTGCCGATCATGGACGGCAGTTCTGGTCCGTTTGTGTTCCTGGTACAGTCCGCAGGTATTGCTGAGCAGAATGTTGCTAAGCGCTTTATCCGTATCAAACGTCGTGTTGAAGTGCGTGAAGGCGATAAAGTTGCCTCTTTTGTTCCCTACGATGGCTTTAAAGTCAGCTTTGAGATCGATTTCGATCATCCGGTATTTAAACAGAGCGTACAGAAGGCAAGCCTGGATTTTTCATCCACTTCTTATGTAAAAGAAGTCAGCCGTGCCCGTACCTTTGGCTTTACCAAAGATCTGGAATACATGCGCTCCAAAAATCTGGCACTGGGTGGCAGCGTTAAGAACGCCATCGTGGTTGATGAGTACCGTGTGCTGAATGAAGACGGTCTGCGCTACGATGATGAATTCGTGAAGCACAAAATACTGGATGCGGTAGGTGACTTATACCTGCTCGGTCACAGTCTGATTGGTGAATTCATCGGCTATAAGTCGGGTCATGGCCTTAATAATAAGCTGCTGCGTGAGCTGTTGTTGCAGGAAGATGCCTGGGAATTTGTCGAATTTGCTGAAGAAAGCTCGCCAATCTCCTACATGCGTCCGGCCGCTGCTGGTTAACTTATTGAAACAGTAATACGTTTGAGTATCCTCATACAAAGGCCATAATTGATTTATGGCCTTTGTTTTGTGGGTGGCTGGTGATTCGTTTATACGGGTCAGGCAGGCAGGAAGTCAGTGCCAGAGAGATTGCACAGCCGATTAGGAAGTAAATAGCTTAACTATGAATATCATTATTGTTGGCCGCCGCCATGGTGAATCTAGAACCTACACACTGAGTGCTTCTGCACGCACAGTGATGTTTGGGTTCCTGTTCGCTTTGCCTTTTGCGATGGGAGTCGCGGGCTACTGGCTGGCTGAACGTCTGGCTGATGAAGGTATTCTTGATCTTAACGCTGCCAAAGCCTGGGAGCGTGACCTCAATATGCAGCGTCAGGAGCTGCAGCAAATCCGCAAACAGACCGATCAGGAGCTGGAAGCGCTGACTCTGCGTCTGGCTGAGCTGCAGGCCAAGTTGCTTCGTCTGGATGCTCTTGGTGAGCGTCTTGTGGATGTTTCCGATCTTAATTCCGAAGAATTTGATTTCAGTATGCAACCGGCCGTTGGCGGCCCGGGTACGCTTGGTGAAGCCTATCAGGTTCCTGAAATCAACGAAGTGCTGAATGAGCTCGCTGAACGTATCGACAGCCGTGAGCAGCAGCTCGAAGTGCTGGATGATCTGATGTCGGCCAACAAGCTCAGTGCCGATACCTTTGTAGCCGGGCGTCCGATTACTAAAGGCTGGATGTCATCTCGCTATGGTAAACGTACGGATCCGTTTACGGGGCGTCTTGCCTGGCATGGCGGAGTCGATTTTGCCGGCAAAATGGGCGCAGACATCGTTGCCGTTGCCTCAGGTGTTGTTACCTGGTCCGGTCCGCGTTACGGCTATGGCAATCTGGTCGAAGTTAACCACGGCAATGGCTATAAAACCCGTTATGCACACTGCAAAGAGCTGAAAGTTGCTCTTGGTGATATTGTCCGCAAAGGTGATGTCGTTGCATTAATGGGAAGTACCGGACGTTCAACCGGCCCTCACGTTCACTTCGAAGTGTATAAAAACGGTCGCACAGTCGACCCGGCGGCGTACATTCACCGCACTCCTCAGTAATCTTTCTGTTTCAACACGCTTGTCATCATTCTGGGTTATAAGTAGCCTTTAGCACTTTGGCCCAGCGCCTTATTTTGTTTCCCGGATAATGATAATTCCATGATTGGTAACCTTTTTCGTAAAGTCTTTGGCAGTAAAAACGGCCGCGAACTCAAGCGCATGGGCAAACTGGTATCCCAGATCAATGCCTTTGAAAAATCTGTAAAATCCCTCTCTGATGAGCAGCTTAAAGCAAAAACAGTGGAATTCCGCCAGCGCTTGAGCGATGGTGCGTCACTGGATTCCCTGCTACCCGAAGCTTTTGCCGTGTGTCGTGAAGCCGGCAGCCGGGTTATGGGGATGCGCCATTTCGACGTTCAGCTGATCGGTGGTATCACCCTGCATGAAGGCCGGATTGCTGAGATGCGTACCGGTGAAGGCAAAACCCTGGTGGCAACCCTGCCGACTTACCTGAATGCCCTGACCGGCAAAAGCGTTCATGTGGTAACCGTGAACGACTATCTGGCCCGTCGTGACGCCGAGTGGATGCGTCCGCTGTACGAATTTCTGGGTATGAGTGTGGGTATTGTTGTTCCCGGGCAGAACCCGCTGGAAAAGCGCGAACAGTACAAAGCTGATATCGTTTACGGTACTAACAACGAGTTTGGTTTCGATTATCTGCGCGACAATATGGCTTTCTCTCTGGCCGATAAAGCGCAGCGTGAACTGTATTTTGCCATTGTCGATGAGGTGGATTCGATCCTGATCGATGAGGCCCGTACCCCCCTGATTATTTCTGGCCCGGCGGAAGACAGCTCTGAGCTGTACCGTAAAATCAACAAGCTGATTCCTAAGCTGGAACGTGGTCAGGCTGCGGATGAAGGTAATGAGGCGGCTTCCGGTCATTACTTCGTGGATGAAAAACAGCGCTCTATTGAGATGACTGAAGAAGGTCATGAGTTTGTTGAAGAACTGCTGACCAACGAAGGCATTCTGAAAGAAGGTGAAAGCCTTTACGCCGCCGGCAATCTCAATCTCCTGCACCATGTGCATTCTGCGCTGAAGGCTCATGCGGTTTATCAGAAAAATGTCGACTATATCGTGCAGGGCGGTCAGGTGGTCATCGTCGATGAGCACACCGGCCGTACCATGCCAGGCCGCCGCTGGAGCGAAGGTCTGCATCAGGCGGTTGAAGCGAAAGAAGGTGTGAATATTCAGAACGAAAGTCAGACCCTGGCTTCGACCACTTTCCAGAACTACTTCCGTCTGTATGAAAAACTGGCCGGTATGACCGGTACGGCCGATACCGAAGCCTTCGAGTTTCATCAGATTTACGGTCTGGATGTGGTGGTTATTCCAACCAATAAAGCCGTGCGCCGCATCGACTATAACGACGTTATTTACGCCACTCAGAAAGAAAAATTTGATGCCGTTATTGAAGAAATCCGTGAAGTAACCGCACAGGGCCGTCCTGTTCTGGTGGGTACTGCGTCTATTGAATCATCAGAATATATTTCGCATCTGCTGACGCAGGCGAAAGTTGCTCACAATGTTCTGAACGCCAAAGAAAACGCGCGCGAAGCACAGATTATTGCCGAAGCCGGTAGCCCGGGGGCGGTGACCATCGCCACCAACATGGCCGGTCGTGGTACCGACATTATGCTGGGCGGTAATTGGGAAGCTGAAGTCGCGGCCCTGGAAAATCCGACCGACAGTCAGATTGCAGCGATTAAAGCCGACTGGCAGAAACGTCATGATGCCGTGCTGGAAGCCGGTGGCCTGCACATTATCGGTACCGAGCGTCATGAATCCCGCCGTATCGATAACCAGCTGCGTGGCCGTGCTGGTCGTCAGGGGGATGCAGGTTCCACACGTTTCTTCCTGTCGCTGGAAGATAACCTGATGCGTATTTTCATGTCTGAGCGTATGCGCGCCATGATGCAGGCGCTGGGTATGAAAGACGGTGAATCCATCGAGCATAAGATGGTGACCAATGCTGTTGAGAAAGCTCAGCGTAAAGTAGAAGGCCGTAACTTCGATATCCGTAAACAGCTGCTTGAATACGATGATGTGGCTAACGATCAGCGTCGTGTGGTTTACAACCAGCGTAACGATATTATGGCGATGGAAGATATTTCTGAAATCATCACTAATATCCGTAAAGACGTTGTGAATGAAGCTATCGATGGTTATATCGCACCGCAAAGTCTGGAAGAGCAATGGGATATTGCTGGCCTTGAAAGCCACCTGAAAGCCGAGTTCGACGTCGATCTGCCGGTTCAGCAATGGCTGGATAACGAAGACAAACTGTACGAAGAAACTCTGCGTGAGCGTATTCTGGATGCAATTCAGAAAGCCTATGAGGAAAAAGAAGCGACCGTTGGTGCCGAGCCAATCCGCATGTTCGAGAAGCAGGTGATGCTGCAGATTCTCGATAACCTGTGGAAGGAGCATCTGGCGACCATGGATCACCTGCGTCAGGGTATTCACCTGCGTGGTTATGGTCAGAAAAATCCGAAGCAGGAATACAAGCGTGAGTCTTTTGGTCTGTTCCAGGAGTTGCTGCGTAATATCAAGCACGAAACCATCCGTATTCTGTCCCACGTAAAAGTGCGTCAGGAAGAAGAAGTCCGGGCGATGGAAGAACAGCGCCGTGCGGCGGTGGAAGCCCAGGTACAGCGTGCGCAATATCAGCATGAAACGGCTGAGTCTCTGTCAGGTGGTCAGCCAGAGGTTGATAGTGGCGACGAACAGGCGCAGCCTTTTGTTCGCGATGAAAAGAAAGTCGGCCGTAACGAGCCATGCCCGTGCGGTTCAGGTAAAAAATACAAACATTGTCACGGCACGTTGTCGTAAGCAAAAGTCGGAAGGCGTAAGCAAAAAAATGGCAGTTAACTTCACAGTTTTTGAAGACTTTAAAGCGGTAGATGGTGTTCGTCTTGGTGTGGCTCAGGCGCATGTGCGCTATGCCAACCGTGACGACATGGTGGTCATTGAGCTGGCCGAGGGAACAACCGTTGCCGGCGTATTTACCACCAACGCATTCTGTGCGGCGCCGGTGCAGATCAGCAAAACGCATCTGGCCGATACCGCTCCGCGTTACCTGTTGATCAATACCGGTAATGCCAACGCCGGTACGGGTCCACAGGGCTACGCCAATGCGGTCCGCAGTTGCGAAATGCTGGCGGCAGCAACTGCTGTACAGCCGGCTCAGATTCTGCCGTTTTCGACAGGTGTGATTGGTGAGCCGCTGAACATGGCCGCGTTTGAACGTGGTATTCCGGCGGCGCTGGACAATCTCAGTGCTGATAACTGGGCCCGTGCAGCCAAAGGCATCATGACCACTGACACTCTGCCAAAGGGCTACAGCACCCAGTTTGAGGTTAACGGTAAAACCGTCACCATCACCGGTATGTCGAAAGGTGCCGGTATGATCATGCCAAACATGGCCACCATGTTGGGTTATATCGCGACCGATGCCGGTATCTCCCAGGCGCTGTTGCAGTCCTGGTGTAAAGAGCTGGCTGATTGTTCGTTTAACCGCGTGACCATTGATGGTGATACCTCAACCAACGATTCCTGCATGCTGATGGCAACCGGCCGTTCTGGTGTGCAGATCAATGATGTTGCCAGCCCGGAAGCACAACTGGTCTTTGCCAAGCTGAAAGAAGCCTTCCAGATTCTGGCTCAGGCTATTGTTCGTGACGGTGAAGGGGCCACCAAGTTTGTGACCATCGAAGTCGGTGGTGCCGCCAGCCAGAAAGAAGCGCTGGACGTAGCTTATACCGTGGCGCACTCGCCGCTGGTTAAAACCGCGATGTTTGCATCCGATGCGAACTGGGGTCGTATTCTGGCTGCGGTCGGTCGTTCCGGTGTGCAGGATTTTGATCTGGAAAAAGTGCAGATCTTTATCGATGACGTGCAGATCGTCGAAAACGGTGGCCGCTGTGAGTCTTACACCGAAGAAGCCGGCGCTGCTGTTTTTGCCCTGACCGAGTTCCGTGTTCGTATTGAGCTTGCGCGCGGAGACTTCCGCGAAGAGCTGTGGACCTGTGATTTCTCGCACGAGTACGTCACCATCAACGCCAACTACCGTTCCTGATGAAAAGCGTACATGTTGCTGTGGCTGTCGTGGTCGTTAATGACCACGACATCCTGATTGCCCGTCGCCCGGATGATAAACATCAGGGCGGGTTGTGGGAGTTTCCCGGCGGAAAAGTAGAAGCCGGTGAAAGTGTCACTGCGGCTCTGGTGCGCGAGCTGGATGAAGAAGTTGCACTGAGTGTGACTGAGCAATCTATGTCGCCGCTGCTGCAGATCCCTTTCGATTATCCGGATAAAAGCGTGCTGCTGGATGTGTACTGGGTTGAGGCGGATATGAACTCCGCCTTGCTGGCTCACGGAGCAGAAGGTCAGGAAGTTCGCTGGCTGCCTTTTACCCGCCTGGCAGAGTTTGAATTCCCCGCGGCTAACCAGCCAATTCTCGATGCTGTTTGCGCCCGTCTGGGCTGACAGGCTCTTATCACTGACCCAGTGACAGAAACGGCCACAGGGTCAGGCCCAGAACCAGAAGTACCGCAATCAGCGTCATGATCAGCTCAGCGGGTTGCTCCAGCCAGCGCTGCAGCATGCTCTGGGTATTTCCTTGCTGCTGTTGTTGCTCATATTCATCGCGGACGCGCTGCAGCCGTTCCTGCTGATACTGATCGAGTAAGCTGCGCGCCTGTTCGTAGTCTTCATTATGACGCAGCCAGATAGCGGCCACAGAAATACGCCAGCGGCCATCATCGGTTTCATAAAATTCTATGTCAGCATCCTGCAGCAGGGTGCGGACATCCTCGGCTTCATCTTCATTAACGCCATTGAGGCGGAACAGCAGCTTGGCCATAGTGATCTTCAGTTTTGAAATTTGTGCCTATTGTACCCAAAGTCACAGCATAACTTCCGGCTAAATCAGGCAGCGGAATGGCGGGCATAAAAAAGCCGCCAGACCCGTAGGTGGCGGCTGAAGCTCTGAGAGTGTGCAATTCTCAAATTGGATAATCCAATGCTAGTTCAGGATCTGCAGATGCGCAAGTAAAGATCTGGTCAGTTACTTGATGTGCTGGCTATTGCACCGCTGCCGGATTTTAGCCAGACTGAGCCGGTCAGCTCCGCGGAGCTGTGACAGACTCACCAACCGATCAAAATAAGTATAAGAATAATGAGCAAAACCCTACCGGATCAGATTGCTGATCTGCTGATCGCCCTTATTTTTACCGGCGATCTGCAGGCGGGCGAAAAGCTGCCGCCTGAACGCCAGCTGGCTGAATATCTCGACGTTGACCGTACATCTTTGCGCATGGCTTTGCGTACTTTGGGGCGTATGAATGCTGTGCGCAGCGTGCAGGGCTCAGGTATCCGCGTGGGTGATGTGCGCCGCGATATGGGGCTGGATTTTCTTGATAACCTGTACCGCATACCGGAGCTGGAGCTGGGCGGTGAACTGTTGCTGGCTGGTCTGGAATTATTTAACCGCGCGATTCCGACGGCTATTCGCCTGGCGCTGGAGAAACGTGAGCGCTCCGGAGGAAGCCCGGAGGATGCGGTTATTCCGCAGCTGGTACAGCGTATGTATCAGGGGCTGAACGAGGGAGTGCCGATGAGTGAACTGGCTGATCTGGAAGTGGAGATGATCGACACTATTATGACAGCAACCGGCAATCTGGTGCTGCAGGCCTCATCAACCAGCTCCCGCCGCATCCGCAGCTTGCTGACCCAGAAATTGTTTGAACAGATTGATGTGCGTGCTCATCTGGATCATCAGGTGCAGATGCTGATGCGCACCCAGCAGGGGGATTACCGGCTGGAAGAGATGATTCAGCAGTATCAACAGTACATCGATACCCTGACTAAACCGTTACGTGAGCACCTGAATAACATCCCGGAGCAGCCGAGATTATTGCGTTCACCGCTCCACAATGGGCGCAATATCATCAGCCTGCGCCATCTCACGGGTTCTGCCTGAACGGCGCAGCCACAGGGCTGCGCTGATAATCAGCAGGCTCAGGATATACAGCGGCCACAACTCCCAGATCATATAAGGCGTTTTGCCCTGACGCATTTCTGCGGTTCCGGTCAGGGTCGCCCTTTGTTCATAAGGCAAACGTGACATCATCCGGCCTTTGTTATCGACCAGTGCGGTAATGCCGGTATTGGTCGAACGCAGCAGCCAGCGTCCGGTTTCCAGCGCGCGCATCTGCGCCAGCGCCATATGCTGTTTCGGTCCCAGAGAGTCGCCGAACCAGGCATCGTTGCTGACGGTAATCAGAAAATCGGCATCCTGTGCCATACGGCTGACCAGCTGTGGATAGGCAATTTCGTAGCAGATATAAGGTGCGACCAGATACAGCTCTTCTGTGCTTTCTGAATGCTTACCGACTTTCAGCAGTGGCTGATTCGCCGGCCCATGCAGGAAGCTGGACATATCCAGATCAAAAAACGGAATCAGTCCGCGAATCAGCGCCTGCAGGGGAACATACTCACCGAACGGCACCAGATTCTGTTTGTGATAAATGCCTTCGCCGTTGCCGAAAGCGATCACGCTGTTATGAAACTGTCCGGCCAGTTCGTGGCCACGGGGATAGCGGTAGGGAATGCCGGTGATCACTGTAGTGCCAGTTTCCTGTGCTTCAATCGCCATATCATCCATATAAGGCTGGAACTGATCGAGTAGCAGCGTCATGGCGGTTTCCGGCCATAAAACCAGATCACTGTCCCAGTGTTCGCTGGTTTGCTGGAAGTAGGCGTTGATAGTCGGGCTGATGGACTCGCGCAGCCACTTCTGATCCTGCGGAATATTGCCCTGTACCGCGCTGACGGTCAGCTCACCGGTTTTATGGGTCCAGTCCTGTTGCTGTAACAACAGGCCGGCCGGCCATAGCAGCAGCACGGCGAGGAATGCCGGCTGATGTGTCTGCCAGAAACGGTAGAGTGCGGTCACGGTCAGAACGCAGATAAACGATAAACCATAGCTGCCGAATACCGGTGCCCAGCCGGACAGCCAGCTGCCGAGGTGGGCATCACCGGCAAACAGCCAGGGGAAGCCGGTCATAAACCAGCTGCGGAACCATTCGTGCAGAAACCAGAATACCGGAATCGTCAGCCAGGCCAGACTCTGGCCGAGAAAGCGCTGGCGCAGGGCAAACCAGAAACCGGGGAAGGTGGCGAGAAAGGCGGCAAACAGGCCGATCATCAGCACGGCGAGTACTGCAGGTGTTCCGCCGTGGTCGTGCATGCTGACGTAAATCCAGGAAATGCCGACCGAGAATTTTCCCAGACTGAACCACCAGGCGGTGGCAAAGGCAGAACGTGCATTGTCCGTCTGCAACAGAAAATGCACGAACACCGCAATACTTAACAGGCCAAGCGGCCACCAGAAAAGGGGAGCCAGGGCGAGTGGAAACAGCGCACCCGCCAACAATAACAACGCCCGCGCAGCCCAGCCTGCCATAGCTTTACCTGATTATTAGATGTGTGAGGGTTAATGCGCCGGCTCAGCCGGCGTCGATGGGCGTTACTTCCAGCAGGTTGATCTGTCGGCTGGTACCGTTGACCACCTTGAACTGCCATTGTTCGATGCGGATGCTTTCATTGCATTCCGGCACCCGGCCAAAGTGATGTACCACAATGCCGCCAATGGTATCGAATTCATCGTCCGGAAAACGTGCACTGAAGTGTTCATTGAAGTCGTCCACCGGGGTCAGGGCTTTGACCATGGTGATGCCGTCTTCCACTTCTTTGATCATGCTGTCTTCTTCATCGAAGTCGTGTTCGTCTTCAATGTCACCGACAATCTGTTCAAGCACGTCTTCGATGGTAACCAGACCGGCAACTCCACCAAATTCATCGACCACAATCGCCATATGATTGCGGGTTGCACGGAATTCACGCAGCAGCACATTCAGGCGCTTACTTTCCGGAACGAAGGTTGTTGGGCGTAACACCTCTTTCAGGCGGAATTCTTCACGATTTTCGTTAAGGATTAATGGCAGCAGGTCTTTGGCCAGCATAATGCCCAGCACTTCGTCCTGGCCTTCACCCATCACCGGGAAACGTGAATGCGCAGATTCGATGATCTGCGGCAGATAATCTTTGAGCGAATCGTTGACGTTGATGGAAGTCATCTGCGAGCGCGGAATCATAATGTCCCGCACCTGCATTTCAGATACCTGCAGAGCGCCTTCGAGAATATTGAGGGTTTCGTTATCGACAATGCTGCGCTCGGCAGCCTCGCGCACAATAACCTTGATGTCCTGACGGCTTTGCGGGTCGTCGGAGAATAAATCAGTCAGTCTTTCCAGCCAGCTACGATGCTGGCCCGATCGGTCTTCGCTCATGGTGCCTCATCTGGATAAGGATCAGGGAATCCCAGTCCGGCCATAATCTGGCGTTCCAGGTCTTCCATAACTTCTGCTTCGTCGTCCTTTATATGGTCGTACCCCAGCAAATGCAAGCAGCCATGCACGACCATGTGGGCCCAGTGAGCTTCGGCGGCTTTACGCTGTTCTTCACTTTCCTGCTGTACCACCTGAGCGCAGATGATCAGATCGCCCAACAGTTCGATCGGTACCTGCGGTGGCGCTTCAAAAGGGAAAGACAGCACATTGGTGGGTTTGTCTTTGCCACGGTACTCGTTGTTCAGTTCCTGGCTTTCTTCTTCTGCGACCAGACGAATCGTCAGTTCCGGCTCGGCGAAATCGGTGCGGCCGCTCAGCGCGGCGCTTGCCCAGAGTTGCAGCTGTTCTTCGCCGGGCAGCCAGGCCTGATAGCCTTCCAGTTCGTCGGCAAGCTGCACATCAAGCAACAGGTTCATACCGCATCCTCGTCGTTCTGCTGTGCAGCCAGACGGGCGGCCTTACGTTCTTCGTCGGCCTGCTTTTCTTTTTCGTCGAAGCGGTCATAGGCATCAACGATCCGCTGTACCAGCGGATGGCGAACCACGTCGGCGTTGGTAAAGCGGGTAATGCCAATACCGGGAACGCCATCGAGCACTTCCAGACCGTGCTTCAGGCCGGAGTAGACGCCACGTGGCAGGTCGACCTGAGTAACGTCACCGGTGATCACCGCTTTGGAGCCAAAGCCAACACGGGTGAGGAACATCTTCATCTGTTCTTTGGTGGTGTTCTGCGATTCGTCGAGGATCACAAACGAGTGGCTGAGGGTACGGCCACGCATATAGGCCAGCGGTGCAATTTCAATCACATTGCGTTCCAGCAGGCGGGCAACCTGTTCAAAACCCAGCATTTCATAGAGCGCGTCGTACAGCGGGCGCAGATAAGGGTCGATTTTCTGTGCCAGATCGCCGGGCAGGAAGCCCAGTTTTTCACCGGCTTCAACCGCAGGACGTACCAGCAGAATACGTTTTACTTCGTCACGCTGCAGTGCTTCGACGGCGGCGGCAACGGCGAGGAAGGTTTTACCGGTACCGGCCGGGCCTACGCCGAAATTGATATCAAACTCACGCACGCGCTGCAGGTAGTCAAGCTGGTGCGGACCGCGCGGCTTGATGATGGCCTGTGGCGTTTTAATGGTGCGGCTGTCGTAATCGGATTTGGCTTTACGTCCGGCGGCCTGCTCGCTGCCGTCTTCCTGCAACAACAGATGGATCAGATCCGGCGTGATCGGCGTGCCATTGGCGGTTTCGCGGTACAGGCGCTGAATCAGCAGGGCGGCACGCTGTGCCAGCTTCACCTTACCTTCGATGGTGAATTTATTACCGCGGTTGTAGATTTCCAGCTCGAAGTGGTCGGCAATCTGCTCGATATGGCTGTCAAAATGGCCGCACAGATTGGCCAGACGCTGTGCATCATCAGGTTCCAGTGCAAAGCTGGTGCTGTGGCGGTTTGGTGTGGCTGCTTCAGCCTCGGCAGACTGGACAGGTTCAATGGATTCTGGTTGCTCAGTATCTTTGCGGGTCAATGAGAACTCTCTCTGTGGACTTTTGTTTATGTGGCCCGGCTCTGACCTGGCCACATAAATCACGAATGAGGTTAGTAGGCTAACTCTGGATTGAGCAGGATGCCACGCAAACTGTTCGGGTACGCATCTTCGATGCTGACTTTAACGAATTTGCCGATCAGGCTGTGATCGTCGGCCTTGAAGTTCACCACCCGGTTGTTTTCGGTACGGCCCTGTAATTCGCCCGGATCTTTACGTGATACGCCGGTAACCAGAATGGTTTCTTCACGGCCTACCATGCGGCGGCTGATCTGCTGCGCATGCTGCACGATACGGGCCTGCAGAATCTGCAGACGCTGTTTCTTCAGCTCTTCCGGGGTGTCATCTTCCAGATTGGCGGCCGGTGTTCCCGGACGCGCACTGTAAATGAAGCTGAAGGAGGTGTCGAAGCCGATACGGTTGATCAGGTTCATGGTGTCTTCGAAATCTTCGGCGGTTTCACCCGGGAAGCCGACGATAAAGTCTGAAGAAATCGAAATGTCCGGACGCAGTGCTTTGATACGTTCGATTTTATCGATGTACATATCGATTTCATGGCCACGTTTCATGGCCGCCAGAATGCGGTTGGAGCCGCTCTGTACCGGCAGATGCAGGTGGCTGACCAGTTCCGGCACTTCGGCGTACACGTTGATCAGGCTGTCACTGAATTCCAGCGGATGCGAGGTGGTGAAACGGATACGGTCGATGCCGTCGATATCGGCCACCAGAGTAATCAGCTCCGCCAGATCGGCCACTTCGCCATCGCTGGTGTCACCGCGGTAGGCGTTAACGTTCTGACCCAGCAGGTTAACTTCACGTACGCCCTGATCGGCCAGCGCCTGAACTTCTTTCAGCACATCGGCCAGCGGACGGCTGACTTCTTCGCCGCGGGTGTAAGGCACGACACAGAAAGTACAGTATTTGGAACAGCCTTCCATGATCGAGACAAAGGCAGAACAGCCTTCTACTTTCGGGGTCGGCAGATGATCGAATTTTTCGATTTCAGGGAAGGTAACGTCCACCACCTGGATGGCGTTGCTGGCCTTGTTCACCATATCCGGCAGACGGTGCAGGGTCTGCGGGCCGAACACCATATCCACGAATGGAGCACGCTTGATGATGGCATCGCCTTCCTGTGAGGCGACGCAACCGCCGACGCCGATTTTCAGATCCGGATTCTTGGTCTTCAGGCCTTTCCAGCGACCCAGCTCATGGAACACTTTTTCCTGGGCTTTTTCACGGATCGAGCAGGTATTGAGCAGAATAACGTCCGCTTCTTCCGGGTTATCGGTCAGCTCCATCTTATGACTTTCGCCCAGCATGTCGGCCATGCGTGAAGAATCGTACTCATTCATCTGGCAACCGTGGGTCTTGATGTACAGCTTTTTCACCTGGTCAGTCATGAGGGAGTTTCCGGCCTCGTCAGCGGTTTATACAAAAGGGGCGACATTATACTGTCCCTGCTCAGTTAGTCACCAGTATCCGTCGGCTGTCTGCATCCTGTCTTGCCCGCCCGTGTTACAATTGCTCTCTTTTTCTTTGTCCGGTGCTTTAACCGGCATTTAAGGTCGACAAGCAGGCACCATGAGCAGTAAAGACAAGCAGGAACCGACTTACCGTATTGTGTATCAGCAGCAGGGCGATGTGGTCGAAATTTACGCCCGCTACATCTATCAGAGCGATCTGCATGGTTTTATTGAGGTGGAGCAGCTGCTCTTTGGTGAGCGTTCTTCTCTGGTGGTTGATCCGGATGCCGAGAAGCTGAAAGCCACCTTTGCCGATGTAAAACGCACCTTTATCCCGATGCATTGCATCGTGCGCATTGATGAGGTGGAAAAAGAAGGCAGCCCGAAAATCAGTAAGGGTGAAGGTTCGAATATTTCGCACTTTCCGACCCGTTTTCTGCCACCGCGTGACGAAGACGAGTAAAATCTGAGCGGCAATAGTGCAGAAAAAAGCCCGGGTTTCCGGGCTTTTTTGTGGCCAGTGGCCAGAGTTAATGCGGCCGGATTAACGGTTACGCATCAGGGCTTCAATTGACGCTGCATATTCGCCGGCCTGTTGATCCAGCGGCAGGTGACGGATGTCTTCATGTTTGAGTGCCACGCTGATGCGGTACAGCCAGCGTTCCATGCGCAGGGCAATGGCTTCGGCGTCATCTTTGCTGGCATCCAGGATTTCGTTACTCAGGTTGGTGATCACTTCGGCATGCTGAGCGGCTTTTGTGGCAGCTACGGTCGCCTTGGCGATGGCCCCCTTGGCACGCGGTGTTTTGCTGATTAAAGCCTGAGCCTGCAGCAGGGATTTCTGCGCGGTATCCCAGCTGATCGGGGCAACAGAAGCGCCACCTTTGTTTTTGATTCGCTCCAGATGGTCTTTTACCGGCTGCAGCTGAATGTATTCAATCGTAGCCACCTCAACGCGGTGCATCTCGGCTAACAGCAGTTTCTGTCTGGCATCGGCTTTGATGGTCTGATGGTCTTCCATCAGGTCAATCAGTTTTACCAGCTCGTCTTCAATGGCCAGATAGTCGGCCGGGAAGTACTGATCGGCCTTGATATCTTTCAGTACCTGACGGTGATCCAGGGTTGGCTTCAGCTGTTTGAGAATATCTTTTTTTACATTCAGGCCGGCCTCAACGGTTTTCAGCGAGGTCATGGCAACGGTTTTTACCACGCCATCAGGTTCGCCGCTGGTCAGCATTTCCTGTGCTTCCAGTAATTGTTTCTGCGCCTGCTCAAGATGACGGGGGGCGTAAAAACGCAGGTTTTCGCTTTTACCCAGCTCAATTTTGGATTGTGCGTGCTGAATGGTGCGTGATGCAGATTCGTCGGCCATGGCTGCGTCGCGCTTGGCATCGAGACTGATGGCATCAAAGTTAGCGATTGGCGTGGCGCAGCCGGACAGCAGTAACAAACCGCAGCCGGTGAGCAGGGTGCGGGTAAACAGTGGATACATGGTAATTCCCCGGGGTTCTGTCAGTGTTTGTTATTAGATCCTGATGTTAACACCATTTTTCACGCTGACTGAACGTTTACGGCGTAATCGGTGCCAAAGGGTAAATACAGCATTTGTCATCACTGCCCGGCGTTATTGTACGGCTGCGTCTTGTCACTATCATGCAGCCCTGCTATATAACGGATATAGCCAAGCATAAGGGAGGTCCGTCAGACTCATTGCCACGCAGGCTCCATTTAATCATGGTGAATACGGAGTGATCCCTATGAATGCAGAGATGCAACCCTTGTTTTGGCGTATCAGTGATCAGGACCAGAGCGGTTTCGAAGCCGTAAGCCTGTTAATGCCTGCCGGTACCGCCGGTGAAGATCCGGCAGAATTTCCCACCGAAGTCAGTTTCCGTTCCAATCGCAGCAGCCATCATCCTGTCGACCTTCGCTGGTCAGAAGAAGACTCCGATCTGTTTATGAGTCTGCTTGATCGCCTTATGGAACCGGAAGAAGAGGGGGACATTGAGGTAGATATCAGCGATGGAGTGATTCAGGGGATCGTGCAGCTGGTTGCGCTGGCACGTTTTAAAACGCCGTGGCCGACCGATGAGCTGGTAGGTGACGATATTATTACCGAGCGGGAAGAACTGGAAGTTGGGGATCTGGTGGCGCTCAATACCAAATATGGCTTTGCCCTGGCGATTATCGTCGGACTGGATTCGATTGATGCAACCTGTGTGCTGCTGGATGCGCTGATGGATAACGACCAGCTGCTGATTCCGGACCACAGTCTGCTGATGGTGAATCGTCTGTGTGTATTACCGGCGTCTTTTGCGGAGGCCGATCTGGGCGAAGATGCCATCATTCATTAACTGATGGCTCGCCCGGATCGTGGTACTCAGGCGCTCTGTCGTGCGGTGGCGCGGTTGCGCTTCTGGGTCAGAGTCAGCTGAGTCAGCATGGAATAAAAATCACTGCCGCTGTTACGTACTGCTGGTGTCATTGCGGCACTGGCTGGCATCGTGGTGGTTGATTCTGACGCCTGAGGTAAGCTGTTCGACATGATATGTCTCCTTAGTTAGATTTGAATCAACGAGAGTGAACGTTCATTCAGGGTCTGGCGTTTAAAAAAAGGCCTTGTGGGCCTGTTTTGTTCATCCTGTGGTTACGCTTTGATGGCGTCCCAGCACAGATTCAGCAAATCTTCGGCTTTCACCGCCTGTGGAAACATCTGCGGTGACAGCTGTTGTTTCTTGGCCATCATGGTCAGACTGCCGAAAGTCATGGTGGTGATGATTTCATCCGGCAGGTCTTTGATCAGCATCTGGCTTTTGCCCTCGGCCAGCAGCCGGGTCAGCGCTTTGTTCATCGGCTCCAGTGCTTTTTCCCGTTGCAGCTCACTGATGGCTGGCGAGGCTGACAGCTGTTCCATCAGGGCTCGGTCTCTGGGATGCTCACGCATGTAACGGTAAAAATTTCCCCAGAAGCTATAAAACCTTTTCTTGATACAGGCACTTTCGTCATAGCCGGTCATACAGTGGCTCGCCATTACTTCGGTCAGATGCAGAAACAACTGCTGCACTAATTCTTCTTTGGTCTCGAAATAGCGGTAGATGGTACCAGCACCGCAACAGGCATGCTTTGCGACCATCGCCATAGGGCAGGAGTGTAATCCCTGCTCTGCAATCAGATCGGCGGTGGCTTCCAGAATTTGCTGGCGTTTATCCATGTTCTTTCGTGTTTCGGACTGAACGTTCATTCTGTTCCTCTTCCGGCGCGCAGACAAGTCAGATTTGTCCCACTGATGCACCAGTCTGTTGTTCTCATAATCAGGATGTTGTAACCGCGTCACTCTGCTCTGCCGGAATGCGGCACAGCGCCAGATTGGCCAGCAGTGCCGTGCACAGCATGACCGCCATCATCGGCAGTGGTGTGCCGTTATGCAGGTGGCCCCAGATGAGGCCAAACAAAGCGCCACTGCAGAAAACACTGACGCCGGTCAGAGCAGTGGCTGTTGCACTGATATCACGGAAATAATGCAGGATGGTTGCCGTGGCATTGGCTGAAATCAGGCCGAGTGAGCCAATAAACAGCATCATTAAAGGCAAGGTCAGGGACAATGAGGCCTGCTGGGGATATGCGCTAAACAGCAGAACCAGCAGCAGCGCACTACTCAGTTGCAGACTGAGTCCGGCCCTGAGTATCTGCTGGCTGTCGAAACGGCGCAGCAGCAGTATATTCAGGCGGTTCATTGCCATCATGGTCAGAACGTTGGCGCCAAACAACCAGGGGAAGTGTTCGGCATCCTGCTCAAAGTAATCCAGATACAGGTAAGGCGAGGCGGTAATAAAGACAAACATGCCAGTGGATGCCAGTGCCTGAGCCAGAATAAAGCGGCGAGCACGGACATGTCTGATGACCCGCAGGTAGTCACGCACTGGCAGACGTTGCTGACGTTTGTGTGGCGGATGACTTTCTTCCAGCTGCCAGACGAGAATGATCAGTACCAGCACCGCATAGATGGTCAGTGTCTGAAAAATGGTGCGCCAGCCGGCAAAGGATAAGGTCAGGGCGCCGAGCATCGGCGCTACCAGCGGTGCCAGCATCATAATCATGGACACCAGTGATAAGGTTTTGGCGACATCCGCCCCCTGAAAACGGTCACGGACGATGGCGCTGGAATTAACCGTTGCCAGCCCACCGCCGATGGCCTGAAGGAAGCGCAGTGCCAGCAGTGCCTCAAGCGAAGTTGTCAGCATCAGTGCAGCGCTGCTGAGGGCAAACAGAATCAGGCCGGTGATGATCAGGGGACGGCGGCCGTAGCGGTCAGACAGAGGTCCGCCACCGAGCTGACCAAGTGCAAAGCCCAGCAGGTAACTGCTGACGGATAACTCCACCAGGTGGATGCTGGTTTGCAGATCGCCGGCCATTGCCTCCATCGCCGGAAGATACATATCAATGGCCAAAGGAGAAAGTGCTGTCAGCAAGGCCAACAGCAGAGGAAGTGGCAGTGTAAGTGCGGGCATAGTGTTACCGATAGAGGCTGCCGGGCGCTGCTCGGCGAAGATAATGTCAGACATGGTCTGCAGAATGAGTATTTTAGCCCTAATGCCTTGCTACAGTGAGAGGCGGGGTGGAACGGATTGTTCAGGTTATCTGTCGGCGGACATAACAAGGGCCTTCCGTGGAAGGCCCTTATATGGCTTTACTGCAGAGTGTTGCGATTATTCAATCAGGCGCCCGATCAGGAAACCGTGTGCACCACGATCGCTTTCTGTGGTGTTAAGCAGGCGTAGTAGTACCAGCTTGCCATTGGCACTGACATAACCGTCCAGTGTTGTTTCGCTGTCGTACAGTTTTATGGCGGAGGCCGAGCCGAACTCAGCCGCCAGCGGGTCATCACTGGAGCTATAGTCTTCGCTGCTGCGGACAACGGTGAAGTTGGTATTACGTAGTCTGACCTCTTGGTTATTGACCGTAACCACCGGCGCTGCCGGAGTGCTGCCAAAGCTCAGGGTGCCGCGGATCATATTGGCGGAAGAACCACGGTCATTGGCATCAACAGCGTATTCAACGCCGCGCAATTCATAGGTTTTACCGGTAAAGTCAGCCGCTATGAGGGTCGAGTTGTCGATGGCCAGACCAATATAGCGCTCATTGACCAGGGTTTTTACCGGTGTGCTGTTATAGCTTCCTTTGGATGTTGTCCCCATTAATGTCGACATAAATAACGCTCCATTGGGAGTCGCTATCCCTTCCATAATGGCATTACCACCGTCAGGCAACAGGGCTGCTGAAAGGCTGCTTGGAATACGGAATTGTCCGCTCTTGCTGCCGTCGATAGCAAAAATTGCCTGGCGTTCACTGGCAGGAGTCTGCGGATCATTGCTGGGAGATTCTTCGCCTGAGAGAACGGAAAAGCTGCCAAGACTCTCAGAGTAGACGCCGCCAGACAGTTCTATGTCATGACTGTAACGACTGCCAACCCGGCCGGAACCACTGAGGCCGGGGTCAGACTCCATGGTGGCGGTGATGACGGACGGCGTACCACTGTCTTTCGTGATGTTCCAGCGCTGCAGCTCTGAGACCAGCGCATGTGCAAAGGTTTCATCCGTCGCCTGAGACAGGACAATCACCCCATAATCGTTCTGGAAACTGTCCTGGCTGAAGTTGCCGCTGTTCTTAACAAGCAGCAGGTTTTCGACATCAAAGTCACGGTACCTTAGCTGGCTGGTATCAGCACTGCCGTCAGCCTTGGCAGCAAAGCCTTCGCTGTGGTTCATATTCAGCGCCAGGTAGCTGCCGGTATCGACGGGCATAAAGGTCAGGATGTTGGAGTAATCGTAACGGACAACTTCATTACCCTGACCATCCGTATCCTGTTCAACCGAGGTTGGATCGTTGATAGTAATCACGCCCTGAGCATCGACCTTGCCGTCCAGGGTAAAGTTTTCACTATCGACTTGTGGTACCAGTTGTCCGTCCGTAACAGACTGGGCTGCACTGCCGGGGCCGTTAAAGAAACTGCCGTAGGGATAACGGTTTTCCAGCCGCCAGCTTTCGGCCGAACCTTTGATGTTTAAGCTGAAGGCGGATGGATCACTGGCCGACGCCGTTACACTCAGTCCGGAAACCAGATTCAGATCAAAATCAAACTCCGTCTGCTGATTACTGAAAGCGCTGCTGCTGAACATCTGGTTAGGAATATAAATCCGGTAATTACCGGCCAGAGCGGCTGCGGCCCCGGCTGCGGCCCGGATTTTTACTGTAACCCTGTCTATGTCATCGTAGCCTGCAGCATCCTTGGCGCGCAGAGCAAAAACCAGATCGCCGCTGGCTTGTGGGGCAGTGAAACTGGTGGTTAAGGCCGTGGGAGTATTCAGGCTGACGGGAGTGCCGGATACCTGAGTCCATTGGTAGGTGAGATTCGTGCCACTGATCAGGTTGCCGGTCAGTGTTACGCCGGCCTGATTCGGTGTGGCGCTCAGGTCTGCGCCGGCATCAATTTCCGGCGGATTAATATTACTGACACCGCTGTTGCTATCGGCACTGTCTTTCTGGTTGCTGAGGCCGGTGGTGATGGTTCCCGGAACATTACCGTTAGCCGCAGCAACGGCATTGGCAGCGGCGAGAATAGCGGCAATATTCAGCTCACCGGTATCGGTGCCGTTCCAGTAGAGCTGACCACCATTGGCGGTAAAATTCTGGGCAAAAGTGCTGAGCACCTGCTGGATGCTTTCACCACGCTGCCCGGCCAGCTCGGCGAGGGCGGCGGTTATCAGACCATAGGCGATGCCGGATGGATCATCGCTGTTCTGTGCTGAGGTCGGATCCAGAGGGGAGGTCAGCAGAAGATCCACGGCGCCGACTTTATCTGCACTCAGTCCGAACAGTTGCCGTACCCGGTTATTCAGGCGGCGTATCAGATCCGCGTTAACATCACTCTGAGCGGCACTGTATTGGGCAGCGATGTGTGTCAGTGACGTGATGTTGGCGGTATAGCTGTTGTCTTCCAGGGATGAAGTGCTGATCGAGGGCAGCAGGGCGGACATTTCAAAGTCGGTAGCCAGATCGAAGGTTTCACCGAAGTCGATGGCTGCGGAGCCGGGATTATTCGTATTGCGGTCGTCAGGAATAACAGGGTAATCACCACAACCGGAGCTGGCATCGCAGATCATTTCAGCGCCTTCCTGCCAGCTTATTTTTACCAGAGCTGGGCCGTTATAAGCCTCTTCTGAGGTTGCTGTCAGATTGTAGCGACCTTCCAAATCGGTTGCGCCGGTTGCGAATGCTGCCTCTTCAATATTTCCATTGATCAGACGGAAGAGTTCCGCCTTGGCACCTATGACGGTTCCTTTGACGGCGAGGCCTGTCAGGCTGACACGTTCAACAGTCACTGCTTCGCCGGCCTGGCCATCGCCACCTGAACCGTTATCGCTGGGTTCGTCACTGGAACTGGTACTTGAGCCGCTACAGGCGGCGAGTGATGCTGCTAACAACAGAGAGATAGACGATGCGAGGGGATGCAATTTCATGCAGGGCTCCGGGTCGACTTAAGTTTCAGTTGAAAGAGTATAGTGAGAGATTTGGGTAAAGTGCGACAGTCATCCACCGGATTGCCCAGATGGTTGATTCAGGTTGGCCTATATTGCTGCAGATAATAAAAAAGCGCCCTGAGGCGCTTTTATTCTTTGCAGTATATGTGTGCAGGAGTTTTTCCTGTCAGGCTTCACACATTAAAGCGGAAGTGCACTACATCGCCGTCTTTAACGATGTACTCTTTACCTTCCAGACGCCATTTACCGGCTTCTTTGGCACCGGCTTCGCCTTTGTACTGGATAAAGTCGTTATAACCAATCACTTCGGCACGGATAAAACCACGTTCAAAGTCGGTGTGAATCGCGGCAGCCGCGCGTGGTGCGGTATCACCGATTTTGATGGTCCAGGCGCGTACTTCTTTCACACCGGCGGTGAAGTAAGTCTGCAGACCCAGCAACTCGTAACCGGAACGGATTACACGATCCAGCCCCGGTTCTTCCATGCCCATTTCCTGCAGGAATTCGAGTTTGTCTTCATCGTCCAGCTCGGAAATTTCGGCTTCGATCTTGTTGCAGACCACCACAACGGAGGCGCCTTCTGACTCGGCAATACCACGTACCACATCGAGGTGCGGGTTATTTTCAAAGCCGTCTTCCGCCACGTTAGCGATGTACATGGTTGGCTTGATGGTCAGCAGGTGGAAGGTGCGCGCCAGCTTGCGCTCGTCATCGTTCAGTTCCAGCATGCGGGCGGTTTTGCCCTGTTCGAAATGCGGGATCAGACGTTCCAGCAGTGCTTTCTGCGCAATGGCGTCTTTATCACCACCTTTGGCAACGCGGGTAATGCGCTGCAGCTGCTTCTCACAGGATTCCAGATCGGCCAGTACCAGTTCGGTATTGATGATGTCGATGTCGTCGGCCGGGCTGACACGGTTGGCAACGTGGATCACGTTGTCGTCTTCGAAGCAGCGCACAACGTGGGCGATGGCGTCGGTTTCGCGGATATTGGCGAGGAACTGGTTGCCCAGGCCTTCACCTTTGGACGCGCCGGCAACCAGACCTGCAATGTCCACAAACTCCATTGAGGTTGGCACAACACGCTCAGGTTTTACGATGGTCGCCAGTTCATCCAGGCGCTTGTCAGGCATGGCAACCACACCGGAGTTGGGTTCAATGGTACAGAACGGAAAGTTCTCGGCGGCAATACCGGATTTGGTCAGTGCATTGAACAGTGTGGATTTGCCGACGTTGGGTAAGCCAACGATACCGCATTTAAAGCCCATAAAAGTATCCTGTGATCCGTACTGCTGCCGTAACAGCGTTAAAATTTGGCGGGTATTTTACCCTTTAAATGAATGAAGTCGATTCATGGCTTTGGCCAGGTCGCCGCCCAGTGCATCGGGCAGAACGCGTAAGGCTTCATCGATCACCGCATCAATGGCCTGCTGGTCGCTCTTGCTGGCGCGGCCCAGTACATGGCCGGTGACCTGGGATTTGTCACCAGGATGACCAATACCGATACGCAGGCGGTGAAAATTCTGATTGTTGCCAAGCTTGCTGATGATATCGCGCAGGCCATTCTGGCCACCGTGACCGCCGCCAAATTTGAATTTGGCTGTGCCGGGAGGTAAGTCCAGCTCGTCATGAACCACCAGAATCTGTTCCGGTTTCAGCTTATAAAAGTTGGCCAGCGCCTGTACGGCCTGTCCGCTGAGGTTCATAAAAGTCGTGGGAATCAGCAACCAGCAATCCTGCCCGCCGAGGCGGCCTTTACCGGCGCGACCGGAGAATTTTTTGTCCGGGCTGAGACTGATGCGTTCGTTCTGCGCCAGGCGTTCAACCAGCCAGGCGCCCGCATTGTGACGGGTATGCTCGTATTCGGCGCCGGGGTTGCCCAGGCCTACGATCAATTGAATAGGGTCAGACATGATGTCGATATCCGATGATAAAGAATCACCAATAAAAAAGCGGGGACCAGCCCCGCTTTTTTGCTACAGCAACCGGAATTACTCGGCAGCTGCTTCTTCTTCGCTGTCGCCGCCTTTAGGAGCGATAACAGTAACAACAGAAGTGTCGTGCTCTGGGCCGTGAGACAGAGCCAGAGACTCAACGCCTTTTGGCAGTTTCAGATCAGACAGATGGATCACGGAGCCAGCTTCAACGTTGGCCAGATCTACTTCGATGAACTCAGGCAGGTCGCCAGCGTTACAGATGATGTCCAGACTGGTCAGCTGGTGAGCGATCTTGCCACCACCGGTTTTCACGCCTACGCAGCTTTCTTCATTGATGAAGTGCAGAGGTACGTGAGCTTTGATCTTGGTGGTTTTGCTTACACGCAGGAAGTCAGCGTGCCAGATCAGAGCTTTGGATGGGTGACGCTGCAGATCTTTCAGAACAACCTGCTCGGCTTTTTCACCGATAGTCAGGGTGATCACGCTGCTGTAGAACGCTTCGTTTTCCAGTACTTTGTTCAGCTCGTTAGCTTTCAGAACGATGGCTTGTGGCTTGCGATCGTTACCACCGGCTTTACCACCGTAAACGATGGCTGGTACGGCGTTTTCGCGACGCAGGCGGCGGCTCGCACCTTTCCCCGCATCTTCGCGAAGTTCAGCTGACAGATTAAATTCTGACATGGGTATTTCCTCATGGTTTTGACATAAAAAGCCGTTTGAGCTTGCGACCAGCTCAAACGGCCCGAAAAATCGTTTTGTATGCTGTTATGGCTTAACGAAACATCGCACTGATGGATTCTTCGTTATTTACCCGGCGTACAGCTTCAGCCAGCAGACCAGCAATGGTCAGTTGGCGGATGCGGCCAATGGATTTAGCAGCTTCAGACAGCGGGATGGTGTCGGTAACAACCAGCTCATCCAGTTCAGCACTGGCCAGACGCTCAACAGCGGGGCCGGATAGTACAGGATGTGTACAGTAGGCGACAACTTTTTTCGCACCGAACTCTTTCAGAGCTTTGGCTGCGTGGCACAGGGTGCCGGCGGTATCTACCATGTCATCAACCAGTACACAGGTACGGCCGGAAACATCACCGATAATATGCATAACTTCAGAAACGTTGGCTTTTGGACGACGTTTGTCGATGATCGCCAGGTCAACGTTCAGCTGCTTAGCGATTGCGCGGGCACGAACAACACCGCCGATGTCCGGAGATACAACGATCAGGTCTTCGTAAGCCTGACGCTCAAGGTCATCAATCAGTACCGGAGAGCCGTAGACGTTATCAACAGGAACATCGAAGAAGCCCTGAATCTGGTCAGCGTGCAGGTCAACGGTCAGAACGCGGTCGATGCCGGCAGTCGACATCATGTCGGCAACTGCACGGGCACTGATAGGTACACGGGCAGAACGCGGACGACGATCCTGGCGGGCATAACCGAAGTAGGGAACAACCGCAGTGATACGGCTGGCTGATGCGCGGCGCAGGCCATCGGCCATCAGCAGGATTTCCATCA
The DNA here is from genome assembly GCF_020320405.1 of Thalassolituus sp. ST750PaO-4. NCBI lineage: Bacteria > Pseudomonadati > Pseudomonadota > Gammaproteobacteria > Oceanospirillales > Oceanospirillaceae > Thalassolituus > Thalassolituus sp. ST750PaO-4. The sequence continues at coordinate 506,274 of NZ_JABVCB010000008.1, forward strand.
GGTTATCGTTAGTCGGTGCACAGGTAGGCTGGATGATAAACACATCCTTACCACGCACGTTCTCATTGATTTCGATGGTTATTTCACCATCACTGAACTTGCCAACAGTGGCTTCGCCAAGGGGAATATCGAGACGCTCAACAACGAGCTTAGCGAGCTCCGGGTTAGCGTTACCGGTAAAAACCATCAACTTAGACACAGTTGTCCCCTTTGATGTAATTGTTCAATGATGGAAGGAAAGAGAATTGGCTGAGGTGGTAGGACTCGAACCTACGAATGACGGGATCAAAACCCGTTGCCTTACCACTTGGCGACACCCCAGCAACTTTTAAGACGGTCCGAATAATACCTTATGTGCAGGGGATTGGTTAACACCCTTAGCCACAAAGACTTTATATTCGGCCGGTAACTGCGCAGAAACACTGATGGCTTCTGTTTCAGAGCCGAAGCTTGAGAATATACAAGCTCCAGTGCCCGTCATCTTAGCAAAGGAAAATTTATTTAGCAAATTCAATGTGTTACCAACTTCTGGATACAACATTGAGACTATTGCCTGGCAGTCATTTCTGCCCCCTTGCCTCAGCGCGGTGCGAATATTAATGGGGTCCGTATCCCTTGTCAAACCCTTATGTGAAAAAATTTTTCCTGTATTAACATGGACTTGCGGGCACACCACCAGATACCAGGGTTCGTCCAGCTCCGGTACCGGGGTCAGTATCTCCCCCACGCCTTCGGCAAAGGCCGCTTCACCCCGCACAAACACTGGAACGTCGGCTCCGAGAGTGAGTCCGAGTGACGCCAGTTCGTCGAAAGACAGTTGCAGATTCCATAGCTGATTCAATGCCAGCAGGGTCGTTGCTGCATCAGAACTTCCACCGCCAAGACCGCCACCCATGGGCAATTTTTTATCCAGCCGGATATCGGCACCCAGTGTTTTTCCGGATGTTTTTTCAGATTTTTTTTGCAGCAGGCGGGCGGCGCGGATGATCAGATTGTCTTCGAAGTCGACACCTTCAATGGCCGGGCTCAGTGTCAGGTCGCCATCGTTGCGTAATTTAAAGTGCAGCTCATCACCATAGTCAACGAACTGAAACAGAGTCTGCAGGTTGTGGTAGCCGTCATCCCGGCGCCCGGTGATGTGCAGCATCAGGTTCAGTTTGGCCGGCGCTGGTACGCTCAGCCAGCCAGTGTTTTCAGGCAGTTCAGCCATTAACAGTCCACTCTTTGATCGAAAATACAAAACGGAAATCGTGGCCGGATATTTTAATCAGGCCGGGCAGCCAGTAATCGCCATGCTGCTGGTAGCGGGAGAAACGGATATCCCAGCCATGCTGTTGCAGATGCGTGAGCAGGCCATGCTCATCGTACTTGCCGGTTGCCGCTGCGTTGGGGCTGGCCTGGCCTTTTACCCAGTAGCGGATGTCGGTAACCGGAAAATTCCAGCCCATATGAGCCAGCATCAGTTGCTCGGGAGTGCGCGCGCGCTGTGGTTTGTCCCAACCGGGTAATGTCAGCTCAGCCTGGCGGGCATTACCCTGCAGACGGGAAGCGCCGGAACCGAAGGGGCCGGAAATAAACAGATCGTAGCTTTGTTTATCCTGTTCCCAGGTCAGGTAGCCGGTAACGCTGTCATCGGGTGAGGTTACCGATAATTTACCGCGCACCTGCCACTGTTGCAGGTGATTGAGGCTGCTTTGCAGGTTCTGTTTGCCGCCTTCTGGCTTCGGCAGCAGGCTGCTGCAGCCGCTGAGCAGCGTCAGCAGGAGCAGTGTTGTAAGCGTGGTTCTGATGGTCATGGCAGGTCTGGTCAATTCTGGCTCAGGCTTTCCGGATCAATGTCCAGGCGTTGCAGGGTACGCAGAATAATCTCGCTGTCAGGGGTTTGTTCCAGCCCCTGCAGCCATATGTCGCGCGCTTCATTCTGATCACCGCTGAGCCATAACAGTTCACCATAGTGGGCGGCAATTTCATGGTCTTTCATCATATCGAAAGCTTTTTTCAGCAGTGGACGGGCGCGTTCGATATTGCCCATGCGGAAGTAGATCCAGCCCAGACTGTCGATAACCGCCGGATTTTCCGGTGTCAGTTCCAGTGCACGCTCAATTAACGGCAGAGCTTCAGCCCAGCGGTCGGTACGGTCGGCGAGGGTGTAGCCCAGTGCATTCAGGGCTTCGGCATGGTCTGGTCTGAGGCGGATAACCGTGCGCAGATCCTGCTCCAGTTTATTCAGATCCCCCAGACGTTCAGCCAGCATAGCGCGGGTATAAAGAAGATTGATGTCTTCCGGTGCAACGCTCAGTGCCTGGCTGATGAGTACCATGGCGTCTTCCGGCTGACCGGCAGCGGATAACAGGTCGACCTCGATCCGTACCAGTTCGCTTGAGTGTTGTGGAAAATCTCCGCGCAGGTCATTCAGATAACTGCGGGCGGCATCAATCCCCTGGGTATCATTCAGCAGATAAGAAGCTTTCAGGTGAGCCGCGAGAAATTCACGGCCACTGCTGACCTGAGCGTACTGCTCAATGGCGGTGTCGTAGTCTTCTTCTTCCTGAGCAATTTTACCCAGATAAAAGTGGGCTTCGTCTGTATGCGACTGGTTGGCCAGCAGTTGATACAGATGCTCCCGCGCCTGTTCACGCTGGCCCAGTTCTTCTTCCAGCAGGGCCAGTGACAGCAATATGGCAGAATCTTCGGGAAAATTTTTGTGCAGCTTGGCAAAGGCATCGCGGGCACTGTCCATTTTACGCTGCTCGAGCAGGATGCGGGCATGCAGAACCTGGATACCTTTATGCTCCGGGTAGTCTTCGTGAATATCCTCAAGCCAGTCGATAGCGTCATCAGAACGTTGCAGCAGCACCAGTATGCGTGCTTTCTGCAGGGCGGCACTCAGATACGCCGGATTACGTTTCAGCGCTTCATCTATATGCAGCAATGCTTCCGGATAGAGGCGCAGGTGTTGTTCCATGATGCCGCGTGCGTACCAGACAGAAGCATTCTCCGGGTATTTGTTGGAAAGAAGCTGAAACTTCGCCAGCAAAGCCTGTTGTTGTTCCTCCGGTAGCTGTCCGGCATTCGCGGCCAGATAGTCAAACTGACTGATGCCGGCAAGATCCTGCAATATCTCCAGATGTTCCAGTGCCTGGCTGAACTGGCCCTGTTCCATCAATAGCTGGGCTGCCGCCTGGTGAGCCGCGGGGTTTTCGGGCTCTTCTTCCAGCCAGATGGCAACGGCTTCAATGGCGTGGGTGTCGCTGCCAACATACTGGGCGATACGGGCAGCACGTTCGGCAATGGCCGGATCACGGGTGGTACGGGCCTGATCCATATAGTTGTAGAGCGAAATATCAAAGCGCTGGCGCTGGCCGGCCATTTCCGCAACCAGCAGGGAATACAGTGTGGCTGCAGGAATCGGGCGGTAGACCGGTTCAGCTGAGGTGCCGGTAGGCGGGGTGGTTTTATAGTGAATACTTTGTGGCTGGGTGTTATCAGCCGGAACGCTTTGTTGCTGATCCGCTGCCGGTGAGGTGCCGAAACTGGCGCAGCCCGGAAGGACGATCAGCGCCGAAAACAGCGGCGCCAGCCAAAGACCTGTACGTAAGAAAACAGGCAGCGGCGGGCGCTCAGAAGAGGTACGGCGGGACTCACGGATGTAAAAAAACATATAAAGAGAAGACCTGATGATTCGGATGCCAGTATGAGATAGCGCATGCTATTTAGGGTCAGATAGCGATTTAAGTCAAAGATTTCAGCGGCAAAGCCGCGGCCAGATGTTTATAATCCCCGCTTTTGCATAGCCGCCACCTGCTGTGACGTGCAAAGCGACTGCTTAGTTGCAGTACGCTTGGCGTTTTTTGGGCAGGTCAGGCACTCCGCCGCTGATGATCGTCAGCGGAGCAGTTTGAAAGCGGGAGCAGCGTCAGTCGACATGGGTATTTGGGCACTGGGGATTAACCATAAAACAGCACCGGTTGCTGTGCGCGAGCGTGTTGCCTTCGATCCGGCGTCTATGCCGGCGGTGTTGGGCGAAGTGCAGGCTCTGGACCCTGTGTCTGAAGTGGTGATCCTGTCGACCTGTAACCGTACCGAAATTTACTGCTCGGCTGATGAATTGCGCGAAGAGGTGATCGTCGACTGGCTGGTCCGTCATCATCATATTGACCGCCGCGATCTCGATTCAGCCCTCTATTGCCTGACCAGCGAGCAGGCGGTGCAGCACACCATGCGTGTTGCCAGTGGTCTGGATTCGCTGGTGCTGGGCGAGCCGCAGATTCTCGGCCAGATGAAATCGGCCTTTGCCGTGGCGCAGGAAGCCGGCACCGTCGGTTCTGAGTTAGGGCGCCTGTTCCGCCAGACCTTTTCCATTGCCAAGCGCGTACGTACCGATACTGCCATCGGTGAAAACCCGGTGTCGGTCGCCTTTGCTGCGGTGCGTATGGCACAGCATATCTTTGCTGATATGGCCAACAGCCGCGCGCTGCTGATTGGTGCCGGCGAAACCATCGAACTGGTGGCCCGTCATCTGTATCAGGCCGGCGTGCGCGATATTATTGTTGCCAACCGCACTCTGGCGCGGGCGCAGAACCTGGCGCAGGAATTTCATGCCGAAGCGGTGCTGCTGGAAGATATTCCCAATGTGCTGCCACGTGCTGACATCGTCATTTCATCCACCGCCAGCCCGTTGCCGATTCTGGGCAAGGGCATGGTCGAGAAAGCGCTGAAAAAACGCCGTCATAAGCCGATGTTTATGGTCGATATCGCCGTACCGCGCGATATCGAAGAAGAAGTTGGTGAGCTGTCGGATGTCTATCTGTATTCGGTAGACGATCTGCGCAGCATCATCGAAGAAAACGTTCGCTCACGTGAAGACGCCGCGCGTCAGGCCGAAGAGCTGATTCTCTCCGGCGTCGACCATTTTATGCGCGAGCTGAAAGCGCTGGATGCGGTGCAGACCCTGACCGATCTGCGCAGCAGTATTGATGAGCTGCGTGAAGAACAGCTCAGCAAAGCGCTGAAACAACTTGAAAACGGTGCCGACGCAGAAAAAGTGTTGCGCCAGTTTGCCCATACCTTCAGCAATAAGGTGCTGCATGCACCGACCACTGCGCTGCGCAAAGCCGGTGCTGAAGGCCGTCTGGAAGTGCTCGACTGGACCCGCGAACTGTTCAGCCTGAACAGCCCTGCGGCGCCATCCTCCTCTGCTGATACCGAATAAACCATGAAAAGCTCGATTCTGAATAAACTCGAACACCTGCGCGACCGTTATGAAGAGGTCGGACACCTGCTGTCTGAGCCGGATGCGGCCAACGATCAGGATCGTTTCCGCAAGCTGTCGAAGGAATACGCCGATCTCGAAGTGATCGCCCAGACCTACAGCGATTACGAGCAGGCCGGCGCCGATCTGGCAGAAGCCAAAGCCCTGGCCGCCGATCCTGATCCGGATATGCGCGCCATGGGTGAGGAAGAAGAGCAGGCCGCCGGCGAGCGTCTGCAGCAGCTGGCGCATGAGCTGGAAATTCTGCTGTTGCCGAAAGATCCGGACGATGGCCGCAACGTGATTGTCGAAATCCGTGCCGGTACCGGCGGTGACGAAGCCGCGATCTTTGCCGGCGATCTGTACCGTATGTACACCCGTTATGCCGAAACCCGTGGCTGGCGCACCGAACTGATGAGTGCCAGCGAAGGTGAGCACGGTGGCTTTAAAGAGGTGATTACCCGCATCTCCGGCACCGATGTGTATTCACAGCTGAAGTTTGAATCCGGCGCGCACCGGGTGCAGCGGGTACCCGAGACTGAAAGTCAGGGCCGTATTCATACCTCGGCCTGTACCGTGGCGGTGATGCCGGAAGTTGAGAGCGAAGAAGAAATCGACATCAACAAGAACGATCTGCGCATTGACACCTTCCGCGCCTCCGGTGCCGGTGGTCAGCACATTAACAAAACCGACTCGGCCATCCGCGTTACGCACCTGCCAACCGGGCTGGTGGTGGAATGTCAGGATGAGCGTTCGCAGCATAAAAACCGCGCCAAGGCGCTGGCGGTGCTGGCGACCCGGTTGCGCGACGCCCAGCGTCAGGCCGCCCAGGCAGAGCAGGCGGCGACGCGCAAAAGTCTGGTTGGTTCCGGTGACCGCTCAGAGCGTATCCGTACCTATAACTATCCGCAGGGCCGGGTTACCGATCACCGCATCAACCTGACGCTGTATAAGCTCGACGAAATTGTGCAGGGCGATCTGACGCCGGTGATTGAGCCGTTAATCCGCGAGCATCAGGCCAATCTGCTGGCTGAGATGGCAGGCGGCTGATGATCTCTGATCCGGCATCCGTGCTGAGCATTGAAGCCTGGTTAGCTGAGGCGCGGACGCAGCTGGAAGCCGGCTCCGACAGCGCCCGGCTGGATGCCGAATTGCTGCTGGCCCACGTGCTGCAGCAGAGCCGTACCTGGCTTTACACCTGGTCTGACCGGCCATTAAGCGCAGAACAGCAGCAGGCAGCGGATGCCTTACTGGCGCGGCGTCTGGCCGGAGAGCCGGTGGCCTATCTGCTGGGTGAGCGCGATTTCTGGTCGCTTAATCTGAATGTGAACCCTTCAACCTTAATTCCCCGCGCTGACACCGAAACTCTGGTGGAATGGGCACTGGAATTACCTTTGCCAGCCAACAGCCGGGTGCTCGATTTAGGCACAGGCACCGGCGCGATTGCTTTGGCGCTGGCGTCGGAGCAACCTTCCTGGCTGGTATCCGGCGTTGATTTTAATGCTGATGCCGTGGCGCTGGCGCAGAGCAATGCCGTCCGTAACCAGCTGGAACGGGTGGCTTTTGCTCAGTCCGACTGGTACAGCGCCGTCAGTGGCGATTTCGATCTGATCGTCAGCAATCCCCCCTATATAGATGAAGACGATGAACATCTGGCGCAGGGCGATGTGCGCTTTGAACCACACTCCGCACTGGTGGCTGATAACCATGGCCTGAGTGATCTGGCGCTGATTATTGACCGTGCACCGGACTTTCTGCGCGCCAATGGCTGGTTATTGCTGGAGCACGGTTATCAGCAGGCGGATGCGGTGTGTGAGTTATTGCGCGCACGTGGTTTTGCTGAGGTAAGCAATCGCCGCGACCTCGGTGGGCAGCCGCGCATCAGTGGTGGCCGCTGGCCGCAGCAGGTGTTGGGATAAATGATGAACGATCAGCAGTTACTGCGTTACTCGCGCCATTTTCTGTTACCGCAGCTGGATATTGACGGGCAGCAGGCGCTGCTCGATGCCCATGTGATGATTATCGGCCTCGGTGGTCTTGGCTGCCCGGTGCTGCAATATCTGGCGGCCAGCGGTGTTGGTCGTCTCAGTCTGGTCGACGATGACCGTGTTGAGCTGTCGAATCTGCAGCGTCAGACCGCCCATGGCAGTGCTGATATTGGCCTGCTGAAAGTGGAATCCGCCGCGGCCGAAGTGCAGCGGTTAAATCCGGATGTGCAGGTGGTCACTCACGCTCTGCGTGCCGATGCTGACTGGCTGATGGCGCAACTGTCCGCCGCGGGTGACGCGCAGGAAGACCGGGTGAAAGTGGATCTGGTCATCGACTGCAGTGATAACAGTAACGTGCGCTATGCGTTGAATCGCGCCTGTATCGCGCACTCTGTACCCTGGGTTTCGGGCGCGGCGGTTGGGCTGAATGGTCAGATCACGCTGTTTGATCCACGTCAGGCTGATGCTCCCTGCTATCGCTGCCTGTACCCCAGCCTGGATGACCAGCAGCTCAGTTGTGCCGAAAGTGGCGTGTTGTCACCGCTGGTGGGGGTTATTGGCGCCATGCAGGCACTGGAGGCACTGAAAGTGTTGGCGGGCATTGGCGAAAGCCTGAGTGGCCGTTTGCTGACCTTCGATGCTCTACAGGGCGAGTGGCGGCGCTGGGGTATCAGCCGCAATCCTTCCTGTTCCGACTGCCAGAACTGACGCTTCCTTCCGACAAATCTGTCACCCGGTGTTTTTTGTCTTGCTTTCTGCGCTGGTCGCTACCTGCAGCAGCGGTTGAAATTCTCTGTGAATTCAATCGCTTTGCACCATTAATTCTACTTTATGCTTATGTAGTAATATTTGGCCTCTGTTTTGCTCCTTATCTGTCACTTCGACAATAACAAGCGTGAGGCAGACTATGGCCAGAGTTATCGTATTGGGCGCCGGTACCGGTGGTATGGCAGGCGCGTATGAAATCCGCGAAATCCTGAATAAAGAACACCGGGTTACGGTTATCAACGAACGTGAAGACTTTCAGTTTGTTCCTTCGAACCCCTGGATTGCGGTTGGCTGGCGCGAACGTCCGGAAATCAGTTTTCCTATCCGCCCTCATCTGGAGAAAAAAGGCATTGAATTCATCGCTTCGGCGGTGGTCACCATCGATCCCAAAACCAACCAGCTGACGTTAGCCAATGGCGATGTTGAGGCCTATGACTATCTGGTGATCTGCACTGGCCCGAAACTGAATTTTGCCGCGGTTGAGGGCGCTGGCCCACATGGCGGTTTTACCCAATCGGTATGTTCGCTGGATCATGCTGAAACCTGTTACGACAATGTTAAAGCCATGATCGCCGAACCGGGCCCGGCGATTGTCGGTGCCATGCCGGGCGCTTCCTGTTTTGGGCCGGCTTATGAGTACGCCTTTATTCTTGATAAAGAACTGCGTAACAAAAAAGTCCGTGACCGTATTCCTATGACCTATGTGACCAGTGAGCCTTACATTGGTCATCTGGGGTTAGGCGGTGTGGGGGATTCCAAATCGATGCTGGAAAGCGAGTTGCGTAACCGTCATATCAAATGGATTACCAACGCCAAAGTCACCCGCGTGGCCGACGGCATGATGTATGTCGATGAGATGAATGACGATGGTTCGCTGAAAAAACAGCATGAGCTGCCGTTTAAGCACTCCATGATGTTGCCGTCCTTTGCCGGGGTTGACCCGGTGGCTGCGGTGGAGGGGCTGGTGAATCCGAAAGGCTTTGTCATTATCGATGAGTTCCAGCGTAACCCGACCTTTAAAAATATTTTCTCGGCGGGTGTGTGTGTTGCCATTCCTCCTGTAGAGGAAACGCCGGTTCCGACCGGTACGCCGAAAACCGGATATATGATCGAATCCATGATGACTGCGATTGCGCATAATCTGGCGGCTGACCTGGATGGCAAAGGTGAAGCTAATGCCCGCGGAACCTGGAATGCAATCTGTCTGGCGGATATGGGAGACACTGGCGCGGCCTTTGTTGCCATCCCGCAGATTCCGCCACGCAATATCACCTGGTTCAAAAAAGGTAAGTGGGTGCATCTGGCGAAAATTGCTTTCGAAAAATACTTTATCCGCAAGATGAAAACCGGTTCCAGTGAACCGATTTATGAAAAATACACATTAAAAGCACTGGGTATCAACCGTCTAAAGGATGAGTAATGACAGATATAGCCGGAGTTAAATTCACAAATGCTTTTTATTACAGGTAAATATTAAAGGATGATTTACTAAACGCCCCATTTTGAACGTGGGGCGTTAACACAAATAAATTTTATCGTGTATATCCAAAAGTATAGTTTTTAATAGGTTACTTCAATCCAAGAAAATATTACTTATATTAATATCGTCTGATATTCCTGGTGCCGTTGATTTTTGTGGGGCGATAGATCATGCTGCGCTTTATATCAAGGATGTCGAACGAGAATCAGGTTATGGATACAGCAGTGCCGAACCCCAATACTCAGATAACTTTTATGCCGGAAGACAATTCATCTGAGCAACAATATTCATATCACCCTTCGCTATTAGCTTCTCTTAATCAGCAATTACGCACGTCATTAAAAACGCCAGCGAAAATTTCTGCAGGGGAATGGCCTGAACGTATAACAAATGTATTTTCTGAAAGTGTCTGTCAGGTAATTAATGATTCTCCGGCTCTGCCGGTATTTCAGCAATGTTTTCAGGAACTTACGGGGTTTTATTGCTCGCTAGATATTCCTGCTCCTTTACGTCAGCGTCAATTTATTAATAAAAATGGCTTAGTGATGTCGCCGGATTATGCTATCCGTACAGTACTGGACAGTGTCCGTGTCAGCACTTTCTGGCAGGCGCTCAGTAACATTCTGCCGCAGTATGCAGAGCGCGAATGTCATCTTGTTTATCCTGCCTGTGGCCCCTTTGCACCACTTCTTCTGCCGGTACTGCATTTTCTGCGTGAACAACAACAGTTACCGGAGAAGCTGGAAGTTACCCTGATTGATATTCATCCGGCTGCTGCTCAGAGTTTGCAGGCTTTGGTGGAAGCCACTCAGCTTGATTCTGTTGTGCAGGTATTATGTCAGGATGCCTGTGACTACCGCGCCGAACATGGCAGTGTGGATATTTTGCTGGTGGAGGCCATGCAGCATGGTCTGAGCCGGGAAGGGCATCTGAATATATGTCAGCATTTTGCCCCTCTGCTGGCCGAAGACGCATTGTTGTTACCGGAAAAAGTCAGTGTCCGTGCTGTTCTTACTCAGGCCGAAGATGAATTTCCGGCAGAGCCAAGAGCAGAGGGCGAAAAAAATACACGCCGGATTGATATCGGCCCTGTGCTGGAGCTGAGTCGTGACACTCTGCGACAGCTGGATCTGCTCCGTCTGGACGATGGCAGTGAGCTGATCCGCTGCCTTCAGGTTAAGATCCCTGAAGATCTGGATACCTCTGTTGAACATATTCTGTTGCTGACCACTGAGATTCAGGTTCATCAGGATTTATCACTGCCTGAGTATGCATCCGGTATCACTCATCCGCTGCCGGATTTAAGTGTCTGTATTGGTTTTGAACCGCGCAATCCTCAGCCCGGTGACCTGCTGATAAAACCTGGCGACAGTATTCTTTTTTATTACCGTAAGCAGGGGTTACCCGGTTTTCTGCCGGTGTATGTGGAGCCGGTATGAAGCTGATTATTGCCACTCAGACCAGCCTTGCCCTGCCATTGATTCAGGATCTCTATGCCCGTCAGCAACTGGCGGCAGTATGGCTTTACGATGTGACGGGGGAAGACAGCCGGCAGCTGGCAGCACAGTGCGCGATGCTGGGAATTCCTGTCCAGTATATGCATCCGGACAATCCGCAAGCCCTGATTGAACACCAGCGTGATGTTCAGGCTGATGCCATCGTTTCCTGCTATTTATCCTTCTTATTTCCACCGGCGATGGTGCAGGCTCTGCAGGGTAAACTCCTTAATATTCATGCCAGCGATCTGCCACAGTGGCGTGGTGCAGACCCCTTGTTCTGGCAAATTTCAACAGGTGCTGAAAGCAGTTGTCTGACTTTGCATCAGATTGCAGAGCAGGCTGATAGTGGTGACATTCTTTTTCAGCAGGAATTTGCTATCCACCCATACGATACTCATCAGGGGCTTAATCTTTATCTGTCGCAGCAGATGCCATTATTTATAGCGCAATGGTGGTCATCAGGCGGTATGGATCTTAAACCGCAGCCGCAGCGTGTTGTGCAAAATACAGATAAGCCTGCCACACGCCCTGACATTAATTCGGCGGGTATCAACTGGCAGCAATCAGGATGTCTGGATATTTTTAATCTTGCCCGTGCCTGTAACCCAAACCTGGGTGGGGCAGCTTTCAGTTTTAATCAGGAGGTGTTGTACTTGCTGGAGGCAACTCCGGTCAGGCATCCATCCTATGGGTTAGAAGCAGGAACCATTGTGCACATCGGTGAACCGGAAGGTTTATTGGTTGCCTGTCACGATGGTGTATTACGCCTTGATGTTATTTATTTATCGGCAGGGATATTCAGTGGACTGCGCTTCGCTGAGCGTTATCAACTTCAGGCCGGACAAAGCTTTGACAGTTATCCAATAACAAAACGGGAGAAGCAGGATGGAAGGAACAATAGCCAATATAACGAACTTTGCCGGTAATTTTGCCCCCAGAAACTGGGCATATTGTCAGGGGCAATTACTGGCGATCAGTCAGTATGATGCTCTGTTTTCATTGCTCGGTACGAATTTTGGTGGTGATGGGCGCACAAGTTTTTCTTTGCCAAACCTGTCGGGCCGGACGTCCATAGGTACCGGGCATGGTCCGGGTTTAAGTGATCGCAGAATCGGAGAGTGGGTCGGGAGTGAGGATGTAACTCTCACCATTGCCCATATGCCAGCACACAATCATCCGGTGCGTGTTGATCACGCCGGGCATATCGGAATTCCGGTTAATACAGCTTCAGGTGAGGCAGATGAAGCCAATCCGGGCAGTGGTGTTCTGGCGAATAATGGAGAAGATATTTATGCCAGCTCCGCAAGTATGAATGCTGTTTATTCCGGCAGCCCGCTGGCGGTTTATGGTCTTGAAGCCGTGGCGACCAACACCGGAGCAGGGAAAGAGTTCAATAATATGCAGCCTTCTCTGGCACTGCCCGCCATCATTTGCATGTTTGGTATTTACCCATCCCGAAGCTAATCAAGGAGAATAAAAATGGAAGGAACAATTGCAACCGTTACCCAGTTCGGCGCTAACTGGGCTCCGCGAGCCTGGTCATTTTGTGGTGGCCAGTTGATTGCTATTTCAAGCAATACTGCACTGTTTTCTATTATCGGCACTATGTACGGTGGCGATGGCCGGACGACTTTTGCTTTGCCCGACTTACGTGGTCGTTGTGCGCTGGGTACTGGTGTCGGTCCTGGTTTGACCCCGCGTGCGACTGGGCAGCACTTTGGTACTGAAACAGTAACCCTTACCAGTCTGAATCTGCCTTCTCACAACCACGCGGTGATTGTGCAAAGTGCCGGTCATGTTGTGGTGCCTGTTAATACTGAGACAGGTGAAGCAGATGAAGTCAGTCCGGGGGCTGGTGTTCTTACTAACAGTGGTGAAGATGTTTATGCCAGTGCACCGACAGCCAACGCTATGTACTCAGGTAGCCCGCTGCCTGTTGCGGGCCTGCAGGTAGAAACCGGCTTAATGGGCGGCAACCAGTCGTTCAATAATATGCAACCATCACTGGCAATCAGCTACATTATCTGTACACAAGGGATATTTCCTTCGCGTGGTTGATGAATACCGGACCGATAAACCGGTCCGGTATTTTTTGCACGTAAGGAAATCTGAATAACGAATGGAGATTGGTATGAAGCAATTTTTATTTTTACTGTTTTTTTTGCCGTTAGTTGCTTCAGCCGCAACCCAGGATGGTGTGATTAACTCTCCGGGCGATATTGCGATTCTTGCATATAATGCTCAGGAATCTTCCGCTATTCGAGATGAAGGAATTACTTTCCTTTTGCTTGATGATTGCCCTGATAACACTTCGATATTTTTTGATGATGACGAGTGGAACGGTACTGCATTTTCATCTTTGATTAGTGAAGGCGCTGTCAAATGGACAAATGATACGGGTTCTACTATTAGCAGGGGGACTGTTATAAAAATTATTAACGTAGCAGATGAACCTGAAAATCCAGGAGCAGGTCTGCCTGCTTATCCTGTATCTGCTAATAAGGGAAGTGTACAAAAGACTAATGATGGTTTTGGTATGAATCCCCCTGATCAACTTTATGCTTATCTAGGCTCTGAACGTGATCCTACAGGCGGATTTTTGGCATTTTATGGAAGAATAGCGAGTGGGATTACTCTGGATGGGACTGGTCTAAGCGATGGGTTGACTGCATTGATAAGAGAAGAAGAAGGTTATTACGATACAGCCAAAGGATCAACGATATGTAATTCAACACTTAGCGATTGTTTAACTCAAATATATAACAGTGCAAACTGGACGTTCGCTAATAACCCAAGTTATCCCAGCAATCTTCCGGATACTTTTACCGGCTCGTTATTTTCTACCAATAACGCTCCAACAGCTGCAAGCTTTACTGCGAGCCCCGTTTATCAGGGAACACCTTATGCTTTTTCAACGTCGGATTTTTCATATTCCGACACTGATGGTGATCCTTTAAATCATATTCGTATTGTCACTGTTCCTGCGCAGGGAAGTCTCTGGCTTGACAGTGATGGCAGCAATACGATTAATGGTGGTGAATCCGCTCTGAGTAATGGATCGCCGGTCAGTAAAGCCAATATTGATGCCGGTTATCTTAAATATCTGAACACTACAGGTTCATCTTCCAGTTTCACTTTTGATGTTAATGATGGTACGGCCTACAGTGCGGGTTTTTATACAACCACGCTGACAGTAACAGCCTACCCATCCATCACCTTATCAGCCAGCAGTACGAGTCCCGCAGAATCTGCCGGCAGTGTTAATTTAACTGCAACCGCCAGTCATGCTTTTAATCAGGATATTACGGTTAATCTGATTTACTCAGGAACAGCAACCAGTGGTGTTGACTATACCCAGATCAGCAGTCTTGTGATTACCACAGGAAATACGACGAAAACCTCAGCGCTGAGTATCAGCGAAGATGCAACAGAAGAAGTTAACGAAACAATTATCGTCGATATTTCGACGGTCAGTAATGGCACTGAATCCGGCACGCAGCAACAGACGATAACCATTGTTGATAATGATCAGACAATTCCTTCCGTTGCTATATCCGGGGCCAGTGGCACTATCAATGCGGCTTTTACCGCAACTTTCACCTTTAGTGAAGATGTTACCGGCTTTACCGTTGGCGAGATTGTTGCCGGTAATGCCTCCGTCAGTGCGTTCAGTGCGACCAGTGCATCGGTTTATACCGCGTTAATTACGCCAACCACGGATGGCGCAGTAACAGTAGATGTTGCAGGCTCTGTTGCTCAGGATGGTGTTGGCAATAACAACACGGCGGCGACTCAGCTGGCAGTTACTTATGACGGCACAGCCCCGACAGTGGCTATCAGCGGTGCCAGCGGCAGTATTAATGCTCCGTTTACCGCGACCTTTACCTTCAGTGAAAATGTTACCGGTTTTACGGTTAGCGACATTGTTGCCGGTAATGCCTCCGTCAGTGCATTCAGTGCGACCAGTGCATCGGTTTATACCGCGTTAATTACGCCAACTGCAGATGGTTCGGTAACGGTGGATGTTGCAGGCTCTGTTGCCCAGGATGGCGTTGGCAATAACAACACGGCGGCGACTCAGCTGGCAGTTACTTATGACGGCACAGCCCCGACAGTGGCTATCAGT
>NZ_JABVCB010000008.1:521395-521680 GCF_020320405.1 Thalassolituus sp. ST750PaO-4
AACAACACGGCGGCGACTCAGCTGGCAGTTACTTATGACGGCACAGCCCCGACAGTGGCTATCAGTGGTGCCAGCGGCAGTATTAATGCACCGTTTACAGCGACCTTTACCTTCAGTGAAAATGTTACCGGTTTTACCGTTGGCGATATTGTTGCCGGTAATGCCTCCGTCAGTGCATTCAGTGCGACCAGTGCATCGGTCTATACCGCGTTAATTACGCCAACTGCAGATGGTTCGGTAACGGTGGATGTTGCAGGCTCTGTTGCCCAGGATGGCGTTGGTAAT
>NZ_JABVCB010000009.1:0-3239 GCF_020320405.1 Thalassolituus sp. ST750PaO-4
GAATAAGAGCTTGACGATGACCTACTCTCACATGGGGAAGCCCCACACTACCATCGGCGATGCTGCGTTTCACTTCTGAGTTCGGAATGGATTCAGGTGGTTCCACAGCTCTATTGTCGTCAAGCAAACCTTTATGAAGCTGGTCGTCTTACGCGTTCTGCGACATGACTTCAAATTAGGGCGGATACATGAGTCACTGTTAAGTGAAGAGATTCTCAAGCGAACAAGCAGTTGCTTGTCGTATTCAATCAACCCTTACCGGGTTTGGGTGTTATATGGTCAAGCCTCACGGGCAATTAGTATCAGTTAGCTCAATGCCTCACAGCACTTACACACCTGACCTATCAACCTGGTAGTCTTCCAGGGCCCTACAGGGAACTCGAAGTTCCAGTGAGATCTCATCTTGAAGGAGGTTTCCCGCTTAGATGCTTTCAGCGGTTATCCTGTCCGAACGTAGCTACCCGGCAATGCCACGGGCGTGACAACCGGAACACCAGAGGTTCGTCCACTCCGGTCCTCTCGTACTAGGAGCAGCTCTTCTCAAATCTCAAACGCCCACGGCAGATAGGGACCGAACTGTCTCACGACGTTCTAAACCCAGCTCGCGTACCACTTTAAATGGCGAACAGCCATACCCTTGGGACCGGCTTCAGCCCCAGGATGTGATGAGCCGACATCGAGGTGCCAAACACCGCCGTCGATGTGAACTCTTGGGCGGTATCAGCCTGTTATCCCCGGAGTACCTTTTATCCGTTGAGCGATGGCCCTTCCATACAGAACCACCGGATCACTATGACCTACTTTCGTACCTGCTCGACGTGTCTGTCTCGCAGTTAAGCCGGCTTGTGCCATTACACTAACCTCCTGATGTCCGACCAGGATTAGCCGACCTTCGTGCTCCTCCGTTACTCTTTGGGAGGAGACCGCCCCAGTCAAACTACCCACCACACAGTGTCCTCGATCCGGATAACGGACCAGAGTTAGAACCCCAAATTGACCAGGCTGGTATTTCAAGATTGGCTCCACAAAGACTGGCGTCTCTGCTTCAAAGCCTCCCAGCTATCCTACACAAGCCAATTCAAAGTTCACTGTGAAGCTATAGTAAAGGTTCACGGGGTCTTTCCGTCTAGCCGCGGGAACGCAGCATCTTAACTGCGAATTCAATTTCACTGAGTCTCGGGTGGAGACAGTGTCGCCATCATTACGCCATTCGTGCAGGTCGGAACTTACCCGACAAGGAATTTCGCTACCTTAGGACCGTTATAGTTACGGCCGCCGTTTACCGGGGCTTCGATCAAGAGCTTCTCCGAAGATAACCCCATCAATTAACCTTCCGGCACCGGGCAGGCGTCACACCCTATACGTCCACTTTCGTGTTTGCAGAGTGCTGTGTTTTTAATAAACAGTTGCAGCGACCTGGTATCTTCGACCGGTCTCAGCTTACGGAGCAAGTCCTTCACCAAAACCGGCGCACCTTCTCCCGAAGTTACGGTGCCATTTTGCCTAGTTCCTTCACCCGAGTTCTCTCAAGCGCCTTGGTATTCTCTACCTACCCACCTGTGTCGGTTTGGGGTACGGTCTCTTTATAGCTGAAGCTTAGAGGCTTTTCCTGGAAGCATGGCATCGACCACTTCGGACTCCGTAGAGTCACCGTCATCAGTTCTCGGCATTAAGGACCCGGATTTGCCTAAGTCCTCTGCCTACCACCTTAAACACGGACAACCAACGCCGTGCTGGCCTAGCCTTCTCCGTCCCCCCATCGCACTATAAAGAGGTGCGGTAATATTAAACCGCTTCCCATCGACTACGCTTCTCAGCCTCGCCTTAGGGGCCGACTAACCCTGCCCCGATTAACGTTGGACAGGAACCCTTGGGTTTCCGGCGGGGGAGTTTTTCACTCCCCTTGTCGTTACTTATGTCAGCATTCGCACTTCTGATACCTCCAGCCTGGTTCACACCTTGACCTTCAACGGCTTACAGAACGCTCCTCTACCATGCAATAAATTGCATCCGTAGCTTCGGTGTACAGTTTGAGCCCCGTTATATCTTCCGCGCAGGCCGACTCGACTAGTGAGCTATTACGCTTTCTTTAAAGGGTGGCTGCTTCTAAGCCAACCTCCTAGCTGTTTTAGCCTTCCCACATCGTTTCCCACTTAACTGTAACTTTGGGACCTTAGCTGACGGTCTGGGTTGTTTCCCTTTTCACGACGGACGTTAGCACCCGCCGTGTGTCTCCCGTGATTGAACTCATGGGTATTCGGAGTTTGCAAAGGGTTGGTAAGTCGAGATGACCCCCTAGCCTTAACAGTGCTCTACCCCCCATGGTTAGACACGAGGCGCTACCTAAATAGCTTTCGAGGAGAACCAGCTATCTCCGGGCTTGATTAGCCTTTCACTCCTATCCACAAGTCATCCCCTAACTTTTCAACGGTAGTGGGTTCGGTCCTCCAGTTGATGTTACTCAACCTTCAACCTGCTCATGGATAGATCGCCCGGTTTCGGGTCTAATGCTAGCGACTATACGCGCAGTTAACACTCGGTTTCCCTACGGCTCCGCTATTCGCTTAACCTTGCCACTAACATTAAGTCGCTGACCCATTATACAAAAGGTACGCAGTCACCGAACTAAGTCGGCTCCCACTGCTTGTACGTACACGGTTTCAGGATCTATTTCACTCCCCTCACAGGGGTTCTTTTCGCCTTTCCCTCACGGTACTGGTTCACTATCGGTCATCTGGGAGTATTTAGCCTTGGAGGATGGTCCCCCCATATTCAGACAGGATATCACGTGTCCCGTCCTACTCGTTTTCACTGCTTATAGGTTTTCGTATACGGGGCTATCACCCACTACGGCCGCACTTTCCAGAGCGTTCTACTAACCACAAAACAGCTTAAGGGCTGGTCCCCGTTCGCTCGCCACTACTTAGGGAATCTCGGTTGATTTCTTTTCCTGCGGGTACTTAGATGTTTCAGTTCTCCGCGTTCGCCTCACACACCTATGTATTCAGTGTGTGATACCCGCCTTATGACGGGTGGGTTTCCCCATTCAGAGATCTCCGGATCAAAGGTTGTTTGCCACCTCCCCGAAGCTTATCGCAGGCTACTACGTCTTTCATCGCCTCCAGATGCCAAGGCATCCACCGTGCACGCTTAGTCACTTGACCATATAACCCCAAACCGTTTCAGTTCTTACAAGCTATGAAGAACAAAACTTTATGGTGTGGAGTTAATTGCTATCG
>NZ_JABVCB010000010.1:0-210830 GCF_020320405.1 Thalassolituus sp. ST750PaO-4
TGGGGCTTCCCCATGTGAGAGTAGGTCATCGTCAAGCTCTTATTCTAAACCCCCGTCAGCTGAGCTGGCGGGGGTTTTTCTTTGCCCGTAAGAAATATCGATGGCTATCTGCTGAACAACACCCGGCCGTTCAGTCTTTGTCTGAAAAATAGAAAAATAACGCGCCAGATAAACTCACAGCGCAGCAAAGACTCCGCACAACCACCTATTCACACGCTCATAGCCCTTCCGTTTATGGTCGTTCGGTTTACTGACGAAATAGAATCCCGCCCTGCACTCCAGCGGTTGATCGGCAAACGCCTGTAAGCGTCCTGAACGCAGTTCATGGGCTGAGATCGGTAAGATGGCAAGCGCAACTCCAAGGCCCGCTCTGGCCGCGCACAGACCGGCGTCGTAGCTGTCGAAGAACAGCTGCCGGCTGCTGGTGACCGCACTCGCTGTCGCTTCGCCATATGCCTGCCAGTCGTCAAAGCCGTTACGGCCATGAATCAGGCTGTGCTGCTGCCAGTTTTTATCTTTCTCTTTGTTCTGTTGCACATATTCGCTGCTGGCGACAGGCACGGCGTAGGCCGGGCAGATCAGCTGCGCATCGTGACCGGCCCAGGGTGGTGTGCCGAAGCGTATCGCCGCATCCAGGGTTTTATCCTGCAGGTTTTCTGTGGCCATGCTGGTGTGAATAATCAGATCAATCTGCGGATATGCCTGGCGGAATTCTGCGAGACGGGGAATAACAATCTCATTGGCGACATAGGAGATCATGCTCAGGTGGATGGTCGCTGAAATATATTGGCCGCAGAACTCCTCCCAGCCACTCTCGTACGCGCTGAGTGCTCTGGCTGCGGTTTCGTAAAAACTCGCACCGGCCTGTGTGAGTTGCAGCTCCCGCTGGCTGCGTTTAAACAGACTCAGGCCAATATTTTCCTCCAGTGCTTTGATCTGCTGGCTGATTGCTGACGGCGTGATATTCAGCTGCCTGGCGGCATGCTTGAAGCTGCGCAACTGTGCCGATTTAACAAAAGCCGGCAGATACTGCAGTGGTGGTGCTTTACGATATGGTTTCATAGTTAAGAAATTCTGAATCCGACTTCAGAGATTGTCGTTTGAAGTACCGTGCTGCGTAAAACATTATTCCTTTAAATATAAAATACATAAGGATTTCTGATGCCGGTAAATTATGTTGGATTAGAGCAGGCACGTCAGGCTGATGGGCTGCGCATGGTTGTGGTTGGCGGCATTCCCAGTCCCTGGGGTGAAGCTGCGAAGGGCATTCTGAAGATTAAAGGTCTCGATTGGCTCGCGGTTCGTCTGGATCAGCGCGATGATGTGATGGCTGCCTGGACCGGTTGCAGAAATGCGCCGGTGCTCATGCTGAATGACGAAGCACCACGCAGCGACTGGCAGGAAATTCTGCTGCTGGCAGAGCGTCTGAGCCCGGAGCCGGCATTATTACCTGCAGAAGATCCGCACAGAACGGAAGTGCTGACGCTCTGTGCGGAAATCTGTGGAGTGAATGGTCTGGGCTGGTTCCGCCGTCTGGATGCCGTGCACCGTGGCCTGCAGGGGCTTGAGGGATTTCCACCACCGGTAGCCGGTTATCTTGGTAAAAAATACGGTTATGATGCCGCTAATGCCGGGCAGTATGTGCCGGAGATTGTCAGGCTGCTGAATAAACTGAGTAAACGCCTGCAGGAACAGCAGCAACAGGGCAGCCGGTTTTATTATGGTGAGCAGCTCAGCGCAGTGGATATTTATGCGGCCTGTTTTATGGCGCTGTTCCGTCCGTTAGCGGAAGAGGTGTGCCCGATGCCTGCGCCAATCCGCAGTGCCTTTTCTGCTCTTGATGAGCGTATTCTCGCTGCACTGGATGAAAGGCTGCTTGAGCATCGCGACTTTATCTACCAGAACTATCTGGAGTTGCCTTTGTCGCTGTAACCCGGAGATAAATAAAAAGCCTGCATTTGCAGGCTTTTTATCATCACAGCACAAGCTGTTTTATCAGAGGTAGTAGTTTTTGCCAGACTCCGTACCGCGTTTAATATAATCACGCAGTCCGATGCCGTTATCCTGTTTTATTTCTTCCAGCTCTTTCAGCAGCTTTTTCGCATGGAAGCTGTCCAGTGCTTCCATCGCCGAAATGGGGGCAATACCTGCGGCTATACGCATCTGTTCAAGGGCGCGGTCGAGCGCTTTCTGTTTGTAGATATAAAGCAGGCTCTGCGCCGCTTCCAGATGAACATTGGCAATTAAACGGTTCTGGGCGAGTGCGGCGTTGTAATAGTTCTCTACCACCTGATCATCTGCACCGTAGGCCATGCGCCCCATAAAATGCCCCATTTTACGCACGATGCCGGCATCCATTGAGCCTTTGGCAGCCAGCACAAACACATTGTAGGGTTCGGCTTCTGCCATCGTGTTCAGTTCGCTGGTCATGGTGTCCATATAACCGCGGCTGAGCACGGTGGGAGAAGAAATTTCTTCACTCAGACGGGCCATGGCATAAAAGGCAAAATAGCGGGCCATAATGTCATGCTGCGTTAATGCTGCGGTCTTTTCATGGCGGGCAATAATGTCTTCCCACAGGGCATGACGTTTGTCTTTATCATTTTCCAGACGCAGGCCATAAGTTGCCTGAGAATAAAATGCCACACCGTGTCCCAGTGGTCCTATCGCGTAACCCTGTCTGGCGGCCGCCTGAAAATTGCCTTTATAAAATTCTCGCCAGGCCTGCTGAAGTTTTTCCGCCAGTTGTTCCACCGATTCAAATTCCGGGGTCGCCAGTCTCAGCTCGGAGTTACTGCTCAGTACGGCTGATAAATAATCTGCATTGGGGAAGGGGTAATCCGTTGCGCGGTTAAGCTGAAACCAGTATTCGTTCAGCCGCTCGCCGGCATAGTCATAAGGTGCTTGTTCATAGGGAAAGGCCTGCCACTCAAAGGCGGTTACCGGGTTATCGCTGGTGTCAGCCTGGCACAGCGCAGACAAAGCCAGCAGCCCTGCAGCAAAGATGCGCAGTATCGGGGTCATGTTAGGTTCCTGTGGTGATTTTTATTTTATTGATACCATCGTACCCAAGCCCCGCCATGCTGTCATGGTCATAAGAGGCCGGGCTGAATCTGAAACCAACCAGATCTGAAACCAAAGGACGCGTTAACTGAATGTCTGGTCATTGTCATATTCATCAATTTTTCCTATGGTTGCTGCTTTCCAGTAAAGGAGTTACCCATGTCTGAGGATACGATTTTCGGCAAGATCGCCCGTGGTGAGTTACCAGCAACCATGGTTTATGAAGATGAGCATTGTCTGGCCTTCCGCGATCTTTATCCGGCGGCACCTATGCACATCCTGCTGATTCCGCGTAAGCCGATTCCGCGTCTGTGTGATTCGGAGCCCGAAGATCAGGCGCTGCTCGGCCACCTGATGCTGACCGCCAGTAAAATTGCTGCTCAGGAAGGACTGGGTGATGCCTATCGTCTGGTTGTAAACAATGGTGCCGGAGCCGGCCAATCGGTTTTCCATCTGCATCTGCACATTATTGGCGGTCGCTCGCTGAGCTGGCCTCCGGGCTGAGGTTTCCATGCGTTTTTCTGCAATTCAGGCACGTCTGCACGATGGCCGTCATTTAGAGGTTGATCAGTGGCAGCTGAACCCGGGTGAATACTGGGCGATTACCGGCACCAACGGCAGCGGTAAAACCGTGCTGTCGGCGCTGGCCGGTGATCAGGTGGTGCTCAGTCATGGCGAAGCCTGCGATTTGCCAGAGTCGGTGGCCTACGTCTCGCTGGAGGCACAGGCCGCGCAGATTGAGCAGGAGCGCCATGACGACGAGAGTGATCTGAATGATGCGCCGGATAAAGGCACATTAATCTGTGATTTTCTTGCCCCTCTGGCTGAAGTGGAAAGCTGGGTTGATCGTCTGAGCATCCGCCACCTGCTGAATCAGGGCTTCCGCTCGTTATCGACCGGCGAAAGCCGCAAAGTGCTGCTGATTAACGCTCTGCGCCATAAACCCAACCTGCTGGTGCTGGATGAACCGCTGGAGGGGCTGGATCAGATCAGCCGTGAAGCCGTCAGTGACGCGCTGAATGAATTGCAGCAGAAGGGGCAGGCCATGTTGTGGGTTGCCAACCGTCTGGATGAATTACCCGGCTGGATCACACACGTTGCTTTTATGCACGATGCCCGCCTGCTGTATCAGGGTACAAAAGACGATGTACTGGCGCAGCCGGAACTGCGCGGCCTGATGCACTTTGACCGGCCGCTGCCGGATTTCCCTGCAGCCGGGCGTTCAGCGCTGCAGCTGGCTGAAGGTGAACCTCTGGTCGGTATGAAAGACGTTGCCATCCGCTATGACGAACGTGAACTGT
This sequence comes from Thalassolituus sp. ST750PaO-4, assembly GCF_020320405.1. NCBI lineage: Bacteria > Pseudomonadati > Pseudomonadota > Gammaproteobacteria > Oceanospirillales > Oceanospirillaceae > Thalassolituus > Thalassolituus sp. ST750PaO-4. The sequence continues at coordinate 4,365 of NZ_JABVCB010000010.1, forward strand.
TCAGTGGCCTTAACTGGCGTGTTGAAGCCGGCGAGCACTGGGCCATTCAGGGACCGAACGGCAGTGGCAAAACCAGCCTGCTGCAATTGATCACCGGTGATAATCCACAGTGTTACCGCAACGACCTGCGCCTGTTCGGTATGCAACGCGGACGCGGTGAAAGCATCTGGGATATTAAAAAGCACATCGGTCTGGTGTCGGCTTCGCTGCAGTGGGAATACCGCGCGACCACCAATGTGCTGAGTACCGTTATTTCAGGCCTGTATGACAGCATCGGCCTGTATCAGGCAACCGGTGATGACGATAAGCAGCTGGCGCTGCAGTGGCTGGATATTATCGGTCTGCGTCATAAAGCCAACCAGAGCCTGCAGCATCTCTCCTATGGTGAACAGCGCCTGGTGCTGATTGCCCGGGCATTAATCAAACAGCCGCCATTACTGATTCTGGATGAGCCTTGTCAGGGATTGGATGACCCCAGCCGTATGCTGGTTCTGGCCTTTATTAATCGTCTGGCAGAACAGCATGACACTACCTTGCTGTATGTGACCCATCACCCCACAGAAATTCCGGACGCCATTGCTAACCGGTTGCAGTTTGAAACAAAAGACGGCAAAAACCAGCTACAAATCTCCTGCAGAGAATAAAGTGCCAGACAGAGCCACTACCTTTAAAATAACAATAATAACAAAGGTATTTATCAATGATCGGATCCATTACAACAACACGTAATGGCCGCAAGTTTCAGATCAATAAACGACACACGCGCAAGCGAATGGACGTGTCGGAACTTACAGCCGGGATGTACATTGTTGAACTGGACCGGCCATGGACGGAGTCACCTTTTCTTTTTCAGGGATTCCTGCTGGAAAACGATGATGATTTATTGCTTATTCAAACCCTATGCAAGTGGGTATTCGTCGATGTTGTCGAGGAAGAATGGAATGAGCTGGATGAGAAAGGGAAAAGTGCGCCGCAAAAACGCACCCGCTATGTTGAAAAACAGGAAATGGCGCAGCAGCTGAGTGCTGCCAACCGCACCTACCAGGCGACCAAACTGCAGATTAAACGTCTGCTGGCCAGTGCTCAGCTGGGGCAGGCATTTAATCTTCAGGAAGCACAGAGAGCGGTTAAAGATTGCGTCGAACGCGTTGTAAATAATCCTAACGCGATTCTCTGGCTGACCCGTTTAAAACACCAGGACGAATATACCGCCGAGCATTCTGTTAACGTTTGCCTGTTATCCATTGCGTTAGGTAAACAAATGGATCTGGCACCCTATGAGCTGGAAAATCTCGGTATCTGCGGATTAATGCACGATATCGGCAAGATGAAAGTGCCAACAGAAATTCTGAATAAACCCGGTCCGCTTGATCCGGAAGAATTTGCCGAGATGGCACGGCATACGCTTTACGCCAAACAATTATTAATGGGCCGTTCGGATATTTATCCGGGGGCAGTGGATGTGGCATACAGCCATCATGAGCGTTTGGATGGCAAAGGCTATCCGCGCGGTATCGACAGCACTAAATTATCGCTGTTTACCCGTATTGTTACCGTTGCTGATGCTTATGATGCCATGACCAGTGACCGTTGTTATAAGCCGGGCATGTCATCGCTGGATGCGATGCGGATACTGAACCGTAACCGTGGTACCCAGTTTGATGAAGAGCTGGTAAGAAAATTTATTTCCATGATTGGGCTGTACCCGCCGGGGTATTTGCTGGAAATGAGTAACGGTGAGGTGGGTATTATTTTATCCGCTGATCCCGGTTACCAGCTGAAGCCTAAAGTTATTATGATTCTCGGCCCCGATAAGCAGCCACAACCGGAACGCATTGTGAATTTATCCATGGCGCCGGCGGATGATTGTGGTGTTCCGTATCAACCTCAGGGCGTATTCCGCAGTGGCTGCTTTGGCGTGCATGTAAATGATTACATCAACCGCGGTTTGCGGATTAAGGGTTTTGAATATGCGATGACGGGAGATTGATAAACCCGCGCAGAAGATTTCTGCGGCGGGTTTAGCTGTGGATATTAATCTTCGGCCTGCGGTTTTTCTGCAGGCTTTATTTCTTCTTTTTCGGCGCTCTCTTCAGCACCCTCTTCAGCACTCTCTGTTGTTACCGCGCTGGTTTCCGTTGCCGCAGGCACAGTGACAGGCTCCGCGGTGCTCTCCTTTTCAGGCGCAGCTTCTTCAGGAGCTGTCGTGTCTTCGGCAGGGTTCTGTTGCTGCTCATCTGCCGGTGCTGCTTCTGCGTCCGGTTGCTCAACAACAACAGGAGAAGCCGTCTCCGGTATAGCCGTTGCGCTGTTGTTTGGTGACGTGGCTTGCTGTGCCGCGTTACGACGCGCCTGCTCTTCAGCATACTGAACGATAGCCAGCGTCTGATCTTTCAGGGCCATATGACGCATATCCCCGGCTCCTAAGGTCATGCTTAACTGGTGCAGATAACCTTCAAATTCCAGAGCCGCCTGTTCTGCCTGAGCGGAGTCCAGCCGGGTAATATTTTTGGCTTCACGGGCGATATACAGGGCATGTTGTGCGGCGCGCAAAGCTTCTTTACCCGTGCTTTCCGTCAGGGCACGATCCTGATAATGACGGCGAATGGTTTGCGCCGCTTTTTCTACCTGTAATTCGGCATCGCTGAAGGTTGCTGGCGCATGAGTATCGGCATCCTCGTCATCGGCTTTTTCCAGCGTTTCGTTGGCTGGCTGCCAGTGCAGGCGCAGCATGGTATCCAGCTCCAGCTGCTGCAGGGATTTCAGAACGCCTGCGGATTTATCGATGACTTTGTCGCTCTCCCCGGCTTCGATCATGCTGATCAGACTGCGCAGCTCTTTCATTTCACGCTGATAGCGCGCACTCATTACGCTGCCGGCTTTGATTTCATCCAATACCGCCTTCTGAGCAAACAGCGGAGATAACGCTGATTGCGCCCGCGCTTTATTCTTAAGAGCACTGTCGAGCAGGCTCAGCACCCGCGCAGAAGATTCAATACTGGCCTGCGCATCACCGGCCAGTTCATGGCTGCGCGCCTGCTTTAATGCCTGCTGAATCTGCTCCATATGCAGTGGTGCATAAAAACTCAGATCTTCGCTGCTGGCTGTTGCATAAGCGGCTTCGGCCTGACTCAGCGCCCGCTCGGAATCGTTGCCTAACTCACTGACCTTTTCGGTGGTGGCCTGCGACACGCTGTCTTCGTTGGCAATGCGCTGAGCGGCGCAGCCACTCAACAGTGACAGGCTGAGTAAACCGGTGAGCAGTGGGGTGGAAAAAGAAAAAGAGTTAAAAGCAAAACGCAGCATGAATAATTCCTGAATCGCGGCTGGCGTATATAAAAATGCCCGCACCATAACAGTAATGAGTGCAGGCATTATAACTGGCCGAAGATCGTCCCGCAGGTCAATTTCCGGCCGGAGTCAGAACAGGCTCAGTCGAGCAGGCTCTTATCGCGTACCGCACCTTTATCGGCGCTGGTGGCGAACTTAGCGTAAACCTTCAGCGCAGTGCTCACTTTACGTGGGCGCTCGGCCGCTGGTTTCCAGCCTTTTTTGTCCTGCTCATGACGACGATGTGCGAGTTCTTCAGCACTCAGATCGACATTAATAGAACGGTTCGGGATATCAATATTGATGATATCCCCGTCCTGCAGCAGGCCAATAGCACCGCCGGCTGCGGCTTCCGGAGAGCAGTGACCAATCGACAGACCAGAAGTACCGCCGGAGAAGCGGCCATCGGTCAGCAGCGCACAGGCTTTGCCCAGACCCTTAGACTTCAGGTAAGAGGTCGGGTACAGCATTTCCTGCATACCCGGGCCGCCTTTCGGACCTTCGTAGCGGATAATGACGATATCACCGGCAACCACTTCATCGGCCAGAATGCCTTTTACCGCATCGTCCTGGCTTTCGAAGATTTTCGCTTTGCCCTGGAATACCAGAATGGATTCATCCACACCGGCGGTTTTTACCACACAACCATCGAGGGCGATGTTGCCGTACAGAACCGCCAGGCCGCCTTCTTTCGAATAGGCGTGTTCCAGATTACGGATACAGCCGTTCTCACGGTCGCCGTCCAGCGTTGGCCAACGGGTGCTCTGGCTGAATGCCGTCTGGGTCGGGATGCCGGCCGGACCGGCTTTGTAGAACTTCACCACCTCTTCGCTTGGGCTGCGCATGATGTCCCACTTATCCAGCGCTTCTTTCATGGTCTTGCTGTGTACGGTCGGCAGGTCGCTGTGCAGCAGACCGGCGCGGTCGATTTCACCCAGGATACCCATGATGCCACCGGCACGGTGTACGTCTTCCATATGGTACAGCGGCGAGTTTGGCGCCACTTTACACAGCTGCGGAACCACCCGTGACAGACGGTCGATGTCTTTCAGGTCGAAGTCGCACTCAGCTTCCTGAGCGGCAGCCAGCAAGTGCAGAATGGTGTTGGTTGAACCACCCATCACGATATCCAGCGTCATCGCGTTTTCGAACGCTTTAAAGCTGGCGATAGAACGTGGCAGAACCGACTCATCGTTCTCTTCGTAGTAACGCTTGGTGATTTCCACGATGCGGCGACCGGCTTCAAGGAACAGCTGTTCGCGGTCGGCGTGAGTCGCCAGCAGCGAGCCGTTACCCGGCAGCGCCAGACCCAGCGCTTCGGTTAAGCAGTTCATTGAGTTTGCTGTAAACATACCGGAGCAGGAACCACAGGTCGGGCAGGCGCTGCGCTCGTATTCGGCCACTTTCTCATCGCTGGCAGAATCGTCGGCGGCGATAACCATGGCATCAACCAGATCCAGCTTGTGCTCAGACAGTCTGGTTTTACCGGCTTCCATCGGACCACCGGAAACAAAGATCACCGGAATGTTCAGACGCAGCGACGCCAGCAGCATTCCCGGAGTGATCTTGTCGCAGTTGGAAATACAGACGATGGCATCGGCACAGTGCGCGTTCACCATGTACTCAACCGAATCGGCGATCACTTCACGCGATGGCAGGCTGTACAGCATACCGTCGTGACCCATGGCGATACCGTCATCCACAGCAATGGTGTTGAACTCTTTCGCTACACCACCGGCTTTCTCGATCTCGCGCGCAACCAGCTGACCCAGGTCTTTCAGGTGCACATGACCAGGTACGAACTGGGTAAAGGAGTTCGCGACAGCAATGATCGGCTTCTGGAAATCGTCATCTTTCATCCCGGTAGCGCGCCACAGCGCACGGGCTCCGGCCATATTGCGACCTGCAGTGGAGGTCTTGGAACGGTATTCAGGCATGGTGTCCCTCGTCTGATCAACGGCTGAAAAATAAAGGCACATATTGTATCAGCCGCGGCGCAATAGCTCATCTGCCTATTTTCAGCTGACAGAGCCATAAGTTACCCCCATCTTCAGTGGATAACTTTGTGACTAACTTTGGGATGAATGGCTACAGGTAAGACAAACCGGGCCAGCGTAACAGATTGATGAAAGTTTGAACGCCTGGGCAGAAAAGCCGGAAACTCAGAAAAAGCCTGATGCAGCAAGGCTTTTGTGCAAATTTTTTGTAACAGATTCAGGGGGTTAGTTGAAAAAGATAAGACAGGGTGTCAAGGGGATTAGGTAAGTTATTGATTGGTAGTTTTGTGGATAAAGTTGGGGGTAAGTTGGTTATTGGTTGAGGAAAACTTCTCGGCTGGCATGGTTCAACCTGTACGATTAATTGATAGAACCCACTCTAGAGAGTAGATTGCCGATGTCACCTGATTTAGGAATCACTGCATGACCTTTGATGAATGGATGCGAGCACAAGGGCTATCGGACTCTTCAGTTAAAAAATACCTGTCGAGTGTACAGGGCGTTATGTCTGAATGGGCGCAAAGTGCGGGTTTGGTCGATGGTCCTCTGACTTCTATTTCTGGTCTTGCTCAATTTCATGTTGTGGCAGAGCAGCTGAAGCAATTACCAATTTTTATTGAGCGCAACACGGTTGGTAATTCGATGTACAGCAGTGCTTTGAATCGCTTTGCTGATTATTTAAAAGCGGGGTTTGACTCGGATATAGAAGCTGACATTGATGATATTTTTCGACAACCTAATATCAGTGAAACCGAAAAAAGTCGTCTCGTTAAAACTCGCATAGGGCAGGGGGATTTTCGCACAAGGCTTATCGGCTATTGGCAAGGGTGTGCGGTGACGGGCTATCAAGATGTTAGCTTTTTGGTCGCATCGCATATTAAACCTTGGCGTGTGTCTAGCAATGTGGAAAAGCTTGATCACTTTAATGGCTTGCTTCTTTTACCTACGCTGGATAAAGCGTTCGATGGTGGATTTATTAGTTTTAAAAATAACGGTGATATTGTTCTTTCACCACAGTTATCTCACCCGGATGTGTTGGGCATTCGAAGCGATATGAATATACACCTCGCGCAGCAACATTTAGTCTTTTTAGAGTTTCATCGCGACTGTGTTTTTCGCAAAGCACCGTATTAACGTCGTTTAAAGCTCAGGCTAATTAACCCACCCCCATCTGCACCAGCAGCATATACATCGCCGTCCCTCCGACAATACTGATCAGCGCCTGGCGGAACGCCAGGTGCAGCGCCGTTACCAGCAGCAGGCAGCCCAGTTCGGGCAGAAAATCCAGCGAGAATGCCACGTCGTTTTTAAACGAATAAATTACCAGCAGCACCATGACGATGGGCGGCAGAAAACGGCCGAGGTGTTCCAGCAGCGGGTGGTCGGCCACCCGTCCGAGTACCATAAAAGGCAGGGCGCGGGTCAGGAAGGTAACGCCTGCCAGCAGCGCAATCACACTGCTCAGATACCAGAATTCGTTCATGCTTCAGGCCTCTTATGTGTGCGGCGCGCGGCGTATTGCATCATCAGTACGCTGAGGCTGAGCAGGATGGCAATCAGCAGCATCTGTTCGCGGCTGATCAGCAGCAATGTGCCGAAGCCAATCAGCAGGGCGGCAACAAAAGGGCGGATATCGCGCAGGTGTTTGTACTGTTCGATGGTCAGCACCATAAACAGCGCCGGTAACACAAAGGCGATACCATCGGTGTTGAATTCCAGTTGGCTGCCAAGCCAGGCCCCAAGGGTGCAGCCAATTATCCAGTACAGCTGGTTCACTGCAGTAATGCGCAGCTGGAACTGGCCGCGGTCTATATTCGCCGGCAGGTGGGTGGCAGTAATCAGCGAGTAGGTTTCATCGGTGAGGCCAAAAATCTGATACAGGCGCCGCCAGCCACGGTTGGGCATACGGCTGATTAATGACAGGCCGTAAAAAATATGGCGCGAGTTAATCAGCAGGGTGGCCACCGCCATTTCGGTCAGCGTTGCCTGATTAGCCAGTAATCCCACCGCCAGAAATTGTCCGGCACCGGCGTAAATAAATAGCCCCATCGCCGTGGCGTACAGCCAGTGGTAGTCGAGCTCGCTGAACAGCACGCCGAAGGCCGCACCTAAGGGCAAATAGCCAAACATCACCGGTAGCGAGGTGCGCAGTACCAGTGCATTCAGTGGAGAGAGGGACATAAACAGAACAGGGGTCAGATAAGCAGGGCGGCAGTGTAAGCATTGTGATGATGGGCCACAAGTACAGTGGCGCCGCCGTTATGCTGCACGGCGGATGGTGGAGAACAGAGAGCGGCGTTAGAATCGCCGCCGGGCTGTCGCTGAGCAGCACTGATGACTTTTAAGGAAGAAAAAATGAGATTCATAACCATGTGTTTGCTGGCGCTATTGGTTGCCTGTGGTCAGGATCAGACCGCCGATGCGGCAGGTGCCAAAACAACTGATACTGCGGCTGCGGCTGAAGCCGAATTCAGCCCGGCTGATCAGCAGGAAAAATGGAAAGCCGATACCGCCATGTACCTGTATCAGACCCTGGCCAAATATAATTTTGATTACGCCGCCAAACATTACGTCAGTGATCCGGATGCTGTATTGGCCCTGAAAGAAGGCTGGAGCTTAAAGGCGGACAGTTTCCGGGTGAAGGCTGTGAATGATGAGGGCGTGGTGATGGGGTTTTCGTCGTTCTGTTATCCGGAGCGCGACGTTCAGATCTACATGGTTGCCCGTGGTCAGCGTTATTACGTGGAATTCGGTCGTACCCTGCGCGAAGACATCCGTAAATCAGCGTTACAGCCGCCACAGCCCCTGCGCCAGCATTGCTATGAGTTTAAAAACCAGCCACTGCAGGGCAGCATTATGGGGACGCCGTGGCAGGCTGACCGGGTTGAAATATCAAGCATGCAGTTTGCCAGTGGTCTGCGCAGAAGCATTGATATTGTCAGCCGCGACTGCAGTGCTTACCCCGACTGCAAATACATCGATGAACCAGACGGCTCAGGCTTTGTGGTCGGCGTCAGCAGCCTCGACCTGAGCGGCAACGGTGGTAATCTGGGCAATCGCGAATACGTGAATATTGCCTACCCCAATATGCAGAGTATGAATCTGCGCAGTGGCAGCTACCGGGTGACTCATCTGGAAAATGGCAACATCCGGCTCGAACTGGCCGTTAGCGGTGAGGAATCGGTTGAGCTTAACGGTGCGGTGGAGTTCAGCCTGCCGCAGTAAGTGGCACGAACGCCGCAACAGTTCTTTGCTGTATTTACAATCACTCGCCACAAAAGCGGAATAACCATGAGCCCCAGCGAACACGATCTCTTCTTCCTGCCCCTTGGCGGCACCGGTGAGATCGGCATGAATATGAATCTTTACGGCCACGACGATCAGTGGCTGATGGTCGATTGCGGCGTGACTTTTCCCAAGCCGGGACGGGTCAGTGCCGATGGCACCCGGCATCATTCGGGCGAGCCGGATACGCAAATGCCCGACCCGGAATTTATTGCCGCGCGTAAAGATCTGCTGGCCGGCTTAATCATCACCCACGCCCACGAAGACCATATCGGAGCGGTGCCTTATCTGTGGCACAAGCTGCGCTGCCCGGTGTATTGCACGCGCTTTACCGCCGAAGTGCTGAAAAAGAAACTGGCCGAACATGGCCTGCTGCACCAGGTAAAAATCATCGTGCCGGAAACCGGAGAGCGTGTGGCCATCGGCCCGTTTGAGGTGGAATTTTTAGCCTTAACGCATTCGGTGCCCGACCCGAATGCGCTGATGATCCGCACCGCCGCCGGCAATGTGTTTCATACCGGCGACTGGAAGCTCGACCCCGAGCCGGTGGTGGGCCACGGCTATAAACAGGAAACCTTTACCCGTCTGGCGCAGGAAGGTGTGCTGGCGATGGTGTGCGATTCCACCAATGCCACCGTGGCCGGGCATTCCGCCTCGGAAGGCGATCTGTACGATGGCCTGCGCCATTACATCGAAAGTGCCAAGGGGCGGGTTATCGTTACCTGTTTCGGCAGCAATATTGCGCGCCTGTTAACCCTTTCCCATGTGGCGGACGACACCGGCCGTTATATGGGCCTTTATGGCCGCTCGATGATCAATATGCATCAGTGCGCCAAGCGGGCGGGCGTGTGGCCGTTCAGTGCCGGCTCGGTGGACACCGGGCATCTGGGCTATTTACCGCGCCACGAAGTGCTGGCGGTGGCGACCGGCAGCCAGGGCGAACCGCATACCGCGTTGCGCCGTCTGGCGGCAGGCACCCATCCGGATTTTGAACTGGAACCCGGCGACCGGGTGATATTCAGCGCCCGTGCCATTCCCGGTAACGAAGAAGCTATTCAGGGCATTATCGACCAGCTGCACAGTATCGGTGTGGAGGTGATTACCGCCGACGATGCCGAACTGCCGATTCACGCCTCCGGCCATCCGGCACAGGAAGAGCTGGAAACCCTGTACCGCTGGGTGCAGCCGGAAATCGCCATTCCCGTACACGGCGAAGACGTGCATATGAAAGCTCACGCCGCCCTGGCTAAAGGTTGCGGCGTGCCGCGCACTCTGACCGGGCGCAATGGCGACCTGTTTATGCTGGCGCCGGTACCCGGTATTCAGCGCCAGAAAGTGCGCACCGGACGGTTGGGCTGGGAAAAAGGCGCGCTGGTGCGGGTGGTCTGAGTGCAAGAATCCCCCGCGGGCCTGCTGCTGCATCATTAACCCGATCGCTTTCACCTGGCTCCCACGCTCTGCGTGGTAGCCACTGCTGGCACAGTTGCATTCCCACGCAGAGCGTAGGAACGAGAAAAAACAGTGTTACAGCAGCGCTCCAGCCTGCTGTTTTCAGCAAAAGAACAACTTTTTAGAAAGATAGCCACGGATTTTTGCGATTTTTAATCGAAATCGTCCGGAGCAAAATGCCCTCAATTCCTGCGAACAGCACATTGAGGAGCACAAACATGGCAACACTTCTGTACATCAAAGGCAGCATCTTCGGCGACCACGGTCAGTCCAGCCAGCTGGCCGAAAAATTCATCGCCGGCTGGAAAGCCGCTAACCAGAACGGCGAGGTTGTGATTCGCGATCTGGCCACAGACGTTCCGCCTTATCTGGATGCCAACAGCGTTGGTGCCTTTATGACCCCGGCCGAACAGCGCACAACTGAGCAGCAGAGCATTGTGGCTTACTCCGATGCCCTGATCGCCGAAATCAAAGCAGCCGACGAAGTGGTGGTGGGCGTGCCTATGTACAACTTCACCATTCCGGCGCAGATGAAGTCTTACCTCGATTTCCTGTGCCGTGCCGGGATCACCTTTAAGTACACCGAAGCGGGTGCCGTTGGTCTGCTCGACAACAAACCGGTGCATATTCTGGCTACCCGCGGTGGCCTGTATAAGGGCACACCGGCCGATACCCAGACGCCGTTCCTGACCACCATTTTCTCCTTTATCGGCCTGAGCGATGTGCGCTTTGTTTATGCCGAAGGTCTGAACCTGGGCGACGACAGCAAGAATGCTGCTCTGGAAGCTGCCGGTCAGGAAATCGCCGCACTGGCGTAATTCCCGGCTCTGCTGGTGCGACAGCGAAAGCGGAAGGTGCGAAAGCAGCTTCCGCTTTTTTATGCCTGTTGTTCAGGGTCCGTATCCACAACGATCAGCCTGCTGCGCCTGATGTGAATGTTATCCAGAGTTTCTGTGGATAAAATCGTGGAAAAGTTTGGGGTAAGGGGCTGCAGGGCACTTTATGCGGGCGTTGTTGTCAGATCGTGCGAATTTTAAACGCCTGTACGAATTCAGCCGCAGGCCACGGATGGCAAGCGCTGGCAAGAAAATTTTGTAATAAAAATCAGTAGGATGAGCGTTGCTGCTGTGTTATGGCGCGGCGTTTACGCCGGTGTTTACAAAAAATAAAATGTGGATAACTTTGTGAGTTAACTGCGGGAAAGTTGCGTATAAGCTGGGGCCAAACAGCATTTTTGCTGTAAAAACAGGTGTTTAGGGTTGCTGGTTAAATCTCCCCGGCGCCCTTCACCCAAACCGGCATTTTTGCGATAATCGCGCCCTTTTCTGAAAACATCTTCTGAACACAAATTAATCAGGCCAGATTTCCTCTATGAAACCGCAAATTGCTGAGCTTTTGTCCGCTGCCGTCGCCTCTCTTAAGGCCCAGGGAACCCTTCCCGCTGATCTCGAACCGCGCATCCAGATCGACAACGCCCGCGACAAAGCCCACGGCGATCTGGCCACTAACCTGGCGATGATGCTGGCCAAGCCTGCCGGTAAAAATCCGCGCGAACTGGCGCAGCTGCTGGTGGATGCCCTGCCGGCCAACACGCTGGTAGAAAAAGTCGAAATTGCCGGCCCGGGTTTTATTAACTTCTATCTGAGCGATGCCTCGACCGCCAGTCTGGTAAAAGCCGTGCTGGAACAGAAAGAAGCCTACGGCCGCAACAACGATGGCGCCGGGCGCAAAGTGCAGGTGGAATTTGTGTCGGCCAACCCGACCGGACCGCTGCATATCGGTCACGGCCGTGGTGCTGCCGTTGGCGATTGTATATGCCGTCTGCTCGATGCCTCCGGCTGGGATGTAACCCGCGAATTTTATTACAACGATGCCGGTGCGCAGATTAACAATCTGGCGCTGTCGGTACAGGCGCGCTGCAAAGGCCTGACCCCGGACGATGCCAGCTGGCCGGAAGACGGCTATCGTGGCGATTACATCGTCGAACTGGCCAACAGCTATATGAACGGCGATACCGTTGAATCTGCCGACCAGAGCTTTACCGGAGCCAAAGACGCCGACGACCTCGAAGCCATCCGTCACTTTGCCGTGGCTTATCTGCGTCGCGAACAGGATCTGGATTTAAAAGCCTTTGCCGTCGATTTCGATGTGTATTTCCTCGAGTCTTCCCTGTACAGCGAAGGCAAAGTCGAAGCCGCAGTAAAAACCCTGATCGACAATGGCTACACCTACGAAGACGGCGGCGCACTGTGGCTGCGCACCACCGATTTCGGTGATGACAAAGACCGCGTAATGCGCAAAAAAGACGGCGGTTACACCTACTTTGTTCCGGACGTAGCCTACCACCTCGACAAATGGCAGCGTGGTTTTGAGCGTGTGGTGAACGAGCAGGGCGCCGACCACCACAGCACCATTACCCGTGTGCGCGCCGGTCTGCAGGCGCTGAATGCCGGTATTCCAAAAGGCTGGCCAGACTACGTGCTGCACCAGATGGTGACGGTAATGCGTGGCGGCGAAGAAGTGAAAATTTCCAAGCGTGCCGGCAGCTATGTGACCCTGCGCGATCTGATCGACGAAGTGGGCCGCGATGCCACCCGTTACTTCCTGGCGGCGCGTAAAGCCGACAGCCAGTTAACCTTCGATATCGATCTGGCGCGTTCACAGTCGTCCGATAACCCGGTTTACTACATCCAGTACGCCCATGCCCGTGTATGCTCTATTTTCCGTAAACTGGCGGAAGCGGGTCAGAGCTGGACACTGGCCGAAGGCCTGGCAGCACTGCCAAAACTGGAACTGGAAAGCGAAAAAGACCTGATTGTAAAACTGGGCCGCTTCCCGGAAATTGTTAAAGTGGCAGCCAATAATCACGAGCCGCACAGCGTGGCGAATTACCTGCGCGATCTGGCCGGTGATTTCCACACCTACTACAACTCAGAAAAAACCCTGGTGGACGATGCCGATGTGCGTAATGCCCGTCTGGCACTGGCGGAAGCCGTGCGTCAGGTGATCAGCAATGGTTTGGGGTTATTAGGCGTTTCAGCGCCGCAGGAAATGTAACTGCTCTGGCTACCGTACTTGTTAATACGGCGTTGAAGTCGTGCTCGAAATGCTCACTTACGAATATGTAGGCTCCGCTTTCTCGCCCGACTTCGCCTTGTCTTAACGGCGTACGCTACACCAGAAATCAGCGCCTTTAATCAGTGTTAATGGGCACTACATAACAGGACAACGAAATGTCGGACAGCGCAAGTCGTATTCCCAAGTGGGTGTGGGTAACCACGCCAACACTGGCAGTCGCCTTTATCGGATTTATTCTGTATCTGGCGACTATTCCCGCCGGCGATGAACTGGAAGCCGTAAAAGGCGATGCCAAAAAAGCGCTGAAGCTGGGCGTGGAAAAAGCCAAAGAAGAAGCGGCAAAAGAAGTCGCCAAACCCAGCTATGAATTTTACCAGTTGCTGGAAAAACAGACCGTCGAAGTACCTAAAGTCGATGTGTATAAATCGACACCCAAAGATGCCGAAGTCAGTTACACCTATCGTTTACAGGCTGGTTCTTTCCGCTCTGCTGACGATGCCGAGCGCCTGCGCGCCAGCCTGCTGCTCGAAGGCCTGAATGCCTACCGTCAGGAGTCGACCGTTAATGGCAGCACCTGGCACCGTGTATTTGTCGGCCCCTTTACTGACCGCTCAAAGATGAACAAAGCACAGGATTTGCTGGTCAGCCGTAATATCAGTCCGTTAGCGCTGAAAGAACCGGTTAAGAAATAAACCGTGCACTATCAGCGCGCCAGGGACTGGCTGCACGAATTCTGGTTATTTGGTCTGAAGCAGGCCTATGCCTGCCTGTTCGGCGGATTTCTTTTGCTGGTAATGATTGTTACCCGTTACTGGTATCCGCTTGAATCCCTGCACCGTTACGATTTTATTTTTCTCGCCGCCATCGTCTTTCAGTTGCTTTTACTGGCCTTTAAGCTGGAAACCCTGCGCGAAGCCTGGGTGATCGTCGTATTCCATCTGGTGGCCACCGTGATGGAATTATTCAAAACCTCAGACGCCATCGGCTCCTGGGTTTACCCCGAAGATTATGTATTTGGCATTGGCAATGTGCCGCTGTTTACCGGCTTTATGTACAGCGCCGTGGGCAGCTATATTGCCCGCGTATGGCGGATATTCGATTTCCGTTATTCGTATTACCCGCGCCGCCGCTGGACCATTATTCTGGTGGTTCTGATTTACCTGAATTTCTTCAGTCATCATTTTATCTGGGATCTGCGTTGGCTGCTGCTGGGCGCAACCATCGTTTTATTTGCCCGCACCCATATTTATTTCCGTATGCATCGCGAGCATCGCCATATGCCGTTACTGGTTGGCTGGCTGCTAGTGGCCCTGTTTATCTGGCTGGCAGAAAATATCGCCACCTACACCAATATCTGGATTTACCCCAATCAACAGAATGGCTGGCAAATGGTGCCGCTGGCCAAGCTGTCCTCCTGGTATTTACTGATGCTGCTGAGCTTTGTGCTGGTGTCGTTAATTAACAGGATTGAGATACCTGTACAGCAGCAACGGCCGGATGGTTCCGGTAACTGAGACTGTATGCCACAGCGGGACTTGTTCAGGTAAATGACTATTAAGTGGCAATGCTGTTGTCAAATAAATTTAACAGTTCAGTAGTCTGCATCATGCTAGGATTGTTACCAATAAAATAGTAAAAGAAGCATCGTAATGAAAATTTCCGAGACCTTGCAGATGTACTGGCTTTGGCGTCCTCTACCATTTTCTAATTACTAAGTGCGATTTTTTTCTCGTAGTTTCTTTGTGCATGGATGCATTATTTTTAGTCATAATATTTGCTGGTGCATATCTTATTTTCTGTCCTTTGGCATATTGAAACGGCCAAAGATGTGGTAGTTCTTAATCTGAAATCTGGTTGGTAATTGGTCAGTTAGATAAGGCAGTAGAGAGATTTTTCCAATTTTAGAAATTGTGATTATCTATCTTAAAAATAAATTGAATATATTTACTTTTTTGTTAGGATCGCTTGCCGTATTTTTGCGGTGTTAAAATTGATAAAGGAATATTATGAAAAAAGTACTAATGGCGGGGATCTGTCTGGTCTCATTGTCCGGCTATTCGATAGCTTCTGGCTCCCCAATGGTCAAAACCTTGCAGGCCAGTTCAGCTCATGGAGGCCTAGTCGCACTTGGTGCATCATTTGATCACATTCGAGAGGAGGCGAAAACTGAAAGGTGCTTGCAGTTGTCTCCTGCTGAGATGCTTTCTTATGAAAGTAATTATGTAAGAACAGCCTGGGACGTTAAGGTTGTTTCTAGTCATGAGGAGTTAAGTAAGTTTTATAAATCTAATAATTCTGTGAGTGGTAATGGGACGTATAGCTCATTTACTGGTAGTGGGGGTTACTCTAGCCAGATCACCAGAGAAACGCACTTCGAAAAAGATACTTACGCTATTGCCGGACTTTTTGTTCGGTCAATGACGATGTTAAATGCAGTAAGCTCGGGCGAGATGTCAGACTTAAAGCCATCCGCAGCAGCAACTTACCATTCAAGTATTACAGATTTTCGTAATAGGTGCGGTGATGGCTATATCTCTAATGTTATTATGGGGGCAATGGCTCAGTTTTCACTTCGCATTACTGCCGTCAATGGTTCTACTTCTGTTACAAAATCTCAAGCTCTTACACTTCAGGCAGATATAAAAAACTACGGCTCTGGAAGTGGTTCTTCAGAAAGTACCAAAACGCTGGTGGAAAAATACAGAGGCTATTCGCTTGAGGCTGTGATTGTAACCGCAGGGATTGAAGGCAAGAGTGAATTAAACCTTTTGGCAATGGATATCAATGGATTGCTTAAGCTTATTTCGGATCTTAAAAATGATAAGTATTACAGTCCTGTTCCAATTTATTCTTTCGTGAATAATTATAAATTCAGCATGCCTGATATTCAGACGGTTAAACCGCGGTTTGATGCATGGCTTTCTGTAGCTCATCAACTAGAATCTCGTTGTTTTATATTTAATAATGATGTTGAACAAGCTGCTTTAGCGGATGCGCTATTAAACAATGGGCATCACATAACCACTTCCTGCTATGCTGCTGCAAGCTTGGTAGATTTGAAAATGGGTGAATGTTCTGATGCTAATAAGTTTTCTCAATGTGACGCCCCTGTTGAATCTGCTTGTCAGTCGCAAGGAATTGCGTGTAGTGATGTAATAAATGGTGATCTGATTCCGTCGTGGTCAAAATCTGATATTCATAAGCGTTATGCGAAGAAGTTCAATTCTGGTAGAACTCATGTCCGAGAGTTTGATGTTTGTCTGCCTGATGGAGTAATGTTTGATGTGGGGAGAGGAGATCGCGGTTACTATCGTACATCCAACAACAGGAATCACTTACATTCTCATGTTAATACCAGCTATCGTTGTGACAAAACAACTTTTTCAGTAAAAAGTAAAGGCGGTATTAATTTTAGTTCTGACATATATCTATATGGTTTGAAAGCTTATTTCTATACGATTTTGCATTGAAAATGCCAATGCTATCAATTTGGGTTTTAAAAACTTTCATTGATTGAATGTAACGATTGATAGCGGTATTGCTGATTGTCAAAGGAACCCTGTTTTTCAGGGTTCCTTTTATTATAATCATTTAGTGCGATTAGCATGGAACTCGTCAGAGTTGCTACCATACCGATATGGAGTAAATTTAAGTTTCAAATTGGGTTTCTATTGGTGGGTTAGTGATTAAACCCAATGCTACCGGTACGGTATAAGGTCAATTGATATTTAAAGTTGCGATGGATTGAATTTTTGCTGTTCAAATTTGCTTTTCGATGACTCTTGGTTGGAGATTCGCGATGGTGATTATGATGAACTCTAATTACTGAGTTTGTAGAGGTTGTGTATAGTGGTATTTTCTTTAAGTTGCTGAAAGGATGAAATATCAGTGAGAAATTTTATTAAAGTTATAATGTTGGCTGCGTGTTTGATCATTCAAAATACTGCCTGGTCAGATGAAGAGTTGCTGATTGGCTTTGCTGGAAGTGGAACTGAAACAGCAATGACCTCTTTCAGTGTTGGCTACTGTTCGGATTGTAAGTTCTCGATTGATTGGAAAAATCTTGATTACTCAACCTATAAAGGGGCTTACAGGCAGTATGTCTCACCATTATTAGACCATGTTGCGATTTCACCGATTTACGAGTCTTATCGTCGGTCAAATTGCTCATCAGGTTCAGGTTGTTATGACTCTTTTGTCGTTGAAGATATTTTATTGTCTGCCTACGCGCCAGCAATTACTTATTTTAACGGAAGTATTTATACAGCCTATGTAGATCGTGCTACGCAAGAAGTAAGAATGGCTTATAGTGATGATGATGGTTATTCATGGCAAATGATTAATAATAATCGCGGACGTGTTTTAACTTTGCGTTCAGCTGGACGTCCCGCTCTTTTAGGCTTCGGTGATCATTTGTATTTGGCTGTTCGTGGGCTGTCGAGCAAAAGTCTGTATATTGCAAAGTCCAATAATGGCAAGGATTGGCTGAGTTCTGATTTAGTTGTGCCTGGAGATAAAAGTGCCAGTGGTCCATCTCTAACAGTGCTTGGTGATACTATGTATCTGGCATTTAGGGGGGCATCGACTAATTACATTTACTATAAAACGTCTGTGCGTGGTGGAGTGTGGAGTGCCGCTAAACGTATACGTAAGCACAAAACCTCCAATACTCCATATATTGCTAGTTACGATGGTAAGCTTCATCTTGCCTATAAAGGCTCCAGCTCAAATAACTTATACATGTTGTCATCAGTTGATGGTGTAAACTGGTCGAACGAGCGTCGGCTGCCGTCCTCGATCAAAAGCAATCGGGGACCTGCAATTGCTCCATCAGTAATGGGAGGAGAGTTGTACATAGCATTTAAACATATTAGTACAAGCCAAGTTTTGTATTCGAAAAGTATCGATGGGTTAAACTGGAGTGCTCCAGTATCCAAAGAATTCTCTAAGACGTCTGGAAGCTTAAGTTTGACGCAAACTCATTATGGATATCTACGCTAATATTTATTCAGACGATGGTCTTGAACTGCTTACATCTACTGCTTAAAGCAGTAGATGTAGCGAATAATAATTAATTAAAATTTAGGATGTCCTTTCGGTCTGATCGGTCAGAATAAACCTGATGAGTACAGCGTCAGGCTCCCGGATGTCTTATTCGAAACCCCACTAACACTGTCGTGTAAGTATGCGACTGGTGCCGTGAATGAATTCAGTCCATCCACGGAATACGTCCAGTAAATGTTATTGGTACTAATCCCTTTGAATACCATATACAGTTTACCGTTATGACTTGCTATGGCCGGAGCCCGGTTGGACCTGTATCGATTGGATAGTGAAATGGCATTCGTCCAGGACATGCCGGCGTCGGTAGATTTCATAACATAAAGATCTCGGGTGGAAGCTCCCTTGAAGGCTGCGAATAAGGCACCATTATGTTCTGCAAGATATGGTGCATTTGAAGATTGTTCTGAATTCTTAACTGCAGAAATCCAGTTTGTGCCATCTACCGTATGAGTAAAGTAAAGACGCTTGCTGCTTGAGCCACGGAATCCAGCGACCAAGTGGTCAGCCCCATTTACTTTGACGACGGCCAATGTTGGACTGTAAGCACTCTGGTGGCTATTGATTCGTTTTGCCGCGCTCCAGCTAACACCATCGGAAGAACGCGAAATATAGATCGCATTCGAGCCTGAACCTTTAAAAGCAACATAAAGTTGATTATTAAATACCGCCAAAGATGGCTTATCCCCTGACTTGTGGCTATTGATCTGTTTAGGGATATTCCATCCAAATTGCGGTGTGTCGCCTACTTGTCGTGAAGATATCTTGAGCTTATAGTCCGGATCAACGAAGGCCATGTACATACGACCATTGAAATCGACGTAGGCTGGGGCCCGGTTGGATGTCTCGCTGAAAGATTTACCGCTCGTCTGATTATAGAAAAACTCTGGCTTGTCGTTCTTGCGGATTAATACAGATTCCGCATAAATATCATATTGTTTGGAAGGGCTGTCCAGAAAGCCAACAACACCAACAACGATCCCTGCCCTATTAACGGCCGAATAAATTGTGGCGGCAAGGCTATCGGATCCGAAAGCCCAGATGCTTGCAATACACTGTGCGGCACCTCTGGCCTCGACCACCGATATGCTGGTTAGTTCATCTTTAGAGAATGCAGTACATATAGGATCCGTTGGATTTGTCACACAAATGATTTTTTTCGCGTCAACACAGGGCTCAGCAAAATCCCTTACAGCTCCCAGTACTCCCTCTTTTATCGAAGTTCCGTTCTGTACGCCGGAGCCTGCATAGCCGATGGTTAGTGCCTCATCAGGCTTCTGAGTAATTAGTATGGGATTTGACATTGCGCTGACAGATATTGGCATCAGCAGCGTTGAAGCTGCAGTCAATATGAGGAATATACGATTTATATACATAGCAGAACTCATCCTGAGTAATTTGGGGGGAGGCTTTAGTCTATTCCGACTTGATACTATTATCAATCAAAAGAATTGCGCAGGATATAATATGAAAAAGAGCAGGTATCCGTAGGCAGAAAAATCTGCTGAAAACGGTCAGTTTATTGCCAGAAATCTGGTAGTCCAAGGCTGTTTATTCAGGTGGTATCGGGGTTGTTAAGGTCACCTTCTGCCAACATATCCAAACCAAACGCATTGGCATCCTTGCTCAGACTTAGCGAGACTTCGTCGGTGCTGACATAGTGTTGCAGAAGTTGTTAATACACTTCTGAGGATGCATATAACGGCTGTTACTAAACTGATTTTCGTACACGTTATATCACCTAGGCTGTTCATATTGTTCTGTACTTGCACATAGCCTGAGGCTCTGTCGATGGCACCCTGTAGATAAATAAGCATAATATTGTTGGAATGATAAAAGGATATCCATCTTAATCGCCGTTTTTTAACAAAAAATTAGTAATTCGACTCTGCTTATTCAAGATGTAAGAAATATGGAGAGGATTTTTTATAATTTCTGACGACCTGTGGCGAGGATACTCAGCTTTTGGATTATTTTAGATAGGATTTGGCCTAGGCTTATCCTTATCCTGAAATATGAATTGGCTCACAAAGGGGATAGTTAGCCCTGCACTACTTTACATAGACCCAAGCCGGCGGTATTTGGTGACCCGGTTTCCCGCTAGTGGTGTCAGATGTTGCTCTTGTCTTGTAAAGGTACAGAAACACTGTTTGAACGGCTGCATCATAGTGAACTACTGATTCTGATTAATCCCGAGTTGCTGAAGAACAGAAGTTAGGCTTGTGGAAATAGCCCACTGTTGTTTGCACGAATGGTCGATTCAGAGTTCTAGCTGTGATTGAAATCAAGGCGCTCTCTGATAATGCATTTCCGTTAGTATAAGCAGTCCATCACCGTGTTGAGGCTGGGGTAAAAAGCCTGATATACGCAGCTATGTTCCCTCCTCCACAAATCATGCTAGGGTGAGCATCCTGATAATCACTTAAGGGCTGGAATATGGATGTTCGTTCTTTGATCTCTCGTTTTGTCACTCGTTTTGCCAAGAACAGCGGGCTGATGCTCTGTCTTGGTGCTGCTGTCTTAAGCCCTGACAGTCTGGCGGATATTAATGCCGGTACGAACAGTGAAGACCGCTTCTGGATCAACCGCACGCACGATAATCTGGCTAAGTTTGATAACTATCAGGCGCAAACAGAGCAGACGCAGTCGGACGGTAGTGTTGCGGTTATCAGTGATGTAATGTTCAAAAAACCGGATGGCTTTTATCAGCAGGTACTGCAGCCGGATTCTCTCAGCGGTATTGAAGTCAGCCAGCATGCCGGGGTAATCACCCTGCATGATAAGCCGAACCAGCGGGCATTCATCGTCAGAGGGCTTGAGGATTATCAGGCGGGTGGTTCTCTGGAGACAATCAAAGATATCTATCTGTTCAACAAAGAGCACTACGAACAGACCTTTACGCCCTCTATTCACGTTGCTGACCGTCTGGCGGTCGGTATCGATTTTGTCGCCAGAGATGAAAGCGATGAAATCAGAAAGATAGAAGCCTTTGTCGATTATCATCACTCCCTGTTTATGCAGGCCCGGTTTGTATTTAACAATGGTGTTGAATCGACCATCAGAAACAACAGCATCGAATTCAATAAAGAAGGCCTGACGCTGCCGGAGATTAACTTACCGCAGAATACTCAGGTAAGAGTTTTGGATTTAAGTAAGAAAGCCCTGTCGCAGAAAGAGCTGAGTAAAAAGACTGCTAACAACATTGTCTGGCCGGAGGATAAAAATAATACCTGGAGTTTCTCGCAGCGTAAGTTTTACCAGCAAAGCAACAGCAGTGCGGCTTATTACTATGGTGATAAATTCTTTCTGCTGGCGATTGCCACACCAGAGGGAAGCCAGCCGGTAACTGTACCCGCCGTGCCGCTGACCATTGGCAATACGCCGGTGTTGCTCAGCCAGTTTCCGCTCTTTGCGCATTTAGCCTTTGACCATAAGGGCATCAGTTACACATTAGTATCCAACGCTCATCCTGAAAGCCTGTTGTCTATGGTGAAAGGGATGACTTCGGTGCAATAGCACGCGGAGTTATCCCGGCGTTGTTCAATACGCTGCAAGGCAGCGTATTGAACCCGGATTCCTGAATCCTTCTCTTAAAGTCCCTCTCTTCAAGTCCTTCTCTTAAATGCCTTATTTTCGGCCGTAATGCTCTTCTACCCAGGATGGGTGCTTCCACAGAATGCGGATATCACGATAGTGCAGAATATCCCGCCACATGCTGACAAACTCGGCGATCACTAACCGAAACGGGTTCAGGCTGTTAGCCGGACGGAAGTCGACGCCATAACGGATTTCGCCGGCATCTTTTTCATCGACAAAGGTGCCGAATAAACGATCCCAGATAATCAGCACACCGGCAAAATTAGTATCGATCTGTTTTGGGTTACTGCCATGATGCACGCGGTGGTGTGACGGTGTATTAAATACAAATTCAAACCAGTGTGGCAGTTTTCGCACGACTTCAGTATGGACAAAAAACTGGAAAAACAGGTTAAGTTCGAGAGCAATCACCGCCTGTTCGAGACTGAAACCAATCACCGCCGCAGGCAGCATGGCAACCAGCATAATACCGTTAAAGGACACAACCGGCGTCTGTCGCAGTGCGGTGGAAAAATTAAAACGCTCAGAGCTGTGGTGTACCCAGTGCCCGGCCCAGCCGTAGCGCACTTTGTGCATAAAGCGGTGCACCCAGTAGAAATTAAAATCGACCAGCACCATCAGCAGAATAAAATTCAGCAGCGGTGATGATGACTGCCACTGAAAGCCATAGCTCTGTACGGCCAGATAAATCACGGAACCAATAAAAATAATCGACAGTGCATCAAGCACTTTATAAATCAGACCGGTGCCGATATTGGCCGCCGATTCTTTCAGGTCGTAGGCATCGGTTTTTTCCTGACGTATCAGCCAGGCGCGTTCGGCAAACATGACGGCAAAAAATACCGGGCCGGCCAGAACGATAAACACAAGGGCGTGTAAGAAGTCTTCCATCTTTTTCTCCGCTGGGTTTGACATGCTGGCCAATCTACCGGGAAACTGAAAAGCAAAATGACTTTCTCGTGCCAGGTTTTTAGCATTTCATGCCAACTCCACAGAATGCAGGTATTGTCCGTGTCACCGGCAGCTGGATCCGGCTGCTTACCGACTGGCTTGATCAGAACGGGCTGGATGCCCCGGCATTGCGCGCAGCGGTTGCAGCCTACGGGCCGACCGATAATGTGCCGATTAACGACTGGGCGCAGATGCTGGCAGCGGCTTTTGCCCTGCGTCCGCAGGATCAGGCCGCCTCGCTGGCGTTAGCACGCCTGGTGACGCTTCAGCATACCGGCGTATTGGGTTATCTCGCGGCGGCCTGCGACAATCTCGGTCAGGCGCTGCTGAGTTATCAGCGCTTTGAGCGTTTATTTTATGGTGCTTCGGTGGCGCAGATTCTCAGCCGCAGCGTGGATAGCACTCAGTGTGTGGAAATCGCCTGGCAGCCGTTACCGGGGATGGCGCTGGTGGACGAAACAGCCATTGCCGCGCTGGTGCATATTACCCGGCAGAATCTGGTGCGTGATGTTGCCCTGCAGCAGGTGCACTTCAGTCATCGCTGTAACCCGCAGCAGCTGCAGGCGCTGGAAGATTTTTTTGCCTGTCCGGTGGTGATGGAAAGCGACCGCATCCGTCTGGTATTCAGTGTTGATGTTCTGAGCCTGCCATTAATGCGCGGTGAGCCGGGGTTGCGGCATCTGCTGGAAGAGCAGGCGCTGTCGATGTTGCGTGCGGTGCCGGAGCCGGATGAATTTCTGCGTCAGCTGCAGGCGGAAGTGGTGCGTCTGCTGCCGGAAGGAGAAGCGACCATCGAATCGCTGGCGCCACGGCTGTACTGTTCAGTAAGAACCTTACAGCGGCGGCTGGATGAAAAAAATCTGAGCTGGAAAGCGTTACTGGATCGCACCCGTGAACAATTAGCCTGCCAGTATCTGGCCGATAACAGCCTCAGTCTGCTGGAAGTGTCCATGCTGCTGGGCTACCGCAATCAGGGCACTTTTTCACGAGCTTTTAAACGCTGGCAAAACTGCAGTCCGCTGACTTACCGCAAACATCAAATGCATAAAAATGCGTCTGATCATAAGGATTAATTAACGATGAAAAATATGAACTGGCAGGCCGCACTGCAGCAACACTTTGGCTTTTCAGCGTTGCGTCCCGGTCAGCAGCCGGTGGTTGAGGCCTTACTGGCCGGGCATTCGGCCGCGGCTATTTTTCCGACTGGCTCAGGTAAATCGCTCTGCTATCAGCTGCCGGCCTTATTACTGCCAAATTTAACGCTGGTGATTTCGCCTCTGCTGGCATTAATGCAGGATCAGGTGCAGTTTTTACGCAGCAAGGGTATTGCTGCAGCGACCATTGATTCTACCCAGAACCGCGACGAAGCACAGGAAGTGATGAACGGCGTGCGCAGCGGCAGCATTAAAATTTTAATGGTGTCGGTTGAGCGCCTTAAAAATGAACGCTTCCGCCAGTTTATTCAGCAGATTCCCATCTCGTTGCTGGTGGTCGATGAGGCGCACTGTATTTCTGAGTGGGGGCATAATTTCCGCCCGGATTATTTAAAACTACCCGATTACTGCCGTGAATTTGCTATTCCACAGGTGTTGCTGTTAACGGCTACGGCAACCACCGCTGTGATTGCCGATATGCAAAAGCATTTTGCTATTAAACCCGAGCATGTGGTCTGCACCGGCTTTTACCGGCCGAATTTACGCTTACTGGCCCAGCCAACCGCAGAGCATGAGCGCGTTACCAAATGCGCCACCTGGCTGAATTATCTGGCGAAAAAGAGTGCAGAAAAACACGAGGATTTTGCTGCGGTTATTTATGTCACCCTGCAGAATACCGCTGAGGAAGTCGCCGCCGCACTCAACGCTCAGCTGCCTTTTACCGTTGAAGCCTATCATGCCGGTATTGGTCACGAAGAGCGCGATGCCATTCAGCAGCGTTTTATGCGCGGTAATACGCCGGTAATTGTGGCCACCATTGCCTTTGGTATGGGCGTGGATAAAAGCAATATCCGTCAGGTGATTCATTACGACCTGCCCAAATCCATCGAAAATTACAGTCAGGAAATCGGCCGTGCCGGACGTGATGGCAAAGCCTCGGACTGCATTATGCTCGGTGATGAATCGGGCCTGACGGTGCTGGAAAACTTTGTCTACGGTGATACGCCGGAGCTGAGCAGTATTCAGCAGGTGCTGCATACGATCAGTACACAAACCCAGAATGGTCAGTGGGAAGTGCTGATGACACCGCTGTCGGCGGCCAGCAATATCCGTTTATTACCGTTAAAAACCCTGCTGGTTAATCTGGAAATGCGCGGCGTATTAACCTCGCAATACAGCTATTTTGCCGAATATAAATATCGCCTGAATAGCAATGAAGAAGAATTACTGGCGCATTTTCAGCCGGAGCCGCAACAGTTTCTGCGCACGGTATTCAACAGCAGCGATAAAGGCCGTAGCTGGTACACACTGAATATTCCGGCACTGGAGCAAGCGCTGGCTCAGACTCAGACAGGCAGCGATGTACCGCCACGGCTGCGCGCACTGCGGGCGCTGGAATACTGTCAGGAAAAAGGCTGGCTGCAGCTGGAAAGCAAACAGATGACTGATGTTTACCGGGTAAATACCGCATTATTGCAGCCGGCATTGGCCAATGATTTATATCAGCATTTTGCCGCCAAACAGCAGAGCGAAATTCAGCGTATACAGCATATGCTGGAGCTGTTCCGTCAGCCGCGTTGTATCAGCCGTACGCTGGCCGGTTATTTCAGCGATAACCTGAGTGAAGATTGCGGTCGCTGCTCGGTATGTCGTGGCGAACATCAGCCGTGGCCGGTACGTAATACGCAGGGAGATTTTGCCGGGCTGGATGCGCGTGCGCTCTGTGCTCCGGTGCAACAGGCTATTCAGGCGCAATTCGGCCAGCCGGCCTCCATCGAGCTGTTAACCCGCTATTTATGTGGTATTTATGTGCCCTGGCTGAGCAAGATAAAAGCCCGTTCGCTAGGCGCGATGGGCAGGCTTGAGCAGCAGCCCTACGCCCAGGTACAGCAGTGGTTAACACAAAACCTGAGCTGACACAGACAGCGCCTGCGGTATTTGCCGCTATTTCAGGCAGGGAGAGATTATGAGCATTCTGCACAGCCAGCACCGGCTGGACATTCAGACCCCGGAAGGGACGCGCAGCATGGCCTATATGCAGTGGCATAACAGCCTGCACGAACAACAGCCCTTGCTGCTCTGTGTTCATGGCCTGACCCGTAACAGCCGCGACTTTGATTTTCTCGCCGAAAAGCTGGCGGAGCATTACCGCGTAATCTGCCCGGATGTATTAGGGCGTGGTGACAGCGACTGGCTGCAACAGCCGGCGCTGTACGGTTATCCGCTGTATATCGCACAGATGCAGCAATTGCTGGCGCATCTGTTCAGCGAGTTTGCTGTCAGCCGTTGTGACTGGGTAGGCACCTCGATGGGCGGACTGATCGGCATGATGCTGGCTGCCGCTCCCGGCGACACCATCGGCAAGCTGGTGCTGAATGATGTCGGGCCTTTTATTTCTTACAGTGCGCTGGCACGGCTGGGGCAGTATGTGGGCAAAGCGCCGCATTTTGCTCATGTTGGCGAAGCCGAACAGTATTTGCGTCAGGTAGCACAGCCTTTCGGCCCGCTGACCGATGAGCAATGGGCGCATCTGGCGCTGCATGGCACTGAGAGCTGTGACGATGGATTATGCCTGCGTTACGACCCGGCCATTGCCGATGGCTTTGCCGCGGTGACCGGGGATGTGGATTTATCGGCAGTCTGGAGTGCGGTGCACTGCCCGGTGCTGGTGATCCGTGGTGCCGAATCTGATTTACTGCTGGCCGAAACGGCGCGCAGCATGCTGCAGCATAACGATACCCAGCTGGTTGAGTTTCCCGGAATAGGCCATGCACCGATGCTGATGGCACGTGATCAGATCACCGCGGTGCAGAATTTTCTGACGCGCTGAGGTTGCCTTTCTGACTGTCTGCTGTTGCTCTCTCTCCCGTATTTGTTAGCCCTCACTTCGGCTGGAATGGCCGTGGTTATTGAAAGTTCAGGGGCGTTTTTTGCCCAATACCTTCCTTTTTGCTAGGCTGTTCAGGCCATTTTCTGTATCAGACTGATGCCCTGGCAGGCATTTCTTCCCGGTGAAGCAGTCTGGTATGCACTTGCCCGATCGTGTATCGGCGCCTGAAATCCGAGCCTGCGCGTAAGCAATAAGCAGGTCTGAATAAACCACGGGAGGCTGGCCGCAATGGCTGAAAAAAATGATCCTATGATCCCCGATGGCGATGTGAATCCGATCGACACTGATTATCAGGTCGGTCAGGACAACATCATTGTCAATGTTGGCCCTTTTGGGCTCGATATCCACAACCGCGTGTTTGCGGTGTCTGGTCTGGCAGTTATCGCTTTTGTGCTGCTGACGCTGCTGTTTCACAATCAGGTTGAACCACTGTTCGGCAGCATCCGCAGCTGGCTGACCACCAACCTGAGCTGGTTCTTCCTCAGTGCCGGTAATATTTTTGTGATTGTCTGTCTTGGTTTGATTGTTTCGCCTCTGGGGCGCATTCGCTTAGGCGGAACCGAAGCCACCCCCGATTACAGCTATACCGCCTGGTTCTCCATGCTGTTTGCCGCCGGTATGGGCATCGGCCTGATGTTCTACGGCGTATCTGAGCCGCTTTCACACTTTGGCAGTTCCTTTGCCGGTATCAGCACCGAAAATGGCGTACGCACCGACTGGGCTCCGCTGGGAGCTGCGGCGGGTGACGCCGAAGCGGCGGCCCGTCTGGGTATGGCGGCAACCATTTATCACTGGGCACTTCATCCCTGGGCTATTTACGCAATTATGGCGCTGGGGCTGGCGTTATTTTCGTTTAATAAAGGTTTACCCCTGACCATCCGCTCGGTGTTTTACCCGGTGCTGGGCGAGCGTGTCTGGGGCTGGCCAGGGCATATCATTGATATTATCGCCGTGCTGGCGACATTGTTTGGTCTGGCCACATCGCTGGGTTTGGGTGCTTCTCAGGCGGCCTCCGGTCTGCATTATTTATTTGGCCTGCCGGAAGGCAATACCACGCAGGTTGTACTGGTGATTGGTATTACCGCCATTGCCATGATGTCGGTGGTTGCCGGTCTGGACGCCGGGGTTAAGCGTCTGTCTGAAATCAATATGATACTGGCCATTCTGTTGCTGCTGTTTGTGATTATCGTTGGCCCGACACTGGCGATTGTGACCGGCTTTTTTGACAATATGCTGGCCTATTTCCAGAACTTGCCGGCGCTGTCCAATCCGGTTGGGCGGGAGGATGCGAATTTCACCTCCGGCTGGACGGCCTTCTACTGGGCCTGGTGGATTTCCTGGTCACCATTTGTCGGTATGTTTATCGCCCGTGTTTCCCGTGGCCGTTCGGTGCGTGAATTTATGGTGTCGGTATTGCTGGTACCATCGGCCGCCTGTGTTTTATGGATGACGGTATTTGGCGGCACCGCAATTGAACAGTACGTTCAGGACGGCTACAAAACCGCCGCAGAATCGGCACTGCCGCTGCAGTTATTTGCCATGCTGGACGCATTGCCGTTAGCGCAGATCACGTCCTTTATCGGTATTATTCTGGTGATCGTGTTTTTTGTTACCTCATCGGATTCCGGCTCACTGGTTATTGATGTGATTTCTGCCGGTGGCAAGGTCGATGCGCCAACCCCGCAACGGGTATTCTGGTGTACCTTTGAAGGGCTGGTGGCTATTGCCCTGATTCTCGGCGGTGGGCTGGTGGCTTTGCAGGCGATGGCGGTGTCGAGCGGATTACCCTTTACCATCGTTTTACTGGTAGCAACCTTTTCCATTATTAAAGGTTTGTCTTCTGAGCCTAAACCGGCTTAAAGCGGCCTGAAGCGGCTATAAGTAACAACAGCACAGGGTTTCCTGTGCTGTTGTTTTTTTACGGAATTGCCATGCAAGCAGAACATATCGAAATTGTTGATTTCCTGCGTCAGCACCAGCCTTTTACCGGCCTGAGTGATGAGGTTTTGCAGCAGGTCGCTGTGCAGATCAGCATTGCCTATTTCAAAGCCGGACAGCAGATTCTGGAATTCGGCGCCGAAATTAATGACTGGTATGTGATCCGCAGTGGCGCCGTCGAAGTGTTCCGGCGTAATGGCGAACTTTATAACCGCTTAAGCGAAGGCGGCTTTTTTGCCGAGTTCGGTTTGCTGCGTAATAAGCGTGTGCGCTTTCCGGTTTATGCGCTGGAAGACACGCTGGTGTATATGATTCCGGAGCCTTTATTTACCGAATTATTTGATAATAACGAAGAATTTGCTGATCAGGTTGAGGTGGAAGACCGCACCCGCCTGCGTCAGGCCGTTGCCCGGCGCGAAGACGCCAACGAGCTGATGACGGCCCGTATCGAAACCCTGGTCAGTCGCGAACCGGTACTCTTACCGGCCGCTGCGACGGCGCGTGAAGCGGCTATCCGTATGACCGAAGAAGGTGTTTCCTCGTTATTGGTGGTGACCACCTCGGATGATCAGCCGATGGCCGCGTCACGTCTGGTGGGCATTGTGACTGACCGCGATATCCGCGACCGGCTGGTAACGCCGGGCCTGCCATTCGATACGCCGGTAACCGATATCATGACCGCCGAATTAACCAAGGTAGAGCACAATCAGTTTGTGTTCGAAGCCATTTTATTAATGCTGCGGTATAACGTGCATCACCTGCCGGTCATTAAACAGGGATTACCGCTGGGAGTGATCGCGCTGGCGGATGTTATCCGTTATGAATCGCAGAACAGCCTGTTTGTGGTGCGCAGTATTTTTAATGCACAAACGGTGGAAGAGTTGACGGCACTGGCCAGCGATGTACGCGCCTGCTTCAGCCGGCTGGTGGCCGAGGACGCTAATTCACGCATGATTGGCGGCTCAATGGCGGTGATTGGCCGCAGCTTTAAACAGCGCCTGCTGGAAATGGCGGAAGAAAAATTCGGCCCGCCACCGGTGCCTTATTGTTTTCTGGCGCTGGGTTCCATGGCACGTGAAGAGCAGTTAATTGTTACCGATCAGGATAATGCCCTGATTCTGGATAACCGCTTTGATCCGCAATTACACGATGAATACTTTTCCAATCTCGCGACCTTTGTGTGTGATGGTCTGGCGGCCTGTGGTTATACCTATTGCAAAGGTAAAGTGATGGCCACCAACCGCCAGTGGCGCCAGCCATTAAAAGTGTGGGAACAATATTTCAGCGAATGGATTGAACGCCCCTCTCCGGAATTTCTGCTTAACAGCGCCATCTTTTTTGATCTTGAAGGGGTATGGGGCGAAACCCAATGGAGCGACATGCTGAACGACCTTATCCGGCGTAAGGCACGCAGTAATTCGCGCTTTCTTGCCTGTATGGCACGCGCTGCATTAATGCGCACGCCGCCACTGGGATTTTTTAAAGGCTTTGTGATGGAGACCGATGGTAAGCATACCAATTCTATCAATATGAAAAGACGTGGCACGGCGCCGCTGGCCGATCTGATCCGTGTGCATGCGCTGGCGGTTGGCTCTGCTGCGCATAATTCGTTTGAACGCCTGGAAGATATCATCGAAGCCGGTATTTTACCGCCGGGTAATGGCCCGGATTTGCGCGACGCGCTGGAATTAATTGCCATGGTGCGCATCCGGCATCAGGCGCTGGATCTGCAATCGGGAACCGAGCCGGATAATAATATCGAGCCGGAAAATCTGTCGGATTTTGAGCGTAAAAACCTGAAAGACGCTTTCCAGATTCTCAGCAATGCGCAGAAGTTTCTGAAGTTTCGTTATCAGCCCGGACGGGCGGTATAAGCCGTGTTTTATCTGCCCCGCAGTCAGTTGCAGAATGAATCCAGTCTCAGCGGAGAAGATCTGTCGGCGGTCGACTGGCCGGCCCGTTTCCGTGAACTGGCCGCCAGCGCCCGTCACCCGGCCCTGCAACAGTATTACCAGGCCGGCGTACCGGCTGGCAGCACGGCCATTGCCGATGTGCCTATGGTGGCCATGGACTTTGAAACCACCGGTCTTGATCCGCAGCAGGGCGGTATTGTCAGTATCGGGCTGGTGCCCATGACACTGGCACGGATCTCCTGCGCCGGTGCTGGGCACTGGATTGTGCGGCCGCGGGCACGCTTATCCAGTGAATCCATTGTCGTGCACGGTATTACCCACAGCGATATTGCCGCAGCTCCGGATCTCAGCAAGGTGCTGGACGACTTGCTGGCCCAGCTGGCCGGGCGCGTGGTGGTGGCGCATCACCGCAGTATCGAGCGGCGTTTTCTCAGCAATGCACTGCAGGCAAGGATTGGTGAAAGCATCGAATTTCCGGTGATTGATACCATGGCCCTGGCATACCGCGTGCGCCGTGAGCCGGGGTTCTGGCAGCGTTTGCGTGGCCGCAAACCCGACTCGGTGCGACTGGCCGATTGCCGCCGCCGTTACCATCTGCCGTTTTACCGCCCGCATCATGCGCAGACCGATGCCCTCGCCTGTGCTGAGCTGTTACAGGCGCAGATCGCACATCACTTCAGCCCCCAGACAGCATTAAGTGATTTATGGTGCTGAATGGCTGTGCCGGGCGTGTAATGAGCCGTTTCCGTGGCCGGATTACAAAACAGCACAGGATGGTTACGAAAATTCCGGCAATAAACAGAACGTCCGTTCATAGCTGATCTAAAATAATGGTCATAGACGGCCAATTGAGATTATTGTCGTGGACGATACTGAAACCTTTGAGCATGAGCTCAGCGAACATGAAATGCTGCATATCCATATGTGGGCAACCCTGATCAGCTCGGTATTACTGTTTGCTATTGCCTACCTGAGCATGTGAATTCCTCCTGCATCTGCTTCAGCCCGCCACTGTGCGGGCTTTTTTGTGCGCGCACGGTGGCGGATGCTGGTAGTCTGAACGGGTTTTCTGACCGCAGTTACGAGGGGTGCTATGTCTTTCCGCCATTTCAGTGAAATCGAACAACGTGCGCTGTCGCGTCATTCTGAAGCCAGTGTCAAAGCGCGCCTGACGAAGCCCAAAAGCACGGCAGAGCTGTTGCAGATTCCGGCGCCGCAGTGGTTGTCGGAAGCCTCGCGGGCGGTGTTTCAGTCAGGTTTCCGCTGGCAGGTGGTGGACGATAAATGGCCGCGCTTTGAACAGGTATTCGGCGGATTTAATCTCGCCTACTGCCGTCAGTTATCGGACGAGCAGCTCGAAGCCATGATGAAGGAAGACGGGCTGATCAAACACTGGAGCAAGACCCGTTCTATTCAGGGTAACGCCGATTATCTGGCCGGACTGGAAGCACAGTATGGCTCGGTTGCCGCATTCTTTGCCGCCTGGCAGCCGGAAGATATCTGCGCCAATATCGCCACCCTGCAAAAATCCGGTGCCCGTCTTGGTGGCAAAACCGGACAGCTGTGGCTGCGGCGTATGGGGGTGGATATGCCGATCTATTCCAACGATGTATTGGCCGCACTGAAGCTTGAAGGTGTTACCAACAGCATGCCGGGTTCTGCCAAAGCGCGGGCGACAGTGCAGCAGGCGTTTGATCAGTGGCGTGCCGACAGTGGACGCTCGCTGAATGAAATCAGCCAGCTGCTGGCACTATCGGTTGCCGGCGGAAACTGAGGCCGCTTGCCGGTAGCGGTCTACATGCCCTCAACTTCTTCGGCCAGGGCTGAGCTGCCGATAATCTCAATCGCACCATTAAAGGAATAGCCGATACTGTGAACGGTTTTAATCGGCATTTCCTGGCCATCGGCTTTGCAGCGACGACGCAGGCGTGACACCATCACATCCAGACTGCGGGTTTCCGGTGCATATTGTTTAAAACCGAGGGCGGCATAAAGTTCTTTGCGTGAGATTGCTGTCCCCGGCGTTTTGGCCAGCTTCAGCAATAATTTTAATTCCGACAAATTCAGATTCTGTGTGGTTTTTTGCGGCAGAATGATTTGCCACTCCGGCAGATTAAGTTGCCAGACCTGTTCACCGGCCGGGATTGTCAGCGGAGCCTCCTGGTGCAGAACCGGAACCTCTGGCGGCAGCTGAATACTCTGTTGTTGTCTGCCGGCCAGGTTCCTGATAATTAACAGCAATTCGCGGCTGTCGACCGGTTTGGGCAGGTAATAATCGACACCAGAGCTCAGACCTTGCAGGCGATCTTCCAGTGCGCCGTAAGCGGTCAGCATAATAATTTTACTGCTGTTCTTTTGTTTCAGGCGCCGGGCTGCTTCAAAGCCATTCTCTCCGGGCAGGTTTACGTCCAGTACGATGACATCAGGCTGATAACTCTGCAGCACATAGTCCATCGCTTCGGCAGAATCTGCCTGGCACACATCCATGCCCTGACTGGCCAGAATCATGGCGATCGGTGCACGGAAGTCGTCTTCATCATCCACAAGCAATACGCGGATGTCGCTCATTATGTGTTCTCCTTTAACGGCAGGCTTATGCGGAAACGGGTGCTGTCCCCGTCGACCAGCCTTGCTTTTCCATGATGTTGTCCGGCGATAACGCGCACAAAATACAATCCTAAACCGGTACCGGGAGTGCGCTTGTCGGCGTTAATGCGGAAGTATTTTTCAAATATTTTTTCACGGGCTTCTGCAGCAATGCCCGGGCCGTCATCGGTGACATCGATATGTACGGCGTGAGCATCCAGGTACCAGGAAAATTCAATATTTCTGCGGTCGGTTGAATGCTTGATCGCGTTATTGATCAGGTTAGAAAAAAGAATAAATAGCAGATCACGGTCACCCTGTACGACGATCGGTGATCTGTTATCACCGTGCAGCTGCACGTCATATTCATCGGCAACTTCCTGCAATACACCGGTCAGGTTGACGTCACTGAAGGTTTCCTGGCTGTCGGTCAGAAGATTCTGTACACGGTCGTTGTTCAGACAACCATTAACCAGCGTGGTAAGGCGTAAATTGGCACGATTGATCCGTTCCACCGAGGTATCAATATCATTGTTCTGATGATCAGAGAGCAGGGTTATTGCGTCGGTATTGGCGCGGATAATAGCCAGTGGTGTGCGGAATTCGTGTGACAGCATAGTGACAAAAGCCCGCTGTTCCTGCAGAGCCCGCTCGGCAACCTGGTGTGCTTTCTGCTCATCATTAAGCTTTTGTTTCAGTGATTCCCGCAGTCTCTCTGACGTCATCATGATGATGGAAAACGCATAAATAAATGCCAGGATAATGCCCCAGATAAAAATCAGGGAATCGTCGCTTTTATCGAGAAAATGAATATCGCCGGGCGGGTACTTCAGTGTCACAACAATGCGGATCAGGCTGCAGACCGACGCTCCGGCAAAGGCAATGGCGACACCGCGGCGGGCTGGTAGTTGCTGCTGTCGTTCACGGTAGAGAACAAGTGCAATCAGAAAACACAGCGAGCCAATACCAATCGCGCTGGCGATTACCCGCATGCCAAGATATTCATTGCCGGGAAAAAATAAGAAAACCGGGGCAAGAGCAATAATAATGATTGCAGGCAAGCGCCACTCGGTCGTCTTACCGCAAAAAATACGCATCGTCTGATACAGCAATGCGTATGACAGCAGTAATAATATATTCGACGCAAAGATGGATAAAACATCGGCAATTTGACCACGAAGCAGAATCAGTATGGTGGCCAGCGACTGGCAGGCAGCACCAAATACAGCAGGGCGTAAGCCGCGCTCTTCCGGCAGCAGGCGCCAGAATAAAAACAGGGTGATGGCACTGACCAGGGTGGTGATTGCCATTACGGCAACCAGGGTGCGGATATCGAATAACATGGGGTAACCTTTGCCTCAGCTCTGGCAGAAGTTCCAGCGCCAAAGACAATATTTTTCAACTCGTTACATTTGAGGATTGCCGGACAGTGCACTGCCTGACGTATATCCTGAGGCTTATCTTACCGGACAACAACAGCCAGATTACAAGAAATGGCTTTATAAATGCTTCAGGTCAACGGTTGAATTCTGTGGGCTGGCGCAGCAATGCCTGACACAGGGCGGAGAAGTAGCGGCTGAAAGCCAGATTGATAGTGCGGCGCTGTTCATCTTGTGGATACAGGCCTGATTGCGCTTCCGCCGATGCTTTGCTGCCTTTTACCAGAAAAACATTTTTGATACTGGCGTCCTGAATAAAGGCCTCAAAAGCGCGTGCGCAGAGTTCTTCCGGCTGACTGTAGTAGTGGATATTCAGCGCTTTATCCTGCGCGGCTGAAGCAATAAACAACGGGCTGGGGTCGTTGCCATCAACGCTGAGCAGAATGGCTTTAAAGCAGTCGCCCAATAAGGTATTCAGCGGATGCTCTGTCGCGCTTTTATTCTGTAGCCAGAGGGACGAGGCAAAACTCATAGCCGGTGCGCCGGTAAAAGCTTTGGTGGCCATATAGTGGTCGAAGGCATGAAACCATTCGTGAGCAATGCTGCCGGGACCGGCATTTTTGGCTAAAGCAAAACTGCGTTGCAGCGGCGAATAATGGGCCGATACGCCAGGACGGCCACCACGGCCATATTGCAATGCCAGCGTGCCGCGTAACGAGATCAGCTCGCGCCGCAGGCGCAGGGCTTTTGCTGTGGGTAATGGCTGGCCGGCAAGAATCTGGGCTAAATCACACAATGCATCGTAGAAACAGGCCGCGGCATGTTCCTGCTCATCCTGTGTTACCCAGCGACCAATTTCGACACCGCGAAAATCAAACAGCTGACGGATGGTGAGAAAATCCGGAATGACGCCACCCAGTACGCTGCGATGGTCGGGGCCGGCGCGATAAAAACTGCGCTCAGTTAATGCGGTGGTCGGCTTGCCTGATTTGCGCATCGGATGTTGGCTGCTGTCTTTGGAAACAGCATTATGCCTGCAGAGTTTTCTGTGCTGTAGCGGAAATAAAAAATCCCGCGCAGGCGCGGGATTTTAAGGTCAGAGCCGAGCGGCAGACGCTGTTACCAGCGATCCGGCAACCACTGACCATTGCTGACCGCAAAGTTCACATGCACGTCGCTGCCGGAGGTGATGGCATTACGCAGCAGGCGCGCTTCATAGGCACTGGCCGGGGTTGTATAGCTATAGCCCGGATATTCAGCGGCACATGCAGCGGTACCGTTGGCGGCATTACCCATCGCCTGAGTGATGGCCCACTGGCCGCTGTTGTTACGGCAGGCATAGTTCAGGCTGTTGTCGGCAGCAACGCTCATAAAACGATTGCCACTGGCGTGGAAACGGGCAATGCGGCCATTGCTGTAGGCTGAGCCTGCACCTTCCGGTCCGACTGCCCAAAGCTGGTTGTTCAGGCGGTCACCGCTGTTATCCATATCGCCTTCATCAATCATATCCAGACCAAAAGCGTTGATACCGTTCTGCAGGCCGGTTAATGCATCTGCAGCGCTGACGTTGTCGTTACAGAAATAGTTAATGCATTCCTGTGAGCGTACATAGCGGCTGCTGTTAAAGTGATTTTCATAAACGTTCAGGCCACTGACACCTTTGTTTTGCTCAAAGTTAACAGCAACACTTTTGGCAATATCACAGCCGGTGCTGCCATCATCTTTATAAATAAAGACCCGTTTTCCCTGTTGGCGGATTTGCTCGAAGGTCAGGTCGTAGGGAAGGGTCTGACAACTACCGGCGGTGTAGACGATATCGCCCAGCCAGGCGACGTCGTTCTGCAGCTGTTGATAGCCACTGCTGTCACCGTTGATATCGTCCTGCAGGTAGAAGAACACCACGTCATTGGCGTCGGCCCCTTTCAGCCAGCTGTCCACTTCACCCAGCATGCGGCGCAGCGTGGTGGTAAAGGTGGTGCCGCAATCAACCGAGTGACAGACCTTGGTGTAGCTGCCACCTTTACTGACATCCAGTTCAAAGAAACGCACACCCAGCTGCAATTGCTCGATTAATGCACGGCGATGGTTCGGGCCGGGAATCAGCTGACCGCCAAAATACGCGGTGCTGTTAAACGCGTTGTGGGCTGCCAGAGCATTGGTTTCGCGGATAGGGCTGCGGAAACCGGCGGCTTCGGTAATATCGATCGCAGCTTCCTGAGCGGTAGGTGCGCGTGAAGTCACGCGGAAAGAGTCGATATTATCTTCAACCCAACCGGCCGGACGTTCTTCCAGATTGGACGTGCTGCGCGTCAGGATGCGGTTTTCTTTGCTGTAGTTAAAGCCGGGGTAATTAAAAATCTCGACATTGGCTTTACCGGCAACCAGCAGCGAAGAGGCTTTGTTACGGCCCAGTAATACATTATTCAGATCGGATTCACCTTCACCGGCCTGCAAGCAGTGTGGTGTACCGCGAAAGCCCGGATGCTCAAATAAACAGGCAAAATCATTGCTGTTGCGGTTACGCACTTTAAACGAGCTGATGCCGTCATTCATATTGCCCATTTTGTAGGTGTTGGCCATCACCCGGCTGTGTTTACCGCCGTAATTGCTGTGCTCGAAAATTTCGATATAGCTGTTGCCGTACAGTTTAATGGACGACACCTTGTCGTTGCGGGAAGAGCCGATCCAGCTGTTATCACCAACGCCATAACACCATTCGGCGCCCTGATATTCTGCATGTTCATACAGACAGACTTTGTCTTCGGCCTGGGCTGCCAGCGCAGTGCCTGACAGCAATAATGCGGCGGTCAGCGCGCGCACAGAAGGTTTTTTCATACCGACCTCACAGAGAGAGTGGAGAGTTATTTTTATTGCTCTCCGGTGGCGGCGTGAGATCACTCAACGGAGATAAGCTT
The DNA here is from genome assembly GCF_020320405.1 of Thalassolituus sp. ST750PaO-4. Taxonomy (NCBI): domain Bacteria; kingdom Pseudomonadati; phylum Pseudomonadota; class Gammaproteobacteria; order Oceanospirillales; family Oceanospirillaceae; genus Thalassolituus; species Thalassolituus sp. ST750PaO-4. The sequence goes on from NZ_JABVCB010000010.1 coordinate 41,888, forward strand.
CCATGCAGGAACTATCTTAGACCTGTGGTTGTGAAGGGAGTATGACAATATGAGACGATGGTCTTGTTTTTTTAGCAGAATTTAAACTGATGAAATTGTCAGAAGAAACCAGCCGCAGAGAGCGGCTGGCCAGGTGTTCGCGTCAGCGGTTCAGCGCTCTGCTCAGAGCAGTTTCATGGCATCAATAAACGGCGGGTTTTTCTCGCGCAAAGCATCCAGTACCGGCTTGTGAAAGCGCTTTTTATGCTCGGCAAAAATAGTGCGTTTTTTATTAAAGGTGCGGGCAAAGGCCAGTGCGCCTTCCAGTACCGCTTCGCCGCCTTCAAACGCAGCGCTGAGGAAGTTATCGGCGAGCAATTCCGCTGCACCAACCCGGCGGCCGGTCAGCAACATGTCGTTGTAGCGATACGCCGGCAGACTCTTCAGCACCACATCAATTAAACCCGGTACAAAGGGAATGCTCATATCCACTTCCGGAAAACAGAAGTAGCCACGGTCACTGCGCATCACACGGAAATCACAGGCACAGGCAATCACACAGCCATTGCCAAAAGTATGGCCGTTAATGGCGGCAATCGCTGGCACAGGAAGCTGCATCAGCCGTGCATGACAACGATCCATGGTGTGCATAAATTCTTTCACATCATCATGCTGACCACCCTGAATGGAGCCCATCAGCCAGGGCACATCCAGACCCTGGCTCCAGCTTTTTTCATCGGATGAGGTAATTACCAGCGCTTTAAAATCGATATTATCTTCCACCGCCTGCAGGTGTTGCTCAAATTCCCGGGCAAACTGCAGATTGTGAGTGTTGGCACCGTTATCGAAAGAGATAATGGCAACCTTACCGCTGTCATCGCTGCGTAAACTGATCAGACTCATATTTATCCTGCCTTATTCTTCGCTTAAACCGCCCAGTGGTGGCTGTGCGCCATACACATAGGCGTCCGGCGCCTGGACAAATAAATCCGGCATTAAGTCGGTTTTGTCGCTGTCCGGGTTGGCACGGTACTGATCGAAATTGGTTTCACCACGGCTGCGCAGAAAATCTTCATCGATCAGCAACTGGCCGGTGACTTCACGTGCGCTGGTTTGCAGCAGCGTGTGGGCGGCGTCGGCCATAATCAGAGGATTACGTGCGCGGTCAAAAGACTGCTTACCGCCAAACGAGGTTGCCGCGGTGTGAATAACGGTACGTGGCCATAATGCATTAACGCTGATGCCATAGCGTTTGAATTCATCCGACATACCCAGTGTCAGCATCGACATGCCGTACTTGGTCAGGGTGTAAGGCGAATGGTTACGCAGCCAGCGACGGTCCATATCCAGTGGCGGACACAGGCTTAAAATATGCGGGTTGTCGGATTTTTTCAGATGTGGCAACGCTTTCTGGCTGAGCAGAAACACTGCGCGGAAGTTTACCTGCATCATCAGATCGAGTTTTTTCAGCGGCGTGCTTTCCACACCGGCCAGCGCGATGGCACCGGCATTATTGATGATGGCATCGATGCCGCCAAAACGCTCAACGGTTTTTGCAATCAGGTTATCGACGTCTTCTTCGCTGCGCACATCCACTTTAATCGCCAGCGCCTGACCGCCGGCTTCTTCCACTTCGCGGGCAACGGAATGAATGGTGCCTTCGAGTTTCGGGTTCGGCTCGTCGGACTTGGCGGCAATCACAATATTGGCGCCGTCACGGGCACAGGCCAATGCAATTTCGCGCCCGATGCCACGGCTGGCACCGGTAATAATAATGGTTTTATTGTTGAGGCTGGCCATGCTCAGCTCCTGTTTTTTATTAATATGTAAGAATTATTCGGCGCTTTCATCTGCCTGTAATTGGATCAGCAACTGGCGGCCTTTTACCTGATCACCGGCCTGTACCAGAATGTCCTGCACCACGCCATCCACACCGGCTTTTAACGGATGTTCCATTTTCATGGCTTCCAGTACCGCCAGTGTCTGGCCTTTCGTTACGCGCTCGCCGACTTCAGCCAGTACGGTAACAATGGCACCGTCCATCGCCGCGCGCACCTGATCGGAACCGGCGCTCTGGACGCGGCTGCTGACCAGCGTGACATCGCTGAAGCACAGGTTACCACGCGGCGTGTCCAGCCAGAGCTGGCCGTTATCTTCCGCCCAGGCAATGCTTTGTTGCACATTATCAATTTCATAACGCAGCAGGTATGAGGTTTTTTCCAGCAGGCGCAGGGCGCATTCTTCGCCGTTATGGTTAACCAGCAATTGCTGGCCGTCACGGCGGATGCTGAGGGTAAATACCGTTTCGCCCTGTTTTAATTTCAGCGGCCGTGCCGCACTGTGACTGCTGGTAAAACCCTGAGGCGCAGCGATTAATGCCGCCGCCAGTGCCAGATCATTAAGCTCAGGCTGCAGCGGTTGCATGCTGGCGTGGTCGCTCAGGTGCTCGCTGATAAATGCGGTGGTTGCCTCGCCGTTAATAAAGGCCGGATGAGCCAGAATCGCGGCTAAAAAGGCGCGGTTATCGGCAATGCCCAGCAAATGCGATTCACGCAGGGTGCGCAATAAACGCCGCCGTGCTTCTTCGCGGTTGCGGCCGAAGGCAATCAGCTTGGCCAGCATCGGGTCATAATGCGGGGTAACCTTTTGGCCTTGCTGAATACCGGAGTCGATACGGATACCATCGTTAATGCTGTGCTGATCGGCGGCCTGCCAGAGTAATAGTTTTCCGGTTTGCGGGGTGAAATTATTGGCCGGATCTTCGGCGTATAAACGCACCTCAATGGCGTGGCCCTGCAGGGTAATATCCTGTTGCGTGAAGCCCAGCGTCTCACCCTGTGCAACCTGTAATTGCAGCGCAACCAGATCCAGTCCGGTAACCAGTTCAGTCACCGGATGCTCGACCTGCAGACGGGTATTCATTTCCAGAAAATAAAAATTCTGCTCAGCATCGACCAGAAATTCCACCGTACCGGCACCGTAATAACCGCAGCTTTTCGCGGCGGCTACGGCAGCTTCGCCCATTGCCCGACGCAGGTTGTCATTCACAAACGGCGATGGTGCTTCTTCCACTACTTTCTGGTGACGGCGCTGTACCGAACAATCGCGTTCGCCCAGATACACCACATTGCCGTGCTGATCGCCGAATACCTGAATTTCGATATGGCGTGGTTGCAGCACCGCTTTTTCAATAATTAATTCGCCACTGCCAAAAGCATTCTGCGCTTCGGAGCGGGCCGAGCGGATATGTTCATTTAAGGTCGCGGCATCATTCACCAGACGCATACCCCGGCCACCACCACCGGCAGAGGCTTTCAGCATTACCGGCAAACCAATCACCAGCGCTGCGCTGTGCAGAGCTTCGTCACTCTGATCTGCCCCTTCGTAACCGGGGATGCAGGGCACACCGGCTTCGATCATGGCAATTTTCGATAAACGTTTGCTGCCCATTAATTCAATGGCGCTGGCGGACGGGCCGATAAAAATAATACCGGCCTGCTCGCAGCTGCGGGCAAAGGTGGCATTTTCAGATAAAAAACCGTAACCCGGATGAATGGCGTCGGCACCGGTCTGTTGTGCTGCGGCAATAATCCGTGCGGCATTTAAATAGCTGTCGCCAACGGCGGCGGCACCAATGCACACAGCCTGATCGGCCAGTTGTACATGGGGTGCGTTGCGGTCGGCTTCTGAGTAAACGGCAACGGTTTCGTAACCGGCGGCTTTGGCGCTGCGTAATACGCGCACAGCAATTTCGCCACGGTTAGCGACCAGAATTTTATTCATGCCTTTTCCTCCTGCACAGCAGCCTGAGCCCAGGCGGCCGGACGCTTCTGCATAAAGGCCATTGCGCCTTCCCGTCCTTCGCCCATGACGGCGGCGGCAAAATTCTGTGCGGCCTGATCCAGTAATTGCGCCAGCGGTTGTTCAGCATCGGCGACCGCATGCAGCAGTGCCTTGGTTTTGGCAGTGGCCGCGGGCGCGCATTTTAACGCCTGCTGAATGGCGTTATTTACTTCAGCTTCAAGGCTGTCGTTGTCGGCACACAACTGATGAACAATGCCTAAACGCAGAGCTTCTTCAGCATTTATACGGTTGCCGAATAATGCCAGACGGCGCGCCTGGGTCAGACCAATACGCTGCACCACAAAAGGCGCAATCTGCGCCGGTAAAATACCCAGCGAGGTTTCCGGCAAGGCAAAGCGGGCAGTGCTGCTGGCGATGGCCAGATCGCTGACGCAGGCCAGGCCAAAACCGCCGCCCATCACCGCGCCTTTTAAGGCACAGATAACCACCGCCGGTAAGCGGTTGGCGGTTTCGATCATATGACCAAAGGCGCGATTAAATTCGGCCAGACGGGCGCTGTCGCCACCGGCCGCCTGCATATCTTTAATATCGCCACCGGCACAGAAATGATCGCCATTACCTTCAATCACCAGTACACGGCAGTCTGCCTGTTGGGCGCTGTTCATCAGCGCCAGCAGTTCTTCCACCATGGTCAGGCTCATGGCGTTGGCGAGCTGCGGACGGTTAAGGCGTACACGCCAGACGGAGGGCTGCTGCTCAAGTTGCAGGGTTGTAAATTCCATACCGCCTCCGCTCAGGATTTTTTACGCTTAGGCAGAATGCCCATGTATTTGCAGATAATGCCGAGCATGATTTCGTCAGCGCCACCGCCAATAGAACCCAGACGGTTATCGCGGTAGAAACGGGCGACCTGGTTATCCCACATAAAGCCCATACCACCCCAGTACTGCAGACAGCTGTCGGAAACTTCACGGGTCAGGCGGCCGGATTTTAATTTCGCCATCGACGCCAGACGGGTCATATCTTCGCCGTTCAGATAACCTTCACAGGCCTGATATACCATGGCGCGCAGTGCTTCGACTTCGGTCTGTAATTCGGCCATGCGGAAATGAATCACCTGGTTATCAATCAGTGGCTGACCAAAGGTATGGCGCTCACGGCAGTAATCAATGGTCTGGTTAATGCAGGTTTCCATACCGACCAGTGACATGGCGGCGGCGTACATACGCTCTTCCTGGAATTGCAGCATCTGCATCATAAAACCAGCACCTTCAGCACCGATACGGTTGCGCTGTGGTACGCGCACGTTATCGAAGAAAATCTGGGCGGTATCGGATGAGCGCATACCCAGTTTGTTCAGCCGTGGTGACAGGGTAATACCGGGAGAATTCATCGGTACCACAATCAGGGATTTATTCGAGTGTGGCTTGTCGTCTGAGGTATTGGCCAGCAGGCAGATAAAATCGGCCTGGGTGGAGTTGGTGATCCACATTTTGGTGCCGTTAATAATGTAATCGTCACCGTCTTTCTTTGCCGTGGTTTTTACTGCGGCAACGTCGGAGCCGGCACCGGGCTCACTGACGCCGATACTGGCAACCATATCACCGGCAACGGCGGGGGCGAGGAAGTTCTCTTTTAAATAGTCACTGCCAAAACGGGCAATGGCCGGCGTCGCCATGCAGGTCTGCACACCAATGGCCATAGGCACACCGCCACAGGCAATGCCGCCCATTTCTTCAGCGGCGGCCATTTCATAAGAAAAATCCAGACCTAAACCGCCGGCACTTTCCGGTTTGCTGATACCCAGCAGGCCGAGGTTACCCATTTTCTTGAACAGTTCATGGGCAGGAAAAATACCTTCTTTTTCCCATTCGTCGACATGCGGGTTAATCTCGTTTTCGACGAAGTTTTTAACGGTACGTTTAAGTTCTTTATGTTCCTGAGTCAGACGCATGAGAAAATTTCCTGAAATTATTGTTTAAAAACGGGCGATGCCAAAGGTGTTAGGTCGTAACGGCCGCTGCTGCGCTTCGTGGCAGATGCTTAACAGATGCATCAGCAGAGTGCGGGTGTCGCGCGGGTCAATCAGGCCGTCATCCCACAGACGGGCAGTACCGAACAGGGCGGTTGAGCCCATTTCCAGTTTGGCGGCGGTCATCTGCTCTAACTGCGTGAGCATTTTTTCATCGGGCTCAACACCCATCTTGCGTTGTTTTTCTTCGGTGACAATGCGTAATACCTTACCGGCCTGAGCACCACCCATAACCGCGGTTTTGCTGTTCGGCCAGGCGAAAATAAAACGCGGATCAAGGCCACGGCCACACATCGCATAATTACCGGCGCCATAAGAACCGCCGACCACAATCGACAGCTTAGGTACGGTAGCGTTGGCGACCGCCTGCAGCATTTTTGAACCGTGTTTAATAATGCCGTTGCGTTCGGATTCAGTGCCGACCATAAAACCGGTAGTGTTATGCAGGAACAGCAGGGCAATATTGTTCTGCTCGCACAGCTGAATAAACTGTGCCGCTTTGTTTGCACCTTTGGCAGTTATCGGCCCGTTATTGCCGATAATGCCGCAGGAGAAGCCACCAATGCGGGAAAATCCACACACGGTTTGCTGGTCAAATTCGTTTTTAAAATCCTGAAATTCTGAACCATCGGCGATACGCGCAATAATTTCGCGCACGTCGTAAGGCTGCTTGGCTTCGGCCGGAACCACACCGAGTAATTCGTCAGCGCTGTACAGCGGCTCTTTAAATTCGGCGGCTGGCTGATAGGGCAGCTGGGCGTTCCACGGCAGTGCAGCCATGACATCACGGGCAATGCGGATACCATCGGCATCGTCTTCGGCCAGATATTCGGCGGTGCCGGCATCGCAGGCGTGCAGTTCGGCACCACCTAATTCTTCGTCGGTGGCAATTTCACCGGTGGCGGCTTTTAACAGCGGTGGCCCGGCGAGAAACATTTTCGCTTTACCGCGTACAGCAATCACCACATCGGATAAACCGGGCTGATAGGCGCCACCGGCGGTAGCGTTACCATGCACCACCGTTACCTGCGGAATACCGGCAGCACTCATGCGTGCCTGATTGGCAAAGGCTTTGGCTCCGGGAATAAATACATCGGTGGCGTAATTGAGGTTAGCGCCACCACTTTCCGCCAGAGTCACTACCGGCAGTTTGTTGTCGCGGGCAATTTCCTGAATACGCAGGATTTTATCCAGACCGCCGGGAGAAATGGTGCCGCCTTTAATCGCACTGTTATTCAGCACGATTAAACAACGGATACCGGCAACCCGGCCGATACCGGCAATAATGCCACCACCGGCACCGCTGCCGTCTTTATCGTCGTGCATTTTATGGCCAACCAGTGAGCCCAGTTCGATAAATTCGGAACCGGCATCCAGCAGCAGACTTAAACGTTCGCGTGGCAGTAATTTGCCGCGTTTATGAAATTTTTCCTGCGCTTCCTGTTCTTTGGCGCGCACTTTTTCTTCGACCGCACGGAATTCTTCCAGCGCTGCCAGCATGGCCTGCTGGTTATTGCGGAACTGTTCGCTGTTGCTGTCGAGTTCTGAGGTGAGAATGGTCATGATGTGTCCTTAACGATTCAGCAGCTGCTGATATTCAGCATCGGCCCGGGCAGCAATGTCCGGTGTTACCGCAACCGGTAAATCCAGTAACTGCTGAGCAAAGGCTTTACCCTGCGGATCAATGCGCAGGCTGGCCATGCCACCGCCGCCGAGGGAATTGCGCAATAAAAGATTAAAAGCGTTTAAGCCGGGCAGGGCGAACAGCTCAACATCGCTGTTATCGGCCAGCACGTGGGCAAACCACTGGCCGATATTTTCCGGTGCCAGTGCGGCTTGAATAAAAGGCAGGTAATCCGCATCGCGCGCCATGACACCAATATTGCTGTGATTACCTTTATCGCCACTGCGCGCTACCGCCAGTTTGATTAACGGCACGCTGATATCAGAGTCGGGTGTTTCAGCGGCGGCATTAATTTTGGCTGAAGGCCAGTGCGGAGCATGGTCAGCGCAGTCGATAGCCACGGCTGTTTTATTGTCATCCAGCTGAATCTGTACGGGCACATCGGCTTTCGGCCAGAGGAAAGAAAATAAGCGGATATTCGGGCTGGGTTTTGGCCGGCCACCGACAATACCGGTTAAGCCCGGTGCCATGGCAGTGGCGGCCTGAGCAATTTCGCGGGCGAACACTTCCAGCGCTTTTTTATCGGCGTGACGTACGGCGATTTTAACAATCACTTCGCGGCTGTCTGCAGCGCGGGCATTGGCGCCGTAGGTGGTTTCAGAGCCGAGAATTTCAATATCCTGCGCAGTAAAAGCCTCCATGCCCAGTACCGAATGCAGCACGCTGACGCGCTGCAGAATGGCTTCGGCCACGCGCTGGCCTTTTGCCACGGCATCGCGCCCGCCAATCATAAAGGTCGCGGTGCAGCGGAAGCCGTCCATCCAGGTAGCGCTGACTTTATAGTCGGCCGGTGGTGCATAACCGCGGGCGCCGCTGACGCGGACCTGCTGCTCGCCGCTCTGGACGATATTTACCTGAGTAAAATCGCAGCAGACATCGGGCAATAAATAACAGGCCGGATCGCCGATTTCATACAACAGCTGTTCACCCACGGTAAAAGGCGAAATCAGGCCGCCGGTTTTCGCTGGTTTACTGACCACAAAGCTGCCGTCGGCGGAGCATTCAACAATGGGGAAGCCCATATTGGCGTAGCCGCTTTCAACCAGCTGCCAGTCGGTGAAATTACCGCCGGTACACTGCGTACCACATTCAATGATATGGCCGGCCAGAGAACCCTGCGCGAGCTGATCGTAATCGGATTCGCTCCAGTTAAATTCATGCATCAGCGGGCCCAGCACCACAGCGCTGTCGACCACGCGTCCGGTGATGACGATATCGGCACCGGCGGCCAGGACATCGCGGATGGCCGGAGCGCCGAGGTAGGCATTAACACTCAGGCAGCGGCCGGGCAGCGGCTCGTCGCTGAACATATCTTTTACGCCGGCAAAATCAGCCTGACGGGCGCTGAGGTTATCGCCCTGTACGGTGCCGACGCTGAGGTTCAGCCCGGCTTCGGCGATTAACGCGCGCAACGCCGCGGCGCAGCCTTCAACATTGATACCACCGGCGTTACTGACCACCTTAATGCCCTGGGAGGCGATGGCCGGCAGCAGTGGCTTAAGCGTCTGGACGAAATCCGGGGCAAAACCGGCTTCGGGATTTTTCAGGCGTGCACCGGCCATGATCGACATGGTGACTTCGGCCAGATAATCGAACACCAGATAATCGAGCTGACCCTGCTGTACCAGCTGGTGGGCGGCGGTGCCGGTATCGCCCCAGAAGGCGGAGGCGCAGCCGATGCGGACGGTATCCTGCATGGTGAAATCCTGTTGTTAGCGTTTGCCTAAGACTATCAATCATCGAGCAACCAAGCAAGCGCTTGGTTTTTAGTTTTGCGGCCTGACCGGGATTGCCCCTACAATAGGCCTGTTCGTCATACAGACGTCTTCAGATAAGGAAAACCCGTGATAGAACAACTGATTGCCGAAGGGGTTATTACCGACCCGGGCAGTGCCCGTGGCCGCCTGCTGGCTGCCGCCGCGCGCCTGTTTAAACAGCAGGGGTACGAACGCACCACCGTGCGTGATCTGGCTGCTGAAATCGGCATACAGTCGGGCAGCCTGTTTCACCATTACCGCAGTAAGGAAGATATTCTGCGTGCGGTGATGGAAGAGACCATTCAGCTGAATACCGCGCTGATGCGCATTGCGCTGCAACAGGCGCAGGACCCGCGCGGTAAAGTGCTGGCACTGATCCGTTGCGAGCTGCAATCCATTCTCGGTGAAACCGGCGAAGCCATGAGTGTGCTGGTGTATGAATGGCGTTCGCTTAAACCCGACAGCCAGCAGCACATCCTGAAGTTGCGTGATATTTATGAACAGCTGTGGCTGGATGCGCTGGCCGAAGCCCGTGCTGCCGGCATGGTGGCGATTGAACCTTTTATTCTGCGCCGTTTCTTAACCGGTGCACTGAGCTGGACCACCAACTGGTATAAACCCGATGGTGATATGACGCTGGATGAACTGGCCGAATACGCGCTGACCCTGGCGATAAAACAGTGAAACACAGCGGAGAAATACAGTGAGAGCCAGTCTACGCGCTAAGGTCGTGCAGGTTTGCGACAAGAAAATAGCCGCCAAGGGCGATAATGTCGGCGTATCCTTTTATGCGTTTTTCGCCAATAAAAATGACGATCCGGACCTGCTGATGGAAGCGGCCGAATGGTGGATCAAAACCCATTGTCTCGATCATTTTGAAAAAGCGGTAAAAATTAAAGCCATGGTGCTGGCGGGCGACTGACGCCGGCTATGGTGACAGGGCGCTGACAGGATGCATGCGTGATGCAGACAGGGATTGAGCAGATATATCAGCAGGTCGCGCGTCAGGTGTTTGCCACACTGGTGCGCCTGCTGAAAGACTTTGATCTGGCAGAGGATGCCCTGCAGGACGCCTATCTGAGCGCGCTGGAACAATGGCCGCATGATGGCATTCCGCATAATCCTGCTGCCTGGCTGATCTCGGCCGGGCGTTTTAAAGCCATCGACCAGCTGCGTCGCCGCAGCCATTTCAATGACAACCTGTTGCCGCAACTGACCGATCTGGAAAGCGGCTTTTACGATTTTGACCCTGAGCGTGAGCTGAGTATTCACGATGACCAGCTGCGGCTTATCTTTACCTGCTGCCATCCGGCACTGGCGCAGGAAGCACAGCTGGCATTAACACTGCGCGAAGTCTGTGGCCTGACGACCGAAGCCATCGCACGAGCCTTTGTCAGCAAGGCGCCGGCCATCGCCCAGCGTATTGTGCGCGCAAAAAATAAAATCCGTGACGCCAATATTCCCTACGAAATCCCCGCCCAGAACCAGTTGCCGGAGCGCTTAAACGGTGTTCTGAAGGTGATTTACCTGCTGTTTAACGAAGGCTATTCGGCGGCCAGTGGCGATGAATCACTGCGCAACGATTTAAGCTCTGAGGCGATCCGGCTGGCGCGTTTACTCTGCGCCCTGCTGCCGCAAGAGCACAGCGAAAGTATGGGGCTGCTCGCCTTATTACTGTTGCAGGATGCCCGCCGGGCGGCGCGTATAGATGAGCAGGGTGAACTGATTCTGCTGGAAGACCAGAACCGTGATTTGTGGAACCGCGCACAGATCCGCGAAGGGCTGGAATGGATTACTCGGGCGCTGCAGCTGGGGCCGGTGGGCAGTTACAGCCTGCAGGCTGCCATTGCTGCCGTGCATGCTGAAGCCCGCGATTTTGCCGCAACCGACTGGCGCCAGATTGCCGCACTGTACCAGCGTCTTTATACACAGGAACCCAGTCCGGTCGTGGCGCTGAACCATGCGGTGGCGGTGTCGATTATGACCGAAGGCGGCGGTCCTGAGGTGGCGCTGACTCTGGTGGATGAGCTGCTGAGCCATGGCCAGCTGGACGATTATCACCTCCTGCATGCGGCCCGCGCCGACTTCTTAAGGCGTCTGCAGCGCCCGGCGGAAGCCCTGCCTGCCTACGAAAAAGCGCTGAGTCTGACCAGCTCCGGCAGTGAGCTGCGTTTCCTGCAGCGGCGTATCGACGAGTGCCGTCAGGCGGCGGATAAAAAAAATTAAAAATATTTTCATCTGTCTGTCGATTTCGTCTTTCACCATTCGATTAGTTAATGCCAACAGGCGTTAACTTATATGGAGAAAGTACTATGCGTTTTATGGTGATCAGAAAGGCGGATGCCGAAACCGAGCAGGGCTGTATGCCGAGCAATGAGCTGATTGCGCAGATGGCAGCCTTTAATAATGAACTGGCCAATGCCGGTGTGCTTATCGATGGGACGGGTCTGCAACCCAGTAAAGAGGGCGCCCGCATCAGTTTCAGCAACGGTCAGGCGCTGGTTACTGATGGCCCCTTTACCGAAACCAAAGAGCTGGTTGCGGGTTTCACCATGATTGAGGTGAAAGATAAAGCCGAAGCCATTGAGTGGATGAAACGCTGGCCGGCACTGGATGGCGGCGGTAATGCTCAGCTGGAACTGCGCCGGTTGTATGAACTGTCGGATTTTGAGCCGGGCAGTGGTATTGCCGACACCCATAAAGTGTTTGAGAAAATCACCCGTCAGCCGCAGAGCTGCGCGACCTATCTGACCTTTGATGGCCGTTGCCGCGAAGCCTTTGAGTTTTATGCTGAGCTGCTGGGCGGCGAAATTAATGTGATGCAGACCTTTGCAGCATTACCGCCGGAAGAAAATAACGCCGATGAACATGGCTGTGCCGGCGTTATCACTGATGCTGACCGCGATAAAATCATGCATGCCTGTCTTACATACGGTAAGGGCACACTGATGGGCTCTGATGCGATGCCGGGCCAGTATCAGCAACCGCAGGGGTTTTATCAGCAACTGCAGATTGATGATATGCAGCAGGCGATCAGGGTGTTTAATGCGTTAAGCGAAGGCGGCAGCGTGCATATGCCATTTGGCGAAACGTTCTGGGCGGAAGGTTTTGGTATGCTGGTCGATGCCTGGGGCATTCCGTGGATGGTTAACAGCGGCTTTAAAGCACCGCAGTAATAGCAGTGGCAATAAAAAAACCGCAATAAGAGCGAAAATAAGAACAGGAGAGAATATGAAATATCTGGCTCTGGTGTATTACCAGGAATCAGCAATGAACCAGATGTCGCAACAGGAATGGGATGCACTTAACCGTGAGTGCATCGCCTGCGTGGGGTCTCTGCAGCAGAGCGGGAATTTCCTCGATGGTGCGCCGCTGGAGCAGTCGCCGTCGGCCACCACCATCCGTGTGCGCGACGATAAACTGCTGGTAACCGACGGTCCTTTTGCCGAAACCAAAGAACAGCTGGCAGGGTATTATCTGCTGGAAGCCAATGACCTGAATCAGGCCATTCAGCTGGCGCAGAAAATTCCGCCGGCCCGTTACGGCAGTGTGGAAATACGGCCGCTGCGGGAATTGCAGGAAGAAGGAAACAGTGGCCATAACGCGGTTAATTAATGTCTGATACTCCGTCTGCGTAAGCAGTTGAGTTATCAGCACCGTAGTGATCGGAGAACATATTATGGATGAGGTCAGAGCCCGTTACCGGCAGCTGAAGTGGCTGCTGGTAAGTGCCGAGTTGATCTGGCTTGCCTGTTGTTTGCTGCTCAGCCTGATTGTTGACCCTGGCATCTCTGTGCCAGCGATCTGGGCGGCGGTGGGCTTTTTAATCGCACTGGCGGTGGAGGTGTTGGCTGGTCGCCTGTGTTGTCCGAAATGCCGGCAACCGCTGGGTTTAAGGGTTTACCGCTGGATTCTGATATTCCGTTGCCGGAACTGCTGTTAAAAAAACAGGCGCTAAGCATCCGGAATAAAAAATGCCGCTGTTAAAGCGGCATTTTTATTCCTCGTTCCTACGCGCAGCTTGGGAATGCAACTGTGCCAGCAAGGGCTACCACGCAGAGCGTGGGAGCCAGGTGAGACGTATTCTTTTAAGTCTCATGTCTCAAACACGGTTTCCTTTGAAATGCGGCTGAGCGGGTTACTTAAACCGGCGATCGTGCGGCGCCAGACAACCAGATGATTCTGCGGCCTTCAGAGCAAAACCCTGCCCCGGAACGATACAAATTGCTGGTGTTTTTAAGCGTCGTTCCGGGGCGAATTGTTTTGCGTGCCGCAGAATCGTTGCAGTTGGCTGGATGAAGCCGGACGCGCCGAAAAGAGAGGATCGTAAGGAGATACCTCTCCTTACAGGAGGCCAGGGGCTTGCCCCGGAAAGGCGTTTCAGATTGAAAAACAGTAGTCGGTGAATGCTGAAGTTTGGAGTGACACGATGTCACTCCAAGCGGTGGGACAGCAGTGGCTGTTAAAGCGGCATTTTTATGACTGCAAAAAAGCAAACATCAGGTCGGATCAATAATCCCCTGCGCGATCATATCCAGCGCGGTAATGCTCGGGATAAAGAAGTAATCGCCGCCACGGGTTTCGACCATACGTGGCAGGTGGGTGCAGAAAAATGGTGCTTTACCATCTTTCGGATTCACCTGAACAATATGCTTGTCGGTCAGTTTGCCGTTGTTGGCGCCGATTAATACATCGCGGTCGTTACCTAGATGAAAATCGTTGGAGTAATTCACCCACTGCTGCTGCACAAACTCGAACTGACGCTCGAGGCTGGCGCTGATGCACATAAAAATAATGCCCTGTTCGCTGTTGTCGTTGGTCAGCTCATCATGGCCGCCATAAGGCAGTCCACGGCGCATTAAACGGCGGCGGTCGACCAGTGCACCCGGACGGTCAAAGGCTCCTTTTTCGGTTTCCAGCGAGCCACGGGTATTGGTGCGGCGGATATGAGCACCAATCGGACATTTTGCTCCGTGTTTATCGTCGTTATAGGTGAAATTAATCCACTGCTCTTCCAGAGCTTTTAACTGACCAATAGCGCAGGCATCACCTTCAGCGGCTTTTTTCTGTAATTCCGCCATTTTCCGGTCGAGTTCGGCTTTGGCTTTATCATCCGGTGCCAGCACCAGCGGGGCGCCGTTATCCGGCCAGCGACCGGAAAATTTAGCCATTAATAATTCGCGGCTGCCGTCAAAATCTTTGGCCATATTTTCGACATAGTCGTTAAAGGTTTTTACGTTTTCGTGCAGCTTGCGGTACACCATGTAGGTACCGTTGCGTGCCAGCAGGTGCGGTTCCGGTGCCAGCGGGTATTCTTTGGCTTCATCGATATGACCGAGAATAAATTCACCGGTCGCCAGCGGCTCCCACTTGCCATCACGGTTCAGTTTACCGCGACCGGGCAGGCGTTCCGGGTCATGGCCGCAGCCTTCAAAGTAAGGGTTGCCGATACCATCGACAAAACCAAAGTGTTCTTTGGGGGTGGCTTTACCGTTTTCAAAAACGGCGGAAGCATCCTGATAAGGCAGCAGGCTGCCGTTCGGGCCTTTATGACCAGGGCGGATGCTGACGCTGCCCTGTACGTTTTGCATCAGCTCTTCAATCTGGGCGAAGCGTTGTTCCACCGCTTCCTGGGTCTGACCGTTAATGGAAACCCAGGCGTGTACGGTGTCACCCTGCCATACCGGGTCCCAGTGCTGTGGGCTGCTTGGGCCGTTGTCACCCAGAATGGCGGCACGGGGTTTCATGCCCATTTTAAATTCCTGCGGAAAACCGTCGAGGGAGCGGCGTGGTAAGCCCAGTGCGCACAGACCGTGATAGGTAAAGGCAATATTGGTGGTGGCTGCTGGCTTATCGGATTGATCCGGGTGCTTTTTCTCACTCCAGGGTTCGGCGGTGGTGATCAGCGGAATTAACTGCTGCAGAAAATTGCGGCCACCGGCGTAGTCGTGAAATTCGAGAAAAAAGTAACGTGCCTTGGGGAAACCAAAGCGGCCATAGCCTTTACAGATATTGCCCTGAATATCGTACAGATCGAGAGGTCGGTTCATAATCAGTCCTTGTCGCCAGGCGTGCCGCGCACGCGCTGAATAAATCCCTGGGAAATTCAGTACATGTTTTGCAGACGGGTCTGACCGGGCGCCCAGCTTGGCTGGTCCAGGTCGGCCAGTTTGATTTCTGCCATAAAGTTATTAAAAGCTGTACGCAGTGCTGCGGCATCCTGCCCCTGGTGAGCGAGAGCAAATTCGCTGAAAACCTGTTTTACATACAGGGCTTTCAGTTGCTCTTTTAATGACACATCGGTCGAGCCGTTAAAAAACAGCGTCGTAGTGAGCTGACACTTTTTGATATAGGCGATGAAATCATCGGCGTTCTGCACTTTGTCAAAGGCGACGGCATATTGCCACAGGCTGCGCACATCGGCTTCAGCGTTATCCCACATGCCTTTCAGATAGGGTTCCAGCTCACCGTGGAAGTTACTGGTAAATACCAGGTACTTGGATTTCAGATGATCGCGGGCAACGTCGTTACCCTGCTGAAAAAACACGTCGTTAAGAATAAACAGACGGGCAAAATAGGTATTGGGAATACGGGCAAAAGGGCTGCCGGCATCTTCTTCCAGACGCTGAATGCGGCGACGGGTAATTTTGTCGAATGAGGTCTGTTCGTCATGGACGCCGTTGATCAGCGGACAGAGCGTGGTCAGGCCGTAGGAATTTCCGAAAGTGTTTGCCATGCTCAGGCCTCCTGCTTGCCGGCCACGCGGGCCATCATAAGATTGGCGTGCTGGTGTTCCTGCACCAGTTCGTGCGATGCGCTCATCAGCGGGCTTTCACCCATGCTGCCAAGGTTGTGCTGGTTGCTGGCAAGAAACTGCTGGTAAGCCTGGAAAAACTCTTCGTCACTGAGGTTCGCAGTATTTTTCTGGAAATTGTTCAGATTGGTGAATAACTTCTGCGCCGTTTTTACATCGTTGGCCGCGGCCAGCGGATAGGCGTTGTAGTAATGGCCGCTCTCTATCTGGTTAAAACGGATGTAGTTATAAAAATCGTGCAGCGGAATGGATTTCGGATACTTGATATTCCAGCGCCAGAACATGTCGAGGCCGGAGGGAATCGCAAAAGAAAAGGAGTCGATGTACTGATCCCAGCTGCCGTTAAAATTACTTTCAAACAGCATGTAGCTGTAGGTCAGTTTTTCTTTCGGCTGGCTTTTGTCTAAGCGTGGAAATGACCAGCGGTTAATAATGGTCCAGCGTGCGTAGTGAATCAGCGACAGGGTCAGTAAACCCTTGAGGAAGTAGGGGAAGGTTTTTACCACCACCCAGAAAATCAGTTTTTGCCAGAGGGCAGTCCACCACCGCAGCGGGGTGAGTACATTCATACCATAGGCTTTGCCGGCGACGTTCGACATAGTGAATTCCTTTTCTGGTGCCAGATAAATCGTGCAGTCATGCAAGCGGCAAAGACTCTAGCGGTTTCTGCGTTGCGGGTAAAGGACGCAGCGGACCTCTTTAGGGCGGGGCGCGGCTAAAGGTTATCGTCTTCGTTATTGTCCAGTTCGCGCAGCATTTCCAGCCCTTTGCGCCGTTGTGTGGCGAGAATGGAAATCTTTTCTTCCAGTTCCGCCCGTTCCAGTTCGCTGTCGCAATTCTGTAACTTAGCTTTCAGTTCATGCTGTTTGTGTTTGAGCTTATTCAGCGCGGCAGCCAGCTCTTTGCGCTGGCGCTGCTGGTGTCTTTGCTGCTGGTTAAACAGCGCATTGAGCTTTTTCACCAGTCGGGAAAATTTCATAAGCCTTGCTCCGGTGGCGGGGTGGCAGTGTCTTCATCACTGCGTTGCTGTTCCAGTTGCTTGTTAATGGCTGACAGGTCGGCGTGTTCCAGTTGCAGGCTTTCCGGTGTGTCGCCCTGTGGGCTCTGCTCATCAATAAACAGATAGCGCGCAGCCTGAATCAGCGCGCGGCAGACTTCCTGGCAGTAGCCTTTATCGGTCATCAGTGAGGTGGCCATCTCAGCGCTGATTTTACGGGTGCGGATTAACCCTTCGATCAGGCTGTCGGACTGTTCGCGCTCGCGTTCGGTCAGCAGCAGCTGGTGGTCTAGAGCGAGGCGGCTTTCCACCACGTCATCGATCTGGCGTACCTGCTGAATGGCGCGCAGCACGTCGCCGATCTGCTGCCGCAATTGCTGATAGGCCTGCGCCATATCCGGGTTTTCGCTGTGAATATAAAACAGCAGGTTGCGCTGCAGATGTTTGACGCCCTTGATAGCCTCAATCAGATAGTGATCGGCGGCGCGCAACTCGCGCAGCTGTTCGTCCTGGCGACCGCTGGCTTTTTCCCGTGCGCTGCTGATAAAACTGATGATGGCCGAGTAAATCCCTTTCACCTGTTGTTCGTACAGCTGTTGCAGGTTGGTATGAATGGCTGAGTGGCTCTGGTCGCTTAACAGTGCAATAGGCTGTCCTCGGTGAAATTCATCGGCCTGCCAGCCAAGCCCCTGCAGTACCAGATCGGTGGATAACGCGTACAGGCGGATGCTTTCGCTGCGGGTTACCGCAACGGCAGCAGAAGGGGATTCCATCGCCGATTGATTCAGATATTGCGGCTGCATACGGCTGGTGGCCCGTTCCGGCACCAGACGCAACAACCAGCCTTGCAGACGTGGCAGCTGAGGCACCATCAGCATGACGCCCAGCAGGTTAAACAGGGTATGGAACAGGGCCAGCTTCAGTGTGTAGTTATCGGCGCCGATACCCAGCAGCACGCTGAGATGTTCAACCAGCCACAACAGCACCGGCATTAACACCAATGCCACCACACCGGTCAGCAGGTTAAACAGCAAATGTCCGAGAGCAAGCCGCTTGCCTGCCGTATTGGCGCCAAGGCTGCCCAGCACGGCGGTAACCGTGGTGCCTACGTTGGCGCCGATAGCCAGTGCCAGCGCATCCATATACTGCACATGACCGGCCGCCAGCGCGGTCAGAGTTAATACCAGCGTGGCATGGCTGGATTGCATCACCACCGTGGCAATAATGCCGAACAGGGTGAACAGCAGCAGCCCGGCAATGCCCTGTGGGCTGATGGTGCTGAGATCCAGACTGCCCTGCAGCGTGGCAAAGCCATCCTTCATGTAATCAATGCCGAGAAACAGAAACCCCATGCCGGCCAGAATATGGCCGATACCGGCGCGGCTCTGATTGGGCTGAAACAGCAGCATGACGCCAAACACCAGCATTGGCATCGCCAGCTGGGAAAGGTTGATATCGAGACCAAAACCGGCAATCAGCCAGGCGCCGGTGGTAGTGCCCAGATTTGCACCAAAAATAACGCCCAGTCCGGCACCGAGGTTGATCAGCCCGGCCGACAGAAAGGAGATGCTCAGCACCGATACCAGTGAGCTGGATTGCATCAGGGTGGTGGCGGCCACACCAAAGAGCAGGGCTTTGCCGGTGGTATTGGTGGAGCGCTGCAGGACACGTTCGATCAGGCCGCCACTGAAACTCTGGAAGCCACGTTCCAGTGACAGCATGCCGAACAGGAAGATAGCGACACCGGCAGCAATCTGCTGCAGCTGGGGACTGCTCCACAGGCTGAACGCCAGCAGCAGCATAATGACCGGAAAGAGCATGCGCTTGAGCAATTCCAACGGGGGTAATCCTGTAGTTCCGGGCAGAGCTGTCAGTTAACCCAATGGCCTTTTGTTCAGCAAGGGAAATTGCTGTAGCAGTATCTGCAGACGTTGATCTAAGTCGCTGAAAAAGCAGTTCTTTGTGTGAATAACCTGATCGGAATTTCACCCTGACAGAGGTTGTTCAGTGAAAGTCTGTTTATTTATACACAGAATGCTGTGTATAACTAAGGGATAAGCTGGCGATAACTGCCTGCAGCCCGCAACAGGCCTGCAACGCTTTGCCATGGTGCCAGTCCGGCATCGGCCGGATTACCGGAAACCCTTGAAAATCAAGGCTTTTATGGTGTTTTTTACACAGCCGTCAGGTTTTTCAGAGTAATGCGTTGGCAAGTCATTTTTTTTAATAATCAGCAGAATTAAGAGTTGTTTTTAACAGAAAAACTCTTTATATGGCGATTCTGTTACGGTTTACCCACAGAATCTGTGGATAACTTTGAGTATAAGTTGAAGAAAAATCCCCCTGTCCCCCACGCTTTGTAACACCCGTTTAAATTGTTTAAAAAATAATCAATCTGCAGCCCGATGAAAATCAGAGCGAAGGAAGCGAGGAGGTTGGCTAATACTGCAATATCCAGCTGGATTTGATGGCTGCTTTGTGGGCTTGTGTATTTTATGGAATATAGATTAAAGCTATAAATTATCACTAAGCGAGTGAGAAAGAGTATCAGACTGTTCAGGGACTATTTGTTGCGTCTGAGCTTGTGTGGCTCTTAATTGAACAGTGAGGAGGGTAAACAGGATGGATGCAGCATATACAGCAGCTCTGGAAGCAGTGCTGGTCAGCTTATTAACGGCCTTCTTTGGCTATATTGTATACAGATTCTCAAGTAAGAGCCGTTGCAGTGTATGCCGGGAATATCTTCCCACCAGTGATCTGCGCTGGACACTGTTTGTCACCAATCCAAAAACAGAAAAACTGGAAGAGAAGGCCTGTTGCAATCCGTGCTTTCAGGCTTGGTTGATTGGTGGAAAAGCGGAGGCATGTGTTCGATGCGGAGCCTCATTGGAAGTTTCCGAGGGGATAATGTTCAGGATCGGGGATGATGCTGTTAGGGTTTGTGCTCGTTGTGCGGCCCTGCCTTTACCCTCAGAGAAAGTGATGTTGAAAGATCTGCTGAACGAGGAGTTTCTTTCTCACCATACGGTTTTTTCAAGTTTCTCAGACTTGATATCAAAGTATGGAGGGGTGCTGAAGGAAGAAGATCTTAATACGTTTGAGTTTGACGCTTTCATTCGGGCAAACAGCGATTATGCCTTTTTCCGTGACATGTTGGAGGATGCTAAAGAATGGCACAGAGTAAAGCTGCTAAGGCGCCACTTTTATGTCCGGAAATCCTGACACTAACTGAGAGTTTGCTTTGTCTTTGCCGGCGAACTTGGCTGAGGAGTCAGTTGAAGTAAGAGCGTGCCAGGCTTCGATGGTCGTTTCTCAGGAGAGGAGTTGGTCTGTTTTGCTAAAGAGGCCTTATGCCTTGTGTTTGGCAAATGTCCTGAGTTGCAGCATCAGCCAATGTTGGTTTGATCTATCCACGGCTTTACATCAGTGAAACCGGCAAATTGAAGACCAGCCTGAAATGAGCATCTTCAGTTAAAAAGTGATTCTTTTCATAGCAGATCAGCGCTGGAGTTGTCTGCATCTTAAAACCGGACTGAGGGAGCCATTCCTCCATAATACGACTCAGATAAGGTAATAAATCGCCATAGCAACCTTCCAGACGAAATGCTGCATGCACGCCTCCCGGAATAACCATGCTGTTCACAACTCCGCTACGAGTGAGCGGCTTTTCAATGCCAATGCATGCAACATAACGGCATCTGGGCAGAGGCACCCAGGCCGGATTGCTGTGGTGGAGTGCGATTTGTTGTGTGCTATCGCGTCCTTCTGATGCCGCCCAGGCTTGTAGTGTCTGCCAGGCCTGGCGAATGTCTCGCCCATAGCCCTGGTGTCTGACATAGGCAACGGGCTGGTTTTCCAGGATGACAATATCCGGCTGAGGTAATTCCCGACTTTGTACCCGCTGATAGCCGGCTGAAATTTCAGGATCGTTCAGATAAGGCGGTTCGGTACTTTTGCTTCCGGTAGAGCGCCAGGCTCCTGGTGAAACGGAAAACAGTTGCTTAAAGGCATGGCTGAATGAGGATACCGAATGGAAGCCACACTTTTCGGCAATTTCCTGAACGCTGCTGCGGTGCTCAAACATCAGTTGGTTGGCGGCATGCTCCAGCCGTGTGCGGCGGATGTATTGATGAACAGATTCACCAACAACTTGACGAAAAATACGATGAAAGTGCTGCTCGGAATAAGAGGCAACATCTGCCAATGCTTTAGCTGTCAGTTCTGCTGAGATGTCTTTGTGGATAGCGTACAGCGCATTATTTATCCGCGATCGTTGATGATAGTCCAACAGATTCTCTCCCCCGACATCATATATCGACATGTGAAAGCGCATGTTTCGACAATAGATGTGCGTTATACCAACAATCTTCAGATTATTTGAGAAGTATATTATCAACACCGTCTTTTATTACTAATAACAGAGTTGATTCAGGCGGAGAGCCATATGCAGACGGCAAAACACGTACAACAACTGCGCTCATCCTATATACGCGAAATTCTCCGGGCGGCCACTGCTGATGGCGTTATATCTTTAGCCGGAGGCCTGCCTGCGGCGGATTTATTTCCCCATGCCTTGCTGCAGGAAGCGATGATTAAGGTGGCAGGTAATAAACAGGTTTTTCAGTATGGCGAGACGCGGGGTTATGCACCGCTGCTGGAGCACCTGAGGGTAACCTGTGATCTGAAGGAATCGCACGGCACGCTGGTGACAACCGGGTCTCAGCAGGGATTAGACCTTATTGCCAGAACGTACATTAATCCAGGGGATCACATTGTTCTGGAAGCTCCGAGTTATCTTGGTGCTTTGCAGGTATTTACCCTGGCACAGGCAAACATCAATACCGTAGTTCAGACGCCAAATGGCCCGGATCTCATGGCGCTGGAACAATTATTTACATCAAGGCCAGTCAAACTGTTTTATGCCGTACCGGATTTTCATAATCCAACCGGCATCAGCTGGTCATTGCAAACTCGCAAAAAGGTAGCAAATCTGTGTCAGGCTTTTAATGTTACGCTGATTGAAGATGCCCCTTACCGGGACCTTAGATTTTCAGGTGAAGATCTTCCCCTCGTATCATCTTTCTGCCCTGAAAATGCCATGGTGTTACGGTCATCATCAAAAATATCAGCGCCGGGTTTGCGGCTTGGTTCTGTAACCGGGCCAGAGGAATGGATTACTCACCTGATAAGGGTTAAACAGACATCTGATCTGCATAGCAGTTTACCGATGCAGGCTGTTTTGCTGGAAGTTTTCACTCACCCTGAATTTGAAGCGCATCTCCGTAATGTTCGAAGCCACTATCGCCAGCGTTATCAAGCGCTGGCACAGGCAATTAATCAGCATCTTCCGTCAGAGATATCATATGCGGAAGTTGAGGGTGGCATGTTTCTCTGGTTGAGGCTTGCTCAGGGAGATCCAATGGAAATTGCAAAAAATGCTTTGGAGAAAGGCGTAGCCGTTGTGCCAGGAGATGTTTTTTATAGTGCTGATGACATTCAATCTCCGGCTATCAGACTTAACTTTAGCTATTGCAAGCCAGAAGATTTAAACGCGGCAATTCAGTTATTAGCAAGGGTTGTATAGCTACTCAGGATGGAGTGACGTAGATTTTATTATAAGGATATCGTGCACACTAATATGGGCGGCAGTAAATCATTATCAACCAATGGGCTATCAAACCGGCGGTCGTTTTTTATTCGTCCTGTTTGCCTGTTCTCTGTGACTCTCTGAGAGAAGCAGAGGCGCTTGCCGTGCAATCGGCGATTGAAGTAGAAACGGAATTGAGCCTGATCAGAGAGGCTCACAAATGTGTACCATATGTGTGACAAGCTGAAAGGCGTGCATAAAAAAGTTGCGCACTAGCGAGTGCTCTTAGAAAGCGTGGTGCCCAGAGGTGAACAAATCGGCCGGGAACAGATTTGCACAGCCGCAGACTGTCCGCAGGAGGAGAGCTATAGGTGGCTCTGATGAATCGAACCTGAGATGACGCCGGATTTCAGGCAATAAAAAAGCCCGCATATTGCTATGCGGGCTCTTTAATATTCGTGGTGCCCAGAGGCGGAATCGAACCACCGACACGGGGATTTTCAATCCCCTGCTCTACCGACTGAGCTATCTGGGCGTCTTGTTGAACAACGTTGTGTTCGTCAAGTGGCGCGTATTAAACCCGTTGGCTGAGGGAGTGTCAACCCCTCGCAATCGGTTTATTTATCTTTATTTTCAGGAACATAGCCTTCGGCCTTGTCGAACTCGTCGCCGCTGAAGAATTTGTCCCGTTGTTCGGTCAGATATTTGCGCGCCTGCATGTCCATCATATTGAGGTGTTTCTCGTTAATCAGGCGGGTCTGGTGCACGGTCCACTCATCCCAAGCCTTCTTTGACACATGCTGGAAGATCTCTTCGCCTTTCGGGCCGGGGAAGGGCTGGCTGCTCAGGCCTTCAAGTTCCTGTTGGTACTTTTTGCAGAAAACGGTGCGGGTCATAACAATTCCTCGGACGGTATGCCGGATTCGGCGCTGGTGCCGGCCATGCTTTGCAGCAGCATTTTTACCGGTGCTGCCAGGCCCAGCGTGCTGGGGTTGCGGGGATTGTACCAGTGTTGCTGCTGGTCGCCAGTTTCGCCTACGGCGAGATGGCTGTGCGGCAGACGGATGAGTATCGGCTGAATATGCAGGTGATAGTGGCTGAATGTGTGGCGGAAAGGGGTCAGCCACTGCTCTTCATCATCGCCGCTGTGATGATTGAGCTGTTCCTGCAGCAGTTGCCGGGCCTGTTGTATGTCCTGCGCCTCCGGAAAGCTCCATAAGCCACCCCAGATACCTTTCTGCGGACGCTGCAGCAGCAGGTATTCGCCAGCCGGGTTCTGAATCATCAGCAACAGGCTGTGCTTTTCCGGTTTTTCCTTTTTCGGTTTGCTGTTCGGGAACTGTGTTGGCTTGCCGGTTTGTAAGCCCTCACATTGTGGCTGCAGCGGGCAGATACCACAGGCGGGCTTGCTGCGTGTGCAGAGGGTGGCGCCCAGATCCATCATCGCTTGGGTGTATTCGCGTGAACTGTGTTGCGGCGTCAGTTCTTCCGCCAGCGTCCACAGCTGGTTCTGTACTTTCGTTTCGCCGGGCCAGCCTTCAATCGCGAAGAAGCGGGTCAGAACGCGTTTGACGTTGCCGTCGAGAATCGGCGCATTGATATTCATGCTGATGGAGGCGATGGCGGCGGCGGTGGAGCGGCCGATGCCCGGCAGTTCGCTTAAGGCTTCGACGCTGCGCGGAAACTCGCCGTTAAAGTCATGCACCACGGCCTGAGCGCAGGCGTGCAGGTTGCGTCCGCGGGCGTAGTAACCGAGGCCGGTCCAAAGGTGCAGAACGTCGTCCTGAGTCGCGGCGGCCAGCGCCTGCACATCGGGGAAACGCTGCATAAAGCGTTCAAAATAGGGAATAACGGTGCTGACCTGAGTTTGCTGCAGCATGATTTCGGAAACCCAGACCCGGTAAGGGTTAATCTGCTGCTGCCAGGGCAGGTCTTTGCGGCCGTGTTTGTGATACCAGCCGAGCACGGCATCGGCGAAAGAAAATGAGCGCGTCATAAATACAGATGATTAAGATTTGGGCGCCAGTATAGGTATTTCAGCGTTGTGGAACGAGGGCTTATTGCAGCAGGCTGATATGGTTGCCCTGCTGACGCATGCGCTCATTTTCATTGAGGAACTGATGCAGCTGGCCCAAAGACAGTGGCCGGCTGAACAGATAGCCCTGGCCCTCGTCGCAGTTGTTCTGCCGTAAAAAGTGCAGCTGCTCCTGGGTTTCAACGCCTTCAGCTACCACCGTCATACTCAGTTTATGCGCCATGGCGATTACCGCGGCGGTGATTGCCATATCGTTCTTGTCGTCCGGGATATCCATAACAAAGGAGCGGTCGACCTTCAGTACGTCAATCGGGAAGCGTTTGATATAAGCCAGAGAGGAGTAGCCGGTACCAAAGTCATCGATGGCGATGGCCACGCCGATTTTCTTGATTTCCTGCATGATCTGAATCGCGCTTTCTACGTCTTCCATCAGCGTGCTTTCGGTAATTTCCAGCTCCAGACAGTGGGGCGGGATCTGGCTGATTTCGATCACACTGTTAATACGGGCCAGCAGGCTCGGGTCGGTAAACTGACGGGCCGAGAGGTTAACCGCAACCTTGGCGGTATTGGGCAGTACATTGCTGCGGATCAGTGAGCTGATCTGACGACAGCTTTGTTCCAGTACCCAGCTGCCGATTTCAATAATTTGTCCGGTTTCTTCGGCAACGGGGATAAAACGGTCGGGAGTAATCATGCCTTTATCCGGGTGCTGCCAGCGGATCAGGGTTTCGACACCGGTAACGCTGTAATCGAACAGGCTGATTTTAGGCTGGAATACCAGACTGAATTGTTCGCGGTTAATGGCTTCGTTGATTTCTTTTTCCAGTGACAGGTGTTCGAGAATCGACTGGTTCATATCCTCGGAGAAAAACTGGAAATTGTTGCGTCCAAGCTCTTTGGCACGATACATGGCCAGGTCGGCGTTTTTCATCAGGGTGTTAACGTCGGTCGAGTCATCCGGTGTCAGGGTGATACCAATACTGACGGTGGTGACGATGTCCTGGCCTTTGATGCGGATAGGCTTGGCCAGTGCCAGCAGCAGTTTTTCGGCGACCACCAATACGTCGGAGGTGTGATGAACATCGGTCAGCAGGATGGTGAATTCGTCACCGCCGATGCGCGATACGGTGTCATTTTCGCGCACGGTAGCGCTTAAGCGGTTGGAAACTTCTTTCAGCAGAATATCGCCGGCATCGTGACCCAGAGTGTCGTTGATGCGTTTGAACTGATCCATATCGAGGAACATCAGCGCCATCGAAGAGCCGGAACGCAGTACGCTTTTAACGGCCTTTTCCAGACGGTTTTTAAACAGGCGGCGGTTGGCAAGGCCGGTCAGCGGGTCGTAAAAGGCGAGGTTTTCCATCTGAATCTGGGCGGCTTTCAGCTCGGAAATATCTGAAATAGCCCCTAAATAACCCAATAATTCGCCATGACGGTCGTGCAGGGCACTGGCCAGTAACTGAATCCAGGTATGACTGTGATCGCGGCGTACCAGACGCAATTCCAGTGCGATACTTTCCTGCTCGCAGATCAGCCGGTTCCAGGCTTGCTGGGTGGTGCTGAGATCATCCGGGTGAATACGGGCAAACCAGTCCTGCAGGCTGGGTAATTCATCGGGGATGCCATGAATATCGCGCCAGCGCTGATTCACATATTGCAAACGCTGCTTGCCATCGACCTGAAAAATACCAACGGGTGAGAGGGCGGTGAGTTTGCGGAAGCGTTCTTCGCTGGTTTTCAGCGAGGCGTTTTCGTCTTCAATAGTCAGCAGCAGACCGTTGAACAGATCGACCAGATCGCCCAGTTCATCGTTATTTTCTTTGGCCGCGCGGATGGAGTAGTCCTTGTTGAGCATAATATGGCGCAGGGTATTGCCCAGGTCTTTCATGGGCCTGGCGACGACGTCCTGCAGCTTGGTCGCCAGGAAAATTGCCAGCAAAACCGCTGCTGCGAGAATCAGCAGTGAAAAAATCAGAAACTGATTAATTCGTTGTAGCAGGTCTTTGTGGCTGATCTCTATATAGAGAGTACCTATGGGGTTGTTGTCCAGCAGAATGGGGAAAAACTGGGCGAAATTACTGTGCTGATTATTTTGCAGGCCCTGCAGGATTTCCGGGCACTGTGTTGCGCCGTCTTCCGGATGATAAGACGCTGCCAGCGCCTGGCTTTCGGCATAGATACAGCCACGCACAACACTGCTATCGGCACGCAGGGTATTCAGATTGGTGCGCAGTAAGGCGAAGTCGCTGAAGGTCAGGGCGGCGGTAGCACGGTTGGCAATAACTTCACCCAGTACGGTCAGTTTTTTCTGGGTGTCCTGGCGGCTCAGATAGTATTCGAGAGAAATAAAGGCGAGGTTTGAAACCAGCAGGGTCAGGCCTGTGGTAATCAGAGCGATGATAACCAGCTTACGGCGCAGCGACTGTGCGCTGAGAGAGCGGATCACAGCTCACTCTCCTGCGCATGCCCGGGATAACCCTGTGTGCAAATCATCGGATGGATACGATTCTCCCGTTGAATAAAACTGCTCATGCGACCCTGCTGCACAACACTCTCCGATTCCCTGCTGCTGGCAATATGCCCCAGGCTGAATACCTGCCAACAATCCTGTTGAGTGGCCGCGACAGAGGCATCTGCATGATTCTGGCGGCCGGAGACAGACAATAAACTGCTGTGCCGGATTGCGGAAGAGATTCCTTCGCGGTGGAGGCGGGCTTTGCCGAGTATGTCCGCCTGCGTACGGCACCTTCTTCAGCTTAGGTAAGGAGTGTGAGGATTACCATTGTCTGGCGAAACGCAGGCATAAAAAAACTGGCCGCAAGGGCCAGTAATAGGGGAGGAAAAAAACAAGAAAGAGAGACTTGCTGTAACTTAGTTGGCGTCCTGTGCAGAAAGTTCCGCCAGCAGTTCATTCATGCTGATATTTTGCAGACGCTCGCTCAGTTGCTCGCGGTAGGTTTTCACCATACCCAGGCCGGCAATGACGGCATCGTAGATACGCCATTCCTGACTGTCTTTATCGCGGTACAGGCGAAAGTCCACAGGAATTGTGTTGCCATTGTTCTGTTTCAGCGTGCCTTTAACCAGTGCTTTATCGCCGCTGTCGTTAAAGCGCGCTTCATCAAATTCAAACTGTTCGCCATTAAAGGCTTTAAAGGCGCCACTGTAGGTGCGGATCTGCAGCTCACGGAAACGGTCAATAAAAGCCTGACGCTGCTCCGGGTTGGCGCGGCGCCAGTACTTGCCCAGTGCGCCCATGGCTATTTTTTCCTGATCGATAGCTGGCACGATATAGGTCTGCACCAGGCGGCGGACTTCCTCTTCGGTGCGCTGTTCCGGCTGCAGTTTGTTCAGCTCGTTAATGATGCCCAGCGTTGCTGAAGCAACTACATCGCGCGGTGCAACTTCAGCCGTAACGGCTGTCGTACCAGTCTCATTGGCTGCAACACCGGAGCAGGCAAGCAATGCGGCTAAAAAAACCGCAAAGGTTGATAATGTCTGGATGGCGATTCGCATATTGGTTATCCGTCAGGAGACTTACAGTTTGACCAGTATGGCTATCGGCGCCGGAGATGAAAAGGTGGCGGTTTATGAATTTTTTGTTGCGTCCATGCAACGATGATGGGTTATTTGTCTGGATTGTATGTCCATAAGTTATCTTTCAGCGTGAATCCGCGGTGCTGCAGAGCAGCAGTAAGGTCGTCCGGGCAGGCTTCAACACGGAGTGTTTTACCTTCGCCGGTCGCCCACTGCTGAATAAAATGCAGTAACTGGTGCATCACGCCACGGCGCTGGGTGATGGTGCGTACCGCCGCCTGTTGCAGAAGTACTCCCTCGTTGCTTTCGTTTGCCAGAATCACGCCGATAATACGGTCGTTAAAACGTCCGGCCATAATCCAGCCACCACTCTGCAGGTGTTGCTCCAGTGCGGTGCGGTCAGAAAGCAGGCCGTTGGTTGCGGTTTCCTGATGAATTTTGTCGAGATCGTTCCAGTCGGCATCGGCCGGTGACTGGATATGTTCCAATTTAACGGGCACAGCATGGCTCCATAGGATGGCGGGATAGCAGGCCGGAGCGGAATATTGCCGGGAATTTGTCCCGCCGCCTTGTCCCGGCCTATTTTCTTAAGCGCTTTGCTTTATAATGCTTTCTTTTCCTTTTTGCGAGAGTTGGAGCAAGCCCATGGCCCGCAGCGCAACGGTCGAGCGTAATACGCTGGAGACCCAGATCAGCGTCACCATCAACCTGGACGGCACCGGTAAAGCACGCTTTGATACTGGCGTACCTTTTCTGGAACATATGATGGATCAGATTGCCCGCCATGGTCTGATCGACCTCGATATCACCTGTAAAGGTGATAACCACATCGACGATCACCACAGCGTGGAAGACATCGGTATTACCCTCGGTCAGGCATTCGCCAAGGCCGTCGGTGATAAAAAAGGCATCGTCCGTTATGGCCATTCCTACGTGCCGCTGGATGAGGCGTTGTCGCGGGTGGTTGTCGACTTCTCCGGCCGTCCCGGTCTGGATATGAAGGTAGAATTCACCCGCGCCAGCATCGGCAAGCTGGATACTCAGCTGTTCTGGGAGTTCTTCCAGGGCTTTGTTAACCACGCTGGTGTGACTCTGCATATCGATAACCTGAAAGGCTTTAACGCCCACCATCAGGCCGAAACCATTTTCAAAGCCTTCGGCCGCGCACTGCGTATGGCGCTGGAGCTGGATCCACGCATGGCCGGTGTGATGCCGTCCACTAAAGGTTGCCTGTAAGCACAAGGGATAAATGAATGAGCAGTAAACTCTGTGCAGTGATCGATTACGGCATGGGCAATCTGCACTCCGCCCATGGCGCGCTGCAGACTGTGGCGCCGGATACCAAAGTGGTGGTTACCAGCGATGCCGACGTGATCCGCAAAGCCGATCACGTGGTATTGCCCGGTGTCGGTGCTATCCGTGACTGTATGGCAGAAATCCGCCGCCAGGGAATCGATCAGGTCGTGGCCGAAGTGCGTAAAAGCAAGCCACTGCTGGGCATCTGTGTGGGCCTGCAGGCCATGATGGAACGCAGCGAAGAAAACGGCGGCGTCGAATGCATGGGATTATTTCCCGGCGAAGTAAAATTCTTCGGCAATGATCTGGTGGAAAACGGCGAACAGCTGAAAGTCCCGCATATGGGCTGGAACCGTGTTGAGCAGGTTGCGCACCCGCTCTGGGCCGGTATCGCCGATAACAGCCGTTTCTACTTTGTGCATTCCTATTATGTGCAGGCGGCTAATGCTGCCCAGGTGAAAGGCCGTGGCCATTACGGCGTCGACTTTGCGGCGGCCATGGGCGAAGACAACGTCTTTGCGGTGCAGTTTCACCCTGAAAAAAGTCACAACGCCGGTCTGGCGTTACTGAAAAACTTCCTCGCCTGGGATGGTCAGGCCTGATTCCAAATTCAGAATGTAAGGTAAAACAATGCTGGTAATTCCTGCGATTGATTTAAAAGATGGTCAGTGTGTGCGTTTGCGTCAGGGCCGTATGGAAGATTCTACCGTCTTTGGTGATGATCCGGTTTCTATGGCCAAGCGCTGGGTCGATGCCGGCTGTCGCCGCCTGCATCTGGTGGATCTGAACGGTGCATTCGCCGGTACTCCGGTTAACGGTGAAGCGGTGACGGCAATCGCCAAAGCGTTTCCGGGTTTGCCGATTCAGATTGGTGGCGGTATCCGCACGCTGGAAACCATCGAGCATTACATTAAGGCTGGCGTCAGCTATGTGATTATCGGTACCAAGGCGGTTAAAGAGCCGGAGTTTGTTAAAGAAGCCTGTAAGGCATTTCCGGGCACTGTCATTGTCGGTCTGGATGCGCAGGATGGCTTTGTGGCGACCGATGGTTGGGCTGAAGTGTCTGACGTTAAAGCTGTCGACCTGGCCAAGCAGTTCAAAAACGACGGTGTAACCTCCATCGTTTATACCGATATTGCCCGTGACGGCATGATGCAGGGCGTTAACGTGGAAGCCACGCTGCAGCTGGCGGTTGAGGGTGGCATTCCGGTGATCGCCTCCGGTGGCGTCACCAATATCGAAGATATCCGTGCGCTGTCCAAAGTGGCCAGCCAGGGCATTCTGGGTGCCATTACCGGCCGTGCGATTTACGAAGGCACGTTGGACGTCGCCGAAGCTCAGACGCTGGCTGACGAGTTAACAGGAGCCTGATATGGCGCTCGCCAAACGTATTATTCCTTGTCTGGATGTTGATAAAGGACGTGTTGTTAAAGGCGTGAACTTTGTTGGTATCCGCGATGCCGGTGACCCGGTGGAAATCGCCAAGCGTTATAACGACCAGGGCGCCGACGAAATTACCTTCCTCGATATTACCGCCAGTCACGAAGGTCGTGACACCACGGTGCATATGGTGGAAGCCATCGCCGAACAGGTATTTATTCCGCTGACCGTTGGTGGTGGCATCCGCGAGCTGGACGATATTCGCCGTATGCTGAATGCTGGCGCTGATAAGGTGTCGATTAACTCTGCCGCGGTATACAACCCGGAGTTTGTTAAAGCGGCGTCAGATAAATTTGGTGCGCAGTGTATTGTCGTTGCGATTGACGCCAAGCAGGTCGGTGATAATCACTGGGAAATCTTTACCCACGGTGGCCGCAAGGCGACCGGTATTAATGCGGTAGAGTGGGCGGTAAAAATGGCTGAATTCGGCGCTGGTGAAATCCTGCTGACGTCTATGGACCGTGATGGCGTGAAATCGGGTTTCGACCTCGGTGTTACTCGTGCTATTGTTGATTCTGTTAATATACCGGTGATCGCCTCGGGTGGTGTGGGCAACCTCGACCATCTGGTGGATGGCGTGAAGATCGGTCATGCCGATGCGGTGCTGGCCGCCAGTATTTTCCACTTTGGCGAATACACAGTGCAGCAAGCCAAGCAGCATATGGCTGCGGCGGGCATCGAAATGCGGCTTGATTAACGACCATCTGCAGAAACGGTGATGCTGGTTCTGCAGGTCAATGAAAAAGATTCGCTGGGAGGCGGATCTTTTTATGTTAATTAGCCTGTCAGAATTTAAGGAATGACAATGGGACTTAAGGAAAAAAAAGCAGCACGTGATTTCGAACAGGATCGTTTGGATTCATTGAAGGCTCAGATCTTCGAAGCTGCTAAGTTCGAGTTCGAAATTGAAATTAAGTGGGACACCATTACCATTGATGGTTACTCACACCTGTATGATCAAACCTGGCCTTTGATTTATTTTGAGCCAGTAATTATTGCACTTAAAGAATTGTGCGCCGATGATTTTTGCCAGGAAGCCGTCCAGGCCGATCTGAAAAAAATAGTTATTGAAAATGATGGCGATATTCATAACTCCGATAAATGTGCCTCATACAGCGATGGTGTGTTAACGATTAACCACTCGCCAATTATCAATGCAGAGAATCAGGTGCAGGATCGTGCGAAAACCATTCGGGAAGTTATCGAAAACGCACTTTAAGTAACGACGCTCTTCTTGTAATAAAAAAACAGACCGCATATTGGCGGTCTGTTTTTTTATAAGCTGCCGTAAAATATTATTCATCACATAAAAATTGTCAGGTCAGTGATACCAGTCGGTAAGTTCTGTCGTCCTGAATCGCTGCTGCACAAGCATTCTGTATAGCTTCCGCCCTGTGTTTATGGGCTCTGGCTGATTTGTTACGGTATTAACAGGCATGCCGTAATTGTGTACTATCTGGCCACTTATATGGGGCAGGGATGCATAATGAAATCGGGGAACAGGCGCGGGTATGCGGGCCGGATACTGCTTTGCTCATGCATGGTAATATCCGTCACCTCTGTGGCTGCAGAGTTTGATGCCTTTGAATTCGAGCCCGATATCCCTCAGGTTTTAACCCCGGTTCGTCTGCAGCAACCGCTGGCTGAAGTTCCCGCCGCTGTTACCGTTATTACCGCCGAACAGATCCGTCTCTGGGGCGCGGCCGATATCCCTTCTTTATTCCGCTTTGTTCCCGGGTTGTTTGTCGCCCGCGAACTGGATTCCAATCGCACCAGTGTGGTTTATCACAGTGGCGGGGTATCACTGGCGCGGCGGCTGGAAGTTCTGGTGGATGGCCGCTCGGTTTATAAAGCCTCCTTTGCCAATGTCGACTGGGATCAGCTCGGTATTGCCCTGCAGGATATTGAACGCATTGAAATTACCCGCGGTCCGAGTGCGGCCAGTTACGGTATGAATGCCCTGCAGGGCGTTATTCACATTATTACCCGACACCCGGCTGACAGTGCGCGTTTGCGCCTGAATGGCAGCTTTGGCTCAGAGCAACGTCCGCAATTCTATGCCAGCATCAGCCAGCAGGGGGCGCAGCAACAAAGCCGCCTCAGTCTGTTTGGCTGGAGGGAAGGTGAGCATGGTGGCTACCATGCCGATGCTGGCGATCAGGGTGGATTTCCGGATCTGCGTCAGGTGCGTGGGCTGAACTGGTCCGGAGCCTGGCAGGCGGATATGGATAACGAGCTGCGCTGGCAGATTGGGCGCCAGCAATTGCAGCGTGATTATCTCGCTGACAGTAATTTTCAGACCGACTCGCCACAGCAGTGGGCACAGTCAGATCTGGGCTGGCTGCGCTGGCGCAGTCAGCGTTCGGCCGATCATGAAGTTCAGTTGCAGGCCTATTGGCAGGCCGATAACAGTGAAGTGGATTACCACGCCTGTGCGCCGTCCATGGCATTTGATGCACAGCTGAGTGAGTTGTATCAGCAGCATCCGCAGCTGGCAGAGCAGCTCGGTTATGGCCTGATGCCGCTGCAGAATCCGGCGTTAAGCAGCAGCGAGCGCAGTGCGATTACTCAGTTCTATCAGGGGCTGGCAGCGGGTGTATTTGATGCCGCGCAATTACAGCGGGGGCTGGGATTAACAGCGGCGGTAACGGCCGGTGAATACAGCTCGGCGCAGCAGATTGTGCAGCGTGCCGTGGCTGCCAATGCTCTGGATCAGATGCTATGCGGGCGTGGTGATCTGGATGTCTATGAGCAGCGCTTTGATATTGAACTGCAGGATACCCGGCGCTGGAGCGAGCAATTGCGTTCGGTGCAGGGGATCGGGTTGCGACGTGATCTGGTGAATTCAGCAACTTATTTGCAGGGTGAAGTCCGCAACGACCAGTGGCTGGCTTTTGCCAGTGCGGAATATCGCCCGGCACCACACTGGCTGCTGTCAGCCGGACTGATGGCACAGTATCAGAGCGAAGAGGAAGTCAGCTACCTGCCACGACTGGCGCTGAATTATCTGCCCGCCGCCGATCAGAGTATCCGCGTGCAGTATTCGCGCAGCCGCCGCACTCCGGATATTGCCGAGCGTTATCTGAACGGACGCGCTGTGCTGAGTGATGTCAGCGCTAATTATCTCAATCTGGATCAGGGTGGCTTATTTATTAATGCCAACGCCGATGGCTGGCGTGATGGTTTGCGCGATGAACGTATTCAGGCCTGGGAATTGGGCTACTTTTTACATTTACCGCAGGCGGCATTGCAGCTGGATATCAAGGTTTTCCGCGAACAGCTGGATGATCTGATTGGCAGTAACGTGACCCTGAGCAGCGCCTCGCTTGCCAACGAAGGCCAGATGACCCTGAAGGGTGTTGAGTCACAGCTGCAGTGGCAACCGCTGACTAATCACAATATCTGGTTTAGTACATTGCGCCAGCAGCGTTACAGTAATCGCGCCGGAGAGCTGGTGCTGGGGGCAGAGAGCAGTGCGCGGCTTGTCTGGAGCCATAGCGGCGAACAGCAGGAGCAGATGCTTGGCATCATTTGGGATGCGGGTAAGCAGGAGAACGATCCGGGCTATATCGCACAGGGGCGCTACCGGCAGCAGCGTTTGCTGGCACGCTGGAGCTGGCGTACCTGGCTTGGAGAGTGGTCGCTCAGCAGTCAGTATGATGCCTTGCCTGAGCAGGTACTGTATGAAACCACGCCGCGCTGGCTGAATCGCCTTGGCTGGCAGATGAGCTGGTGATAGCGGTACGAAGTAACAGATAAACAGCAGGCATAAAAAACGGCAGCCAGGGCTGCCGTTTTTTATTGCCGCAATCACAGGGATTACAGCGGAACCGATCAGTACAGTACGCGGGCGCGGATAGTGCCTTCGACAGTTTTGATCTTTTCCAGAGCCAGTTCAGAAGCGTCAGCAGCAACATCAATCACCACATAACCCACTTCTTCAACAGTCTGCAGGTACTGACCTGAGATATTGATACCGTTCTCGGCGAAAATGCTGTTGATCGCATTCATCACGCCAGGAACGTTCTGGTGAATGTGCAGGATACGGTGCACGTTTTTGTTGCCTGGCAAAGCCACTTCCGGGAAGTTAACAGAAGAGGTAGTGGTACCGTTATCACTGTACTGAGCCAGCTTCTCGCCCACTTCTTTACCGATGTTTTCCTGTGCTTCAAGGGTAGAACCACCCACGTGCGGAGTCAGGATGACGTTGTCGAATTCACGCAGCGGAGTAATGAACTCTTCGCCGTTAGCGCGTGGCTCAACCGGGAATACGTCGATCGCTGCACCCAGCAGTTTTTTGCTGCGGATGGCTTCGGCCAGAGCGTCGATATCAACCACGGTACCGCGCGAGGCGTTGAGCAGGATAGAACCCTGTTTCATCTGTGCGAACTGCTCAGGACCCATCATCCACTTAGTGGCTGCGGTTTCCGGTACGTGCAGGGAAACAACATCGGCCAGATTCAGCAGTTCGTTCAGGGAACCAACCTGCTTGGCGTTACCCAGTGGCAGTTTGGTAACCACGTCGTAGAAGTACACGTCCATACCCATGCTCTCAGCCATTACAGACAGCTGAGTACCGATGGAACCGTAACCGATGATGCCCAGTTTCTTACCACGGATTTCGTAAGAGTTATCCGCAGACTTGTTCCAGCCGCCACGGTGACACTGGGCATTACGCTCAGGAATACCGCGCATCAGCATGATGATTTCGGCCAGAGACAGTTCGGCAACGGAACGGGTGTTGGAATAAGGTGCGTTGAAAACCGCAACACCACGCTTGGTGGCCGCTTTCAGGTCAACCTGGTTGGTACCGATACAGAAGCAGCCCACGGCGATCAGTTTTTCGGCAGCTTCGAAGATTTCGTCGGTCAGCTGAGTGCGGGAGCGGATGCCGACAAAGTGTGCGTCTTTGATGCGGGCTTTCAGCTCGTCATCCGGCAGCGAGGTCTTCAGGTACTCGATGTTGGTGTAACCGGCGGCATTCAGGGTCTCGAGAGCCGACTGGTGTACGCCTTCCAACAAGAGAAATTTGATCTTGCTTTTATCGAGGGAGGTTTGAGCCATGATGGTACCTATATGCAGTATGTAGAACCGTTGCGGTGAATCCGGCCGGTGCTTGCACGGTACAGCACAGGTAACGACAGGCGCCGGACTCACTTCCGGAGCGAAAACCACTCCGAAAAATAAGGCGCGTATGCTAGCATACCCGGCCTGTTAACGTGAGCCTCAAACTCGCTTTTCATCGCGAAGAATACTCAATTTGAGGTGAATGACATTCATCTATGCGGAATCTCCCATGACTGCCCTGACTCAAGACGCCCTGATTGAACGGTTATCGGCCATTGTTGGTGCCGATAAGGTTCGTACCGATGCAGACTCTCTGGAAACCTTCGGTAAAGACTGGACCAAAATCTACGCGCCCAAGCCAACTGCGATCGTGTTCCCGAAAACCACCGAGCAGGTGCGCGATATTGTACTGCTGGCCAATGAGCATCAGCTGGCACTGGTGCCATCCGGTGGCCGTACCGGTCTGAGTGCCGGCGCGGTGGCAGCCAATGGCGAAATCGTTGTGGCCTTCGATTATATGAATCAGATCAGCGACTTTAATGCCGTTGACCGTACCGTTAAATGCGGTGCCGGGGTGATTACCGAGCAGCTGCAGAATTATGCCGAAGAGCAGGGTCTGTTTTATCCGGTGGATTTCGCTTCTGCGGGCTCCAGTCAGATTGGCGGTAATATCAGCACCAATGCCGGCGGTATTAAAGTAATCCGCTGGGGTATGACCCGTGACTGGGTGGCTGGTCTGACCGTAGTAACCGGTCAGGGCGAAATTCTGCGTCTGAATAAGGACCTGCTGAAAAACAACACCGGCTACGATATGCGTCAGCTGTTCATCGGCGGTGAAGGCACGCTCGGCTTTATTACGGAAGCCACCATGCGCCTGACCCGTACACCGAAAAACCTGACTGTACTGGTGCTGGCGATTCCTGAACTGGACGACGTGATGAAGGTGCTGAACCAGTTCCAGGGCAGCATGGATCTGACTGCATTTGAGTTCTTCTCCGATAAAGCCATGCGTAAAGTACTGGCGCGCGGCGATGTGCCTGCGCCGTTCGACAGCAGTGCCGATTTTTATGCGCTGATCGAATTTGAAGCCGTCACCGATGCCGACATGGATCTTTCCATGAGCCTGTTCGAGCAGTGTGTGGAAAACGGCTGGGTGGTTGATGGTGTGATCAGTCAGAGTGAAACCCAGGCGGCGAATCTGTGGCGTCTGCGTGAGGATATTTCTGAAACCATTTCCGAGTGGACACCGTACAAAAACGACATTTCCGTGGTTGTTTCCAAAGTACCGCCATTCCTGAACGATATTGATGAAATCGTAACCCGTGAATATCCGGATTTTGAGATTATCTGGTTCGGCCATATCGGTGATGGCAACCTGCACCTGAATATTCTTAAGCCGGATGCGCTGGCGAAAGAAGAGTTCTTCGAGCGTTGTGCCAAGGTATCCAAATGGGTATTTGAAATCGTGCAGAAATACGACGGCTCGGTTTCCGCCGAACACGGCGTAGGCATGACCAAAAAGCCGTATCTGGAATATACCCGCTCAGCGGCTGAGCTGGCTTATATGAAAGCGGTGAAAGCGGTATTCGATCCGAATAACGTGATGAACCCGGGTAAGCTGGTGGATTTGTAAGCGCCGTTTTATCGTTTGAAATAAGCACAAAAAAGGCCGGTTGATCCGGCCTTTTTTATGTCTGTATTTCGTCCTCAGCAGCGCTCGTTAGAACAGCTGCTCCGGCACCAGCTCAGTTTCACCACTGCCATTGGTCGGTGTGATTTTAACCGGCTGGCTGGGCACATCTTCTTCTCTGAAGTATTCAAAAATGGCATTGTTTTGCCCCGGTGCTGCCAGTAAGCCGGTTTCCGGATCAATGCGTACGCTGACGATTCCTTCCGGTTGCTCGAATGGATGCTCAGGCACACCGCTCAGGGCGCTGCCCATATAATCGACCCACACCGGCAAGGCGGTGTTGGAGCCAAATGCCCAGCGGCCGAGGGTTTTCGGCTGGTCAAAGCCAATCCATACGGTAGTTACCAGATCGGGGCTGAAGCCGGAGAACCAGGCATCCTTCTGATCATTGGTAGTACCGGTTTTACCGGCCAGATCATCACGGTTCAGTGCCAGCGCGCGTTTACCGGTTCCCAGGCGCACCACGTCTTTCAGCATGCTGATCATCAGGAAGTGGGTGCGTGAGTCCATGACGCGTGGTGCGGTGGGCAGCGCTTCTTCCTGCTCTTCCGGCTGCGATTCTGTTTCCGGGTTCAGCTGTTGTTGCAGTTGCTGCTCCAGCAATTCGCTGGCGGCAAGTTGTGCCTGGCCAGCTTCGGTCGCCTGCTGTTTCTCGCACTCGTGACACACGGTACGGGGTTTGGCACTAAACAGGATGTTCCCGCTGCTGTCTTCGATACGGCTGATCAGATAAGGATCGACGGCATAGCCGCCGTTAGCCAGTACGCAGTAACCGGTGGCCAGCTCCATAGGAGTAACGGCTGATGCCCCCAGAGCCAGCGACAGGTCGGCATTCAGCTTGCTGCGCGGGAAGCCGAAGGGCTCAATATAATTGACGGCTTTGCCTGGTCCGACCTGCTTCAGAATACGGATAGACACCAGATTCTGCGACTTATAGAGCGCTTCACGCAGACGGGTCGGGCCGTAAAACTTGCCGCTGTTATTCTGTGGGCGCCAGGTGTTTTCCAGACTGGCGTCTTCGAATACCACCGGCGCATCATTAATAATGCTGGCGGGGGTGAAACCGTTAGCCAGCGCAGAACTGTATATGAACGGCTTGAATGCAGAGCCTGGCTGGCGCTCGGCCTGGATTGCGCGGTTGAATTTGTTGCTGCCAAAAGAGAAGCCTCCAACCAGAGCCTGTATGGCGCCATCTTTTGGACGCAAAGAAACGATGGAGCCTTCAACCTCGGGAACCTGGGCGAGCAGCAGGCCGTCGCGGCTTTCTTCTACCCAGATGCGCTGACCAATACTGAGTACATCGGATGGTTGCTTGGGCTCGGCACCAATGATGTTGACGTCAACGTAGGGTTTGGCCCAGAGCATGCCGCTGAATGGCAGCCAGCGTTCGCTGTTGTTCTGGTAGATCCAGGCGCCATCGTGTTCGACGCTGCGGACAATTGCCGGAGAAATCAGCCCCATATCATCCTGATCGCGCAGAATGTCATTCCACTGGTCGAGGGTTTGTGGCCAGTCGGTATCATGAGCCTTGTCGGCCTTGCTGAGCCAGGGTTCCAGTTCGGGATTGTCAGCCACTTCAAGGGTCATGACCGGGGCCATCGGTTTGGGCTGGCGGTAACCGTGATCGCGGTCATATTTCAGCAATCCGGTCTGCAGTGCCCGGTTGGCTGCCAGCTGGCGGCTGGCATCAACGGTTGTGTAGACGTTGTAGCCTGCAGTGTAGGCATCATCACCATAGCGCTCGACCATTTCGCGGCGCACCATCTCGGCAACGTAGGGGGCAAGAACTTCGGAGGTTGCGCCATGATAGCGGGCGGTAACCGGAGCTCGCGCAGCCTGGTCAAACTCTTCGGCACTGATCATTTCAAGGGTGCGCATACGTGCCAGTACATAGTTGCGACGATCGAGGGCGCGGCGCGGGTTGTTAACCGGGTTGGCCGCTGAGGGTGCCTGGGGCAGGCCAGCGATCATGGCCAATTGCGCCAGATTCAGCTCCTTGATGGATTTGCCGTAGTAAACCTGCGCCGCCGCTTCGATACCGTAGGCGCGCTTGCCCAGATAGATTTTATTGATGTAGAGCTCGAGGATTTCCTGTTTGCTCAAACTTTGTTCAATTTTCAGAGCCAGCAGAATCTCGGTGAATTTACGCGCAAAGGTCTTCTCCGATGACAGGTAATAGTTCTTGGCCACCTGCATAGTGATGGTACTGCCACCGGATTTTTTCTTGCCGGTGCGAATCAGCTCGAACACCGCGCGGGCAAGGCCTTTCAGGTCGATCCCGAAGTGTTCAAAGAAGCCGTCATCTTCAGAGGCGAGCAGGGCATTGATGAATTGTGGCGGTGTTTCAGCAAAGGTCAGAGGTGTACGGCGCTTCTCGCCAAACTCACTGATCAGCTTACCGTCAGCGGAGTACACCCGCAGTGGCGTCTGCAGTTCGATGTCCTTCAGTTCTTCGGTATCCGGCAGGGTCGGAGCGAGATAAAGGTAAATTGCCATCATCAGTATGCCGGCGCCGGCAAAAATGGACATTACGAGCCAAAAAAACAATTGCAGGAGCGGGTGTGACTTAGTCATAAAAAAAGATTGTCATCGCCTCGGGAAGCCAGTGAATATGCGGGTTGCGGCATTATAAGGGTTTTTTGTTCTTTTAATAGGAATGTGCTTATAATGACTTCGACTATATAGGATCTGAGTGAGCTTGTGCGTGCAAGTTCGCGAATTTGATGGGGATTTTGTCGTGCTGGCTAACTTGTTTAATAAGAAGAACAAGGCAATTCTCGGGGTGGATATCAGTTCCACCTCGGTAAAAGTCCTTGAGTTGAGTCGCAATAACGATCGCTATCAGGTTGAAGCTTATGCCGCTGAACCCCTGCCTGCCAACGCTGTGGTTGAGCAAAGCATCAGCAATGACGAAGCGGTTGGCGAAGCAATACGTCGTGCTTTGAGTCGTTCCCGTGCCGGTGCCAAGCGTGCAGCTATTGCTGTTGCCGGCTCTGCGGTAATCACCAAAACAGTGCAGATGAACGGCAAGCTGAAAGATGATGAAATGGATTTTCAGATCCGCGCTGAAGCGGATCAGTATATTCCCTATCCTCTGGAAGAAGTCGCGCTGGATTGGGAAATCCAGGGCCCGTCCGACTCTGGCAATGACATGGTGGATGTTCTGCTGGCGGCCTGCCGTTCTGAAACCGTTGAGCGCCGTAAAGACGCGGTTGAATACGCTAACCTTGAAGCTGCGGTTGTGGATGTTGAAGCTTTCTGTACCGAGCGCGCCTTCTCTTTATTGGCAGGTCAGCTGGATGGTGACGAGATTGAAACCGTCGCTATTCTGGATATCGGTGCCACTATGACCACGCTCAGCGTGTTGCATGAAGGCAAATCCATTTATACCCGTGAACAGTTATTCGGTGGTAAGCAGCTGAGTGAAGATATCATGCGCCGCTATGGCCTCAGCGAAGAAGAAGCGACACGGGCTAAGCTGGAAGGTGGTTTACCGGATGACTACGAAAGTGAGGTTCTGGAGCCTTTCCGCCGTGCGGTAGTTCAGCAGGTCAGCCGTTCGCTGCAGTTTTTTTACTCGTCCAGCCAGTTTAATGATGTTGATTACATCATTCTTGCCGGTGGTACTTCTTCTATCCCTCACTTGTCCGACCAGGTTCAGGACGCGATGGGTATCGCAACTGTGATTGCCAATCCCTTTGTGAATATGACGTTATCGCAGAAGGTTAACGCAAATCTGCTGAATGGCGACGCGCCTTCGTTGATGATTGCGTGCGGGCTGGCGATGAGGAGCTTTGATTAATGGCCAATATTAACCTGCTGCCGTGGCGTCAGGCGCTGCGGAAAGAAAAACAGAATGAATTTTACGGCGTGATTGCTCTGGTCGCTTTTGCTGCGGCTGCGATTATTTATTTTATCAACGGTCATTATGAAAGCAGTATTGCAACGCAGAATAGCCGTAATGGATTTATCCAGAATGAAATGAAAGTGCTGGATGCCAAGATTGATGAGATCCGCCAGCTGCGGGATACACGCAAAAAGTTAATCGAGAGGATGGAGCTTATTCAGGCTTTGCAGGGAAACCGGCCAATTATCGTGCGTGTGTTCGATGAAATGGCCCGCTCGGTTCCTGAAGATCTGTATTTCACATCAGTGGAAATTAAAAATACCGATGTAACGGTTAAAGGGTTAGCGAAGTCGAATAATCGGGTGTCTGCGTTAATGCGTAACTTTGATCAGTCCGACTGGTTCTCTGACCCTATCCTTATCCGGGTGCAGGCAAAGTCTGAGGGTGTGAATGAGTTTGAGGTTACTATGAAGCGTGTTCAGCCAAAAGCGGCGGAGGAGTGACAGCATGGCTGACCTGAAAAAAATAGATTTGAAGGCACTGACTGAAAAGCTGAATGAGTTTCAGCTGGATGATCTGAACAATATCGATTGGGAGAATATGGGCTCATGGCCTTTTCCCGGTAAAGTTGTATTTTGTGTTCTGATTTTCTTTGCGGTGCTGACCGGCGGGTATTTTGGCCTTATAGAAAGTAATCTGGATACTCTGAGCAGTGCCGTTCAGCGGGAGGAAACGCTGAAGAAAGATTTCGAAAATAAGGCATTCCGGGTCGCTAATCTGGCAGCATATAAAGCGCAGATGGTTGAGATGGAAGAAAGCTTTGGCTCGTTGCTTAAACAGTTACCGCGGGATACTGAAGTCCCAGGTCTGATTGATGATATCAGCTCGGCGGCGTTGAGTGCTGGTCTTAAACTGAATGCCATCGATCCGCAGAAAATGACTAAGACAGAGTTTTATAATGAATTGCCAATCAATATTGAAGTGGTTGGTGGTTATCATGAGATGGGAGCTTTTGTTTCTTCGGTAGCTTCTCTGCCGCGTATCGTGACCTTGCATGATTTTTCGATTGGAAAGTCAGGCAATGACGGTGCTCTGAAAATGAATATTCTGGCTAAGACTTACCAATATAGTGGTGATGAGGAGGTTAAGTAATATGAATAAATTGCTGCCGTCTCTTATCGTCGCCGGTTTGTCTGTTTTTCTGGTGTCATGTTCAGGGTCTGAAGATACCTCTGACCTGAAACGTTTTGCCGAAGATACCCTGAATAAGCCCCGTGGACGAATTGAGCCTATACCTGTGTTTAAGCCTTATGAGTTTTTCAGCTATAGTGCCGCCGGCTTACGCTCTCCTTTCGAGTTACCAGTGATTGCTGATACGGAAATTAACGTGCAGCCAGGCAGTGACATTCGTCCGGATCTTGAACGCCCCCGGGAACATCTTGAGCAATACGCTCTGGGCTCTCTTTCTATGGTGGGAACGCTTGCGCGCGACGACGGAGTGCTCTGGGCTTTAATCAAGGATGGCGATAACAGCGTTGTCCGGGTAAAAGAAGGCAACTATATGGGCCAGAATCATGGTCGTATATTGTCCATTTCTGAATACAGAATAAATCTAATTGAAATTGTACCTAATGGTCTTGGTGGCTGGATTGAGCGGCCGAGAACCTTGGCTCTGGAAGGACTGGGTGGAGAGTAATTTTATGAATACGGTGAAAGGTTTTCACGCAATGATAAAGGCGCTACCAGTCCTGATGCTGGCTTTTATGGCCTCGCTTGCTTCTGCAACGACACTTAATGATCTCCGTTTTTCATCTTTACCCGGTGATGTGACCGAGATCCGGATGGAGTTTGATGGAACACCGCCACAGGTCAGTGGCTATACCATTGAACAGCCAGCCCGTATTGCGCTGGATTTGCCAGGTGTGGTCAGTACGCTGAAAACAAAGCGCCATCAGATTGGTTCCGGTAATGCACGCAGCGCCACGCTGGTATCTACCAAAGATCGTTCCCGTCTGGTTGTGAATCTGACCCGCCTGGTGGGTTATACCACTAAGGTTGAGGGGAATACTCTGCTGCTACGGATTGGACAGACGGAAGGCGACAAGGTATTTGCTGCTGATGTTAAATCCAGTTCCCCAACAGGCATGCTTAATAATGACCTGAAAGTAGTTAATGTTGATTTTCGTCGTGGTGAGCTGGGAGAAGGTCAGGTTCAGATTATGCTGAATGACCCTCGCGCATCTGCCAATATTCGCCGTGAGGGCAATAAAATTATTGCCGATCTTAAAGGCGTACGCCTGCCGGAAGCTTTGAGTCGTCGTCTGGATGTCACCGATTTTGCCACGCCGGTTCGTTATGTTGACACCAAGCGTGAAGATAACTCTACCCGTATTGTGATTGAGCCTGCGGGCGATGATTTCGAATATCTGGCCTATCAGACAGATAAACTTCTTTCTATTAATGTATCTGTCGTCCCGGAAGAGCAGAGAGAAGAACGTAAGAAACAATTCCCGTTTACCGGCGAGAAACTGTCGCTTAATTTCCAGAATATTGAAGTTCGTGCCGTGTTGCAGTTGATTGCCGACTTCACCGGTTTGAACCTGGTGGCATCAGATACCGTTCAGGGCAGTATTACATTGCGTCTGCAAAATGTGCCATGGGATCAGGCGCTGGATCTGGTGCTGAAAACCAAAGGCTTGGGCAAGCGCCAGATGGGGTCTGTACTGCTGATCGCGCCATCCGAGGAGATCGCTGCGCGTGAAAAAATCGAACTGGAAGCAGTGAAGCAGGTTGAAGAGCTGGCTCCTCTGGTTACTGAGTACATGCAGTTGAAATACGCTAAAGCCAGCGAGTTGGCTAAGCTGCTGACTTCTGAGCAGGGCTTGTTATCTGAGCGTGGTTCGGCTGTCGTTGATGAGCGTACCAACACTCTGTTGATGAAAGACACTGCTGGTAATCTGGAAAAAGTCCGCGAAGCATTGAATATGCTGGATGTGCCGGTGCGCCAGGTTCTGATTGAAGCGCGTATCGTTGTGGCGACGACCAGTGTCGGTGAGGAGATGGGTGTTAAATGGGGCGGTGCTGGTTTTAAAAATAATGGCAGCAACTGGACTACTGTTGGCGGTAGTCAGCAGACCCTGACCGAAGGTAATCAGATTTTATTTGATCGTGCGACAGGTGCAGCGGCTACCAGTGATGGTATTGATCTTACCGGTGCCAATGTTGTTAACTTCGGTGTGACCAATGCCGCAGCAACGACTTTTGC
This sequence comes from Thalassolituus sp. ST750PaO-4, assembly GCF_020320405.1. Lineage (NCBI taxonomy): Bacteria > Pseudomonadati > Pseudomonadota > Gammaproteobacteria > Oceanospirillales > Oceanospirillaceae > Thalassolituus > Thalassolituus sp. ST750PaO-4. Next base: position 86,719 of record NZ_JABVCB010000010.1, read on the forward strand.
CGTCGGTTACCAGACTGCTGACTATCTGTTGGATCTGGAATTGGCAGCGATTGAAACCGATGGCCGTGCGGAAATCGTATCGCAGCCTCGCGTTATTACTGCCGATGGTCAGACCGCTTCTATCGAGTCCGGTACTGAAATTCCATACCAGCAGGCCAGTTCCAGCGGTGCAACCAACGTTGCCTTTAAATCTGCAGTTTTACGTCTGGAAGTGACCCCACAGATTACTCCGGATGACCGTATTATTATGGATCTGGTGATCAATCAGGATTCTGTTGGCGAACTGACCTCGGCAGGCCCAAGCATCAATACCAATGCGGTAGAAACTCAGGTCTTGGTTGATAACGGTGAGACGGTAGTGCTGGGCGGTATTTTCCGTTCTGAAGAAGTCACATCCATCAGCAAGACCCCTTTCTTTGGTGATCTGCCATTAATCGGTGCGCTGTTCCGCTATACCAACCGCCAGGATGACAAGAGCGAACTGCTGGTATTTATCACCCCTCGTCTGGTTAAGGATTCGCTCAGCAATCGTTAATCTATGAAGCGATCACAATCCGTCTTTCTTATAGGGCCAATGGGTGCTGGAAAAAGCACCATTGGCCGTTTACTTTCCGCTGAACTCAAGCTGGAATTCTTTGACTCTGATAAGGTCATTGAAGAGCGCTGTGGTGCCAATATTCCCTGGATTTTTGATATGGAAGGGGAAAGTGGATTTCGTGAGCGTGAAGAGCAGGCCATTGATGAGCTGACTCAGATGGGCTCAATCGTCCTCGCGACAGGCGGTGGTGTGGTTATGCGTGAAGCGAACCGTCGCCATCTGAGCGCACGCGGTACGGTCGTTTATCTTTGCACCTCGGTCGAGCAACAGCTTGCGCGTACGGCCAAGGATAAAAACCGTCCGTTGCTGCAGGCTGAAAACCCGGAGCGTATTCTGCGCGACCTGTTCAGTGCCCGCGATCCGTTGTATCGGGAAATTGCAGACATCATTATTGAAACCGACCAGCGCAACCCGCGCTGGGTGGTGCAGGAACTTAAAAGGCTTATAAAAGGCTGACACACATGAATACCCTGACCGTCGATCTGGGCGACCGCAGCTACCCGATTTTTATCGGAGCCGGGCTGCTCGGCGATTCTGCGTTATACACCCCTTACATTAAAGGCCGCCAGGTTCTTATCGTGACCAATGAAACCGTCGCTCCTTTATACCTGCAGCAGGTAAAAGCGGCGCTGGCGGATTATCAGGTGGATGAAGTCATCCTGCCGGATGGTGAGGCCTACAAAGATCTCAGTACACTGAACCTGATCTATGATGCCCTGCTGCAGAAGCAGCATAACCGTACGACAACTCTGCTGGCCCTTGGTGGCGGCGTTGTTGGTGATATGTGCGGTTATGCTGCCGCTTCGTATCAGCGTGGGGTGAACTTTATTCAGGTGCCGACCACGCTGTTATCTCAGGTAGATTCCTCGGTGGGCGGTAAGACCGGCGTGAACCACCCGCTGGGTAAAAACATGATCGGCGCCTTTCATCAGCCGCAGTGTGTGATCGCCGATACCACTACCCTGCACACCCTGCCTGAGCGTGAGCTGTCAGCCGGTCTGGCGGAGGTGATCAAATACGGTCTTATCTGTGACTCCGCTTTTTATCAGTGGATTAAAGACAATATTCAGGCTCTGATGGCGCGTGAACCGCAGGCTCTGGCGTATGCGATTGAACGATCCTGCCAGGATAAGGCCGAAGTGGTGGCGCAGGATGAAACGGAATCCGGTATTCGCGCGATTCTGAATCTGGGTCATACCTTTGGTCATGCGATCGAAGCCCATCAGGGTTATGGTCACTGGCTGCATGGTGAGGCTGTTGGTGCCGGCATGCTGATGGCAGCTGACCTTGGCTGGCGGATGGGGCATATCAATGCTGATGAATTGCGTGAGCTGCGCTCATTGCTGCAGGCGGCGCAATTGCCTGTGGTCGGTCCGGCCAATATGTCAGTGGAAGACTATCTGTCACGTATGCAGGTGGATAAAAAAGTGCTGGACGGTCGCATTCGCCTGGTACTGCTGCAGCGTATTGGCGAGGCTTATATGACCTCGGATGTACCAAAAGACCTGTTGACGCAAACCCTGCTGGCAGGGGATAAACTCGGTACGGCTTAACTCAGACCCTGAAGGAGGCACTATGGAAACCGATTTTAATCTGGATCTGGACGCGCATCGCAACAGCAGCACTGCAGATCCGGAAAACGGATACCATTTGCCTTTGCCGCAGTTACTGTCTGGTCAGCGCAAGCATCTCGAGTTGCTTGCGCATCTGGCGTCTTACAGCGAGCTTTTGGTTGCCGTAACCGGGCCTGAAGGCAGTGGTAAGACCGTTCTGTCCCAGGCTCTGGCTGCTCAACGTGAAGAACCGGAAGAAAGCCTGTTTATTACCGCAGATCTGATGCTGGGTATGCCGGCCATCCTCAATCAGATTGCCCGCTACTGGGATATGCCGCAGCTGGCTGATGATATTGTTCATGCCCGCGAAGCCATCAAAGATATTGCTCTGCTGCGCTACAACGATGGTATCAGCCTGCTGGTGATTATTGATCAGGCCGACCAGCTTGATGCCGATACTCTTAATGAAATAGCTCACTTTGCGCTGCTGGCCCCTCAGGCAATATCTTTTGCGTTATTTGGTCAGCCGGGTTTTGAGCTGGCATTCCGCGAAAGCCCGGCGCAGGCGCCTGTGCACGTACTGCATCTTGAGCCTCTGTCACTCGACGATTCCGCCGCGCTGATTCAGCAGGTGTTCAGCCCGGGCCAGCCATTGGCGCTGAGTCAGGATGAACTGCTGTTTATCTGGCAGCAATCGGGTGGCTGGCCGCAGTCGCTGTTGCATCAGGCTGAAGATTACCTGCTGTCACCCGGAATGGCTGAAGTGGTACCGGCAGCCAAAGCAACGGCTCAGGCCAACCGTTTTCCTTTATTGCATATGCTGGCGATTGCCGGTGTGGCTGCGGCACTGATTGTTTCCTTTCTGTACCGCGATGCTGATGAGCCGGCGACGCTTGTTCCCGCCACCTTGTCGGATAACTCACTGGCGGTTACGGATACACTCACTGACAGTGAGCAATCACCTTTTATCAGTACTCCCGCGAGCGGCAATGAGAGTATTGAAGCTGAAAGTATTGAAACAACAGAAATCACTCCACCTGTGGTGAAAACCGACAGTTCAGCCGGAGAGCCTGATTACAATTATTCCGCAGCAGAAACCTCTGCCGGAAGTGCCGAAACACAGCCCGAAACTGTGGCCTCTGCGCCGACTCAGGTGCCGGTTGCAGAAACAACCGCTATCGCCACGCCGGTGACCAGACAGCCGGTCAGCACTCCTGCTGCAGCTGAAGTGACCGCGCCTGCCGTTGTAAAACCACAGCGCAGCCCCGATGAGCGTGCCTTGCTGGCAGCGAACAGTGGTTTTGTTGTGCAGCTGTTTGGTAGTTATCAGGCGGAGAATGCCAAAGGTTTCCGCCAGCAGTGGCAATCGCAGATTGCAGGTTCGCTGTACCAGTACCGTACCGAGCATAATAACCGTCCGTGGTTTGTCGTGGTGGCGGGTGTTTATGGCAATCGCGCTGAAGCCAAAGCTGCGGTAAATGCGCTGCCGCGGGAACTGCGTACGCAGTCTCCCTGGATTCGTGAGGTTTCTGCGGTGCAGGATGTACTGCGCTGAGAAGGCTTTTCTGACTGCTATTTGACTCCTCAGGCAGCCTTCCGTCGCTGCCTTACAACAATACGCAAAAACGCTCATATTTGTGACAGGGCCCTCAGATGTGTAGAATGAGCGTCCTTTTGTCTCGATGCTGCTTAAATTTTGAGCATTAGGCTGTTGTAAGCCCTTGATTTTTCAATTGTTTTTACTGATGAGAGCTGTTCTATGAGAACTGGTCTGTATACTCCAGGCGACTTTAAGGACAACTGTGGATTCGGTTTGTTAGCCCATCTGGAAGGGCAGCCGAGTCACAAGCTGTTAACGACAGCAATCGAATCCTTAACCTGTATGACACACCGTGGCGGTATTGCTGCGGATGGCAAAACCGGTGACGGATGCGGTCTGTTGATCCAGAAGCCGGATTCTTTCCTGCGTGCTGTATCTGCACAAGCAGGTATTGAATTACCGGCTCAGTACGCTGTTGGTATGCTGTTTATGGATCTTGATGATGCCATTTTCAGCAAGCAGAAAACCGCCGTTGAGCAAGCTCTCAGCAGTCAGGGTCTGTCTGTATTGGGCTGGCGCACCGTGCCAACCAATAATGACTGCCTGGGACCGATGGCTATCGACTGCCTGCCGCGTTTTGAGCAGGTATTTATTGCTGCCGACTCTGAGCTGGACGAAACCACGTTTGCCGTGAAGCTGTTCTACGCGCGTCGCTACGCCGAGAAAGCACTGAGCGAATACCCGGATTTCTACATCGCCAGTCTGTCAGACCGCGTGCTGTCCTATAAAGGTCTGACCATGCCGGTCGATCTGCCGAACTTCTTCCTGGATCTCGGTGACGAGCGTATGGAAACCGCTATCTGCGTATTCCATCAGCGTTTCTCTACCAACACCATGCCGCGCTGGCAGCTGGCTCAGCCGTTCCGCATGCTGGCGCACAACGGTGAGATCAACACCATTCAGGGTAACCGCAGCTGGGCCAATGCCCGTACCGGTAAGTACCAGAGCGATCTGCTGCCTAACCTGAGTGATCTTGCTCCTATTGTTAACACCACAGGTTCTGACTCTTCCTCCATGGACAACATGCTGGAATTGCTGGTTACCGGTGGTATGAACCTGTTCCGTGCCATCCGTATGATGATTCCGCCTGCCTGGCAGAACGTCGAAACCATGGATGCCGATCTGCGTTCTTTCTATGAATACAACTCCATGCATATGGAGCCGTGGGACGGCCCGGCCGGTCTGGTTATTACCGATGGTCGTTACGCCGTTTGTGGCCTTGACCGCAATGGTCTGCGTCCATCGCGCTGGGTTATCACCAAAGACAACTTCATCACCGTTGCATCTGAAGTCGGTGTTTACGGCTACAAGCCGGAAGACGTCGTGGCTAAAGGCCGTGTCGGCCCGGGTGAAATCCTCGCGATTGATACCAAAGAAGGTAAGTTGCTTAACGCCGCAGACATCGACAATGCACTGAAGTCTGAGTTCCCGTACAAAAAATGGCTGAAAGAAAATGCCATCCGTATGGAAAGTCAGCTGTTGCTGCAAAAAGTTGATGATGCAGAAGCGCTGTCCGGCGATCAGCTCAATACTCATCAGAAGCTGCAACTGGTTACCAACGAAGAGCGTGATCAGGTGCTGCGCCCTATGGGCGAAGAAGGTCAGGAAGCGACTGGCTCTATGGGCGATGACACGCCAATGGCCGTGCTGTCTCAGCGCGTACGCCATATGGCCGATTACTTCCGCCAACAGTTTGCGCAGGTTACTAACCCGCCGATCGATCCGCTGCGTGAAGCTATCGTGATGTCGCTGGAAACCTGCATCGGCGCCGAGAAAAACGTGTTCGAAACCGGTGCTGATCATGCCAATCGCATCATCCTGACCTCACCGGTACTGTCACCGCTGAAATTCCATGGCCTGAAAACCACCGGTCTGGAAGCGTTTTCTCATACCACCCTGTCACTGGCATTTGACCCGGCAGTTGGTCTACAGCAGGCGGTGATCAACCTGGCCGATCAGGCAGAACAGGCGATGCGTAACGGTACCGTTATGATCATCCTGTCGGACCGCGATGTGAACGACAGCCAATGGGTTATTCCTGCGGTTATGGCAACCGGTGCTGTGCATCACCGTCTGGTTAAACAGGGCCTGCGTACCAACGGTAATATCATCGTTGAAACCGGTTCTGCCCGTGACGCGCACCAGTTTGCTGTGCTGTTGGGCTTCGGCGCGACCGCGGTTTATCCGTGGCTGGCTTATGACGTACTGACCGATCTGCACCGCACCAACGAATTACTGGGCGATCCGCTGAAGTCTCAGCAGAACTTCCGCAAAGCCATCCGTAAGGGCCTGCTGAAAGTGATGTCCAAAATGGGTATCTCGACCGTGGCCTCTTACCGTGGTTCGCAGCTGTTTGAAGCTGTGGGTCTGAGCAGAGAAGTTGTGGATTTGTGCTTCTGTGGTGTTACCAGCCGTATTCAGGGCGCAACCTTTGCCGATTTCGAAGAAGATCTCGAGCTGGTGCGTAAGAACGCCTGGAAGACCCGTAAGAAAATCGACCAGGGTGGCCTGATCAAATACGTGCACGGCGGTGAGTACCACGCCTATAACCCGGATGTTGTGAAAAACATTCAGGAAGCCGTACAGACCAACAGTCAGGCAGCTTACGACCGTTTCGCCGATCTGGTGAATAAGCGTCCGGTAGCGACTATCCGTGACCTGCTGAGCCTGCGTAAAGACATCACGCCAATCGATATCAGCGAAGTGGAACCGGCTGAGAAGCTGTTCCCACGCTTTGATACCGCCGCGATGTCTCTGGGTGCGTTGTCGCCTGAAGCGCACGAAGCACTGGCTGAAGCCATGAACGAACTGGGTGGCCGTTCCAACTCTGGTGAGGGCGGTGAAGATCCGGCCCGTTACGGCACCAACAAAAACTCCAAGATCAAGCAGATTGCTTCCGGTCGTTTTGGTGTAACCCCGGCCTATCTGGCCAGCGCTGATGTGCTGCAGATTAAAGTCGCTCAGGGTGCCAAGCCGGGTGAAGGTGGTCAGCTGCCGGGTGGTAAGGTTAATGACCTGATCGCGACCCTGCGTTACTCCGTGCCTGGTGTAACCCTGATTTCGCCTCCACCGCACCACGACATCTACTCGATTGAAGATCTGGCACAGCTGATCTTTGACCTGAAGCAGGTGAATCCGAATGCTCTGGTATCGGTGAAGCTGGTATCTGAGCCGGGTGTGGGCACGATCGCGGCCGGTGTTGCCAAGGCGTACGCCGACCTGATCACCATCTCCGGTTATGACGGTGGTACTGCGGCTTCGCCGATCACCTCGATTAAATATGCTGGTTCGCCATGGGAGCTGGGTCTGTCCGAAGCTCACCAGGCGCTGCGTGCCAACGACTTGCGTGGCAAGGTCCGTGTACAGACCGATGGTGGTCTGAAGTCTGGTCTGGACGTGGTGAAAGCGGCGATTCTGGGTGCTGAATCTTTCGGTTTCGGTACGCTGCCAATGGTGGCTGTGGGTTGTAAGTACCTGCGTATCTGTCACCTGAACAACTGTGCGACCGGTGTTGCCACCCAGAACGATGGTCTGCGTGAAGAGCACTACATCGGTACCGCCGAGATGGTGAAAAACTACTTCCGCTTCCTCGCTGAAGAAGTACGCGGCTGGATGGCTCAGCTGGGTGTGCGCAGCATGGAAGAACTGGTTGGCCGTACTGATCTGCTGGATATGCTGGAAGGCCTGACCAGCAAGCAGCGTAATCTGGATCTGATGCCGTTACTGGCTAACGACCATATTCCTGCTGATAAGCCGCATACCGTTAAGGTCGAGCGCAACACTCCGTACGATGAAGGCCTGTTGGCTGAGCGCATGGTGCAGGATGTTCTGCCAGCTATTGAAAATAAAGCTGGCGGTGAATTCAGTTTCCGCATCACCAACTGTGACCGCTCTATCGGTGCGCGTCTGTCCGGTGAGATTGCCAAGCGTTATGGCAACCAGGGCATGGCTGACAAGCCAGTACGCATGAATCTGACCGGGGTTGCCGGTCAGTCATTCGGCGTGTGGAACGCTGGTGGTCTGGAAATGGTGCTGGAAGGTGATGCCAACGATTACGTGGGTAAAGGTATGACCGGCGGTAAGCTGGTGATCTTCCCACCAAAAGGTTCGGCCTTTAACTCGAATGACACCTCCATCGTTGGTAACACCTGTCTGTATGGTGCGACTGGCGGTAAATTGCTGGCGGCCGGCCGTGCCGGTGAGCGTTTCGGTGTACGTAACTCCGGTGCGCATGCGGTTGTTGAAGGCGCAGGCGATCACTGCTGCGAATACATGACCGGCGGTATGGTCTGTGTGCTGGGCGCAACCGGCTATAACTTCGGTGCAGGTATGACCGGTGGTTTTGCGTATGTACTCGACCTCGATAACAGCTTTGTCGACAAGTACAACCACGAGCTGGTGGATATCCATCGTATCTCCAACGAACTGACCGAAGCACACCGCAGCCATCTGCGCGGCGTGCTGCGTGAGTTCGTCGGCGAGACCGGCAGCGCCTGGGGTCAGACCATTCTGGATGACTTCGATGGCTTCATCGGCAAATTCTGGCTGGTGAAACCAAAAGCGGCCGACTTACAACAATTGCTGAATAACACCCGTGCTCGTCCTGAGTAATCGGTACAGGACGAGAGAGAGAGGTTCGAGATGGCGCAACGTCTGAACAATAATTTCCAGTTTGTCGAAGTGGGTCGTCAGGACCCGGCAAAAAAATCCATCGATCTGCGCAAAGCGCAGTTCGTGGAGATTTATGAGCCTTTCAAACAGGAACAGGTTAATGACCAGGCACACCGCTGCCTGGCGTGTGGTAACCCATACTGCGAGTGGAAGTGCCCGGTACACAACTACATTCCTAACTGGCTGAAACTGGCCAGCGAAGGCAACATTCTGGAAGCGGTAGAGCTGAGCCATCAGACCAATACCCTGCCGGAAGTCTGTGGCCGTGTATGTCCGCAGGACCGTCTGTGTGAAGGGGCCTGTACCCTGAACGACGGCTTTGGCGCAGTAACCATTGGTAATGTTGAGAAATACATCACCGATACGGCCTTCGCCATGGGCTGGAAACCAGATATGTCTAAGGTGGTGCCAACCGGTAAGCGCGTTGCCATCATCGGTGCCGGCCCTGCAGGTCTGGGTGCGGCGGATGTGCTGGTGCGTAACGGTGTTACCCCGGTGGTATTCGACAAGTACCCGGAAATCGGTGGTCTGCTGACCTTCGGTATCCCTGAATTCAAGCTGGAAAAGAGCGTGATGGTTAACCGTCGCAAAGTCTTCGAAGGCATGGGGGTGGAATTCCGTCTGAACACTGAGGTGGGCAAAGACGTTGATTTCCAGAGCATCATCGATGAATTCGACGCCGTGTTCCTGGGTATGGGTACCTACAACTACATGAAGGGCGGTTTCCCGGGTGAAGATCTGCCGGGCGTTCATGACGCACTGGATTTCCTCATCTCCAACGTCAACCGTAACCTCGGCTTTGAGAAAGACGCCGCGGATTTTGTTAGCGTTAAAGGCAAAAAAGTTGTGGTTCTCGGTGGTGGTGATACAGCGATGGACTGTAACCGTACCTCCATCCGTCAGGGCGCAGCCAAAGTAACCTGTGCTTACCGTCGTGATGAAGACAACATGCCGGGTTCCAAGCGCGAAGTGGTTAACGCCCGTGAAGAAGGTGTGAACTTCCTGTTCAACCGTCAGCCTGTTGCCATTGTTGGCGATGGCAAAGTGGAAGGCGTAAAAGTCGTGACCACGCAGATGGGTGAGCCTGATGAAAACGGCCGTCGCCGTCCGGAGGTGGTGGAAGGTTCTGAAGAGATCCTGCCAGCAGACGCGGTACTGGTGGCTTTCGGTTTCCGTCCAAGCCCGGCGCCATGGTTTAAGGATTTCGGTATCGAACTGAACAGCTGGGATGGTGTGGTTGCACCGGAAGAGCAGGAATTCAAGTTCCAGACCTCTAATCCGAAAGTGTTTGCCGGTGGCGATATGGTACGTGGTTCTGATCTGGTGGTTACTGCCATCTGGGAAGGCCGTAACGCCGCTGAAGGTATTCTCGACTACCTCGACGTATAAGCCATTTTCTGCCTGTTTTAGGCAGAATGTGACAAACGGCATAAAACGCGGCTTACCCGGTGGGTAGCCGCGTTTTTGTTTATGGCCTCTTTAACCGCAGCAATGCTATCCTAACCGGCAATAAGAATACTGTTGGGACAATTACAAATGGAGCGCGCGCGCATGTTCAAGCCCACTGCATTAATCAGTCTTCTGCTGACCCTTCTTCTGACCGCCTGTGGTGGTGATAGTGGTGGTTCGGTGGTTGGTGGATCTAATACTGATCCTGATGATAATACGCCTGGTACTGGTGGCGATGGAAACCCGGATACCAGTATCCCAATTGTGTTGCAGGTTGGTTCAGGGGATGGTGTCGGGTTTACGTCAGGAGTTATGAGCTTTCTTGCTGTATCTGGTTCAACGGATATTGACGTAACTGTAACTGTAACAGATCAAAATAACTCTAATGCTCTGGTCAGTGGTAACTATCGCGGTGTTTTCGAGGCGGGATGTCTGGTTCCTCTGAATACTGATACCGCAATCATTCAGAGCAGTAGCAGCATTACCAAGCGCTTCAAGAATGAGGCAAATTGTACTTCGGATACAATAAGTGCCAATGTTTACCCCTTGGGCGGCACAACTTTAATCGGGACTGCATCGGTCGATCTCACTGATATAACTCCACCGGTGGATACAACAATTCCTGTAGTGTTACAGGTCGGTTCGGGTTTTGGTGCAGATTTTATTCCAGGAGTAATTGATGTCACCGTATCAGAGTCAACGACAGATCTGGATGTTACTGTTACTGTGACTGATAAAAATAATGGCAGCGCAGCGGTAAGTGGTAATTACCGCGGCGTCTTTGCTGCGAGTTGTTTTGTACCTGTCAATGGTGCTGAAGCAATCATCCAAAATAATAGTAGTATTACCAAACATTTCAGAAACACGTCAAATTGTACTACTGATACTATTAGCGTTTCTGTTTATCCTTTTGGGGGGACAACTCTAATAGGTTCGGCATCAGGAAGTATTGATAGTACCGTTCCTTCTGTTGATACGCCTTTGCCATCACTGGGCAGCGGTTCTGGTGCAGCGTTCAGAGAGAGTCAAATCGCAGCAGACTCCTTTGCGGTTATCGCTGGTGGTAGTCTGCCTATCTCGATATCTGCCGTAGATAAGAACAAAGGTAATACGTTACTGACTGGTGACTACAGCTATAAATTTAGTTCAACTTGTGAAGCTGCTGGTACGGCTCAGTTTACGAGTAAAGCATCGTTGTTAAGTGCAGGTGCTGGGGCTAGTGAGTATGTTAATATCAATTGTAATGGTACTGATACGATTACTGCCCGACTTTTTGCTCCAGGTGTGGATACATCTAATAATGCCAATGCCACTGCATCAGCAACTCTAGCGATAAAAACAGCTTTACCAAAATTGGGGTCAGGCATAGATTCCGATTTTATTAATGGATTAATTACAGGTGATGACACTTTGGAGGGCTCCGACTCTCTTGAGTTGTCAGCGACCGTAGTAAACCCCTTAAGCAATAATGCTGTTGTATCTGGTAGTAATTATGAGCTTGTATGGAGTTCTAATTGTGGAACTGGAATATTTACTTTATCTGAGCAGAATCTTTCTGATCCAGATATTCGCACCCGTTATTTTAGCGACCCCAATAGCTGCGTTGGTACTGATACAGTTTCATTGTCTTTATATGAGCGAAACACCCCGTCTGTCATATTAGCCACAGCAACTAAAGATATTATGGTTTCTTTGGGGGTTGATGCGAAGTTAGGACTTGGTTCCGGAGGTTCGTTCATTGAAAATTCTCTGCAGGTATCGCCCGCTACTTTGGCTGCTGGTGGTACGGCGCTGATATCTGCCAATATTGTCGATGGTAATAACTCAGATGTTCTAATTACTAACAAAGCTTATGGCTTAACAATTACTAGTGATTGTGCATTGCAAGGGCAGGCGGAGTTCACAGAAACAGAAGCAATTGTGTACCAAGGCGAAGTGCGATTCAGCTACAGCGCTAAGGGGTGTGTGGGTACGGATTCCTTTACGGTCAATCTTTACGCGATTACAGATGGCGCGATTGATAAAACTCGTTTGCTCAGAACTACTTCTGGCACTATTACCGTTAACAAGGCTGAAATAGGCGCCATTGCTTTTGATTCTGCTTCCAGTCAGTTCCTCTCTATTGATGGAATTGGGAATCCGGCGCTTCCGTCTCAGTCCAAAGTCAGCTTTGCTGTGCTGGATAGGAATGGTGATCCAGTCGCGAATCAGGAAGTATCTTTTGAACTAACCAGTGATGTTGGTGGTATCTCACTTACAAATGTATCCGACATTACGGATGCTCGTGGGATTGCAACAGCGATTGTAAGAGCTGGTTCTGCGCATGTGACGTTCAGCGTAATCGCCAGAGTGATAACGGATCTTGGAGAGGAGTTACGCACCAGTTCACTCCCGCTATCGGTTACGACGGGATATGCAGATCAGGATAGTTTTTCAATATCCTTCGGCTTGTTTAATCCCGGCGCTTACGATGTGGATGGTACAACCGTTGTTGTCACCGTTTATGCTGCTGATCAGTTCCAGAACCCGGTACCAGATGGCACCGTTATTAACTTTACTGCAGAAAGTGGGTTGATCCCTTCGGTTTGTCAGACGGCTGGTGGTAAATGTTCCGTTAACTGGCAAAGCTCCGGGGTGCGTTCTGGTAATCATGACGCTGCCCTGCAAAGGGTGAATGAAAACGACGCTTTTACCACTCAAACGATTAAAGGTATGACGACAATTCTGGCTTATACACAAGGTGAAAGTGGATATACCGACGGCAATGGTAATGGTTTGTTCGATGTTGGTGAGCCGTTTGTCAGCTATCCAGAGGCGTTTGAAGATGATAACTGGAGTATCGCGATTGATAACGGTACCAGTGGAAATCCAATTGAATTCTTTGCTGATTTTAATAATGACGGCTCTTACTCCGCAGCTCCTTCCGTTTACCAGGGACTTTTGTGTTCTGAGGCGGCTAAGACTGCAGGGAACTGTGCAGGTCTGATGAATGTGCGAGCAAGTGGCCGCATCGTTCAATCAGTTGCAAATGTTGCTCCGACGGTGCGTTATTTTGTTCTCAATACGGATGGTACTTACACAGAAATAACCGATGATGGCTTCACCTATGCAAATTATGTAGTTGTCTTACTGCAAGATCCTAATGGGAATATTCCTGCAGGTGGAACGTCTGCAACCTTTTCCGCAGAGGGGTATAAAATTAATGGCGATTCTGGTGCCGTTCCTAATAGCATTGGCTTCCTGAACGAAGCAGCTGTTCCGGTCGCGTTGGGAGGTTTCCCTACTACGCGTGGTGCGCGCTACGGCATGTCGATTACACTTGATGACCCAACCAAGCGAGGACCACTTGAAACATCGGTATCCTTTGCTGGAGGAACCAAAAAGTCCAGTATTGGAATTCGCAATGAGCCTACAGTGAGGTTGCTGTATCAGGCTAGCAATGCCGACCAAAATGCGGATGGTGATACCAGCGATCTGGGTGAGGAGTTTGCCTTATACGAAGGGCAGCAATTGGGAGTCTCTCCTGTGACTTTCTGGGCTGTTGTCGAAGATCCCGATACGGGCGTTGTGCCTGATATGGTGGTCTTTTCGGCCTCGACTTCGGGTGATGCAGCTATTGGTGTGGCGACGAAAAAGAGCATTTACCAGGTTGGAGTAAACTTCCCGGTTTCTAGCTTCAATGCGGGGGCTGCTGTGTATGAGTTTACTGTTACTAAAAACACAGACATCAGTATATTGCTAGAGTCTTCTGCAGGGTATCCAGGTGGGGCATCTACTAATTACGTGAATGTACTGTTCCCGTAACCATCCTTGGCACAAAAAACCCGGCTCCGGCCGGGTTTTTTGTGCCTGCAATCTGCTGACAGGCGCTGTTCTGCCCTTTGCTGCGCAAAGTCAAAAATCGCCTAGGCGATTTTTTGGTATGATAGCGCGCAAATTCTCTGGTGCTGATTTAGGTATTCCATGTCTGAACTGAAAAATGATCGCTTTCTTAAGGCTTTGCTCCGTCAACCGGTTGACCGCACTCCGGTGTGGATGATGCGTCAGGCCGGGCGTTACCTGCCGGAATACCGCGCCAGCCGTGCTCAGGCCGGTGACTTTATGTCGCTGTGTAAGAACCCTGAGCTGGCCTGCGAAGTCACCATTCAGCCACTGGACCGCTTTCCGCTGGATGCGGCGATTCTGTTCTCCGATATCCTGACCATTCCTGATGCGATGGGACTGGGTCTGTATTTTGAGACCGGCGAAGGCCCGCGCTTCAATAAAATCATCCGCACCGAAGCCGATGTGCAGAGTCTGAATGTGGTGAATACCGCCGCCGATCTGGATTACGTGCTGAAAGCGGTTTCCACCATCCGCCGCGAACTGAATGGCCGCGTACCGCTGATCGGCTTCTCCGGTAGCCCATGGACGCTGGCGACCTATATGGTTGAAGGTGGCTCGTCGAAAGATTTCCGCCACGTGAAGGCGATGATGTATGACACGCCGGAAGTGATGCATCAGCTGCTGGATGTGCTGGCAAAATCGGTTATCGATTATCTGAATGCACAGATCAAAGCCGGTGCCCAGGCGGTACAGATCTTTGATACCTGGGGCGGCAGTTTGAGCGATGTTGCTTATCGTGAATTCTCGCTGAAGTATATGCAGCAGATTGTGGCTGGTCTGATCCGCGAACACGATGGCCAGAAAATTCCGGTTATTCTGTTCACCAAAGGCGGTGGTCAATGGCTGGAAGCCATGGCCGATACCGGTGCCGATGCTCTGGGCCTCGACTGGACAACGGATCTGGGTAACGCCCGTGGTCGCGTGGGTAACCGGGTGGCGCTGCAGGGTAATATGGATCCGTCTGTGCTGTACGCTTCACCGAAAACCATCCGTGCCGAAGTTAAACGCATCCTCGACAGCTACGGCAATGGCTCTGGCCATGTGTTTAACCTGGGTCATGGCATTCATCAGTTTGTCGATCCGGAACATGCCAAGGCCTTTGTTGAGGCTGTGGTTGAGTTAAGTCCTGAGTACCACCAGGGCTGAGCGCGACGATTATCCCTTAGCTATCCGGGCCGGAGTTTCGTAGGGAACTCCGGCTTTTTTATAACTGTATGATTTCTTTGTATTTATTCTGGTTATCAGGTTAGGCACGGCTGACAATTCTTTGCATCGCAATGTCGCCTTTTGTGTAGCGCGGGCGCTGATCATGCTATCTTTTGGCGGTTCAGGTCATGGTGGATGACCGTCACCTTCAGGTATGAGGCTTTCATTTTTATGAATCTGCTCTGGATTCCGTTGCTGCCATTGCTGGGAACTTTGGTGCCATTACTCAGCTATCGCTTTGGTCGTACGGCAACGGCCGCGCTGACCGCATTACTGCCGGCGATATCACTGATTCTGGTGGTGCAGGCTATTCCGGCGGTTTTTGCCGGTGAGGCTTTAACCTGGCAGGCCAGCTGGATTCCGCAGATTGGCCTTAATCTGGCCTTTCATCTTGATGGTCTGGCTCTGCTGTTCAGCCTGCTGATTCTGGGGATTGGTCTGCTGGTTATTCTGTATGCGCGTTATTACCTGTCTGATAACGATCATATGGGGCGCTTTTATTCGTATCTGATTCTGTTTATGACCGCCATGCTCGGCGTGGTGCTGTCGAATAACCTGCTGCAGCTGTGGTTCTTCTGGGAGCTGACCAGTATCAGCTCTTTTCTGCTGATCAGTTTCTGGTCACATAAAACCGATGCCCGTAAGGGTGCCCGTATGGCACTGACCATCACCGGTGCAGGTGGTCTGGCTTTACTGGGCGCGCTGATTCTTATTGGTCAGACGGTGGGCAGCTACGACTTACGCACCGTGTTGGCGAGTGGTGATGTACTGCGTGAGAGTGCGGTGTATCCGGTCATTATTGTGCTGTTCCTGCTGGGAGCGTTTACTAAGTCAGCACAGTTTCCGTTCCATTTCTGGCTGCCGCATGCCATGGCGGCACCGACGCCGGTTTCCGCCTATCTGCACTCGGCCACTATGGTGAAAGCCGGTGTATTCCTGCTGGCGCGTTTTTATCCGGTGCTGGCGGATACTGATCTGTGGTTTGTGATTGTCAGTATGGTGGGTCTGGCTACCTTGCTGCTGGGCGCTTATACCGCCTTGTTCAAACACGATTTAAAAGGACTGCTGGCGTATTCCACCATCAGTCATCTGGGTCTGATTACGCTGTTATTTGGTCTGGATACCGAGCTGGCGGCCATTGCCGCGGTATTCCACATTATTAACCACGCAGTATTCAAGGCGTCATTGTTTATGGCGGCGGGGATTATTGACCACGAGTCCGGTTCGCGTGATATGCGTCAGCTGAATGGTCTGTGGAAATATATGCCGTATACCGCAACGTTAGCGATGGTGGCTGCAGCATCCATGGCGGGCGTCCCTTTGCTGAATGGCTTCTTATCGAAAGAAATGCTGTTTGCCGAAACTCTGCATCAGGCCACGCTTGGGTCGTTATCCTGGTTGATTCCATTGCTGGCAACCATCGGTGGAGCGTTGGCGGTTGCTTATTCTCTGCGTTTTATTCACGACGTATTTTTTAATGGTGAACCCATTAATCTGCCGCGCACACCTCATGAGCCACCACGCTATATGCGTGTACCGGTAGAAATTCTCGTTGTGCTCTGTCTGCTGGTCGGTATCGTCCCTGACTTTGCCGTTGGTGATTTATTAAATGCGGCTGCCAGTGCTGTGCTGCATAAGCCACTGCCGGATTTCAGTCTGGCGGTATGGCATGGTTTTAACGGCCCTTTGCTGATGAGCCTGCTGGCGGTGGCTGGTGGCGCTACGCTGTATTATAACCGCCGCCATCTGTTTGCCTTTCAGGGGCAATTTGCCGACTTCGATGCAAAAATCGAATTTGAAAAAGGCATTCAGTGGACCACCGAGAAAGCCGCCGTTATTCACCGCTGGCTCGATAATGCCTCACTGCAGCGTTATGTTTTCCTGCTGATTATGTTCTCGCTGTTTGTTACCGCCTGGCCACTGCTGCAGCTGGAAAATGCTCAGGGCAGCCGGCCACAGTTACCGGTTAATGGCATAGTACTGGTGGCTGCCGGATTGCTGATTATCGGCACACTGGCAACGGTAATCTTCAGTCATCTGCGCTTACTGGCGCTGATTATGATTTCTATTGTCGGCCTGATTGTGGCTATCGCCTTCGCTTACTTTTCTGCTCCCGATCTTGCCCTGACTCAGCTGTCGGTAGAGGTGGCGACCATTATCCTGTTTTTGCTGGCACTGTATTTTCTGCCACAGAAAACGCCACTGCGTGACAGCTCACCACGGCGGATTGTGCGTGATCTGAGCATTGCCTCGCTGGTGGGGGCGGTGATTGGTACTCTGTGTTATGCCATGCTGACCCGGCCATTGCACAGTATTTCCGAGTTCTTTATTGCTAACAGTAAAACCGGAGGCGGCGGCACCAATGTGGTGAACGTGATTCTGGTGGACTTCCGTGGTTTCGATACGCTGGGTGAAATTACCGTTCTGGCGATTGCCGGTCTGGGTATTTATAAACTGCTGGCCGGAATGCGCTTATACGTTCCTGCTGCAGATTCTGAAGGCCGGCCCTGGGCTAAAGATAAAAACCCGATGATGCTGGCGCTGATTTCACAGAGTCTGCTGCCGCTCGCTTTGCTGGTGTCGGCTTATATTTTCCTGCGTGGCCATAACATGCCGGGCGGTGGTTTTATCGCGGGCCTGATTACCGCCATTGCTTTAATCCAGCAGTACATAGCTCATGGTGTGGCGTGGATGAAAATCAGACTGAATTTCCCGTATCACTGGCTGATTGCTGCAGGTTTACTGTTGGCAACGTTCTCTGGTTTGGGTAGCTGGCTGTTTGACCAACCCTTCTTAACCACCTGGTTTGATTATTTTTCGCTGCCCTGGATTGGTAAATTCGAACTGGCCAGTGCCATGGTATTTGATTTAGGGGTTTATTTTACGGTGATCGGTGCAACACTTCTGATTCTGGCAAACCTTGGTCAGCTAACCACCAGTGAGCGGCCACTGCCGGGAGGAAAATAATGGAAACAATTTATGCAATCTGTGTAGGCATAATGACTGCGGGTGGTGTGTTTCTGGTGCTGCGTGGTTACACCTTCGCGGTGGTGCTGGGGCTGACACTGCTGTCTTACGCGGTCAATCTGTTCTTATTTGCCAGTGGACGTCTGGTCATTAACGGGGCCGCCATTCTTGGTGAGTCGGAGGTGTACGCCGACCCCTTACCACAGGCGCTGGTATTAACTGCGATTGTAATTGGTTTCGCCATGACGGCTTTTGCCTTGATTCTGGCACTGCGTGCCCGTGCTGATCTGGGTAATGATCAGGTTGATGGAGATAACGACTGAATATGCTGCAGCATCTGATCTTTTTCCCGGTTTTATTGCCTCTGCTGGCAGGTATTTTCTTATTACTGCCGCCACTGCATGGGCATGTTCAGCGCCAGCGTGTGACCGTATTTCTGGTCAATATTCTGCTGCTGGCCAGTGCCGTGCTGCTGTTGCAGCAAAGCCTGCAGCACGAACCGCAAATGTACATGATGGGTAACTGGCAGGCGCCGTTTGGTATCGCTCTGGTTAACGATAAGCTGGCGGCCATTATGTTGCTGTTAAGTGCAGTGTTGGGCTTTGCCGTGCATTTATACGCCTGCGCCGGCGATGATCAGCGAGGACCTTTTTTCCATCCGTTGTTTATGTTTCAGCTGATGGGGATTAACGGTGCATTTTTAACCGGCGATGTATTTAACCTCTTCGTATTCTTCGAAATTCTGCTGATCGCTTCATACTCGTTGCTGATCCATGGCGGTGGTAAGCAGCGGACTCAGGCTGCTGTACATTATGTGTTTCTGAATCTGGTGGGCTCGGCCTTTTTCCTCTTTGGTCTGGGTATTATTTACGCCACGTTCGGCACGCTCAATCTGGCCGATATGGCGCATAAGGCTGCGCAGTTAAACAGTGAAGATGTCGCACTGGCAAAAGCTGGCGGGCTGTTATTACTGGTTGTATTTGGTCTTAAAGCCGCGTTATTACCTCTGCACTTCTGGCTGCCGCGCACTTACGCCCATACCTCCACACCGGTTGCCGCGTTGTTTGCCATTATGACCAAAGTGGGCATTTACAGTATCTGGCGCGTGCATACGGCGGTGTTCGGTGAATTTGGTGGTGAACTGGCAAATATTGCCATCAGCTGGTTGTGGCCGCTGGCACTGGCAACGTTGGTTGCCGGCATTATCGCTTTGCTGGCCAGCCAGACACTGAAAATGCTGGCGGCTAATCTGGTGGTGGTTTCTGCGGGTTCATTGCTGCTGACGATTGCGCTTAATACTCCGCAGGCGACGGCGGCAGGATTGTATTATTTAATTCACAGCACGCTGATGGCCGCTGCTTTGTTCCTGATTGCGGGCCTTGTACATGAACAGCGCGGGCAGGCACAGGATCGTTTTGTGCGTTCGCGTCCGGTGAACCAGCCGGCACTGCTTGGTGGCTTATTTTTTATCGCAGCTCTGGCATTAATCGGTATGCCACCGCTGTCCGGCTTTGTCGGCAAAATCATGTTATTGCAGGCTGCGGGTGCGGGAGCAGACGCTGCCTGGATCTGGCCGCCGCTGCTTATTTCCGGTCTGGCAGCGCTGATTATGTTTTCCCGCGCGGGAACCACTTTATTCTGGCGTGTGCAGGGAACGTCACAAAATCAGGTTATGGCACATCCGCTGCAGATTACAGCGATCATTGTGTTATTGCTGACGTCGCCTTTGATGGTGATCTGGGGTGGTGCTCTGACAGATATGACAATCGCCGCTGCCAATGAATTACACCGGTTACCCCAACCGCTGAGTCCGGCGGTAAGCACAGTGCAGGAGGTGCTGAAATGAAACGTTGGTTACCGATGCCACTGCACACTTTGCTGCTATTGCTGGTCTGGCTGTTGCTGAATGGTTTTTCTGCCGGGCACTTTGTTCTCGGTGGCTTTCTCGCCTGGCTTATTCCGCTATTAACCGCACCTTATTCGGATCATCAGAGCCGGGCCGGAAAGCCACTGGTGGTTATCCGTTATGTCCTGCGTCTGTTGCTGGATATTGTGTTGTCGAATATTGATGTCGCACGGCGGGTGCTGAAATCCAACCGGAGCCTGCAGCCGGGCTTTGTTGCTTTTCCCCTGGCACTGCAGGGGGATTTTCCGCTGACGGTTTTAGCCAGTACGATTTCCCTGACTCCCGGTACGGTGAGTGTTGATTTTTCCGAAGATAAACAGTGGCTGTATATTCATGCATTGCATATTACCGATGAGCAGGCACTGATTAACGATATTAAGCAGCATTACGAAAAACCCCTGCAGGAGATATTTTCATGCTGAGCCTGACAATATTGCAGGGTGCCGTTTTACTGACATCGACTCTGGTTGTGGTGGCGCTGATTTTAAATATCTGGCGTATGTTGCGTGGTCCGGATATCACTGACCGTATTCTGGCTCTGGATACGCTTTACATAAACAGCATTGCGCTGATTATCCTGCTTGGCCTGTATAACGGTTCGGCCCTGTACTTTGAAGGCGCACTGCTGATTGCCATGCTGGGTTTTGTCAGCACGGCGGCGTTGTGTAAATACCTGTTGCGTGGCGACATTATCGAGTAATGCTTATGGAATCTGTAGTACATATTATCGCTGCGGTGCTGTTGTTAACGGGTGGTTTCTTTGTTTTTGTCGGCTCTGTCGGCCTGTTGAAATTGCCTGACTTTTTTACCCGCCTGCATGCACCAACCAAGGCGACCACAATGGGTATTGGCGCGATTCTGCTGGCCTCTATGGTACTGACGACCATGCGCGATGGTCGTCTGAGCATTCATGAGCTGGTCATCAGCCTGTTTTTGTTTATTACCGCGCCGGTATCTGCACATATGTTGGCCAAGGCGGCACTGCATCGCCGGGTGAAATTGCTTGATCACAGCAAAAATGCACAACTGGCACCGAAGGCGGCAGAGCAGAAAACACCGGAGTGATTTTCGCCGGGCAGATTACAGATCATTGCTATACTTATCAGTATATAGTCTGAGAAGATTCTGCCGTCTGGGCAAATCACCACCGGAATCAACATGCGTAATGGCAGTCAGTACCAGCAATCCCAGGGGTTGCTGCTGTTTAAAATCAACGAACGGCAGACCTTTGGCCTCGGCACTCTTAAAGTAAAAGAAATTGTGCCCTGGCAGCCATTAACTTCTATTCCACAATCCCATGCAGTTGTTGCCGGTACGGCTTATATCCGTGGCGTTACTATTTCGGTAATCGACCTGGCGGCTGCTATTGGTTATCGCCCGGTCAGTCCGGCAGAAATGAAAGACTGCTTTATTATTATTACCGACTGCCAACGGCAGAATGTTGGTTTTCTGGTGCGTAAAATTGACCGCATTATTGATTACAGCTGGCGCAATATCAGCCCGCCCCCCAGTGCTGCCGGGCGGCATATTTATTCCACCGGTATTATTGAATATGACAAAAAGCTGATTCAGCTGCTGGATATTGAGATGGTACTGTCGACTATCTTTCCGGCCGACGAAGAAGCATTGCATGCTGATATCAGCCGTGAAGAGCAGAGTCGCTTGCGCGCGCATCCTATTTTATTGGTGGATGATTCCAGCGTCGCACGCCGGCAGCTGGCGGAAGCACTGAATCATGTGGATGTGCCGTTTGAGGTTTGCTCCGATGGTAAGCAGGCGTTAACGCTGCTGACCGAAGCTGCAGCACGCGGTACACCGTTCGATATTCTGGTCAGCGATATTGAGATGCCGGGGCTGGATGGTTATGAACTGGCTTTTGAAGTGCGTAATAACAGCACGACTCAGGGCATGTACATTATTCTGCACACCTCGCTTTCCAGCGAAATCAGCGTTGATCGTGCCCATCAGGTGGGTGCCAATGAAGCGCTGACGAAATTTGATGCCGCCGAACTGATTCATGCCATGCTGCGTGGTGCTGAGCAGGTTGAACGCGGTGATGTGATTCCCGGTGTGGAAAGCCGCCGCCAGAATTAAAACGGATTCCTGCGACGATTTCCCTGCCGGCTTATCAGCGCTGCTGTTAAACGGCGTTGATGGCTTCCTGTAATTTATCCACACCAATAATGGTCATGCCGGGTATTGCCTGACGCGGAACATTGGCTTTCGGCACGATAGCGCGGGTAAAGCCATGCTTGGCGGCTTCTTTAATGCGTTCCTGACCGGAGGGCACCGGCCGGATTTCTCCGGATAAACCCACCTCACCAAACACGATTAACTCCTGCGGCAATGGCTGATTACGGAAGCTGGATAACGCTGACAGCAACAAGGCCAGATCGGCAGCGGTTTCTCCGACTTTTACCCCGCCCACCACGTTGATATACACATCCTGGTCACCCAGATGCACGCCACCATGGCGATGCAGTGCTGCCAGCAATAAATTCATACGGTTCTGGTCGAGACCCACGGCCACCCGTTTCGGATGGCCAAAGTGGCTGTCATCGACCAGCGCCTGAATTTCGACCAGCAACGGCCGCGTACCTTCCCAGATCACCATCACCACGCTGCCGGCGGCGGGCTCTTCGCTGCGGCTTAAAAAAATCGAACTGGGGTTTTTGACTTCTTTTAAGCCGCTGTCGAGCATGGCAAAGACGCCCAGCTCATTAATGGCACCAAAACGGTTTTTAATACCGCGCAGGGTACGGAAGCGGCTGTCGCCGGAGCCTTCGAGCATGATCGAGCAATCGATCATATGCTCCAGCACTTTCGGGCCGGCGAGGGTCCCGTCTTTGGTCACGTGGCCGACGAGAAATAATACGGTGTTGGTTTGTTTGGCGTAGCGGGTCAGGGCGGCGGCGCTTTCGCGTACCTGTGACACGCTGCCCGGCGCCGATTCTACGCCTTCAACGTGCATCACCTGAATCGAGTCGATCACCACAATCTTCGGCTTATGCTGCTGCAGGGTATTAAGCAGGCGCTCGACGCTGGTTTCACTCAGCATATTCAGCTGGTCGGTTGGCAGGCCTAAACGTTTGGCACGCATGGCTACCTGTTGCAGGCTTTCTTCGCCGGTAACGTATAAAGCGGGCATATTCCCGGCCAGCGTGCACATAGTCTGCAGCAGGAGTGTGGACTTACCAGCACCGGGATGGCCGCCGATTAAAATGGCCGAGCCCGGCACCAGCCCGCCGCCCAGTACCCGGTCAAACTCCTGCATGCCGCTGCTGATGCGTGGCACTTCGGCCAGATCGACATCAGCCAGACGCTGAATTCCCTGACTGCCTGCGGCGCCGGCATAGCCTGCGTAACTGGCATCACGGGACGGGGTTTTGGATGACGATACAACAAATTCCTGCAGCGTATTCCAGGCACCACAGTCGGTACATTGCCCCTGCCATTTGGCGTGTTCAGAGCCACAGTCGTTGCAGACGTAAGCGGTTTTTTTCTTGGCCATAGCGATTTCTGTGCAATAAGCGGAAGGGGAGAGTGTAAGGCATTGCGCGTTCAGCGTCAGGGCCGTTACGTGTTCATCGTCAGGCTCGGTAAAGAGGCTGCATTCTCCCTATGGCGGCGCGGTACAAATTGTTAAACTCCCTGCTTTCCGTCAAACCTGACAATAAGGATAAGATCAGCATGAAAATTGAAACTCAGGCGATTCACGCCGGCTTTGCGGATGATCCGACAACCCGTGCCGTTGCGGTGCCTATTTATCAGACCACTTCATACAGTTTTCGCGATACTCAGCACGGTGCTGACCTGTTTGACCTGAAAGAGCCGGGTAACATTTACACCCGCATCATGAACCCGACCAACGATGTGCTGGAACAGCGCGTTGCGGCGATGGAAGGCGGTATCGCCGCACTGTGCATGGCTTCCGGTATGGCCGCCATTACCGCCAGCATCCAGACCCTGGCCCGTGCCGGCGATAACATCGTCAGCGTTAGCCAGTTATACGGCGGCAGCTATAACCTGTTTGCCCACACCTTCCCGCAGCAGGGCATCGAAGTACGCATGGCCTCCGGTGATGACGTTGCTGCACTGGAAGCGTTAATTGACGATAAAACCCGCGCATTATTCTGTGAGTCGATCGGTAACCCGGCGGGTAACGTGGTAGACATTCAGGCGCTGGCCGATATGGCACATAAGCATGGCGTACCGGTGATCGTCGATAACACCGTTGCCACCCCTTACCTGTGCCGTCCGTTTGAATTCGGTGCCGATATTGTGGTGCACTCGCTGACCAAATACATCGGTGGTCACGGTACCACCGTTGGCGGCGCGATTGTCGATTCCGGTAAATTCCCATGGAAAGATAACCCACGCTTCCCGCACTTTAACCAGCCTGATCCGTCTTACCACGGCGTGGTGTATGCCGATGCCTTTGGTGACGCGGCCTTTATCGGTCGCGCCCGCGTGGTGCCGCTGCGCAATATGGGTGCAGCCCTGTCGCCGTTTAATGCCTTTATGATTCTGCAGGGGCTGGAAACCCTGGCTCTGCGTATGGATCGCCATGTGGAAAATGCGCAAAAAGTGGCTGAATACCTGGCCGCCCATGAGCAGGTTTCCTGGGTGAATTATGCTGGCCTTAAAACCAGCAAATACCACGAACTGGCACAGCGTATGCTGAATGGTAAGCCATCGGCGATTCTCAGCTTTGGTATCAAAGGCGGTGCCGAAGCCGGCGCTAAATTTATTGATGCCCTGCAGATGATCAAGCGTCTGGTAAATATCGGTGATGCCAAGAGTCTGGCCTGTCATCCGGCAACCACCACACACCGTCAGCTGAATGAAAAAGAACTGGCATCTGCCGGTGTCAGCACCGATCTGGTGCGTCTGTCGATTGGTATCGAGCACGTTGACGATATTATTGCCGACGTTGAGCAGGCGCTGAAAGCTGCTCTCTGAGCAGGTTGTATCTGAAAACGTCCGGCGCGGTGCGCCGGACATTCTCCGGAGTTTTTTGGTTATGTCTTTTGGTCAGTTTGTTGCCCTGATCTGCACAGTACTATCACTCGGCACCATTGCCGTGACTTATGCCGTTGGCGTAAACGAAGGTACTGCTGTTGCCTGTAATCCTTTCTTTGATGGCTGTACTGACATTACCCATACCGGAATGAAAGGCGATGCCGGATTTATTTTCCGTGGTGGCATGATTGCCGGATGCGCATTTTTTATTGTCTGGTGGCAGGTAATGCGTACCTGGCTGGCCGGACACAGTGGCCGTATGGCTTTAAATGCCATGCAGTTTTTTGGTGTGATCGCTGCTGTTGGTTTGCTGGTCGGGACTGCGGTGCTGGTGCCGGAAAAAGACGCAACCCGCTGGGGTGTGCATGTGCGTGGCGCTAATCTGTTTTTTCAGGGCATGCTGATTGCACTGACAATTAACTATGTATTGATTTTCCGCGCCCGTAAGGCCGGACTGGAAGTGCCGTCGTTTATCGCCAAAAGCGTACTGATGGCTATTCTCTGGCTGATGTTTGTCGCCTTTGCCGGTGTGACTGTCGGCGTGGAAATGAGTAACGGCAAACGCATTATCGAGTGGTGGGCCACGCTCTTTATTGGCCTGTACTTTTTGACCTCTTATTGGGACTGGCAACGGGTTCGTCTCAGTCATTATTAAACCGCAACTGTAAAATAACGGAACAAGGATGTTGTTATGACCTTACCGCAACGAACGGCGCTGGTAGCTTGCCTGCTGCCAATAATTACTATTGCGCTGAGTTATTTTCTTACCGTGCAGGGCGGACATAAGCCTTGGTGTATTCCCTATTTTGAGGGGTGTACCACCATTACCGCGACCGGTATTTATTATCCGGCGGCCTATGTATTCCGCGCCGGGTTAATCAGTGCCGCCGTAGTGTTTATTCTCTGGTGGTATTGCGTGCGCGCCTGGCTGGAAAGTGTTGGCCGCCCTGAGCATCATCCGTGGATTCACCGTATTGTTACTTTCGCCATTATTGCCAGCATGCTGCTGATCGCCTCCATTGCGGTGCTGGGAGAGCATATGCTGCCGCCTTCTGATCATCGTTTTTTATGGCGTTTTCACACGGTGACGGCGGGGTTGTTTTTTCTGGTAACGGCGTTGTGCCAGATCATGATGACGCTGCGTATGCGTCAGTTGCAGCGTGAGCTGAATATTAAATTCAGCCGTATTGCCAGCAAACAGATTCTGGCGGTTTTGCAGTTGTTATTACTGGCAGCCTTTGTACTGATTCTGCTGCTGGATTTAAAAACCGATGGCGTGGAAGAGATTTTTGAATGGTGGCTGGCAACCTTCAGTTGCTTATATTTTTACACTACCTTCCATGACTGGCGCGATTTCCGTCTGACCCGGCGGGAAAAAGAGCTGGCGTTGCAACAGGATGAAACTCTGCAGGAGGTGACCGCATGACTTTACCGCAACGCATTGCCTTAAGCAGTTTCTGGTTATCACATCTTACCTTCTGGCTGACTCTGGCGCTGAGTATGGCCTGGGGGGTAACCGATATTTGTATTCCTTATCTGACCGGATGTACCAGCATTACCGCTACAGGTATCCCCGATCCGCAGGCGTTTATTTTTCGCGGTGGTTTAATTGCTGCCTGCGTTCTGTTTATTGTCTGGTGGTACTGCATGCAGGCCTGGCTGATTGAAATTGCTCCTGAGCGGCCGATCTGGACGGTACGTTATATGGTAACCGCCGGCATTATCAGCTCGGTCTGCCTGATTATCGCAACGGCCGTATTAAGGCCCGATAAAGGCAATTTACCCTGGATATTGCATACCGTTGGTGCGGCTTTATTTTTCCTGATTTCACTGATGGTACAGACGCGTATCACTTACTGGCTGAAACATCTGGCCAAACGCGGTGTGGATATTGGTTCCAGCCTGCCGCAGAAATTTATTCTGGTGTATGCCCAGTGGTTTTTCCTTGGGGTAATGATCGTGCTGCAGGTTGCCGATAGCGATGATCGCTGGAAAAACGTGGTTGAATGGTGGATGGCGTTGTTGATAGGGCTGTTTTACCTGACCAGCTATCGTGACTGGGCGGATTTTCGCCTGACAGATACAGAATAACTGACCGGAATCATAGCTCCGGCGGCGGCAGCGGTTTATGCTGTGTTTTCCTGGCGGGTGTATTGAAACCGCTCACTGACAAGAACAAGAGGACAGACCCTATGCCGATTTCTCAGGATTTACTGCAGGAGATGAATCTGCTGGCACAGTTTGATCTGCACAGCATGCAGCAGGGAATTAAAGTACATTCTGATGCCGCGCCGGAAATTGTCGCTGCTGCACAGCGGTTGTTTGATAAAGGCCTGATTGATCAGGCTGATGGTGGTTATCTCACCAGTCTGGGACTGGATGCCGCCGAGCATGTGCAGAACGTTTTACAGATATTGCGCGGCTGAGTTCTGAAATCTCAGCTGAGCGTCTGCTCAGCTGAAATCTCCCCACTGAAACTGAAACACGCTCAGCGCTGCAAGGGCTGCGGTTTCGGTACGCAGAATTCGCGGGCCCAGTGTCAGTCCGGCAAAGCCGCTGCTCATGGCCATTTCCACTTCCTGTTCACTGAATCCACCTTCCGGTCCGACCAGCAGGGCGACGCTTGCCGGCTGCGGATAGTCACGCAGTGGTTTCTGCCGGTGAGGATGCAGTAACAGACGCACATCGGCGTTATTGTTTTTTGCCCAGTCGGCAAAATATTGCGGCTGATGAATGGTTGGTATGCGGTTACGACCACTCTGCTCAC
The DNA here is from genome assembly GCF_020320405.1 of Thalassolituus sp. ST750PaO-4. Taxonomy (NCBI): domain Bacteria; kingdom Pseudomonadati; phylum Pseudomonadota; class Gammaproteobacteria; order Oceanospirillales; family Oceanospirillaceae; genus Thalassolituus; species Thalassolituus sp. ST750PaO-4. The sequence continues at coordinate 114,343 of NZ_JABVCB010000010.1, forward strand.
AGGCGGAAATCGCCACTTTCTGCCAGTGCTCCATTTTTTTATCCAGTCGCTCGCCTTTTAAACGGACTTCACAGCGCTCACTCCACAGCGGGGTAATATCGCTGATGCCCAGTTCGGTCGCTTTCTGAATAGTGAAATCCATGCGGTCACCCTTGGATACCACCTGCCCAAGTTGCAGCTTAAGTGGGGTATCTGCTTCACTGCGCAGAATGTCGCCAACCAGCACCGACGCACTTTTTTTCTGCACATCACACAGTTGTCCGGCGTATTCATGGCCGTCACCATTAAACAGGCGGACAGGATCGCCGTCGTTCATGCGCAGCACGCGGATCAGGTGGGCAAAGGCCTGATCATCCAGTTCAGTGCGCAGACCGCTGCTGAGATCGGCGGCAGAATAAATACGGGGGCCGGACATAATGAACGGATTCCTGCAGAAGGTAGAGCTCTGCATGATAACAAAAAAGTGCAGAAATCAGAGAGTGGACAGAGAATCGGGCGGCGCCAGGCTGGCCCGGCGCTGGTATTTTATTCGTGATCGCGTTGCTGGCGTAAGGTCCGGCTCTGCAGCTGGAACAGGTGCTGAATCAGCAGTTCCTGCTCGGTTTCTTTCAGGCCTTCAAAGTTAACCCGCACCATATAAGGAGCATCGCTTTCACCGCTGTCATCGATAGAAACAATATTACCCGCCAGTGACAGAATGGCATTGGACGGTTTCAGTTGCAGGTTAAACAGCAGGTGGCTGCTGCCGCGCAGGTCGGCGTCGGTGTTAAAAGCCATACCACAGGCGCTGAGGTTGACCCTTACCCGGGCTTCCGTCATCGACAGGTTGAGCTCCGGATGGGTGGTACTGTTGCCGTTCAGCAGATTGAGTTTGCGGTTCAGTAATTCGAGCACCTGACCAATTGCCGGATGTACCGAACGCACCTGATGAATCAGATTGCCGATATCCTGTTCCAGTTGCTTCAGTTCGCTCTTCTGTTGGCTGTGATTCTCTTTCCAGTGGCTGAATTCATCCTGGGTGATGGCCTGAAAATCCATCACCACCTCATCATCAAGGCGAAAAAAGCGGCGTCTCTCTTCCATTATTTTTATTATCCCAATCAGAATATTTCGTCAGGGCTCAGCTCGAAGTCTTCGGGCCGGGCATTTACCGCATCTTTTACCTGTCCGTCTTCCGGTTGTATTTCCGGAACATCGTCATCGTCATTTTCGTGGGTACGCAGAATCACGATTTCCACCCGGCGGTTACGGGCGCGGGATTCCGCATCGGTATTCGGTACCAGTGGCTGAGTATCGGCATGGCCGACAATCTGAAAACGGCTGGAGTCGAGTTCCGGTGCGACAAACAACTCTTCGGCAAAGGCTGCAGCCCGGGCGGAAGACAGCGTCCAGTTGGAACGGTAGCGGCCACCGGCAACCGGAATATCATCAGTATGTCCCTCAACGGAAATCCGTCCCGGAAGTGTTACCAGCACTTCACGGATTTTATCGATAACCGGCAGGAATTTATCGTCGATATAATCCGAACCTGAGCGGAAAGCGCCGCGCTGCTCGATGCGGATAATAATTTTCTTACCCACGGTTTCGATTTCCAGCTGACCTTGCGCTATTTCGCTTTCCAGTTTGGCTGCCACTTCCATGGCTTCAGCTTCGGTCTTTTTATTTTCAATATCTTCTTTGGGAACCACGACCTCACGGGTTTGCTGCCCCTGATCGCCCTGGCGCTCTTCCTGCTGGGTAACTTCATCCTGGCACAACACTTCCAGTGAGCTTTTGGTGATATCGCTGGTTTTTTGCCGCACTTCATTAATAGGCGTCGGCTCCGGAATCGACGGACTGAAATGACGGGCAATAATACTGGTTCCCTTTGGTGGATCACTGACGTTCACAACCGTTTGCACGCCAAAAGCCTCGCGCAGCTCACCGGCCAGGCGTTTAAACTTTAAGGCGTCCATTTCTGAAAATGACAGCAGCAGCACGAAAAAGCACATCAGCAGTGACATCAGATCGGCAAAGGTCATTACCCAACCGGGAATACCGGCCGGACAGGGTGGACATTCCTGTTCTTCTTCAGCGGCCATAATGCTCAATCACCTGATGTGTTGCGTTTGCCTTCCTGAATATAGGCCTGCAACATGGTTTCAATAACGCGTGGATTCTGGCCGCTCTGAATGGCAAGCAGCGCATCAATAATCATAGCTTTCAGCCGGTCTTCTTCGTTTTTACGCAGCGTCAGCTTGTCGGCAATTGGCAGCGACAGCATGGTCGCCATCATTGCGCCATAGAGAGTGGTCAGCAGTGCAACCGCCATGGCCGGGCCGATGGATTTCGGATCGTCCATATTGGCCAGCATGGCAACCAGACCAATCAGTGTACCGATCATGCCCATTGCCGGAGCCACATCACCCAGTGACTTAAAAATAGTGATACCAATATCGTGGCGTTCGCTGGCCTGCTTGAGTTCTTTATTCATTAAAGTCCGGACAACGTCCGGATCGTGGCCGTCGACCAGCAGCTGAATACCTTTACTGAGGAAGTCATCACTGACTTCTTTGCCTTCCAGAGAGAGCAGACCGCCTTTGCGCGCCATACCGGCCATTTCCACCACTTCTTCAATAATGGCTTCGGGTTTACTGAGCTTGAATGAGAAAGCTTTGGCGGCGACTTTGATGGCACTGAGAAACTGGCCGAGTTCAAACTTCATCATAACGGCGAACATACTGCCAACGATCACAATAAGGATCGAAGGCACGTTCACAAACATACTGATATCGCCGCCCAAGACCATCGCCATAACGACGATGCCAAAGGCGCCGACTACCCCAACTAACGATGCGAGATCCACTGATGCTCCTTGCCACTAAACCATTCACTGCCTCTGAGTTTAGTCAAACATTCGTGATCTTCCTTCGCATTGACGAAATTGTTGGCAGGCTGATTTGTTTGCCGCCAGAGGGCAGACAGGGGCCGCCATAAGCGCACAGGTTGACCCGCCGGAGCCTTGGGTTTAGTGTGGCCGCTCTCCGGGAGAGCGCGATATATGACTGGTAAAAATGCCCCTTTTGAATTTGAAGCAGCACTGACTGAGCTTGAGCAATTGGTCGTGCGTATGGAAAACGGCGACCTGTCGCTGGAAGACTCGTTACGTGCCTTTGAGCAGGGCATAGGCCTGACCCGTCAGTGTCAGCAGGCGCTGAGTGCTGCCGAACAACGGGTACAGCTGCTGCTTGAACAAAATGGTCAGAGCGTTGCACAGCCTTTTGCCGCAGGTGAGGAACCCTGATGGCACAGGATTTACAGCCATTGCAGCAACAGCTGCAGAGCGTACAGCAGCGTCTGGAACAGCAACTGCATCAGCATCTTCAGGCTCTGCAGCTGGCGGATTCGCGCCTGGCGGATGCCATGACTTATGGCGTGTTAAATGGCGGTAAACGCCTGCGGCCATTTCTTTGCTATGCCGCAGCGCAGGCGCTGGGTGGTAACTGGGAGCAGGCGGATGCCGCTGCGACCGCGCTGGAAATGGTGCACAGCTACAGTCTGGTGCACGACGATCTGCCGGCCATGGATGACGACGATCTGCGCCGTGGTAAGCCAACCTGTCATATTGCTTTTGATGAAGCCACCGCCATTCTGGCCGGTGATGGTCTGCTCACGGCAGCCTTCGAAGTACTGGCCAATGCACCACAGCAAACGGCAGAACAACGCCTGACCCTGATTCGTCTGCTGGCACAGGGTTCCGGTGGTGCGGGAATGGTGGCCGGACAAAGCATCGATCTGGGTCATGTCGGCAAGCCGATGACGCTGCCCGAGCTGGAACGCATGCATCGTCACAAAACCGGTGCGCTGATCCGCAGTGCGGTGTTAATGGGCGCTCATGCCGCCTGCGCCGAAGTGGATCAGGCAACCGAGAAGGCCTTGGTGCGTTATGCCGATGCCGTCGGCCTGGCCTTTCAGGTACAGGACGATATTCTCGATATTGAAGGTGATACGGTCACTCTGGGCAAAACACAGGGCGCGGACCTTGCACTGAACAAACCAACCTATCCGGCATTGCTGGGCCTTGATGGTGCGCGGGCCAAAGCCCGTGAGCTGGTGGCCGACGCCCATGCGGCACTGGCTGGTCTGGGTGGTGATACCTCGGTACTGGCGCAACTGGCCGATTACATCATCAACCGCGATCACTGACCTGCGTTAAATCTTATTCGTGCAGTGGCAGGGGTAAAAGCGCTGTCTCTGAGCTGTCAGTCCGGGCCATATACGTCACAGTGCTACTCATTACCGTCAACAGCCGTTAGAATGGCAGCCCTTTTGCGGGGCTGCCTTACGGTTTACGGTTCTTATTGTTTCCTGAACATGCCCCCTCCCGACGGATACCGCGACCGCGCTGATATAAGCTGATGACATTGACTGAAATTCCGGGCTCCCGCCCCAGTACACCGCTGCTGGACAGCATTGACTCTCCGGCCGACCTGCGTGCGCTGGATGCAGACCTGTTGCCACAGGTGTGTGCTGAGCTGCGTGAGTTTCTGCTCTACAGTGTTGGCCAGTCCGGTGGTCATTTTGCCGCAGGTCTGGGTGTGGTCGAGTTGACGGTTGCCCTGCATCACGCATTTAACACCCCGGAAGATCGTCTGGTCTGGGACGTGGGTCATCAGGCTTATCCGCATAAAATCCTGACCGGCCGTCGCGAGCAGATGCCAAGCATCCGCAGCGCTGAAGGGCCGGCGGCGTTCCCGCTGCGTGAAGAAAGCGAATACGACACCTTTGGCGTGGGCCACTCCAGCACCTCTATCGGTGCGGCCTTAGGCATGGCGCTGGCGTTGCGTGCGCAGCAGAAAGAACAGCAAACCGTGGCGATTATCGGCGATGGTGCCATGAGCGCCGGTATGGCTTTTGAAGCGCTGAACCACGCCGGCCACGTTAAAGCCGATATGCTGGTGATCCTTAACGACAACGATATGTCGATCTCCAACAACGTCGGTGCGCTGAACAAATACTTCACCCGCATCTGGTCGAGCCGCACCTATTCCGCTTTGCGTGAAGGCAGCAAACGGGTGCTGGAGAAGATTCCGGCGGCGTGGGAATTTGCCCGCCGAACCGAAGAGCATATGAAGGGCATGGTCGCGCCCGGTACCTTATTCGAGGAGCTGGGCTTCAACTACTATGGCCCGATTGATGGTCATGATCTGGATGAGCTGCTGCTTACCCTGCAGAACCTGAAAAAGCTCAAAGGCCCGCGCTTCCTGCATGTGGTTACCCGTAAAGGCAAAGGCTTTCAGCCGGCCGAAGATGATCCGATCAAATACCATGCGCTGAAAGGCAGCAATGCCGGCGCTGGTGTGAAAATGCCGAGCTATTCCAATGTGTTCGGTAACTGGCTGTGCGATATGGCCGCTGCCGATGAGCGTCTGATGGGTATTACTCCGGCGATGCGTGAAGGCTCTGACCTGATCCGCTTCTCGCAGGAATTTCCTGAGCGTTACTTTGATGTCGCCATTGCCGAACAGCATGCGGTTACTCTGGCTGCGGGCCTGGCCTGCGAAGGTGCCAAGCCGGTGGTGGCGATTTATTCGACCTTCCTGCAGCGCGCTTATGATCAGCTGATTCACGATGTCGCATTGCAGAACCTCGATGTACTCTTTGCTATCGATCGTGCAGGCCTGGTCGGAGAAGACGGCCCGACGCATCACGGTGCCTACGATTTAAGCTATCTGCGCTGCATTCCGAACATGGTGGTGATGACCCCATCGGATGAAAACGAATGCCGCCAGATGCTCTATACCGGCTATCAGTACGAAGGCCCGGCCGCGGTGCGCTATCCGCGTGGCAGCGGCACCGGAGTTGAGCCAACCACAGAGATGCAGGCACTGGCGCTGGGTAAGGGCATTATGCGCCGCGAAAGCTCTGCCGCTGCGGGGATGCGTGTTGCCATTCTCGCCTTTGGCGCGCCGTTACGCGAAGCTCAGCTGGTGGCTGCCACTCTGGATGCCAGCGTCGCCGATATGCGTTTTGTTAAGCCACTGGATACCGAACTGGTATTACAGCTGGCGGCAGACCATGACCTGCTGGTCACACTGGAAGAAAACGCTGTGATGGGCGGGGCCGGCAGTGCCGTGCTGGAAGCGCTGGCAGCCGCCAATGTGCAGATTCCGGTACTGACTCTGGGCATCCCCGACCGCTATATCGAGCATGCTTCTCCTGCCCAGCAGCAGCGGGATATTGCGCTGGATACCGATAGCCTCCTCAGCAGCATCCGTTCGCGGTTGGCGCAAGGCTGATCTACCTCTAATAACCCCTCGTTTTTCTCCCAGACAGTGCTTTACTGATAGCTTAAGCAATGTCCAGGGAGAGGAACTCATGGCTAAACGTCATGTTCTGCTCAGTCTGCTGATTTCCACCATTATTGGATTTGGAGTCTACGAGCTCAGCGTCCGCGTAGAGCAGCAACGTACTGCCGCTGTTTCCCACGATTTACTGCAGCATGTATACATCCGTTCGCTGCGTGAGTATTACCAGCTGCTGGCAGATGCCGAACAACTGCTGAACGATCATCCGCCAGGTTATGTTGAGCTGCAGCAATACCGGCAGAATTCGCCGCTGGGGCCGTTCATGCTGATCAGTGAGGAAAGCAGTGAAAAGCTGGCCGTTACCGGCGACTGGTTGCTGCATATGTCGCTGCAGGATCTGAAAGCCGATATCACTATTCCCGGCCGTCTGGTCGAGCGTCCCGGTCTGGTGCTGACTCTACATTCCGCGATGAAAGAGCGCAGCCTGATTGTCCGCCTTGAACTTTATGAATGGTTGCAGCAGATCACCTCCGATATGGGTTATGGCGATATTCCGATACTGGTGATGTACCATGCCCAGCCATTATCCGATCCGGCGCCGCAGCAGCGTCAGCAGATGATGGTATTCAATGATTTTCTGTTACCGGAATTCAGCCTTTATCTCGATCGCAGTCAGATCGAAGGACACTTTTTTCAGACCTATTTGCCATATTCGGCTGCCAGTGCTGCTATGGCGCTGAGCCTGCTGTTACTGATTATTCTGTTTTATCAGTATGGCCGCCGTATGCAGGCCAGCCGAGAGCTTGAAGGCCGTTCAGCTGAGCTGGCAGAAACCAGTCATATTCTGCGTACCCAGATGGCGCTGAATGCGCGCAGCCAGAAAGAACTGCTGAAAAGTAATTATCAGTTGCGCGGTCTGAACCGTGATCTGGAAAACGCCCAGACACGGCTGAAACTCTCGGAGCGGCTGGCCGGGTTGGGAGAGCTGTCGGCCGGTATTGCCCACGAAATTAATAATCCAGTGGCTTATATCAGCAGCAACCTGAAAGAACTGGGCCATGATCTGCAGGCGTTGCTCGATTTTGTCCAGTCCATCGATGAAGCCTCTGACCTGCTGGATATTAAGTCAGATTTCTATCAGGAGCTGCTGCTCGCCTACCAGCGTCTGGATATCCCGCATGTGTCCAGCGTGGCACCTTCTCGCCTGCAGGACTGCATTCGGGGTACCGAACGTGTTACCCAGATTATTGCCGATATGCGTAAGCTGAGCCGTACCCAGTCACATATGCAATGGTGCCAGCTGAATGATGACGTCAGCAGCATTATCAATATCGCCCGTTCCCGACTGCCCGACAACGTAAACCTGACGGTAGAGCTGATTGATCTGCCGGAAGTGTTCTGTAATCCATCGCAGATTGGCCAGGTCGTACTGAATGTGCTGATCAATGCCATTCAGGCGCTGGAGGGCAGTGGCGGCAATATTTATATCAGTGAAGCACTGGATCAGAATGTGCTGAGTATCAGTATCCGCGATGATGGCCCCGGTATGGAGAACAATGTTGCATCCCGGGTGTTCGAACCCTTTTTTACCACTAAACTGGAAGGAGATGGCACTGGTCTAGGGCTGGCGCTGTGCTACAAACTGATGCAGGAACATCAGGGAGGGATTGAGCTTGAGACCGCTCCCGGTAAAGGCGCTTGTTTTACCCTGATTCTGCCGATCGGAGAAAAGAACCATGCTGAGTGACAACGTCCAGACTCTGGTACGGGAAAAACACGGCCGCTTACTGATCGTGGATGATGAAGAAGCCGTGCTGCAGGCACTGAAACGCTTATTTCATCGTCACTACGATGTCGTGCTGGTTACCAGCGGAGCCGCCGCTGTGGAGCTGCTGCAGCAGGAAGAGTTTGATCTGATCATTTCCGATATGCGCATGCCGGGCATGAGTGGGGCTGAACTGCTGAAGCATTGCTTTGAACAGTATCCAGAGATGATCCGTATTCTGCTGACGGGTTACTCCGACCTGGAGTCTGCTATCAAGGCGGTTAACGAAGGCAATATCTATCGTTATATCTCCAAACCCTGGGATAACGATCAGCTGCGCAATATCGTGGCCGAGGCACTGGATACCCGTGAGCTCAAAGCCGCCAATATTAAGCTGAATGCGCATATTACCGAGCAGAATGCCGAACTGGCGCGCCTGAACCGTGAGCTGCAGGATAAATATCAGCAGAAATCCGATCAGGTCGGCGAGGCCGAGGCCAAGCTGAGTGACGCTTACCGCACGTTGCGGCAGGAGTTTAACAGCATGGTGCACATTCTGGTTGGCATCATGGAGGCACGTAATGGTGAAGAAAAAGGCAGCAGCGAGCGCCAGGCGCGGCTGGCAAAATTATTTGCTGAGTTTTCCGGTCTCGACGGGCAATCCATTCAGGACGTTTATTACGCCGCACTGCTGAAGAATATCGGTAAGGTATCGCTGCCGGACAGTGTGCTGGGCAAGGCACTGACGCAGATGAGCGCCAACGAAAAATACGAATACGCCCACTTCACCATTAATGGCCAGACCAGCCTGATGCTGCTGGAACCGTTACAGAATGTCGCCAATATCATCCGCTCACATATGGAGCTGTATAACGGCAAAGGCTTTCCCGACAAGCTGAGTGGCAATGCCATCCCCAAAGAGGCGCGCATACTGCGTATCGTCAGCGACTATGTTGAGCTGCAGCGCGAACATAACTTTCTCGGCGAAACCCTGGATGAAGAAACCGCCAGAGCCTATCTGCTGAAAATGGCCGGGCAGCGTTACGACCGCGAGCTGGTGGATGTCTTTATGACGGTGCTGGATGACTTTGAAGAAGGTGTGGTGCCGAATCTGGAGCGTATCAACATCAAAGAGGCGCGCGTTGGTATGATTCTGGCCGGCAACCTGGTCAGTCCGGCGGGGGTGGTTCTGCTGTCAGAAGGAACACAGCTGACGGAGCGTCATGTGGCCAAACTGCAGGCCATGGAGCGGCAGTTCGAGGGCCATGAAATCAAACTGCACGTGCGGCGGGAATCCGCCGCGAAAAAGTAAGCAACAGGCCGTCGCTTACTTCTCAGTGTCGTCGCTGCTGCCCGGAATATCATCATCCTGATGAGTGACGATACCGGCCGCCGATTGCGGCAGATAATGCCCCAGCTTGCTGGCTTTGGTGTTCAGATAGCCATCGTTATGCGGGTTGCGTCCCACCTGTAACGATACCCGCTCAACCACATCAACCCCGGCTTCGCTCAGTGCTTTTACCTTGCGGGGGTTATTGGTCATCAGACGGATAGCGTGAATTCCCAGATGATCGAGCATTGGCCGGCACATGCTGTAGTCACGCATATCGGCGCCAAAGCCCAGCTGTTCGTTGGCCTCAACGGTGTCTGCTCCCTGATCCTGCAGGTTATAGGCGCGGATCTTATTCAGCAGGCCAATGCCACGGCCTTCCTGACGCAGGTACAGCACCACACCACGGCCGGCTTCGGCCACAGCGCGCAGCGCTTCTTCCAGCTGGTAGCCACAGTCACAGCGCATACTGAACAGCGCATCGCCGGTCAGACATTCAGAATGTGCCCGTGCCAGTACCGGCTCGCCATTGGCGATATCGCCCATGGACAGAGCTACGTGCTCTTTGCCGTTGCTGCTGTCTTCAAAGCCATGCATGGTGAAGACACCGAACGGTGTCGGTAATTTGGACGAAGCAATGAATGTGATACTCAATGGGAGTACTCCTGGGTAAAACAGGGCGCGTATTCTAACAGTCTGACACTGCCCTGCCTAATGCGATGTCGCCAAAGACCGGCGGCTTGTTATCCACTGTGGCTTTGTTGTTGCCGTGGCGATTGTGCATCAATGCCCCCGGGAGCAGGCGGAATACAGGGAAAAGTGCAGTAGAATTGCACCATCAGAACGTCACTGGCGGCGTTATTTTTCTCTCAGCGAACAATGAATACAGGAAACCGACCCAATGATCTGGCTGCTGTTGGCCTTGTTAGTACTCGCGATTCTTATTTTACCCGGCGTGTGGGTGCAGCATGTGCTGAAAAAGCACAGTGCTCCGCGCAATGATTATCCGGGTAACGGTGGCGATATGGCGCGTCACCTGCTGGCCAAACTGGAGCTGAATGATGTGCAGGTGGAAGCCACCGATCAGGGGGATCACTATGATCCACGCAGCAAAACGGTACGTCTGACCAGCGATAAACTGGACGGCAAAAGTCTCACCGCGGTAGTGGTCGCGGCCCACGAAGTCGGTCATGCGCTGCAGCATGCGCGTAAAGAAACCCTGTTCCAGAGCCGCACCGGCTTTGCCGTGCTGGCCTACTGGATGCAGCGTATTGCCCCGCTGGCGTTGCTGCTGGCGCCGTTTCTGGCGGTGGTTGCCCCTGTTGCCTCGCGTTTTGCCCTGGTTGTGGCGGTTGGAGCCATGCTGATCGGCACTCTGGTACATATTGTTACTTTACCGGTGGAGTGGGATGCCAGCTTCGGTAAGGCGCTGCCATTGCTGCGCGAAGGAGAGTATCTGGACGAGCGCGATATGAAAGCTGCACACAGCATTCTGACGGCAGCGGCTTTAACCTATGTTGCCGCTTCGCTGGTCAGCCTGCTGAATATCGGCCGCTGGCTGCGCTTATTGCGGCGCTGATATTGTGCTGCCTTTTCGTTTAGGGCCTGTTAACGTGCACGCATGGACACCGTAGTGAGTGAAGGATGAACCTGTCTCAATATTCCAGCCGCCGTTATTTCCTGTTACTGCTGGCACCGTTTCTGGCTGTACTGTTGCTGGCGCCTGCCGCACATGCGGCTTTGCCCGGAATCGACTGGCCCGGATTAGTAATGATGCTGCGTGCAGAATGGCAGCAATTGCACACCACCTTAAATAATGTTGTCAGCGCCTGGGACAGTCTGCTGCATGGCATTCCCGAAGGTCAGCGCACACAGGTAATTATGAACAGCGGTGCACCGCTGCTGCTGGTTTTTCCCCTGCGCTGGCTGGCCAAACTATTTGCCAACTGGACAGCCAGTATTTTAGCGGCGCTGCATAACCGTCTGATTGGTGGCGGAATTCATCATCAGGGACTGCGTGCGATTACCCGGTTTATCAGTGGTATTACACCACTGCTGCCCTGGGTGCTGCTGTTATGGCTCAGCACGTTGCTGCCGCCTATGCAGCAAGAAACCGCCGGAGTAGGAGGCGCACTGCCTCTGCTGATGCAGGTTTATATTCTGTATGTGTTGCTGAAACTGGCTTCGGAGTGGTTTCTGTTCAGTGTTTGTCAGGGCGCTGGCAGTTATTTAAATGCCGACAGCACCGCGCTGCTGGAGCAGCGTGCCCGTTCATCGACTTCCTGGTTGCTGTTGCCCTGGGCGCTGATTGCCCTGGCCGATTATCTGTTTCACCGTTCGATGATCAGTCAAATGGTGGGTGGTTTTGTCTGGCTGTTCAGCTGGGTGGTTATCAGCTACCTGCTGCATTTTTACCGCGAAGAATTAATACAGAACCTTAAGCGTCTGTTGCCCGAACAGATGGACCCTCTGATTGAAAAAGCCGGTCATGGGCGCTTTATGAATCTGATTCTGCCGCTGTGGATTCCTTTTAATCTTTTGCTGTTCCTGCAGGCATTTATTGCCCAGTTGCTGGTGGAATTTACCTGGTATCAAAAGCTGAATGCACGCTGGTTCCGGATGAAAAATACGGTGGCTGATAACGGCGAAGAAGATGATCAGGGTGAATGTACCGACGACAATTATCTGCGCTGGTTTAATGCCGGCAATGACTGGGATTATCCGATTATCGATACCGGTCTCAGTGCTGCTATCCGCAAGAATTTTGATGCCTGGGACGCCGAACGCAGCGACGATAACGTTATGCTGATTACCGGCGAGCCGGGTATCGGTAAAAAATCGGCGGCCAAACGTTTTGCCAATGCCCTGCAGAATGAAAACAGGGAGGTGCAGATCCGGCAGCTGGACGTGCCGGCAAAAACCACTAATGCCGCCGACATTTATCGCCTGATAGGTGACGCGCTGGAAATAGATTTAAGTGCCGGCCCGGCAGCACTGGCAGCCCAGGATGAACAGCTGCAACCAACGCTGATTATTCTCAATAATGCTGAAAACTCATTCCTTGCCGACGTAGGTTGTCTGGATGGCTGGCGCACACTGCTCAGCCTGACCAATACCCGCGTACAGAATATTTACTGGCTGATTGTTATTAATAATCAGAGCTGGGCTTATCTGTGTAATGTGTTTGGCCGTGATTATCAGATGCGTAATGTGATCCGGGTAAAACGCTGGACGCAGGCAGAAATCCGTTCGCTGATTTTGTCGCGCAACCAGAAGAGCGGTTATCGCCTGCAATACGATGATGTGCTGATTGATCCGCGCTCGCCGGTTGCCGGCGCGCTGCGCAATGCCGAGCAACGTTATTTCAGCCTGCTGTGGGATGCCTGTCACGGTATTCCGGTCACGGCGCTGATGCTATGGAAAGAGTCGGTCAGTACCCAGCGTGGTGTGGCTACCGCCAGCATTCCACGTTTGCCTGCCAGCACCGGCTTTGAAAAATCCGGGCCGCGCATGCTGTTTATTTTTGCGGCCATTGTTACCCACGGTAATCTGACTACGGCCGAACTGGTACGGGTAACCAATACCGCAGAAAACATTGTACGCTTTGCTCTTAAAACCGGGCTGGAAGCCGGTATGATTGAAAAAGGCAATGATGGTCGCTACGGCATTACCGCGCTCTGGTATCACACCGTGGTGAGCACACTGAACAGGATGAATATGCTGAATGAATGAAACCAACGGTCTGGTCGATGGCCTGCTCAGCATCGCCGGTATTTTTAATTTATATGCGATTTTCTGGCTGATTATCGGTGGCTTTGCGCTGTGGGGTGGCGCTCAGGGATTAAGTAACCTCAGCCAGCGGTTGATGGAAAAAATCCCCGCCCGGCGTTTTTTAATTCTGCAGATTTCCACGCTGCTGACATTTGCGCTGTATATCTTCGGTACCGTTGGCTTATTTATTGCCGTGCTGCAACCGCCGAAAGAACTGCTTTTTGCCGCCGCCGGTTCCGTGGCTGTTGCACTGGGTTTTGCCTTAAAAGATATTGCTGCATCGCTGGTGGCCGGTATTCTGCTGCTGTTTGACCGCCCGTTCCGTGTTGGTGACCGCGTCAGCTTTGGCGATACCTATGGCGAGATTGTTTCTATTGGTCTGCGTACCGTGCGGCTGGTGACACTGGATGATAATCTGGTCACTATTCCCAACTCGCGTTTTATTACCGATGTTGTCGCCTCCGGTAATGCCGGTGAGCTGGATATGATGGTGGTTACTGATTTTCATCTGGCCCTCGACGCCGATCTGGCTGAAGCACAAAAGTTAATCGAAGAAGTGGTGGTGACGAGCCGTTACGCCTACCTGAAAAAACCTGTGGTTTTTACTCTGGAAGAAGTTGAAATAGCTCATGTGCTTGCCATCCGTCTGCGGGTAAAAGCCTACGTGCTTGATGTGCGTTATGAAAAAGCCTTTCAGTCGGATATCGTTCTGCGTGGCACGGCGCTGCTGGCACAACATGATATTGCGCGTCCTAAACCGCTGCAGGCTTTATAGTGGTTTAATGTTTCTGGCCTGAGGTAACAATTGATATGATGCTGCCTTCAGGAATTCTCACCAGGGACATAAAAAAAATGAACATTCTCTCTCTGCTTAAAATGCCGCTTATTGCCAGTGTTGTACTGCTCAGCGGCTGTATCGACGGCTTTGAAAAACATCTGCAGGATGCCATCAGCCTGTATGGCGAACGCAAAGTGCAATACAGCGAACAGACCGGTGGCGCCACCGATGCTTTGTTTGACCGCTTGATTCTGACAGAAACCCTGTTGCTGCCGGTTGCCAAAACCTATGATGCGCGCGCTTATCCGTTTACCGAACAGGGCATTGCGATTATCCAGAATGACTTTGTGCCGATGGACGATAACCGTGGCTTTGATTACCCGTTACCGCCCGCAGCGGAGCTGACCGCAGAGCTGGAACAGCAGGCACGGGATATTATCCGGCAATTATTTGCCATTGACGGTCAGGATGCCTTTGCCGTCAGTGATGCCGTCAATAACGTGCTGCGCAGTATTGATGTGCTGGAACACCGTCACAATATTTATCTGCCGATGAGCAAACACCTGATTGAATCTTTGGGCTATGGCGCGTTACACAGTTTGTATTACCGTTGCGAAAGTGCCAATAAAACCTACCAGCTGGGGCAGGATCTGATGGCACTGCAACTGCTGGCGATTAAAATCGGCAACCCGCTGGGTTACGACCGCGATGCTAACGTATTTCATCAGCAGCGTGTCGGCGTATTACTGAATGATCTGCCTCATATTCCTTTTCTGCAGGAATACGACCAATACATAATGAACGACAGGGATCGCCTGCAGATTTGCCTGCAAGCATTTTAAGCCCGGATTGATCGACGGAAAAACGGTTATGACCATCGAATTTATTTACCATCCCGCCATCGTGCCAGGCGAAGACAGCCCGCAAACTCTCAGCCTGTATTTTCTTGGCGAGCGTCTGCTGCTGAAGCCAGAGATGATGAACAATGCAGAGCAAGTCATGCCGTGGACAACCGATTCCGTTGAACAGGACCCACGGCTGGAGTTATTGCTCGGCAGTGTTAATGGTGTGCCGCTGCGGGTGGTTGGTCTGGCCGATATTCCGCCGGGGTTTGAAGAGGTGGCATTGCGCGATTATCTGCTCGCCGCCAGCGACGATATTTTCCGTGTGGTAAATGCTGCCGCACAGTTACGTTACTGGCGCAGCACGCAGAACTTCTGCAGCCGCTGCGGCACACTGCTGAAACCTATTGTTAATGATCGGGCGCTGGTTTGCCCGGCGTGCAGCTATCGTTCTTATCCGAAAATATCCCCGTGTGTGATTGGCGTTGTGCGCAAAGGACGGACATTATTGCTCGCCCACTCTAACCGCCACCGCACCGCCATGTACTCCTGTCTCGCCGGCTTTATTGAAGCCGGCGAAACCGCCGAGGAAGCACTGGCGCGGGAAATATTTGAAGAAGCCGGAATACAGATTAAAAACCCACGCTATCTCGTCTCGCAGGCATGGCCATTCCCGCACCAGTTAATGCTCGGTTATTTATGCGACTACGACAGTGGTGAGCTGAATATAGACACTACTGAGCTGGAAAGCGCCGACTGGTTTGATATCGACAACCTGCCGCAACTTCCGGCGCCACAGACAGTAGCGCGTAAATTAATTGAAGCTGCGGTGGAGCTGGTGCGAAACGAATGAGACCGTAGTCAACGCGAATGAATTATCTGATGATATCTGTGTCAGTATTGTGCGTTGATCGATTTCTTTTTAAGCCGTAATCGGGCACCATCCGACTTTAATCAGCCATTATATGGCCAATAAATTTTATGCCGGGTAAATACTTGCGAACCCGGAATAACCGACCTTCTCAGTCTGCCCGATAAGCACAGCAGGCAAGAAAACAAGGACAGGAAATGGAGCTCCCGTTACAGGTCGTGCAGGACCTGGCCCCGGATCAGTCATCTCTGGGCGCTGCAAAAAAACTGCTTAACACCTCTAAATGGCCCATGTTGGGTCTGGCGTCTGAGTTGAATACCATTTGGGGTCAATGTCAGGGCTCCGGGGCGAACCCTTATCTCACCATGGCCGACGTTGCCGATCATGGTTACAAATGTACCTGCCCATCCAGAAAATTTCCCTGTAAGCATGTGCTTGCCCTGATGTGGATTTTCAGTGAAAGCCAAAACAGCTTTGTCGAAGCCACTCCACCGGAATGGGTAGCCGAATGGCTTTCCCGCCGTCGGCGCAGCTCGTCTGGTGCAGCCAGTACAGACGAGCCTAAAGCCGTCGCCGTAAAAGATATTGCCAGTGCCGGTAATGATGAGCCGGTTTTCAGCGCGGAAGAACTGGCGAAAAAAGAAGCGCAGCGGCAAAAGCGCGCCGAGAGTGCGATGCAGGCCACTGAACGCAGTGTCCGCGATGGTTTAGGTGAGCTTGAATTGTGGATCCGCGACCAGCAACGCACGGGTCTGGCCGGTCTGCTGAAAGACCTCCGTCCGCGCGTACGGCGCATTGCTGCGCGCCTGGTCGATGCCAAAGCCAGTACGCTGGCGGCACGGGTAGACGAGTTACCTTCATTGCTGGCCGGCTTGCCGCTGGAACGGCAGCTGGCTCGCCTGGTGGAAGAGTTGGGCATGTGGGTACTGTTATCGCGTGCATGGCAGGCAGCCCCACAGGACCCGGATGCACGTCGTGCTTTGCTCGGAGCAGAGAACCGGGAACAGCTTCTGAACAGTCAGCAGACGCCCGTTAACGGGCGTTGGCTGTGTGTCGGAGAACGAATTGAAACCCGTCGTGATGGACTGGTGAGCCATGCCACCTGGTTGTGGCCGCTGGATGGCCAGTGCGCTTCTGCTGCCATGTTGCAGGACTACAGCCCGGCTTCTGCCGGTAAGCGCGAGGCCAGCCTCAGGGTCGGTACCCAGATCGAAGGCGATCTGGTGTTTTACCCTTCACGAATGCCTGAGCGCGCGATATTGGCTCAGTACCGGATTGTTGAGACTGAAGCCGTGTCATGGCCCAGCGCCGTGGAACAGAGTCCGCAACGGGCGCTGTTCTTGCTGCGTCGCACATTGCCATGGCAGCGCGCCGTTCCGCTGCTGCTTGGCGACTGCTGTCTGATGCAGGACAAAGACGCGGGCTACTGGCTCAAAGCCGGCGAGCAATTGCTGCCGCTGGCGAATAACGATCTGCCCTTGCTGGCCCACGGCGAGCATTTGGCGGCCTTTATTTCCTGGGACGGCACGAAGGCAGAGCTGCTGTCGGTTGCCTCTCCTCAGTGGGGGATGATTGCATGCTGACCCTTGAAACCCTGACGCAGGATCTTGCACAGGTCGATGCGTTAAAGCAGAGCTGGTTAATGGGCGACGGCGGTACAGCCGCCGCACTGCCGCCACATTGGCCGCAGCCTGACGGCGCAAATGATGATGACCGCGCGTTGCTGGCGCTGGCGTATTGCAGCCAATATCCTTTGCTGGAGCAGATTGCCGTGCCGGAGCAGCTAAAGCCTCTCTCCGCGCTACCGGTGTTGTGCTTACCGACTCTGGCGACGGAGTGCCGTCCGGCCTTCCGACAAATATTGGCAGCACTGAGTAAGCACGATGGCCTGTATTGGCGGCTGTTCAACCTGTTGGTGAGTCGTGGAGTTGCACCACATCCTCTGGATTGGTTGCCGACCGCCAATGAAAACCGTTTACCGGCGGCGTTTGCCCCCTGGCTGCGCTGGGTTGGCAGCGCGGATATTGCCCTGACAGAAGCCAGCTGGGGCGATTTCAGCCCGGCAGCGCGGCTTAATGCCCTGCGCGAATTGCGCCGTGATGCTCCGCACGATGCCCGCTCGTTACTTGCTTTAATGGCTCCTTCTGAGCCGGCCGATAAACGCTTCGACCTGTATGAATTGCTCAGTTTGGGATTGAGTCACGCTGACCTGCCCCTGCTGGAAACACTGGAGCAGGATCGCTCGCAAAAGATTAAAGAACTCGCTGTGCGTTTTAAAATGCGTCTTGGCGAGCATGAGCCGCAGGTACAGGATGAAACTATCACTGAGTTGCAGGGTTGGCTGACCAGTAAAACCCGTGGCTTGCTGCGCCGCGAGACCCTGCTGTTGGCCCCGGAACTGAAAAACAGCGTGCAATACCGGGAGCGCTGTCAGGCATTGGCCAGCGTACCGCTGCCAGCACTGGCTGCCAGTATGGGGCTGACGCTGAATGCGTTGCTGGAACAATGGTCTTTTTCCGACAACCGTGGCAAAGGCAATTACAGCCCTAATGAATCCCTGTTGCATAACATCGCCGATAGTCTGCCGGAAGCGCAGGTTATGCTGGCTGCTGAAAGGCTGTTGCAGGCCGCCGCTGATGACGGCACCGATCCCTCTTTATCTCTGCGTATTCTGGCTCCGAGACTGAGCGAAGAAGCCTGTGTCGGGCTGGCCGCTCATCTGCTTGCGCGGGCGGATCTGCTCCCCAATACCCTGGGTGTTCTGTTTGCTGAGGAATGGCGCTGGCTCAGCCTTGAAGCGTTCAGCCAAAGCCCTTCGGTGGCTTTGTTAATACAGCGTCTTAAGGCTCTGGCCAGTGCAGGCGAGTCGCAGGATTCCGATTACTCGCTGACACTGGCGATGCAACAAATTGGCTTGTGTCTTAACTATGACTGCGCGCAATGGCTGTTGGCGCAGATAACAAACATGGGGTTATCACCCCTGCATCCCTTACTTGAACATTTGAAATTTAACGTGAGTCTGAAACAGGAAGGACGAAAAGATGAGTGACGTATTAAGGCAACCGGCAGAAGTCATTTATCAGGCTGAGCTGGACGCTCTGAAGGCAGAAGATCAGGGGCAAAAACCGGAAAACTGGCAGATGACCCCGAAGAGCGTGGTTAAGTATTTGCTCGGCGGCACCACCGCCTCGGGCGTGGAAATCAGCCCCAAGTACATTGGCAGCCGGCGCCTGATCGAAACCGCCGTCGCAACACTGGCCACCGATAGGGCTCTGTTGTTACTCGGGGTGCCGGGCACGGCCAAGTCCTGGGTGTCAGAGCACCTGGCCGCGGCGATCAGTGGCAACAGCTCCCGTGTTATCCAATGCACTTCGGGGACAGATGAAAACCAGATTCGTTATGGCTGGAACTATGCCCAGTTGCTGGCCAAAGGGCCGAGTAAAGAAGCGCTGGTGCCGACGCCGCTGTTCCGTGCCATGGAAGCGGGCAGCCTGTGCCGGCTGGAAGAGCTGACGCGCATGGGCTCGGATGTACAGGACACCCTGATTACCGTGCTGTCAGAAAAGATGCTGCCGGTGCCGGAGCTGAACGAGGTGGTGTTCGCCAAACGCGGTTTTAACATCATCGCCACTGCCAATAACCGCGATAAAGGCGTTAATGAGCTGTCATCGGCGCTGAAGCGCCGTTTCAATGTAGTGGTGCTGCCGCTGCCGGATGATATGGAACAAGAGATCGAAATTATCCGCCGCCGGGTTGCTGAAATGGGACAAAGTCTGTCGTTGCCGGTACCGGAGAGTGCCGGCAAAGAAATTGAAAAAGTCGTAACCATTTTCCGCGAACTGAGAAGTGGCACCACACTGGACGGCAAAATGGCGCTCAAAGTGCCTTCGGGCACACTCTCTACGGCTGAAGCCATTGCCGTCATGGTTGGCGGCCTGAGTCAGGCGGCGTGGTTTGGTGATGCGTCATTTGGTGCGGCCGATATCGGCGCCAATCTGTTGGGCGCGATTGTTAAGGACCCGGTGCAGGATAAGCTGGTACTCGAAGAATATCTCGAAACCGTGCTGAAAAAGCGCAATGACTACAGCGATTATTATCACAGCATCAACGAGTTGCTTTAAGCCGGAACCAGCAGAGAACCGATGTCCATGAAGGAAATTCACTATTTCGGCATTCGTCATCATGGCCCGGGTTCCTCCAGGCGTTTGTTGGCGGCGCTGGAGAGGCTACGGCCTGCGGTTGTGCTGATCGAAGGCCCGGCCGACTGCAGCGAATTGCTGCCGTTTATGGCCAGTGCAGGGATGAAGCCGCCGGTCGCGCTGTTGTCATTTGTGACCGATGAAGTCGGCCACAGCATTTATTACCCGTTTGACGAGTACTCGCCCGAATATCAGGCCTGCTGCTGGGCGTTGCAAGCGGGTGCGGATGTTCGTTTTATTGATCTGCCTGTGTCAGTTCAGCTGGCGGCTGCGCTTGCTGAAACGGGTGAAGACAGCACAGATGATGCTGATGCCGAAGGTACGGATACTGAAACCCCGGATACCGAAAACACTGCCAGTGCCGGCAGCCAGGCGCTGCGCCTTGATCCCATCTCCGTTCTGGCGCGCCTGGCGGGTTACGACGACGGTGAAAGCTGGTGGAATCATATTGTTGAGCAGGGCGCCGATGACGATCCTGCGGTCTTTGCTGCGCTGGAGCAGGCGATGGCCGAGCTGCGCGACGCCATTCCCGATGACAGCCCAAGGGAAGTACAGCGCGAAGCTTATATGCGCCTGCAGATTGCCGACGCGGCGAAAAAGACCGACGGCCCGGTCGCTGCCATTTGCGGTGCCTGGCACCTGCCGGGGTTAAAGGCAAAAGTCAGCCAGAAAGACGATAAAGCAAGGCTGAAAACCTTACCGGCCAAGCTTCCGGCCAAGCGCATTAACTCAACCTGGATACCCTGGACCAGTCCACGGCTGGCCAGTGGCTCGGGCTACAGCGCCGGGGTATCGGCGCCCATGTGGTATCGCCATTTGTGGCGCTTTGGCCAAAACGAAGCCTCATTGGCCCGCTGGCTGGCTCTGGTTGCCGAGCAGTTACGCCAGGCTGGGTTGTTGGTTTCTACTGCGGCGGTGATAGAAACCGTGCGTCTGTGTCACAGCCTCGCGGTTATCCGTAATCGTCCCAGCCCGGGGTTTGAAGAAGCCCGTGATGCCACGATTGCCAGCCTGTGCGGTGGTGAAATTTTGTGGTGGCAGCAGATTTCCCAACAGCTCCTGCTGGGGTCTTTGGTGGGCGAAGTCCCCGCCGATGTGCCTTTGGCGCCTCTGTTGGACGATCTGCAGCAGTGGCAAAAGAAGACCCGCCTTAAAAGCGAGGCGCTGCCACGGGAATTGTCGCTGGATCTGAGAAGTGAACCGGGGCAACTGAAGTCCTGGCTGCTGCACCGCCTGCGGCTGTTGGATGTGCCCTGGGGCGAACAGACCGGCAGCGGCAGCAGCCGTGGTACGTTCCGCGAACGCTGGGTAATTGCCTGGCAGCCGGAGTTTGCGGTGCAGCTGGTGGAAAATCAGATCTATGGCAGCTCGCTGGCACAAGCCGCTGCCGAGCGCACCATCGAGAAGATGCGCGGCCAGCGCCAGCTGGGCGAACTGGCTAAGTTGCTGCTGGCGGCGCTGGAAGCCGAACTGCCGCAGGCAGTGGAGCAAGGATTCTCGCTGTTGGCTGAGCGCGCGGCCCACACGGCCGAGGGGTTGGATCTGCTCGATGGTCTGCCGCCGCTGGTGGATATCAGCCGCTACGGCACTTCCAGAAATTTGTCACTGACTCATGTGAATGGCCTGATCGAACGGCTGGCGGTGCAGGCCTCGCTGTCTTTGCCGGTTGCGGTGCGCCAGCTTAACGAAGAAGAAAGTACACACTACCGGCATGCCATCGCTAATGCCCATGCTCAGCTTGAGCTGGCGCAGGTTAACGACAGCGTTATGGAAGGCTGGTGGCAAGCATTGCAGGAAGTGATGCACAGCAATCTGTGTGATGCCGGTGCTCGCGGTCTTACCAGCCGTTTGTTGTATCAGGCTAAGCGTCTGGATGAAGACAGCCTGCAGCAATTAATGGCTCGCATGCTGTCACCGGCTAACCCCATTGATGAAGCCAAAGGATTCTTTGAAGGCTTTTTCAGTGGTGCGGCTGAGCGGTTGCTCTACGATTCCCGGTTGCGGCAACTGGTCGACGAATGGCTGGGGACGCTGGAAGAAGAGGCTTTTATCGACAGTCTGCCGCTGCTGCGGCGGGTATTTGCTGAGTTGGATGCGATGGAGCGCCGGCGTCTGTTGGATGCACTGCATGCCGGTGAGGTACACAACAGTACCACGCTTGCCGTCAACGAAACCCTGGCATCTCAGTGGTCTGCGCATCTGCAAGGGCTGGGCAAATTGCTTGCGGGAGATAAGCAATGGATGAATTGATGCAACAGCGTCGCTGGCAACTGGCATTGGGGGCGGAGCAGGAAAGCACGCCGCTGAGTGCCAGTGACAAACGTCTGAACGATGCTCTGACCGCGTTGTATGGCGATGGCTCGGATTCAGAAAAAAGCCGTGGTGGTCTCGGTGGTTCCGCTCCGCGCATTGCCCGCTGGCTGGGCGATATCCGCGAATATTTTCCGGCGTCGGTGGTGCAACTGGTGCAGCGCGATGCTTTTGAACGGCTGGGACTGCGGCAGATGCTGCTTGAACCGGAGTTTTTACAGGCTATGGAGGCCGATGTGCATCTGGTCGCCGATCTGGTCAGCCTGGGTAACATGATGCCGCAAAAAACCATGGAAACCGCGCGTCAGGTTATCCGCAAAGTGGTTGATGAACTGATGGCGCGGCTGGAGCAAAAAACCGCCGAAGCTATTCGCGGTGCGGTCGACAGAGGTAAACGCACTCACCGGCCACGTCACAGCGATATTGACTGGCACCGCACCATCGCCGCCAACCTGCGCCATTACCAACCCGAACTGGCGACTGTTGTGCCGGAAAAGCTGGTGGGCTTCAGCCGCAAACAGCGGCGATTGGTGGACCTTGACGAAGTGATTCTCTGTGTCGATCAGTCGGGATCTATGGCCACCTCAGTGGTGTACAGCTCAATTTTTGCTGCTGTAATGGCTTCCATTCCTGCAGTGAAAACGCGATTAGTGTGCTTCGATACTGCGGTTGTCGACTTAACGGATGAACTGGCCGACCCGGTACAGGTGTTGTTTGGCGTGCAGCTGGGCGGTGGCACCGACATCAACCAGGCAGTGGCTTATTGCGCTGGCAAAATCGAACGGCCGGCAAAAACGCACCTTATCCTGATTACCGATTTGTACGAAGGCGGCGATGCCGATGCGCTGAAAGCGCGGGTGGCGGAGCTGATCCGCCAGGACGTTAACGTCATCACGCTGCTGGCACTGAGCGATGATGGCCGACCGTCTTACGACAGTCAGATGGCGGCTGACTTTGCTGCCATCGGCAGCCCGGTGTTTGCCTGTACGCCAGACAGATTTCCGGAGCTGATGGCTACGGCGCTGAAGCGGGAAGATGTACTGCAGTGGGCCGCTGATAGCGGAATTGCAACGGTCCGGCCGGCGGAATAAAACGCTGTATTAAAAAGCAGGCTCCGGCCTGCTTTTTAATAATCACAATAAAGGCTTCGATCATACGGCCGCGAACAGAATGTTTTGTCTGCTCGGAGTTTTCAGGGTTGTTTAGCGGAATTTATCTGCTGTTGTTAAGTGAAGTGAATTAATCCATAAAGTCACAGGCAATTCTGAATAGCAACACGGTTAATTTTTTGTCCTGCGGAATGCTAAAGCGGTTTTTCTCCGTTAATCAGCATCGTCAGGAATTTTTCAAATCTTGCCTGTCGGGTTTCGGGCTTTTTTGCCTCTGCCAGACGGAAAGCTATCAGGGTGCGGCTTGATTTGGGCAGCGTTGCAAAAAACTGCTTTGCCTCTGGTCTGCTTTCCAGCGCCTGCAGAAAGTCGGCGGGAACTTCCATATCGCTGACGCAATAGGCTTTTTCCCAACGGCCATCCGCTTTGGCTGCGTGTACGTGCATCAGGCCGGGTTCCTGCATCCGGCCTTCTGCGATTAAGCGTTCTATATGTTCAGTATTTTTCTTCGACCAGATACTGCGCGGGCCTCTTGGTGTAATCCGTTGCAGATAAGCCTGTTCATCAAGAGATTTGCGGATACCGTCAATCCAGCCCCAGCACAGAACTTCTGATACAACATCTTCCCAGACAACGCTGGGAATACCTGTGTTTTTCTTAAAAATCTTCACCCACAATTCACGCTCAACCGCGTGGTTCTGCCTGAGCCACAGGCCAAGTTCTTCAGCCGTGGCAAAGGCAATGATTTTCTGCGGATCGGGGACAGGCATAAGGCTGGAGCCTCCTCAGTCAGAACAACGACTGACGTTCTCAGTCATTGCCAGCGTGGTTACATATTTTTTGCACCAAAGGCTATTTTGTTGTTATCCAGATCACGCACATAAGCCGAGAAACGCGGCCCTCTCTGGCCGGGTTTGCCTTCACAGCTTCCGCCTAATTCAATGGCTTTGTTATACAGACGGGTAACTTCATCCTCAGAATCAAGGCTGAAACCCAGCATTGTGCCATTGCCATTGGTCGCTGTGTTTTGATCAAAAGGAATTGCCACGGCAAAGGCTCCGTCGTCATCCTCACCCTGCCAGAATGTCATACGCTCGCTCGCAAAGGTCTGGCGCATTTCCGTATTTTCGAACAGGGCATCATAGAACTTAACCGCTGCTTCCATATTGTTGGTGCCAAACACAAAGTAATTCATCTTCATTATGGTTCTCCTTCAGAAAGCAGCGAGGATAGCGGCGGCTGGTGACAGAAAGCGTCAGCAGTATTGATATCACAATACTTCGCCGACATGGCAACGAGCCGCAGGCATGGCCAGCTCCTGCGATATGTGTTGCCGCAACGGCTTTGCAGCATATTAATGTGCCAGCAGGCTGGCGAATTATCCCAGCGCCAGTACCGTTCCCTGCAATACCAGCAAGCCAAAAATCCCGGCAATCACATCGTCAATCATAATGCCGAAACCGCCATGGACTTTGGCATCCAGCCATTTAATCGGCCAGGGTTTGAGGATGTCGAAAAAGCGGAACAGCACAAAGCCGTACAGCAACCAGCCAAAGTCGGTGAGCACATCGCCGCTGTGCGGCAACCAGAGCAGTGTTATCCACACACCAATCCATTCGTCCCAGACAATGCCGCCGTGGTCATGTACGCCGAGGTCGCGCGAGGTGATTTCGCACAGCACGACGCCTAAGGCAAAACCGGCAATCAGGATGCCCAGATACGGCAGCGTTGGCATGCCCTGCAATAAAAAATACCAGACGGGTAATGCTGCCAGAGTGCCAAAGGTGCCGGGTGCTTTTGGTGCCAGACCGGAGCCTAAACCGAAAGCCAGCAGGTGAATGGGGTTTTTAAGATTGGGGCGTACAGCAGACTGGTTGACTGAGTTACTCACAGGGTTCTCCGGCTGACCTGTTTCAGGCCAGCAGCTGACCCTCTTTAATAGCGGTGGATGATAGCAGCCGGGCGGGATTAATTTCCATGATGGTCACTTCATTACCGGCGATGCGGATGCCTTTCAGCCAGCCACGGGCAAAGGGCGGCATATAGTCCTGCTGCTCTTTTTCCAGTTGTGCGGCGCTGCAACTGAACACTTCGCCGACGTCATCGACCCGCAGACCGAGGGTTTGCTGTTCGCTGCTCTGCAGCATGATTACGGTCGGGCGGATGCTGCTGCGTACCATGTTCGACGCTTCGGCAAACAGGTCGCGCAGGCGTTGCAGCGTACTGCTGCCCTGATGACTCAGAATGTTCAGGGCTTCTTCGGCCTGATCGTTATCACGCAGGGTGAGCAGCTGATCAGCGAGGGCGTGAATACGTTTATGCGGTTCGTCAAAGCTGCGCAGTACATGCTGCAACTGGCTGTCGTCGGTGCGGAAGTTGTCGTACCACTGGCCGAATTTGCATTGGTGCGGGTCGCGCGCCAGATCAAAGCTGCCGCCATGCTGCAGGCAGTCTTTTAAGGTGTTAAGCCAGAGAACATGGTCCTGCTCACGGGCCTGCAATAACTCAAGTAATTCACGGCTTTTGCTGCGTTCGGATGGCTGATTGAGCAGACGTGCCAGCGACAGAATAATGCAGGCCTGGCCTTCAAACTCCACCATATCGAATTGCTGGCCTTTACCGGTGGCAACCTGCGTGGGCGTCAGAGCACTTTCGGCGGCAATAAAACGCACGCTTTCAATGGGAACGGCAAAGTGCTGGCGGGCGTGGCGGAAGCTGAGGTATTCCATGGCGGGTCCTTGCGCGGGCATTAGGTTGGCAGTGTGCGGTGGTTATCCTGATAAGTAAGATCAAGTATAGATGGCGCTCGTTATCCTGCCGGACAGTCTGCTGTCTGCCTGTTCAGAGAGTGTCGATGGGGTCGATATCCAGATTCCAGCGCACCTTTGATAAGCCTTTGTGCTGCTCAAGAAAATGCACCAGTGCCGCTGCGGTACGGTGCAGCACACTGCGTTCGGCGGCGTAAAACTGTAACTGAAAACGGAAGCGGCCATTGCGCCGTTCCATGATGGCGGGGAAGGGGCCAAGCAGGGTAACCGGTGCCTGCCAGCTGGCGCCGCTGTGGGTTTGCAGCCATTGCTGCACAAAGGCACGCGCCTGTTGCAACAGTTGCTGCGCCTGCATACGGTCTTCGCATTCGCTGCGCAGTAATGCCATATGGCTGTACGGCGGCAGCTGCTGCTGTTGGCGTTCCTGCAGCAGTGACAGCGCCAGTGCGTGGTAGCCGCTGTCGAGCAGCAGGTTAAGCAGCGGATGCTCGGCGTACAGGGTCTGAATCCACACTTCGCCCGGTGCTTCTTCACGCCCGGCGCGGCCGGCCACCTGACAGATTAACTGCGCGCTGTGTTCCATGCCGCGGAAGTCGGCGCTGAATAAACCGGCATCGGCGTCCAGCACTACCACCAGAGTGACATCGGGAAAGTGGTGGCCTTTGGCCAGCATCTGCGTGCCGACCAGAATGCAGGGGCCGCCGCTGTGAATATCGTCGAACAGATTATCGAACGCCTGCTTGCTGCGGATGGTGTCGCGGTCGACCCGGCGCACCGGCACCTGCGGGAACAGCACGGCAAGCTGATCCTGAATTTTCTCGGTGCCCTGACCAATACCTTCAACGTGCTGACTGCCACATTGCGGACACACCGCAGGAATACCCTGCTGGAAGTCGCAGTGGTGACAATGCAGATGCGGCGGATACTGATGCAGGGTCAGGCGTGCGTCGCAGCGTCGGCATTCGGCCATCCAGCCGCAGTCACGACAGGCCAGCAGTGGGGCAAAACCGCGGCGGTTAATAAACACCAGCACCTGTTTGCCGTCGCTTATATGTTTATGCATGGCGTTCAGCACCGGCTGGGCGAAACCGGCGGTCAGTGGCTGGTGCAGAATGCTGTGCAGCTTCATGCCCGGTGCTTTGGCATCGCCGGCGCGCTGGCTCAGTTTCAGGTGCAGGTATTTACCGCTGAGCGCGTTGTGCAGGGTTTCCAGCGAGGGGGTGGCCGAACCGAGCACAATAGGTACACCGGCTTTATGCGCCCGTACCAGAGCAAAATCGCGCGCCGAATAGCGCAGGCCATCCTGCTGCTTAAACGAGGCATCGTGTTCTTCGTCGAGAATAATCAGGCCGAGGTCGGGCATCGGCGTGAATACCGCCGAACGGGTGCCGATGAGAATGCGTGCGCCGCCCTCACTCACCTGACGCCAGCCCTGCAGACGCTCGCGGTCGTTCAGGCCGGAATGCAGCATGGCGATGGGTACATTAAAACGCGCCTGGAAACGGCGTACGGTTTGTGGAGTCAGACCGATTTCCGGTACCAGTACCAGTGCCTGTTTGCCCGCCGCCAGTACCTGCTCGATCAGACGCAGATAGACCTCGGTTTTGCCCGAGCCGGTTACGCCTTCGAGCAGGCAGGCGCGAAAGTGATGCAGCTCCGGTTCAAGTGCCTTCAGTGCACTCTGCTGTTGCGGGTTCAGGCTGTGAAAACGCTGATTCTCCTGAATAACCGGCGGCAGTGGCAGCTGCTGGCGTTCTTCAATCAGTCCGGCGTCGGCCAGACTGCGCAGCTGCGCAAGGGTAAATCCCTGAGAGGTCAGCTCGCTGTGTGGCCATTGCGGGTTTTGCTGAAATAACTGCCACAGCGCCTGTTGTTTGCTGCCGCGCAGGGCTTTGGCCGGCTCGTCTGCGGTTTTCAGCCAGACCCGTTCGTCGGCCTCGCTCAGCTCGCAGCCACGGCGCAGCATGGTCGGCAGCATATGCTCCAGCACTTCGCCCATGCTGTGGTGATAGTAATCGGCCAGCCAGCGGCACAGCGCCAGACTGTGTTCATCGATCAGTGGGGTATCGTCAAGGCGTGCCAGCAGAGGTTTCAGCTTATTGCTGGGAACATCCGACTGCCCGCGGCAGCTGAGTACGATGCCCAGCAGCAACTGACGGCCAAATTCCACCCGTACGCGTTGGCCGGGCCGATAGTGATCCGGCGTTTCTCCGGGCAGCGGCAAGTAGTCAAAAGTGCGGCGTAGCGGGAGGGGAAGAGCAATTTCGACAACAAAAAAGGACATGAAAAGACTTGCTGCTTAGGTCGGCTCTGGTATTATGCGCGTCCTTATTGCCCATGCAAGGGCAAGTTTTTGTAATCCAGTAGCGCGGTACTTGTGGAGAGAAGATTCGCAAGTGGCGGCGTGAAGACCCAAGAGGTGTCCCATGAAAGAAGGTATTCATCCTGAGTACGCTGCTCTGGAAGCAACTTGCTCCTGCGGCAACGTGATCAAAACCAAATCCACTAAGCCTGGTACTATGTACCTGGACGTGTGTTCAGCTTGCCACCCGTTCTACACTGGTAAGCAGAAAGTTGTTGATACCGGTGGCCGTATCGACCGCTTCAACAAGCGTTTCGGTGCTTTCAAGAAGTAATAAAGCCCGAACCGAAAAAACCCGCCTTGTGCGGGTTTTTTTATGCCCGGCATCCGGCATCCGGCATCCGGCATCTGCTCACTGCTCACTGCGCCGCCAGTTCCCAGCTTTGCTGGCAGCGCTGCATGTATTGCGCATAGATCGTCAGGCCGACCGCGGGGCCAACGGCAGCACTGTCGGCGCACAGGTTGGCAATCAATTCTTCCGATACCCGGCTAAGGCGGTTAATCCGCTGCTGCAGGGCATCGCCTTCGCGTTGTTCCAGCGCCAGTGCTTTATCCACACTGGCCAGACGTTGCTGCCACTCCTGTTGTTGCGCACTGGCTTGTTGCTGCTGAGCCAGTAACTGCTGCTGTGCGGCAGTGATCTGGTGTTGGTATTCCTGCTGCGTATGCCGCCATTCGGCCCGTTCCTGCTGTTGTACGGTTAACTGCTGCGCCAGTTGTTGCTGACTGGATTGCAGACTTTGCTGCAGGCTCAGGAGTTGCTGTTGCAGGCTGTGGATATGTTGCTGCTGGCTGAATGTGAGGCTGGCAGCGGTGATGCACAGTAACAGCAAGGCAAGCAGCATCATGCGTGGAGCAGTAATGGCAGACCAAAGGGAGGCGCTGGAGCCTGCAGAAGAATCCGTGCGTATCAGGGGAGGCTGTTGCGGCGGCTGGTTTTCTGCACCTGTGGTGTGGACTGAGGCCTCAACGGCAGCCTCGTCCGGGCTGGTTGCCACGGGTTCGTTAAGCAGGCTCTGGCGGGCGGCAATCAGCTTATTCAGCGACAGACAGAGTGCCTGCTGTTCGGCGGGCTGGTGCTGCTGCAGTAGCTGGGTGGCCGTCTGACGCAGTTGATGCTGATAGGCCGCCTCAATGTCCTGTGCCTGATTGCTAAGGGTTCCCAGCAGCTGTCTGGCTGCAGCCTGATCGGTCTCCGGTGGTGTATTGCTGGTCTGTGCCATCGTCTGCTCCTTCACGCGATGAATGTGGCGTACCATCCTCGGCTGCTCTGCGCATGGCGGCAATCAGGCGAAGCGACGAATCTGCGTTTGCTGAACGAAGAATGCGCCAATGTTGTCAGAGGTGGTCGGGTAGTAACGCAGACTGTGCCGCGCCGGGATGACTGTTGTATGACGCTGTCAGACCTGTTGTGTTGGTGTATCGGTTTGTTGATTGGCGCTACAGCCAATCCGTTACTAAACTTATCCTGCCATTTGTATACAGAGAGTTTTTTGTGACAAGACATGAAGAAGGCGAAGGTGAGCTGAGCGAAGCCCAGCGTCTGGCAATGCTGGAAGACACCGTATCCACTAACCGGGTTGTACTGATGATCATCGCTGTACTGGCGGTGGTGGCGATTTCTGTGGCGGTAACCATTGCGGTGGTTAAGCTGATGCAGCCGGATGTGGCCTATGTCGACAGTAAGAGTTTTGCCAAGCTGGAGCGTGATGTTGGCATTCTGAAAGAAGCGGCTATCGCTTATGAACAGAGCATGACCGACACCAAAAATATTCTCGACAGCAGTAATGCCACGGCGTTTAAGGCGTTGATGCTGGAGCAGGAAAAAAGCTATCAGCTGCATCTGAATGCGCTGAAGCAGGGGATGCGTGATCTGGCGCGTATGGTGCCCGGTTCGCGCACCTGGCTGGATATTTACGAGGAGCAGATGGATGAGGCGCTGGCTGAAAGCCGGGCGCGGATGAACCGCTTATCGCGTCTGCAGACCTCGGCTCTGCCGGATGTAGAAGCCATTCCTCTGCCCGACAGAGGAGAACCGGTACCGGTTCTGAACTGATGACTCCGATCGGACATAAAAAACGGCGTGCAGTGCACGCCGTTTTTTTATGTCCGTTGTTTACCGGCCAGGATGATCAGCCGCGATGATCGGAAACAAAGGGATTGGTACGGCGTTCGTGGCCAAAGGTGGATTCCGGGCCGTGACCGGGAATAAAGGTAATGTCATCACCCAGCGGAAACAATTTGTCGCGGATGGAAGACACCAGTTCGGCATGGTTGCCCTTAGGGAAATCGGTGCGGCCGATGGAGCCCTGAAAAATCACATCACCGACAATCGCCAGCTGGTCGGCAGCGCTGTAAAACACCACATGGCCGGGTGTGTGTCCAGGGCAGTGAATCACATCCAGTTCAACCCTGCCGACCTGTACTTTATCGCCATCGTTAAGCCAGCGGTCCGGGGTAAAGATCTCAGCCTGCGGAAAGCCAAACATCGCGGATTGCTGTGGCAGTCCCTGAATCCAGAACAGATCACCTTCGTGCGGACCTTCAATCGGCAGGCTCAGGCGACGTGCCAGCTCGGCGGTGCCGCCGGCATGATCGATATGGGCGTGAGTCAGCAGAATTTTTTCGGCTCTGGCACCCATGGCATTTATCTGCTGCAGAATGCGTTCAATATCGCCGCCCGGATCGACGATGGCTGCGGCCTTGGTGGCATTACACATCAGGATGGAGCAGTTCTGGGCGAAGGCGGTAACGGGAACAATAGCGACAGATAACGACATGAACAGGGGCTCTGGTTTGCAGTAAAGGCGCAAGGGTAGCCTAACAGGAAGGATGGGAGAAGCCCGCAGGCTTCTCCCGCTGGTGCCGTAACGGGCGGCTCAGAAGGCCATGATTTTCGGTTTGACCCCGGCAAACTGCGGCATGGTCATACCGGCGTCGGCATTCACATAGGTGGGGTCGGCGATGGTGTAGCGCTTGCCCTGCCAGCTCCAGTTATCGCCCTGTACGCCGCCGTTAAAGGCGACTGCGGTGGCAACGTGCCCCGGAAAGTCGAGAATCACGACATCCAGCCCCAAAAGCGATTCGGTCAGCCAGGCAAACAGCGCGGCGCGGTCTTCGCAATCGGAGTAGGGGTAGTGCAGGGTTTCCAGCGGGAACAGGTAATTTTCCTCGTGGAACTGCTCATCGTCGGTCTGATAGGCAAAAGCGGTCTGCACGAAACGCAGCAGGTGATTCACCGCTTCCTGCTCACTTTTCCCGGCCACGACCGGACGTAGCTGATTGAGCAGTGATTCGCTGGTTACCGCCGGTAAGCCGGCTTTGAAATAGTTCGGCAACGACAGCTGCGGATAACTGCTGAAGTAGCTCACGAAACGCTGTGGATACGCTACTTTGATGCTGTACGACTGGTCACGGTATTTAAATTTCAGCTGGCGCTGTTCTTCGCTGCCGCCAATGGCAAAACGATTCGGCTGGCTGAAATCAAGGGCGCGTGAGCCTTCGTCATGCTGGCCTTCGTAGGTAAATACTTTGCCGGGCTTCAGTGCTTTTTCATTCAGATTGATGGCGTAATATTTTTTATTACCGAGGCGGAAAAAAGTAACACCAAACATTTCCTGTTCGGATGTCAGCAGCAGATGAACTTTGTCGTTATAGGCGACACGGGCATCGTAACCGGCTTTTACCAGCAGGAACCAGCTGGTCAGCTTACGGCTGGTGCTGTCTTTATGCAGGGCGCGGGCAAACTGATCAAACAGCTGGGCGCTGCCCCAGTCGTTCAGACCCAGACGTTGTGCTTCAGCCTGCAGTGCCTGCACCGTTGGTTTGTGCTCAGCACTGGCCAGCTGCTGCCAGTATGAAGCAATTTTTTCGTTATTAATTTTACCGCTGAAATTGCGTTTGAATTTGGCGTTGTAGGGAATTTCGATGGCATTTCCGTAGAAACCAAAACGCGCAACCGGACCGCTGACCGGTGGTTTTTTCGCGGGTTTTTCTGCTACCGGTTTATCCAGCGTTGGCTTTTCTGCACCAGGTTTGTCGTCAACAGGTGGCTTGGTCAGTGGTGGCTTGGCTAGTGGTGGCTTGATCAGCTCCGGAGCCGGTGGTTTGGGCGCAGGAACTTCTGCGACCGGCGGCAGCTTGGGAAGGACGACTTTAGGCGTGTCATCTACCGCAGGTTTGGCATCTGGCTTGGCAGAAGCCGGAATTTCCGGCAGATCAACCGGCTTGGGTTTCGGATCACGCTGCTCGGCGGGTTTCACATCAACCGGTTGCCATTTCTGCTGCAGAAACTGAATAAAGGCTTTGTCATTTTCATCCAGATAGGTCTGAAAATCGCCACGGGTTTTCTTTAACCATTGTTCATATTCAGACTCGGCTGTTGCTATAGCCGACAGACTGAGTGCTGGTAAGACACAAAGGTAAACAGAGAGCTTTGCTGGAAATTTCATCGGGATTCCTCGCATAAAAAAGCCGGCAGACGCCGGCTTCTTATTATGATCGTGCGTCAGCGTTAAACGCTTACTGCATGTTGGAAATTTCAGAAGCCAGTTCGTCAAAAGACTTCTCGGCCTGGAATTTCTGCCACAGGGCACGTTCATTGTTCATAGAGGTTTTGATTGCCTGTTCCGCCAGTTTATTAACGGTGTCAGCATCCAGACCAACCAGAACTACGATACCGCCGCTTGGGGTTGGCATCTGACGGAAGATTTTAGAACCTACCAGAGTTTCTTTGGTGATCTGTTTGGTTACAGAAGTATTAACGCGATCAACGGTTTCAGAATCACCGGTACCAGTGGTTTCGGCGTACTGTTTGATCATGTTCTGCACTTCCACTTTCATGGTTTGTGCCAGTTCAACACGGGCAGCGGTTGCAGCCATCTGCTTCATGAAGTTAGGGCCGGCAGCAGACTTGTCAGCGTAACCAACGGCAGACAGATCCAGACCATCAACCGGAGCGCCACACACCCACTCAGGAGCGGCCTGACCAGAACCATCGGCGAATACGCAGCTGGCTACCGGAGCTTGAGTTGGTTGGTTAGAAGCACAGGCGACCAGCAGAGTGGTCGTCGCTACAGCGAATAAAGCGCGAAGTTTCATCTTCCTCTCCTTGAATGAAGTGAGCGGTTTAATAAAAGTAAACTGCTATAAAAGGTGTGCCGAGAATAGCGGATGCTATGGCAAAATGCCACACGGGATTATGGCGGATGTGAGACGTGTCAAAGATGAAAAATACAGCGCTGGCAACAGCATTATTGATCACAGTTTTATTACAGTATGGCTGTGCCGGAGCTAAGGTTCAGGATGGTGCCCCGGCGTGGATTATGAATCCGGGCAACGGCGTTGTGGCATCCTGCGGGTTTAATATTAAAGGCCGTTATGCTCAGGAAGAATGCGCATTGCAGCGTGCCCGCGAGCGTCTTGCCGCGCAGCAGGGGGTAGAAATCAGCAGCGTGTCTTATTTATCGGAACGGATACGCAACGACGCCAGCAGCGTCAGTCTGAATAAAGAAACGGTGGAAAAGGTCAGCGGCGTAACGGTAAAAGCGCGCATCCGTGACACCTGGTATGACGCCCAGCGGGATGAATATTACGTCTGGTTGGAAAGCCATTAACGATCAAAAAACAGGCTGAACGGCCGGTGGCGGAACAATAAATTCCGTTGCGGGCCGTTCAGTCTGGGTTCAGTCAGGGGCTGTTTTCTCTGATTAAACAGCCTTAGTGCTGGTGGCCACCGGCACCGTGAGCGTGCTTGTGAGAGATCTCTTCGGCGGTTGCAGCGCGTACAGCAACGACATCCACTTCGAACTTCAGTGTCTTGCCGGCCAGCGGGTGGTTGGTATCGACGTCGGCCATAAAACGGCCAACTTTAACGATGGTTACCTGACGGGGGCCCTGTTCTGTTTCGACCCAGGCAACCATGCCTTTCTTCCAGTTTTTCGCGCCCTGCAGGTGTTTTACCGGCACGCGTGCGACGGCATCGGCCTGACGCTCGCCATAGGCCTGATCCGGGGTCAGGGTGATGCTGATATGCTCACCGGCTTCTTTGCCGGCAACGGCCTGTTCAAATCCGGCAATCATATTGTTGTGGCCGTGCAGATAAGCGATGGCTTCGCCGCCGGCATCTTTATTGGTGCTTTCGATCAGCTGGTCCTGCTCGTCGAACAGGCTGTAGTGCAGCTGCACCACGGTATCCTTGGCGATGATCATGATGACTTCCCCATAAACATTAAAAGGCGCGAGTATCGTTTCCGGCCCGGTCTTTGGCAACACCTGTCGCGTTCTGGCGGTTACGCAGGGGAGTGACTTGATTTGTCTGCGGCGACCCCCATATCGGTTATTCGTGCATCAGAAAGCAGGAAATTTTCATGACAACTATTGTATCCGTACGCCGTGGTAATGATGTGGTGATTGGCGGTGACGGGCAGGTTTCTCTGGGTAATACCGTAATGAAAGGTAATGCCCGTAAGGTGCGGCGCTTGTACAACGATCAGGTGCTGGCCGGTTTTGCCGGGGGAACGGCAGATGCCTTTACCCTGTTTGAAAAATTTGAAGCGCAGCTGCAGAAGCACCATGGGCAACTGACCCGTGCTGCGGTTGAGCTGGCGAAAGAGTGGCGTTCTGACCGTGCGCTGCGCAAGCTGGAGGCGATTCTGGCGGTTGCCGACCATACGGCGTCGCTGATCATCACCGGTAACGGCGATGTGCTGCAGCCGGAAAACGATCTGATTGGCATAGGCTCTGGTGGTAATTACGCACTGGCATCGGCCCGTGCGCTGCTGGAAAACACCGAATTAAGCGCCCGTGAAATCGTCGAAAAAAGTCTGAATATTGCTGCAGATATCTGTGTATTTACCAACAGCAACCTCACTATCGAAGAACTGAAGGCGGGAGAATAATCCATGAGCCAGATGACCCCGCGCGAAATCGTGCATGAACTCGACCGTCATATTATCGGACAGCACAATGCCAAACGTTCGGTTGCCATTGCGCTGCGTAACCGCTGGCGCCGGATGCAGCTGCAGCCGGAACTGCGTGATGAAGTAACACCAAAAAATATCCTCATGATCGGCCCGACCGGTGTTGGTAAAACCGAAATTGCCCGCCGTCTGGCGAAGCTGGCCAATGCACCTTTTATTAAGGTTGAAGCCACCAAATTCACCGAAGTCGGTTATGTCGGTAAAGATGTTGAATCCATTATCCGCGATCTGACCGAAACCGGTCTGAAACTGCTGCGTGAGCAGGAAATGGTCAAGGTTGCCAGCCGTGCCGAACTGGCCGCGGAAGAACGTATTCTGGATGTACTGTTACCGCCGGCGCGCAGCAGCACAACCAGCTGGGACACTACCGAAGAGCCAAAAACAGAAGACAGCTCAACGCGCCAGGTTTTCCGTAAAAAGCTGCGCGAAGGGCAGCTGGATGACAAAGAGATTGAAATCGATCTGGCGCAGGTCAGCGTTGGTGTGGAAATTATGGCACCTCCTGGCATGGAAGAAATGACCAGTCAGCTGCAGAGCATGTTTTCCAACCTCGGTGGCGAAAAGAAAAACAAACGTAAATTAAAAATCAAAGAAGCCTTCAAACAACTGCGCGACGAAGAAGCCGCCAAAATGCTGAATATGGACGAGCTGAAAGCCCGTGCACTGGAGCTGGTGGAACAGAACGGCATCGTCTTTATTGATGAGATCGATAAAGTCGCCAAGCGTCATGAAAGTGGTTCCGGTGGCGATGTTTCGCGCGAAGGTGTACAGCGTGATCTGCTGCCATTAATCGAAGGCTGCACCGTCAGCACTAAATACGGCATGGTCAAAACCGATCATATTCTGTTTATTGCCTCCGGTGCATTCCATCTGTCCAAGCCTTCCGATCTGATTCCGGAATTACAGGGCCGTCTGCCAATCCGGGTGGAACTGGAAGCGCTGACGCCGGATGACTTTAAGCGTATTCTGACCGAGCCAAAAGCATCGCTGACCGAACAGTATAAAGCGCTGCTGAAAACCGAAGGGCTGGATATTAACTTTACCGAGGATGCGATCAAGCGTCTGGCAGAAATTGCCTTTGAGGTGAACGAGAGCACAGAAAATATCGGTGCCCGCCGTCTGCATACCATTATGGAGCGACTGCTGGAGCAGGTATCTTTTGATGCAACCGATATGACTCAGGCGGTCGAAATTGATGCCGCCTATGTTGAGAAGCAATTGGGCGATCTGGCCCGCGATCAGGATCTGAGTCAGTTTATTCTCTGACACAGATACGGATAAAAAAAGGAGGCCTGCAGGCCTCCTTTTTTTATGTGTAACGTTATTTGGCGCAATTTAAATCCGGAAACGCTCAATTAATCTGACCAGAGCTTCACTGCTGTCGGACAGTTTCTGTCCGTACTGATCGGTTTTTACCATATTGTCGGCAATATGCCCTGAAGATTCAGCGATCCGTACAACGTTGCCGCTGATCTCGTTGGCGGCGGCGCTTTGTTCCTCAACCGCACTGGCAATGCTCAGGTTCATTTCGGTAATAGTGCTGACTGCTGTGCTGATGGTTGATATCGCGTCCAGTGCCTGCTGTGAAGTGACAGAGGTGGATTCAGAATTTTTTACGTTTTCTTCCATCGAATGTACAGCGCTGGCGGCCTGATCCTGCAGGCGGGAAATCATTTTATTAATTTCTTCAGTCGATTCCTGGGTGCGCGAGGCGAGGGTGCGTACTTCGTCGGCGACCACGGCAAAACCGCGGC
Organism: Thalassolituus sp. ST750PaO-4; assembly: GCF_020320405.1. Lineage (NCBI taxonomy): Bacteria > Pseudomonadati > Pseudomonadota > Gammaproteobacteria > Oceanospirillales > Oceanospirillaceae > Thalassolituus > Thalassolituus sp. ST750PaO-4. Next base: position 151,469 of record NZ_JABVCB010000010.1, read on the forward strand.
CCTGTTCACCGGCACGGGCGGCTTCGATGGCGGCGTTCAGTGCCAGCAGGTTGGTTTGTTCGGCGATACCACGGATAACATCCAGTACCGAACCGATAGCGTCGGTTTCACTCTGCAGACCCTGAATCACCTCGCAGGAGCTCTGGATATCGGCGGCAAGGCTACCAATGCTTTGCTGTGTGGTTTGCATGGTTTTCATACCACGGCGGGCGTTGTCATCGACTTCCCGGGCGGCGGCGGCGGCGCGTTCGGCATTGCCAGCCACTTCGTGAATAGTCTGGCTCATTTCATTCGAGCCTGTGGCAGCAAGATCGGTCTGTTGCAGCTGATCGTCGGTGAGGCGGCGTGTTTCACTGCTGACGGTGGCAATCTCACGGGTCAGTTGCGCCAACAGTTCTGAGGCGGTTTTACTTTCGCTCACAACTTTGTGAATCTGACCAATAAAGGTATTAAAGGCCTGAGCAATATTGGTGATTTCGTCCTGACCTTTGGAAGGTAAACGCTGAGTCAGATCGCCTTCACCGCGGGCAATATCATCCATCGCCTGAGTGATAACCCGCAGCGGATGACGGATGCTGTTCGATACCAGCATGATGACGGCAATCAACAGAATAATAAAAATCAGACTGGTGGTAATAAGGCCGGTGGCACTTTGCCAGAAGGCGGTCATTACGTCGTCGGTATAAACACCGGTGCCGACAATCCAGTCCCAGGGTCTGAACTGTTTAACGTAGCTGACCTTGGATACGGGTTCCGAACTGCCGGCCTTGGGCCAGTAATAGTGCACATAATTGCCTTCGGACTTACTTTTTGCTGCTTTTACAATTTCGCGGAACAAATACAGGCCATTGGGGTCTTTAACGTCGTTAACGTTTTTTCCTTCCAGCTCTGCTTTGACACCATGAACGACAACGACGGGTGCGGAGTCGTTAATCCAGAAATATTCATTGCCGTTATAACGCAGCTCGCGGACAGCATCCTTTGCCCGGGTTTGTGCTTCTGCTACCGGCATTCCCTGCTGGCTGAGCTGGTAATAATGCTCAATCAGGCTGTATGCACTGTCGACCTGCTGTTTTACCGCCTGTTGTTTCGCCTTGTCTATGGTGTTGTAAATATGTTGCATGGCTTGCAGCTGGATCAGCAGAACACATATTACGGAAGCACTGAGAATTACCCATAAACGGGCACGGATACTGATATTGCGTAAAGAATTCATAGGCAGCTCAATCTCACCGATAGTAAACTACATCAGGTACAACCGGAGCCTGATATTGGGCGACACACCATGTATGCCTTACATAAAAGTGTAGCGCGCTTTATCTCATCCGCCCGTTATCCATACTCCCGGAGTGGAATAACAGTGATTCCAAAAGCAATAAAAGTGAAGAAAGTCAGCCACTGTCTTGAGTTGACCTATGGTGAGCAGCCTTATGAGCTGTCTTATGAATTTCTTCGTGTGCACTCACCTTCGGCAGAAGTCCGTGGTCATGGTGTCGGCAATGAGGTGTTGCAGAGCGGTAAAAAAGATGTGGTATTGCTGCGTATTGAACCGGCCGGTAATTATGCGCTGAAACTGGTGTTTGACGACGGCCATGACTCAGGTCTGTATGACTGGAGTTATCTCTATCATTTATGCACGCATCGTGATGAACTGTGGGCTGATTACCTGCAGCGCCTGCAACAGGCCGGAAAAAGCCGCGACAGCGCGCAAATCAACTTTAAAGCCCTGTAAATACGTGTGTAACCGTTATACTGGGCGCAAATTAATTATAGGAGCCGCACATTGACGGATTCCAACGCACCAAAAGCCCCGTTCCATGACCCAAATGCCGAGGCCGAAGCGCAAAAATATGAAAACCCGGTTGCCAGCCGTGATGCCCTGTTGGCATTGCTGGAGCAACTGGGCCACCCGGCTACCCACGCGGAAGTCTGCGAAGCACTGGGTGAAACCGATGAAGACCGCGTAGAAGCTCTGCGTCGCCGCCTGATTGCGATGTCGCGTGATGGCCAGCTGATCAGCAACCGTCGCAGCCAGTTTGCACCGCTGCGCAAAGTCGATCTGGTTACCGGTGTGGTGATGGGTCATCGCGATGGTTACGGCTTTGTGCTGCGTGACGGTGCTGATGATGTGTACCTGTCTAACCGCCAGATGAGCAAAGTCTTTCACGGTGACCGCGTTGCGGTACAGATTCTTGGTCTCGATCGCCGTGGCCGCCCGGAAGGCAAAATTGTCGAAGTGCTGGAGCGTAATACCCAGCAGATTGTCGGCCGTTACTTCGATCAGTCCGGTGTCGGCGTCGTACAGCCGGATAACAAACGCGTGGCGCAGGAAATCCTGATTCCGCCGGTTGGCCGCAAAGGCGCTGAGCATGGTCAGTTTGTGGTGGTGCAGATTGTTGAGCAGCCCAAGCCCGGCGGCTTACCTATGGGTGAAGTGGTCGAAGTGCTGGGTGATCATCTGGCACCGGGGATGGAAATTGATGTTGCCATCCGCAGTCATAATATCCCGCACGAATGGCCGGACGCAGTGCTGGTAGAAGCCAAAAAACTGCCGGAACAGGTCAAAGATAAAGACAAACACAACCGCATCGACCTGCGTCAGCTGCCTTTTGTCACCATCGACGGTGAAGACGCCAAAGACTTCGACGATGCCGTCTACTGCGAACCTAACCGCAAAACCGGTGGCTGGCGTTTATACGTTGCCATTGCCGATGTATCCCATTACGTACAGGCAGGTTCGGCACTGGATGTTGAAGCTCACGGTCGTGGTAACTCGGTGTATTTCCCTGAGTTTGTGGTACCGATGCTGCCGGAAAAACTGTCCAACGGTTTATGCTCGCTGAACCCGGAAGTAGATCGTCTGGTGATGGTATGTGAAATGACCATCTCCAAAGCCGGGAATATTTCCGGTTATCAGTTTATGGAAGGTGTTATCCACTCCCATGCGCGCCTGACCTATAACAAGGTCTGGAAAATGCTGCAGCCGGAACGTGGTGACGACGGCGATGCCTGGCGTGAACATTACAAAGACGTTGTGCCGCATCTGGAAAATCTCTACGTCCTGTATAAAACCCTGCGCGCCAAACGTGAAGAGCGCGGTGCGATGGATTTCGATTCGGTCGAAACCCGTATCGTGTTCGATGCTGAGCGTAAAATTCAGGAAATCGTACCGACCGAACGTAACGCGGCCCATATGCTGATTGAAGAATGCATGCTGGCGGCCAACGTCTGTGCTGCCGACTTCTTCCAGCGTTATGACGTGCCGGCACTGTATCGTGTGCATAACGGTCCGAGCGCAGAAAAACTCGAGAACCTGAAATCTTTCCTCGCCGAAGTCGGTTTATCCATGCCGCATGGTCAGGACCCGTCGCCGAAAGATTATCAGGCATTGCTGAGCCAGATTGGCGACCGTCCGGATTCACATTTAATCCAGACCGTGTTGCTGCGCTCGCTCAGTCAGGCCGTTTACAAGCCGGATAACGAAGGCCACTTTGGTCTGGCTTATAAAGCTTATACCCACTTTACTTCGCCAATCCGCCGTTACCCCGATCTGCTGGTGCACCGTGGTCTGCGCAGCGTGATCCGCAGCGAACGCGAATGCAAACACGTAAAACGTGCCGACGGTGCCAAGCCACTGGCACAGAAAACCATTTACCCATACGACACCGCAGCGATGGTGGTAATGGGTGAGCATTGTTCGATGACCGAGCGCCGTGCCGATGATGCTACCCGTGACGTGGTCGATTTCCTCAAGTGCGAATTTATCAGCGACCGTATCGGTGAAGAATTCGAAGGGGTTATTACCGCGGTTACCGGCTTTGGCTTATTCGTTGAATTAAAAGACGTCTATGTCGAAGGTCTGGTGCATATCAGTGGCCTGGCAAACGATTACTACCACTTTGATGCCGTGAAACATCGTCTGGTCGGTGAGCGCACGCGCCGCAGTTTCCGCCTTGGCGATAAGCTCTGGGTAAGGGTCATGAACGTGAACCTCGACGAGCGCAAAGTCGATTTCGAACTGACCACTGCGCCGGTTAACGCCAGACGCAGTAAAGCCAGCGACTTGCCAACGCCTGCGCGTTTACCGCGTCGCCGTAATAAACAGGCCGATGGCAAAGTAACCGAAGAAACGCTGGAGCCAAGCCGCCAAAAAAAAGCACGGGCACCCTCGACAGAATCTGGAGATGGTGCCAGAAGTGGCGGTAATAAAAGCGGCGCTAATAAAAGCGGCGTTAAAAATGCCGGTGTTAAGCGTACGGCTGACAAGGGCGCTAAAACCTTTGCTGCTGACGATTCTGACGGCACTAAAAGCAAAAAGAAAAAGCCCAAGCCGAGCAAACGGCAAAAGCTGAACGCCAAAAAGAAAACCGAAAGCAAAAAAGCGGTAAAGAAAAAGACCGCAAAGAAAAAACCGGCCAAAAAGGCCGGAAAGAAAACAGGTTAATTAATCAATGAAGTTAGAAGCCGTTTACGGTTTGCATGCCGTTACCACCTTATTGCAGCGCAGTCCGGATCAGGTGGTGGAGCTGTGGGTGATGAAAGGCCGTCAGGACCAGCGTATGCAGCGCGTGCTGGAACTGGCTGCCGAACAGGGGCTGGATATCCGTGAGGCCGATAAAGGCCTGATGAATCAGAAAGCCGATGAAGGTAATCACCAGGGCATTATTGCCTGGCGTAAGCCGGTGCAGAATAAAAACGAGAAACACCTGCCGGATATTCTCGATGGTATCAGTGGCAATGCGCTGATTCTGATTCTGGACGGTGTTACCGATCCGCATAATCTGGGTGCCTGTCTGCGTACGGCAGACGCCGCCGGTGTGCAGGTGGTGATTGCGCCGAAAGATAAATCCGCACCGTTAAATGCAACAGCCGCCAAGGTGGCCTGTGGCGCAGCCGAAGCCGTGCCTTATATTCAGGTCACCAATCTGGCTCGCACCATGAAAGAACTGCAGGAGCGCGGTATCTGGATTGTCGGCACCGCCGGTGAAGCAACGCACAGCATTTATCAGCAGGATTTTACCGGGCCAACGGCTCTGGTTATGGGCGCTGAAGGTGCGGGTATGCGTCGCCTTACCCGTGAACATTGCGATTATCTGGTGAATATTCCGATGGCCGGCGAAGTCAGCTCGGTTAACGTGTCGGTGGCTACCGGCATTTGTCTGTTTGAAGCGGTGCGTCAGCGTCAGTTGAGCTGAGTACCTGTTTGCGGGCAGGTAACCGCCGTTGCCTGTCTGCGCAAAATTCCCTTCTGAATAAATGGAGTCTTCTGCGTGGAGTGGTGGAACGAATTAATTTCACAGAATTATGACTGGTTCTGGGATGTCAGCATTGCCCTGAGTATCACGCTGATTGCCGGTGCGGCATGGCGCTTTACCCGCAAGCGTCTGGTTAAGCTGGCGCTGGCGACCAAGAACCGCTGGGACGATATTGTGCTGGAGGCCATTGGCGTCCCCATCAGCTGGATTATTTTTGCCATTGGTGCGACCTGGATTGCCGACATCACCGCCGGTCATTTTTCTTCTGAAATTATTTCCAGCATTCCGGTGGTGCGTCAGCTGGCGCTGATTATTCTCACCGCCTGGGCGCTGTGGCGTCTGATTAACCGCGTGGAAGAACGGCAGATTGTGAATGGCATCGATCCGACCACGGTACAGCTGGTGGGTAAAGTGGCCAAACTCAGCGTTACCATTCTGATTATTCTGCCGATTTTTCAGCTGTTGGGCATATCCATTTCCGGCATCCTCGCCTTTGGTGGTGTCGGTGGTCTGATTGTCGGTATGGCCGCCAAAGATCTGCTGGCCAATTTCTTTGGCTCGCTGATTATTTATCTCGACCGCCCGTTCAAAGTCGGTGACTGGGTGCGTTCGCCGGACCGCAGCATCGAAGGAACGGTAGAGCATATCGGCTTCCGTGTGACCCGTATCCGCACCTTTGATAAGCGTCCGCTGTATGTACCGAACTCGGTGTTCACCAATATCTCGGTGGAAACCCCATCGCGCATGACCAACCGCCGTATCTACGAAACCATTGGTATCCGCTATCAGGATTCGCGTCATCTGCCGGCAATTATGGAAGGCGTTCGTGCCATGCTGCGCGAACATGCGGAAATTGATAATAACCAGACCATGATCGTGAACTTCAACAGCTTTGGTGAATCCAGTCTGGATTTCTTTATCTACACCTTCACCAAAACCACTGACTGGGTAAGGTTCCACGAGATCAAGCAGGATGTACTGCTGAAAGTACTGAATATCATCCACGAGAAGGGTGGCGACTGCGCCTTCCCGACCCGCACGCTGCATGTCGATTCTTTACCGCCGCAACTGGCGGGTACGGCTCCGGCCCAGCGCTGACAAGGCTCAGACTCTGCCCTGTAACCCAGGGCAGAGCACTTATCCTCCGGACTGCTAGGGCCTGTTGACACTAATTAAACAGGCCTGTTATCGGATAAAAATTCCTCAGACAAGGCGCTGAGAGTGTGGCCTAACGGGTTAAGCGAACGAACAGCAACGCAGGGTGAGGGATTTTTAGCCATAACCCTTCGGGCTGAGGCCAGTTTTCCCCAATAACATCGTCGCTCGTCATTCATTTAGCCCGCTAATATCACTCCTCTCTCCTTGTTCTGAGAAAAACTGGCTCTCAGCAGGCCCGATTCACTTAGTGTCAACAGGCCCCTAGTCAAACTGTTCAATAGCTATACCTAATAGCCTTCTTTGAAAAGATCAATTTAACTAATCAGAAGCATGTCCCTACTATAGGTCCTGTTCCCAACACAAACCTATGGAGCAAGACCACATGATCAACACTGAAATCAAACCATTTGCAGCAACCGCTTTTAAACAGGGCGAGTTCGTAGAAATCACTGAAGCTGATGTTAAAGGCAAGTGGGCAGTATTCTTCTTCTACCCAGCCGACTTCACTTTCGTGTGCCCGACCGAACTGGGCGACCTGGCTGACAAATACGAAGAACTGCAGAAGCTGGGCGTAGAAGTATTCTCTGTGTCTACCGACACTCACTTCTGTCACAAAGCATGGCACGACAGCTCTGAAACCATCGGTAAGATCAACTACTACATGGTTGGCGACCAGACCGGCACCATCACCAACAACTTCGGTGTAATGCGTGAAGGCCAGGGCCTGGCAGACCGCGCTACTTTCCTGGTTGATCCACAGGGCGTTATTCAGGCCATGGAAATCACCGCTGAAGGTATCGGCCGTGATGCAGACGACTTGATGCGTAAAGTGAAAGCTGCTCAGTACGTTGCCGCTCACCCAGGTGAAGTGTGCCCGGCTAAGTGGAAAGAAGGTGAAGCGACGCTGGCTCCTTCCCTGGATCTGGTCGGCAAGATCTGATTTGGCTTTCCCGGAGAGCGAATCGCGACGTTGTTTTCTTGCTCGGCCCTTCGCCTACCTATGTGGTATGTCTCGGGTCCTCGCGCGAAAACACCTTGCGCTTCATCTCTCCGGCTTTGCCAAATGCTTCGGGTGAGTCAACGCTTCGGCCAGCCTGCAGTAAATTCCACAGGCCTCGCCAAATAACCTGAAGTAATTGCAATACCCGGCTCCGGTTTTCCGGAGCCGTTTTAAAAATCTTCAATCGGACGGTATTTCCATGCTTGATGCAAATATGAAACAACAATTAGGCACCTACCTGAACAATCTGCGTAATCCGATTGAACTGCAGGTGTCTGTTAATGATTCGCCAAAATCCAAAGAACTGGAAACCCTGGCGCGTGAAATCGCAGAACTGAATGATCAGATTTCCCTGACGGTGACCAACGAAAAAATCGGTGGCCGTTCTCCGGTAATGACCGTTGCCAAAGTGGGCAGCGAAGCCCGTGTGGCCTTTGCCGGTGTGCCAATGGGCCACGAGTTTACCTCGCTGGTGCTGGCTTTATTACAGGCGGGCAGTCACCCGTCGAAAGAAGATCAGGCATTGCAGGATCAGGCAAAATCCCTGACGCGCACCCTGAATTTTGAAGTCTATGTATCGTTGTCGTGCCACAACTGTCCTGATGTTGTACAGGCGGTGAATTTAATGGCCGCGCTGAATCCGAACGTTACCGCCACTATGATCGACGGCGGCGTATTTCCGGACGAAGTGAAAGAACGCAATATTATGGCGGTCCCTTCGCTGTACCTGAATGGTGAAGTGCTGGCCAACGGTAAAATGACGCTGGCGGAAATCCTCAATAAAGTGGATGACGACGCCGATGCCAAAGCCGCGGCGGCAATGGCCGATAAAGATCCGTTTGATGTGCTGGTGGTGGGCGGTGGTCCGGCGGGTGCTTCAGCTGCCATTTATGCGGCGCGCAAAGGTATTCGTACTGGTCTGGTGGCCGAGCGTTTTGGCGGTCAGGTATCTGATACCGTTGGCATCGAAAACTTTATTTCTGTGCCTTACACCGAAGGTCCGAAGCTGGTTGCGCATCTGGAAGAACACGTTAAAGAATACGACGTGGATGTGATGAAAACCCAGAAAGCCGTTGCGGTACGCAAAACCGATTCTGGTTTAACCGAAGTCGAACTGGCCAACGGTGCGGTACTGGCGGGTAAGTCGGTGATTCTCGCGACCGGTGCGCGCTGGAGAGAAATGAACGTACCCGGCGAGCAGGAATACAAAGCCAAAGGCGTATGCTTCTGCCCGCACTGTGATGGCCCGTTATTTAAAGGTAAGCGTGTTGCGGTGATCGGTGGTGGTAACTCCGGTATTGAAGCCGCTATTGATCTGGCCGGACTTGTTGAGCACGTCACCGTACTGGAATTTTCCGATGTACTGCGTGCCGATGCGGTGCTGGTGAAAAAAGCCGAAGCCACTGCCAATATCGACATTATTAAAATGGCGATGACCACTGAAGTGATTGGCGATGGTGAGCGGGTAACGGCGATTAAATACCAGGACCGTAATACCGGCGAAAGCCATGTGATCGAACTGGCGGGTATTTTCGTACAGATTGGTCTGGTGCCGAATACCGAATTCCTGAAAGGAACGGTCGAGCTGACTGAGCGTGGCGAGATTATTATCGACGGCCATGGCCAGACGAATGTACCGGGCGTATTCGCCGCCGGTGACTGCACCAACGTGGCGTACAAGCAGATTATTATTTCGATGGGCGCAGGTGCAACCGCTGCACTGGGTTCCTTCGATTACTTAATCCGCAACTGAGCGACCGCATAATTTAAAAATTCAGCACCCTGAATGCTTGTTGGGAACAGACAAGCAGCCCGCGGCCCGGTAGCAATGATTGCTTCCGGGCCGTTTTTGTTTTTAATCGCATCAAAGTCCGCTATTGTCAGGCGGAGTGTTGGATTATTAACAGGAATGGATGCAGATGATCTCTTGTATTGCGTTATTACGCGGCATTAATGTCGGCGGTAAAAATATTCTGCCGATGAAAGATCTGGTCACCGTGTTTGAACAGGCCGGTTATCAGCAGGTTAAAACCTATATTCAGAGCGGTAATGTTGTTTTTCAGAGCGCTGCACAACCTGTGGCGGCAGACAGTACGCGGCTGCGCAGTCTGATTGCTGCTCAGCATGGATTTGAGGTGGACGTTCTGTTGCTGAGTGCAGCTGAGTTACAAGCAGTTATCGCGGCCAACCCTTATCCGGTGGATGATGGCAAAGTGCTGCACTTCTTCTTTCTGGCTGCACAGCCAAAGACCGTAGACTCAGAACGCCTTCAGGCTCTGAGTAAGGCATCGGAATCTTTTCAGTTGGCTGACGGCGTATTTTATCTGTATGCGCCAGAAGGTATTGGCCGTTCAAAACTGGCGGCAGGTGTGGAAAAAGTTCTTGGGGTTCCTGTAACCGCCAGAAACTGGAACACCGTCAGCAAGTTAGAAAGCCTGCTGAACGCTGTGGACTAACTCCGTTAACATTCAGGTATGCCAGAGCGCGGGAACTTTCCTTGACCCTCTGGCTGGTTCAGGCATGCTCAGTCATTCACGGACAGACAGCAGCGCACGGAGCCACTATGACCACAACAGTCAAAACCCCGGGTGTTTATATCAATGAGATAAACACCTTTCCTGATTCGGTTGTGCCCAGTGCAACCGCTATTCCTGCGTTTATCGGTTATACGCCTGCGGCACAATTAAACGGTCAGTCACTGCTGAATAAAGCGGTGCTTGTACAATCTTACGAAGAATTTGTCTCGCGCTTTATGCATGCGGCCGTACTCCAGCCGGTACAGTATTACCCACAGGGCGGAGATGATAATTACGACCTTCTGCCCGATCCGGCAACGGTGTATTACCTGTGTAACAGTATGCGGCTGTTTTTTGAAAACGGGGGTGGCAGTGCTTATGTTGTATCGGTCGGAAATTACGGTAAGCCGAGCGGAAACCCCTTAAGCAGTGCGCAGGCAGCGATTATTAATCCGAATATTCTGCTCGCCGACCTTTTGCGTGGCCTGCATTATCTGGCAGAAGAATCAGAGCCGACGCTGTACCTGTGTCCGGACGCAACACTGCTGTCGGTGGCAGAAAATGCAACACTGATGCAGGCCATGCTGTTGCAGGCTGAACAGCTGGAGTATCCGTTCTGTCTGTTCGATGTCATTGGCGGGCGCAATCCTGACCCGGTGTTATACAGCGAAGATATCCGGAATTTTCGCGAAAGCACGGGCAGTAACGAGCTGAAAAATGCTGCCTGCTATTATCCGTTTATCGGCACCACGATGGTGGGAAGTAACGAGCTGAATTACACCAATTTGTTTGGCGGTAATCTGCATCAACTGGCGGAGTTCCTTCATGCAGAGTCTGATGGTACATCGGCAGTCAGCCGCATTCTGGCGGATATCGCAGCCTTAGCAGAGCCATCTGTAACGCAGATCCGGCAGCACGATATGGCATTACGGAATGCCAGTAAGCGTTATAACAGCTTGCAGCAAAGACTGAATACCGAGGTCAATATTTTGCCGGTCAGTGCGGCGATGGCTGGCATTTATGTGATTAATGATAGTAACGAGGGCGTATGGCGTGCACCAGCTAATGTCAGCATCGTTGGCGCAGCTGCGTTACCTATCCGCTTATCAGATCATCAACAGGCTGAGCTGAATATTGATGCAGCTTTCGGCAAATCCATTAACGCCATCCGTTTTTTTAATGGCCAGGGCATTCTTGTCTGGGGCGCCCGCACGCTGGATGGTAACAGTCAGGACTGGCGTTATATTCCGGTGCGGCGCACTGCAATTTTTCTTGAGCGTTCAATTCAGGAGGGCATGAAAAATTATATTTTTGCTGCCAACGATGCCAGCACCTGGAATGCTGTAAAAGCCATGATTGAGAATTTTCTCACCAGTATCTGGAAAGAAGGTGGTCTGCAGGGCTCGTCTGCCAGTGATGCGTTTAATGTTGCGGTCGGGCTGGGGAGTAGCATGACCAGTGACGATATTCTGAATGGCTGGCTGCGGGTTAATGTAAAAGTAGCACTGGTTCGTCCTGCTGAATTTATTGTGCTGAACTTTGAGCAGCAGCAGGCAGATTCCTGATGCTGCCGGAAACGCTGACTGGCCGGTAATCCGGCCAGATTGTTCAGCAGAGCTCTTCGTCGCGCAGCTGGGAACTCATACCGTCGCAACTTTCTGACCATGCGCTGAGCCAGTCTGGCAGCGGTGGTGATTGCGGAGCAAGATTCATTTCGGCGATAAACTCCTGCGGATCGACCAGCCCTTTTGCCGAACGGAACAGGCCACGCATTATCACCACGCCAATAACCCGTTCTTTGCGCATAAAACGGTGTTCAACAAAGACCCATTTATCATCCCAGCCGAGCATACGGCTGTGGATTTCAAAGGCTTCAAACAGCCGCAGCTCACGGCGGAATTTCCCCCAGACATCACCCACAACCGGAAACGCTTTATGGCGCAGAGCCACTTTGTAGGCGCCGCTGCGTAATACGTAATCCATACGCCCGACATCGGCCATGGTGAAGTAACGGCCATTGGTTACATGGCGGTTAAAATCCAGATCCAGTGGCCATACGCGCATTTTCACCACCGTGGTGTCCAGGCCGTCGACCGGCTTGCGCCACGGGCGGCGCAGCAGCATAAGTAACAATCGAAACCAGAGATTCATCTTTATTTTCCTGACTGCTTAAACAGGCGGCCACTCTAAGGCTTGCGGGGGCGGCGTTGTATATGCATAAATGACTTGTTTCACGCGAAATCTGCAATCGAGGCATTATGCACGTTACTTTGCTGTTGGCTGATCAATGCTCTGCGGCCAGTGCGACTATGGCGCAGGAGATATTTTATGCCGCCAACTTATTTTCCGGTCAGGAGAAGCCGCTGTTTGAGCTGAGCCAGGTGTCGCTTGATGGCTTGCCGGTTACGGCCTCAGCCGGTCAGCAGCTGATGGCGGACTGCGGGATTGCCGATATCCGCCAGACCGATCTGATTGTGATTCCGGGCTTTCTCTTCAGTTTGCAGCAGGCGATGCCGGAGTTTGGCCGCTACCGGGCGTGGCTGACGGAGCGCTACCGGCAAGGCGCGACGATTGCCACCATGTGTAATGCAACGTTTTTAGTGGCCGAAAGCGGTCTTGCCGATGGTATGCGGGTGACCACTCACTGGGCTTTCGCCGGGCTGTTCCGGCGCAGCTTCCCGCAGGTCCGGCTGGATGAGCAGCAAATGTTATGTGAAGACGGCCAGCTGATCAGCAGTGGCGGAGCGACGGCGGTGCTGGATCTGCTGCTGCACCTTATACGCCGTTTTGCTTCATTAGAGCTGGCACAAACCTGCAGCCGTTATTTACTGATTGATAATGTCCGCAGCGTACAAAGCCCCTATGCCTTATGGGCCGCGCCGAAAAATCACACTGATCAGGATATTCTGAAGGTACAGAACTGGCTGGATGAACACTTTGCCGGAGCCCTGGTCATCGATGAACTGGCCAGCCGTTTCGGCTTTGGTGTGCGTAACTTTAAGCGGCGTTTTAAAGAGGCGACGGGGCAGGCGCCGCTGGCTTATCTGCAGGCGCTGCGCATAGAAAAAGCCAAGCAGCTGATTGAGTCGACCCGCATGACTATTGACAGCATTACGCTGGCGGTCGGTTATGAAGACAGTAATTCATTCCGCCGTCTTTTCCGTCAGCGGGTGGGTTTATCGCCTGCGGCTTATCGTAAACAGTTTCAGCCAAAGTCCAGAGCGGAGTCATCTGCAGAGTAATTAATGTATTGCATAATGATATACAATGTATATCATTAAGTTCTCTTCATCTTATTGGGTTTCAGGCGTCGTGGATAAGGCAAAGGCTTCAGCCAAAACTGGCCGCAGTAAAAAGGCCAAAGCTGTAAAGAATGATGCACAGCTGCTTATCCGTATTAATGGCGAAGAGCGGGAGCAGTTTCTTGCTCTGTGCGAAGAGCTGGACACCAGTGCAGCCCGTGAAATCCGGCGATTTATCCGCGGTTTTATCCGGAAAAATCAGCAGACTGAAGAGTCATAGTGCTTAATGCACCCATCGGAATAAAGAAGGAATTTGTTATGTCTAAGAAAGTATCCAAGAAAGTCGTCAGCCTGAAAAAAGAGATCAAAGCGCGTAAGGCCAAGATCTCCAAGCAGGAAAGCAAACTGAAAGTGCTGAAGAAAAAGCTGAAAAAAGCCGCTTAATCGCAGGCTGATATAAAAAACGACACCTGCGGGTGTCGTTTTTTTTGGTCAGGACTTCAACTGTGGGTTACGTAAAAATACCTGCTCGAACTGTTTAATATTCTGCTGAATATAATCAATAAAAGCCTTCATGGCCGGGGTCGGATGTTTGGCCTGCGGATACACCACACACCAGCTGCGGCGCAGTGGGAAGCCCGGAACATCCAACACCCGCAGCGTCCCCAGCTGCAGTTCAGGCCGGATGCTGAGCTTAGGCAGCACGGCTACGCCAAGGCCGGCAATCACGGCGTGTTTAACGGCGTCGTTCGAGCCGATTTCCATGCTGGGTTTCACCCGCAGGCGTTGTTGCTGGCAGTGTACTTCCAGCGCCAGGCGGCTGCCGGAACCCGCCTCGCGCATCAGCAGGTTGCTGTCGAGGAAGTCCTGCGGGCTGACCGCTTCCTGCAGTAACAGCGGATGTCCGGCCGGCACCACCGGTACCAGCTCATTATTCAGAAACGGCAGTGATGCCAGCGGTTTCTCGCTTGGCACCATGCCCATAATCACCAGATCGTCACGGTTATCGTTCAGGCGCTGAATCGCCGCGGCGCGGTTCACCACGCTGACGCTGACGTTGATCTGTGGGTAAAGATTAAGGAAAGCGCGCAGCAGATATGGCACAACATATTGCGCCGTATTCACCGCCACCAGTTTCAGCTCACCAGCCACTTTACCGTCCAGCTCGGCCAGATCGGTCTGCAGCCGGCGCAGTTCACCGAAAATACCATCCACGCTCCGGGCAAGCTTCTCTCCGGCCGCCGTCACAAATAAACGGCGACCGACGTATTCGAATAAGGGCATTTCCAGCGCCTGCTCCAGCTGGCGCATCTGGCTGCTGACCGCCGGCTGGGTCAGGCCGAGCAGCTCGCCCGCCTTACTGTAACTTTCCAGCTCATATACGGCGTGGAATACCTGCAACTGGCGAAAAGTCAGTCGGCTGGCTAATTTTTGTACGCTGAGTGGCATGTTATGTTGCTCGCTGGTCTTTATCTATAAGTAATACCTTATAGGTTGAGTAAAAAATATCAATTTTTGCTTTGGTCTGGTGTTGTCTAAGCTGATCTGACCCTTTCACTCAGGGACTACGAACGAGGAGTTCCCCATGCTGAAGAAAGTTCTTATTGCTAACCGCGGCGAGATTGCCGTCCGTATCGTGCGCGCCTGCGCCGAGATGGGCATCCGCTCGGTGGCTATCTATACCGAACCGGACCGCTATGCGCTGCATGTTAAGCGTGCGGACGAAGCTTATATGCTGGGTGAAGATCCGCTGGCCGGTTATCTCGATCCGCTGCGCATTGTGAATCTGGCATTGGAAACCGGCTGCGATGCTATTCATCCGGGCTACGGCTTTTTGTCAGAGAACGCTGAGTTCGCCCGCCTGTGTGAACAGAAAGGGGTAATCTTTATCGGGCCGAAGTCGGATGTTATCCACAAGATGGGCGATAAAACCCAGGCCCGTGATTCCATGCGCGCTGCTGGCGTACCTATTACTCCGGGTTCCGACGGTAATCTGGCCGATCTGGATGAGGCGCTGAAACTGGCCGCCGAGATTGGTTATCCGGTGATGCTGAAAGCCACTTCCGGTGGTGGTGGTCGCGGTATCCGCCGTTGTGATTCTGCCGACGAATTAAAATCCCAGTACCCGCGGGTTATTTCTGAAGCCACCAAAGCCTTCGGTTCGGCCGATGTGTTTATGGAAAAGTGCATCGTAAACCCGCGTCATATCGAAGTGCAGATTCTGGCCGACAGTCAGGGCAATGTGGTGCATCTGTATGAGCGTGACTGCTCTATTCAGCGCCGTAACCAGAAGCTGATCGAGATTGCGCCAAGCCCGCAATTAACGCCGGAACAGCGTCAGTACATTGGTGGGCTGGCGGTGAAAGCGGCCGCAGCCGTCGGTTATGAAAATGCCGGTACGGTCGAATTCCTGCTGACCGGCAATGAAGTGTACTTCATGGAAATGAATACCCGGGTGCAGGTCGAGCACACCATTACCGAGCAGATTACCGGGGTGGATATTGTGCGTGAGCAGCTGCGCATTGCCGCTGGCCTGCCGCTCAGTTATCGCCAGGAAGATATTGCCTACCGCGGTTTTGCCCTGCAGTTCCGTATTAATGCCGAAGACCCGAAAAACGATTTCCTGCCAAGCTTTGGCCGTATCTCTCACTATTACGCGCCGGGTGGGCCGGGTGTACGGGTCGATACAGCAATTTATACCGGCTATGAAATTCCGCCGTATTACGACTCCATGTGTTTAAAACTGGTGGTCTGGGCGCTGACCTGGGAAGAAGTGATTGCCCGTGGGCAGCGCGCGCTGGATGACATGCGTCTGCACGGTATTAAAACCACTGCGCACTATTACCAGCAGATTCTCAGTAACGCCGATTTTAAACGGGCGGAATTCGACACCAGCTTTGTGCCGACCCATCCGGAATTATTGAATTATTCAGAAAAACGTCACCCCAGCGAAGTTGCGCTGGCCATTGCCGCAGCCATTGCCGCACACGCCGGCTGGTAATCCGCAGGAGGAATGAATGATGAGTAACGTGAAAAAGATTGAAGTCACCGATGTGGTTCTGCGTGATGCACACCAGTCGCTGATTGCGACCCGTATGCGCACCGAAGACATGCTGCCGATCTGCGATAAGCTGGATAAAGTCGGCTACTGGTCGCTGGAAGTCTGGGGCGGCGCCACCTTTGATGCCTGTGTGCGTTTCCTTAAAGAAGACCCGTGGGAGCGTCTGCGTCAGCTGAAAAAAGCGCTGCCCAATACCCGCCTGCAAATGCTGCTGCGTGGTCAGAACCTGCTCGGTTATCGCCATTACGCCGATGATGTGGTGGAAGCCTTTGTGCAGAAAGCGGCGGATAACGGCATTGATGTATTCCGTGTATTCGATGCGCTGAACGATCTGCGTAACATCGAAACCGCAATGAAAGCGGTTAAAAAAGCCGGTAAACATGCGCAGGGCACCATCTGCTACACCACCAGTCCGGTGCATACGCCAGCGCTCTTTGTTGAACAGGCCAAAGCGATGCAGGCCATGGGCGCCGACTCTATTGCCATTAAAGATATGGCGGGTCTGCTCACACCATACGGCACTTATGAGCTGGTAAAAGCGATTAAAGCCGAAGTGGATTTACCGCTGGTTATTCACAGTCATTCAACGGCAGGTCTGGCGCCGCTGTGTCAGCTGAAAGCGATAGAAGCCGGTGCTGACCGTATCGATACTGCGATTTCTTCCTTTGCCTCAGGTACCAGTCATCCGGCGACCGAGTCGCAGGTTGCTGCGTTAAAAGGCACAGGCTACGACACCGGTCTGGATCTGGAATTACTGGGTGAAATTGCCGATTACTTCCGCGAAGTGCGGAAAAAATACCACCAGTTTGAAAGTGAATTTACCCGCGAAGATGTTTCCGTGCAGATTAATCAGGTGCCGGGCGGCATGATGTCCAACCTGGCGAATCAGCTGAAAGAACAGAACGCGCTGGATAAAATCCGTGAGGTGTTTGCCGAAATTCCACGGGTACGTGAAGACCTTGGTTTTCCTCCGCTGGTAACCCCAACCTCACAGATTGTTGGCACCCAGGCGGTATATAACGTGTTGGCGGGTCAGCGTTATAAAACCATCACCAACGAAGTTAAGCGTTACCTGCAGGGTGGCTATGGTGCAGCACCGGCGCCGGTGAATGCTGAATTGCAGAAAAAAGCCATTGGTAATGAGAGCGTTAACGACGGTCGTCCGGCGGATTTATTAAGCCCGGAAATGAATAAGCTGCGTGATGACATTGGTGCTCTGGCACAAAGCGAAGAAGATGTTCTGACTTTTGCCATGTTCCCGGATCTGGGCCGTGAATTTCTGCAGCAGCGTGCCGATGGCACCCTGAAACCGGAAGAACTGCTGCCACCGGACCAGAAAGGCAAAGGCCGTATGGGCGAAGCGATGGCAACTGAATTCCGTATCGACGTACACGGCGAAAGCTATGAAGTAGCTATTACCGGTGTCGGCGACTCCGGTGTCGGTAAACGCAAGCTGTACCTGTCGCTGGACGGTATGCCGGAAGAAGTAATTTTTGAATCGCTGAACGAATACGTCGCCGAAGGCAGCAGCAATCATGGCCGTAAACGTGCCACACAACCGGGTCATGTTACCGCAGCAATGCCGGGCAATATCGTCGATGTGCTGGTGAAAGAAGGTGATAAAGTCGAAGCCGGCCAGTCGGTGTTGATTGCCGAAGCGATGAAAATGGAAACCGAAGTTCACGCCAATATCGCCGGTACCGTACAGGCGGTTTATGTGAGCAAAGGGGACCGGGTAACGCCGGGTGAGGTATTAATCGAAATCGGTTGATACCGGGGAGGATTGTTGTGTCGTCAGCGGCACAACAGTCCGCTGAGAAAATCATGTTTCTTACGGAGGGAATACCGTATTCTTAGCGCCGTTGATAAGGGGAGATTGCAGTGGAAAAACTGATACGTGGTGTACTGAATTTTAAACAGAATGTGTATCCGCAACAGAAAGACCTGTTCGGCACGCTGGCTGACGATGGCCAGAATCCGGACGTACTCTTTATTACCTGTTCGGACTCCCGTATCGATCCGAATATGGTTACCGGCTCAGCCCCTGGTGATCTCTTTATCTGCCGTAATGCCGGTAATATTATTCCCCCACACTCTAACGAAACCGGTGGCATGACCGCATCTATTGAGTATGCCGTCGCGGTTTTAGGCGTACGCCATATTATTGTGTGCGGACATACCGATTGTGGTGCGATTAAAGGCGCGCTGGATATGACCAAACTGAAAGGTCTGCCGCACGTTAAAGAGTGGTTAGGTCATTGCCGCTCTGCAATGGAAATCGTGCGCGAACGCAATGGTATTCCATCGGATATGTGTCTGGGTCATGAGCACCTGAACGAAGCCATTGAAGAGAACGTTTTGCAGCAGGTGCAGCATTTACGCACCCATCCGGTGGTGGCCGCCAAGCTGTCGACACAGAAAGTACATATTCACGGCTGGGTGTATGACATTAAAAGTGGTGGCATCCGTTGCTGCAGCCATAACAGCGATACCTTTAACGATTTCTCGGCTCATTATGCCGATATTATTGCGAGCGTCGGCGAATAATCGTCCGGGCCGGTTTCTTCACCGGCCCTGATTCTGCAATCAGCAGGTCCAGTAAATTTTATTCTCCAGATCAACGACCGCCGGACCATCGCTGCAACCGCCAACATCCTTTGCCTCTTTATCCTTCGGTTCATAGATAATAATCCAATGACCGGAGCGGGCATGCCAGTACAGCTCTCCCTCATCAATTAATCCCAACGGAAATACGCCGTCACTGTCGTTGTTGGTCAGAGAGATCCTTCCCTGTTTTATTTCGGTATCCAGATTGATGCCCTGCATCTGCGGGTGCTCGGCGTAGCGTTGCTGAAATACATACTGACCATCGGCCAGCGGTAATGCTGGTGCTGCGTACGCTGTGCCAATGGACAGGCTGGTTAGCAGCAACAGGGTGTGTGTCAGAGTGGGGGTCATGTTCATTCCTTTGAATTTACAGGGTACTGTGCGGACGTTATTTCTCTTTATAGCGTGGCAAAACCAGATTCCAGCGGATGGCGCTGAGGCGCAGCAGAAAAATAAAAATACCGGCAACCAGGGCAGCGGCGCCGATATTTATATCGTTATGAATCAGCAAAATATACAGCAGGGAGCCGCTCCAGGCGGCGGTCGCATACCACTGCCCCTGAAATACCAGCGGGTCCTGATTGAGCAGTATGTCCCGCAGAATCCCACCGGCAACACCGGTAATAACACCCATAAACGAAGCGACCAGCATATCGGCACCAACGCCCAGGGCAGCCTGAGTGCCGGCTACGGTATATAAACCTAATGCCGCAGCATCCGGCAGTACAAACCAGCGGCCGGACAATTTAATCCAGCGCGCCAGAAAAAAAGTGGCCAGAGCACCAAACCAGGTAAAAATCAGATAGCTGGAATCCGCTACCCAGAATACGGTGCGGTCGAGCAGGGTATCGCGCAGGGTGCCACCACCGAGGGCGGCACAAAACGCGATAATCATAATACCGAACAGATCAAACTGTTTGCTGCGCGCATCCAGCACACCGGCGGAGGCTGACAGAATCGAAGCAAACATGGTTGACCAGTACATCACTTCAGCGGTGCTCAGAACCATAGTGATCGCCCGGCATTAAGTAATGTTAAAAAAACAGCAGCGCTTATTGCGCTGCATAACGGTTCTGCAGATATGCGAAAACGGCACGCATACCCATGGCTTCACCACCCACCGGACGGCCCGGTAATTTACGGCGGTTCCAGGCCATTACGTCAAAATGCACCCAGGGCGTGTTATCAACAAAATGCTCCAGATACAGCGCGGCGGTAATCGCACCACCAAAGGGTCCGGGTACAGAGTTCACCAGATCGGCGATATCGCTTTTCAGTGAATCGCGGTAAGCCTGATGCAGGGGCAGGTGCCAGACCGGATCGGTAATGCGCTGACCGACCTGCATTAAATCAGAAGCCAGCTGCATCTGATTGGTAAAGAAACCCGGCAATTCAGTACCCAGCGCCACCCGGCAGGCGCCGGTGAGTGTGGCGAAATCGATGACCAGATCCGGTGACTCACTGACCGCTTCGGTTAATGCATCGCACAGCACCAGACGGCCTTCGGCATCGGTGTTGTCAATTTCAACGGTTGAGCCTTTGCGCGTATTCAGCACATCACCGGGACGGAAACTGTCAGCGCTGACAGCATTTTCAACCGCCGGAACCAGCACGCGTAAACGCACCGGCAGCTGTTGCGCCATAATCAGGTAAGCAAGGCCAACCACATGGGCAGCGCCGCCCATATCTTTCTTCATGGTGCGCATGGCATCGGCAGGTTTTAAATCCAGACCGCCGCTGTCAAAGCACACACCTTTACCCACCAGAGTGACCAGCGGATGTTTTTCATCGCCCCAGCGCAGATCAAGCAGACGTGGAGCATGGGCACTGGCGCGCCCGACCGCATGAATCATCGGATAATTTTCGCTCAGCAGATCATCGCCGACAATCTGAGAAAACTGTGCGCCAAACTCCTGCGCCAGATTTTCCAGAGTAGCTGCCAGATGCTGCGGCATCATATCGGCGGCAGGAGTATTGACCAGATCACGGACATGACGGGTTGCGCTGACCAGCTGCTGGGCGTACGCCAGTGCGCCGCTGTCGGCCAGTAATAAACGCGCCTGTGGCTTACCCGGTTTGACATAGCGCTCAAACCGGTAGGCGCCAGCGCCCCAGGCAAAGGCAATGCTGATTAACTGATCGGTATCGCTGATATTGTCGATCACGTAAT
The DNA here is from genome assembly GCF_020320405.1 of Thalassolituus sp. ST750PaO-4. NCBI lineage: Bacteria > Pseudomonadati > Pseudomonadota > Gammaproteobacteria > Oceanospirillales > Oceanospirillaceae > Thalassolituus > Thalassolituus sp. ST750PaO-4. Next base: position 172,478 of record NZ_JABVCB010000010.1, read on the forward strand.
CCGCTGCGGGCAGCAGGTTGGCCAGCTCGCCACAGGCGAACATATCGTCGAGGTTATCGCAGACAAAGAGCGCGCTTTGCAGGGAGCCATTGGCTGCCGGTAATAACTGTGCTCCCTTGCCGCTGTAGCCGCAGGCATCCAGCCAGGCTTTAACGCTGTCAGCCTGTTGTTCGAGCCAGCGCGGAAAATCGCTGCTTTCAAGAATGGTAAGAGGGATACCCTGCTGGCCTGCGGCTAAAACATCAGACATGGAAACTCCGGACTACTGAAAATAATGTTCACAGTATAGGTAATTCCCGCAAATTACAGAATGGGCGGCACCAGCGACCTTGGTGGTGAATATCAGCTTGCTGCGCGCGGAAGCGCCAGCAGACGCGCCGGCAGACGTAATCCCGCACATGGATTAGAATACCCCACGGTTTTATTCAGGTATCTCTTCTATGAACGAATTTATTCCGGAGCTGATCGGCGGCACGCTGATTGGTCTGGCGGCAAGTCTGTTGTGGCTGGGCATTGGCCGTATCAGTGGTATGACCGGGGTGTTATCCAGTCTGTTTTTGCTGCGCGAAAAGCAGCGCTACTGGGCACTCTGGTTTCTGGCCGGACTGGTGCTGGCTTACCCTTTATATCTGGCTCTGGGTTACAGCGCGGCTATCGTCGTCACCAATAATACGCTGTTGCTGGGCAGTGCTGGTCTGCTGGTCGGATTCGGCACTTATATCGGCAATGGCTGTACCAGTGGTCATGGTGTGTGCGGTATGGGGCGGTTATCGCTGCGTTCTGCGGTGGCCACCGTCACTTTTATGGTTGCGGGTGTGGCTACTGTTGCGGTTATGAATCTGGCCGGAGGTATTTTATGAACGCACGCCTGCTGGGCCCGCTGGTGGCTCTGGCCAGTGGTCTGATTTTTGGGCTGGGGCTGCTGATTTCCGGAATGAATAACCCGGCGAAAGTGAGGGCCTTTCTCGATGTTTTTGCTGCCTGGGACCCATCGCTGATTGCGGTTATGGGATCGGCCATTCCGGTGTTTGCGCTGTTTTTCTATTTCAGTAAACGCCGTAAAACGCCGTTCTGCGCCACGGCTTTTCATGAGCCTAAGCTGACACGTATTGATTTGCGTCTGCTGGCCGGAGCGCTGCTGTTTGGTATTGGCTGGGGCCTGGTTGGTCTTTGTCCGGGACCGGCGCTGGTGAACCTGCTCGCATTTGAGCCGGGTGTGCTGATCTTTGTGCTGGCCTTGTTAGCCGGCAACCGTATTGCACACTGGCTGGTAGGGCCTGTGCGATAACAGAGTCAGGCGGCTTTGTCGGTACACATCATACCGTCACACAGAGCGGCAGAGCCGGCAATACTGCCGGCATCGTCTTCTGAGCTGATGCGTAACGGTTCGACAACTGCGCTGTTGTTTTTCGCCTGACGGTTGCTGGCCATGGTTTCGCTAAACTGACGGGTGATGCCGGGCAGCAGGTCGAAATAGGCGGTAAAGTGGCGCTGTGGCTGTTGCTCTTGTTGTGCTTCTGCACTGGATTCCTGTGGAAATTCCATCTGAGTATCTTCCATTCTGGTTATTGAATCTGCACTGTAACGGACTGAGTCTGAACCTGAGCTGAATTTCCCGTTCAGCTGGCGTCGTTATTTATTCAGCTTTGGTTCACCTGCAGCGGGTATCCTGTTTAAATTGCCCGAATACTGATGTACAGGTACCCCACTCTTGATCCTCACTTTCATGTCGCTGCAATCTGTATTCAGTGCCCGGATGGCATCGCCTGCGTTGTCCCGGTCTGCTGATCGCCGTGCGCTGCGGTTGCTGTTATGCCTGCTGCTACAGGCGCTGGCATGGCCGGTGCTGGCCGGGCAGGATGACAAGCCGGAAGAAGAATCCGACTGGGTAGAGGAAACCATCAACCCTAAAACCGAATGGGTTGAAGAGGTGTTTACCCCATTTAACCGCTGGGTTGAGCGTAAAATTCAGGGCAAACCCGCTAAATCAGAACCGCCGGCGGTACCACCACCGGATGTGTTCTCACACCGGGTCAACCCTCCGGCAAATGCTATTTCGCCACAGGAAGCCGGGCGCTTATTGCGTTTGCTGTATCCGGGAGAAATCCTGCGTATTCATTTTGAGCCAGGCCCACCACCTTATTACCTGATCAAGCTGCTTGGCAGTAAGGGCAATATTGCCAGTTACTATATGCACGCAATCGATGGCACGCTGCTCGACACTATTCCCCCTGCAGCTGATACCGTCCCGGCGCGGCAGAACGAAGCACAAGGAGAACAGCGATGAAAATCCTGATTGTGGAAGACGATGCAAATCTGCGCAGCCAGCTGGCCGAAGGTCTGGATAAAGCCGGATTTCAGTGCCAGTTGGCAGCCGATGGGCTGGAAGGTTATTTTCAGGCCAGCGAATATCCATACGATATGGCCATTATTGATCTGGGCCTGCCCAAAATTGATGGCATCGAGCTGATTCGTCGTCTGCGTAAAGATGGCTGTGCTTTTCCGCTGCTGATTCTGACAGCCAGGGGCGGCTGGAAAGCCAAGGTAGAAGGGCTGGAAGCCGGAGCAGATGATTATCTGGAAAAGCCCTTTCATATCGAGGAATTAATTGCGCGCAGCCGGGCGTTATTGCGCCGTATTACCGGCCACAGTGCCGTACTCAAAGCAGGCCCGCTGGAACTGGATGTGCAGAGTCAGCAGGTTTTGCTGGCAGGAGCCCGTCTGGAACTGACCGCATTTGAATACAAAATTCTGGAATATATGCTGCGTCACAGCAGTGAGGTTATTTCCAAAAATACCCTCACCGATTATCTGTATGCGCAGGATTTTGACCGTGACAGTAATGTGATTGAAGTACTGATTGGCCGGCTGCGTAAAAAGCTGGCTCAGGCGGATGGCTTCAGTCCGATTGTTACCCTGCGGGGGCGGGGTTATCAGTTTATAGCGGAAAACGGTTAATGCTGAATTCGCTGCGTGCCCGGCTGATGTTATTGACAACATTATTGTTGGCAGTATTAATGCTGGGTATTGGCGTATGGCTTTATCAGTCGTTTTATTACGCGCAGGTTAATGGTCTGCAGGAGCGTTTGCGCCTGCACAGCTATTCACTGCTGGCTTTGGCTGATTATCGCTCGGGCAAACTCTGGGTTCCTGATTACCTGCCGGAAGAACGCTTTAATCATACCGGCTCCGGTTTGTACGCTCAGATTCTGGATGCCTCTGATCAGATTGTCTGGCGCTCATTGTCCGCCAAAGAGTTACCACCGGTGAGTGGCAGCAACGCCGCGCCTGGGGAGTGGCGTTACAGCTTTGCACGCATGCAGGGCGAAGAATATATGATTGCCCGGCTGGGGGTTAACTGGGGAAATGCCGGTAATAATAATCCGCAGTTTAATCTGCTGATGATTGAGAATCTGCATGATTTTAACCGGCAGCTGATCGACTACCGCAACAGTATGGATTATGCGTTGCTGACATTTGCGTTGCTGCTGATCGTTATGCAGCTGCTGATTCTGCGCTGGGGGTTGGCACCGCTACGTCGTGTCAGCCATGATCTGGAAAAACTGCAGCGCGGTGAACAGGCCGATTTAACCGGTGAGTATCCGCGTGAACTGCAGCCACTGACCACCAACCTGAATCAGTTGCTGCAGAGTGAACGGGCACAGCGTGAACGTTACCGTAATATGCTCGCCGATTTATCGCACAGTCTGAAAACGCCGCTGGCGGTGATGAGTGGCATGGTACATCAGCCGCAGATCAGTGATGATGACCGGCAGGAGCTGGAGCGGCAGATTAATACGATGAGCGAGCGCATCCGGTTTCAGTTGCAGCGCGCGGTCAGCCAGGCACAAAGTTTCAGTCTGCAGAAAGTAGCGGTAAAACCGGTGGCTGAATCGCTGCTGGGTGTTATGAAAAAAGTGTATGCCGATAAACATCTGACGTTACAGCTGGTTGCTGATGACGATGTATTCTTTCTGGGTGATGATAACGACCTGACCGAGATTATCGGTAATCTGCTGGATAATGCCTGTAAATATGGTCGTAGGCAGGTGCTGATCAGTGCGCATAATACTTTGTCCGGCTGGCAGCTTTGTGTTGAGGATGACGGCCCGGGGGTTGCCGAAGAGCAACATGAGCATGTTCTGCAACGTGGTGTGCGCCTGGATACCATGACCGCGGGGCAGGGACTTGGGCTGGCACTGGTCAGTGATATTCTGGCATTGTATGACGCCCGCCTCAGTATTCGCGAGTCGCTGTTGGGCGGAGCCTGTTTTATTCTGGAGTTTGAAAATCAGGGAGCTCTCTGAGGTGTCGATGAACAAGGGATTAATCCGATGCAGCGCATTACGCAATATCAGCGTAATGCGTTTGTCTGTGCTGGCAGGATTGCTGTTTCTGACAGCCTGCTCCAGTGTCACTATTCGTCCTTATGGCGGCGAAAAAGACACATCACCACCGGATTATCAGTCGAGCAAAACATTTTATCTGGCCGGGATTATTGGCGAACACGAAGTGAACACCAGTGTTATTTGTGGTGAACGGCGGGTTATGCAGATGCAGGCAATTACCAGCTTATCGGACTGGCTGCAGAGCGTACTGACACTACTGATTTATACGCCGCGTACGGCCAAGGTATGGTGTGATCATCCGGCACAGGAGACGCAGAATGACTGAATGGAAAATTGTCAGAACTGCAGCCGTTATTGCCTGCACACTGCTGTCAGCCTGCAGCACAATTCATTTTACCCATGACCTGAGCAGCAACCGTCAGCCGGCAGAACCTCTGCGCATCAAATGGCATGACACAACCATCGACGGCATGATTGAAATCAGCCCACCGGTGAATCTCTACCGTGAATGCCATGGCAAGCCCTGGAGTAAAGTAACGGTGGAGTACACCTTTGCCAATGGTCTGACCACTGCCCTGATCAGCGGCACCTTGGTCAGCGTGGCACCCGTTTTTAATTTGGTCAGTGTGTATTCCCCATGGTCGGTACAGACCTACTGTTCTGTCTCTGTCAGCGATCTGCAGGCTGCTGCAGTCAGCAACAGTGACTGATATGTTTATCGCAGCACCGGAGTGCTGCGATGTTTGCCGCGTATTAACGGCGGCTCTTTGTTGGATAATTCCTCAGAACTGGTAATTCACCTGCAGGTAAGTCCGGTCACCGCCTTCGTCTTTATCAAAGCCGTAGGCGTAGCCCAGACGTACCGGCAGCGCAAAACCATACATCACAACAACTTCTGTCATCAGCTCCATACCGGCGCTGGTAAGATAATGTGAGCGCCCGCCTTCCTGCCAGGCTGCACCATGATCGGCAAAAATATTGGCATTAATACCACCAAGACCAATAGGTAATAAATTCCAGCCACGTTCAACGTTCAGCAACGGGAAACGATATTCGAGGCTGTTGGTCTGAATGCGGTTACCTTGCTGCACATTTTCTTTATAGCCACGCAATGCCCATTGATCGCGGCCAAATAATGACTGCTCCAGAACACCTTCTTCACCGCCCAGCTCAAAGGGTTCCGGTTGTTCGAAACCATAAGCGCCGCTGCTGTGCAGAGCCAGTACCTGATTGCCGGGTAAATCAATAAAATGACTGATGCTGGCATTGATGATGTCGCCGCGGTAGTCGCTGTCGAGATAATCGTTGGATTCCCACAACAGGGTTGCCTGGGTTCCCCAGCTGACCGAAATCGACTGGCTGTACATTTCGCGGTTATCAAAATCCAGACGGGCGCCGATAACCGAATTATGTAAGCTGTTTTCCTCGCGCAATAAATCATCGGCCGGAATATCGTACTCGTGGCTGCGGTTAATACCGGCGCTTAATTGCAGTTTATTTTCCAGAAAATCGATAATATTAGTGCGCGCCAGTTCTACCGTGTCTTCGCGGCGGATGCGTTGCAATCTGTCATTATCATCGAGGTAATAGCTGTGATTACGCTGCGCCAGTAACTGCCACTGGTTATTGTAGGAATACATCAGGTTGCCACTCGCGATGTCGTTTTCGGTATCGACAAACAGAGTGCTGCTGTAATTATGCCGCCCGAGGGCATCCTGACCGGAAGTGCTCAGTCCGATGGCATTATATTCTTCGTTGCCCGAATACACCGGCAGCCACTGCTGTGGCATCAGGCTTGACCATGGGCTGTATTCTTCGGCTTCGCTATGTGTCTGTGGCTGATTATATAAGGGGGCATAATCGTACTGGCTCTGCAGCTCGGACAGCGGCAATACCGCCAGTGGTTTACGTTCGGAAGCCGGCAGGCGTACGTGGCTGAAACCGCGGGCCTGATAGCTCTGGAAATAAATATCATCACCCACCAGAACCGGTTGCACTGCACCGCCTAATAAATGGGTTAGCTGGGACACCTCTCCGCTGGCCAGATTCAGACTGAAAATATTATAGGTAGCCGTCGCGCTGGCCAGATCAACACCTTTAACGTTGCTGTAATCGGCGCTGAAAATAATATGCTGATCGTCGTGGCTGAAATTCGGACTGCTTTCACTGGCGCGGGTATTGGTCAGCGGCAACCATTGTGGTTGCTCAGTCTGGATATTCAGTAATTCAAGGTTCCAGCCCTGTTGCTTGCGTTTAATGCTGGCAACGATTTTTTTCCCGTCGTGGGAGATGGCGTAATCGCTGATAACATCATCCAGCGATCCCTGCCACAGAGTGCGGATAAAGTGCCCGTTCTTATCCAGCATATCCAGCTGGCTGACACCGGCCTGAATACGTTTGGCAATTAAATAGGGTTGTTGTGGGTCGGCTGCGTTTGGCATCCAGCGTACGGCACGATAGCGCTGATCGCTGGTCAGGCGTTGCTCGCTACCGTCACGCATAATAAAAATATCACTCCAGCCGCGCAGGTCGGCACGGTCGGTAATACGGGTATAGGCAATATCCCCCCGGGGACTGACATCCAGGCTGAGCATGCCGGTGATTTGCAGTAATACTTCGCTGACCGGATTTTCGGCTGTGTTGCTGGCAGTGCGGACTTTAACCAGACTGTTACGGTCTTTACCGTTTTCGCGCAGGTAATAATAATTTTTACCATCGCTGGCAGCAGCATCGATGGATAAACCTTCGTTGCTGATAGCCTGTACCGGGGTGTCAGCTGTCTTTTTCAGCTCGGTAATTTGTGGGGCAAAACGCTGCTGCAGCCAGACTTTAAACTCCTGCCATAACACCTCATGGCTTTTGCCGAAGACTTTACGCGCTTCGTAATTCTGCAAAAAGAACGGAATAATATTGCGCGAGTATTCACTCAGGTAATCACGGATTTTGTCATCACCGTAGGTGTCGGCGATAAACTGCCAGTAGTAGTAACCGTACAGGTAATGCTTACCCAGCGGCCAGTCACGCAGGGTGACGACAGCCTGGGATAAATCGTCGATGCCGTTAATCACTTCCATACGCATCATCATGTCGTATGTCGTGCTCTGGCCGCGGCCATAACCCTGAGCCGCGTTGGTTTCTTTATAAACCGCCAGTCCCTCAATGATAAAACCCGGCGTGTAGGCGTGAGGAAAGGTCAGCGGATTACGTCCCAGAATCTTACGGATAACAGCCGGAATGCCGCGCGCCATATCAACATGAATGATATGCGTCAGCTCGTGGGTGATCAGCAGATTCAGCCAGTCGTCATAGGCTTCCAGCGTGCTGTTGCCATCGGGCGGACTTAAAAACAGCCGGATCTGATTAAAAGGCTCCGGATGTGCCCAGCCATTGGAAAAATCAAAGTCGTCGGTCAGTACCACATGAACGCGGTCTTTGGGCGTCCAGTCAAAATCCTGCGTCAGTTCGCTCCAGGCCCGCTCGGCAATCACAGCGGCCCGTTCGGCCTGCGCTTTATGGGCCGGAATAAAATGAAAGTAGAAGTGGTCGCTGCTGAAGGTCTGCCATTCCATACCGGGCAGGTCCGGGCTGACCGCCAGTGGGTTTTCGGCATGTGCGGCCGGAGTCAGAACCATGGCCGGGCCGGCCAGCAGCAGGCTGATGGCGCTGGCCAGTAACAGCTTCCGGCTCTTCAGGGTCTGTGCCGGCGGCAGAAGTGCATCAGAATGGGATATCAATAAGGTAGGGTGTGGATACGTCATACCGCAATCTCCGTTAAAAACCGCGGCAGTATAGGAATTGGCCACTGAACCCGTGGTGAACCACTGGGCGCTGAATGATTCAGTCGCGGTTCAGCTATAACGGTGGGTGTGGTGGATTGTGCAAAGATTGATCCGTCGTCAGACCTCTGGTAGACTCCGCGCTCCTTTTTATCCGTATATTGGCCCTCGGGCGAACAACGGACTCCTTGCCTTACCGGATGGGCCGGAAGGCTGACTACCCATAAGGAGTTGACAATGCGTCACTACGAAATCGTTTTTCTGGTTCACCCAGATCAAAGCGAGCAGGTACCTGCGATGGTTGAGCGTTACACTAACTCAATCGAAGCCGCTAACGGCAAAATTCACCGTTTCGAAGACTGGGGCCGTCGTCACCTGGCTTACCCGATCAACGATGTGCACAAAGCCCACTACATCCTGATGAACATCGAATGTACTCAGGAAGTTCTGGACGAACTGACCACCAACTTCCGTTACAACGATGCTGTTCTGCGTAACATGGTGATCCGTTGTGATGAAGCCATCACCGAAATCTCTCCGATCAAAGCTGCTGAAAGCCGCGAAGATCGTCGTCGTTCCGAGCCACGCGCTGAAGAATCTGAAAGCGCTGCGGAAGAAGCGGATGACGCTGACGAGATCGATTCTGACGATAACGCTGAATAAGAGAGGATTTGAGTCATGGCACGTTTTTTCCGTCGTCGTAAGTTCTGCCGTTTCACTGCTGAAGGCGTAAGCCAGATCGATTACAAAGATCTGGATACCCTGAAAGGCTACATCACTGAAACTGGCAAAATCGTACCAAGCCGTATCACTGGTACCCGTGCTAAGTATCAGCGTCAGCTGTCTACTGCGATCAAGCGCGCGCGCTACATCGCTTTGCTGCCGTACACTGATCAGCACGATAACTAAGTTTTCTGCCTGCCTGCGTCGTCATAACGGCGTCAGAAATGGTCTCGAAGTGCTCATTTACAACACGTAAACTCCGCCTTCTCGACCATTTCTTCCTTGTTCTGACTTCCTCGGCTACGCCAGAAAGTCAGAACAAAAAGGCAGCGTAATCACTTAGGACTGTAATATGAAAGCACTGGCACGTTGGGCTATGACCGGACGCTGGCAGGCAGCGGTTGCTGCCGGTGGCTGTCTGGCTGTGCCACTGCTGTTCTGGATCGGAGCAGCCATTCTGGCGCTGGTTATCCTGCGTCAGGGTGTCCGTGAAGGGGGACAGGTGGTTTTATGGGCGGTTTTACCGGCCATCGCTTGGAGCGCCATTGGCGATCCGACCCCGTTACTCGTTGCCATTGGCACCAGCGCCATGGCCGCGTTGCTGCGCTACAGTATCCGCCTTGACTGGTCGATGCTGCTGGCCTGTGCTCTGGGCGTGCTGGTGTATCTGTTGTTGCCGCTGATGTTGTCTGAGGTTCTGCCTCAGGTTGTGGCCAGCAGTGAAACCGCCGTCAGTGAAGCACTGAAAGATCAGCCGGAATTACTGGCTCATCTGCAGCCACTGATCGCCCCGATGATCAGCGGAGTGCTTGCTGCTCTGCATGTGCTGGTATTTATTTTGTGTCTGTTACTGGGACGCTACTGGCAAAGCGAACTGTATAACCCCGGCGGCTTCGGCACCGAGTTTAAGCAGCTGCGTTTGCCTCTGGCCTTCAGCTTACCGGCGGTGCTGGTTTGTCTGACTGCCGGACAGTTGCAGCCTGAACTGGCAGGATTAACGCCCGTATTAACGGTACCGTTAATGATTGCTGGTCTGGCCTTGTTCCATGGTGTTGTGAAAATATCACAGGCCAGTCCGAACTGGATGTTGCTGGTGTATCTGGCACTGATGTTGTTCGGGCCTTACATGTACACATTACTAATTTTCGTAGCGTTGCTGGATAGTTTACTGAACATCCGCGCGCGACTAAAAGACACGGCGGGTAATGCATAGCCGCCCTGTAATGAGGATTTTAAGATGCAAATTATTCTGTTAGAAAAAGTAGCAAACCTGGGTTCACTGGGTGAACAGGTTAACGTTAAGCCAGGTTATGCCCGTAACTTCCTGTTCCCACAGGGTAAAGCGGTTCCTGCGACCAAAGCCAACGTTGAGCATTTCGAAGCCCGTCGTGCTGATCTGGAAGCTCAGGCAGCTGCCAAACTGGCTGATGCACAGGCCCGTAAAGAAAAAATCGAAGAAATCGAACTGTCTGTTGCTGTTAAAGCTGGCGACGAAGGCAAACTGTTCGGTTCTCTGGGCAACCGCGACATCGCAGACCTGATCTCTCAGGCTGGCGTTGAAGTGAGCAAAGCTGAAGTTCGTCTGCCAAACGGTCCTATCCGTGCTGTTGGCGAATTCGATATCGCGATTCACCTGCACGCAGAAGTGAACGCAACTCTGAAACTGCACGTAGTAGCAGAATAATTCAGAGGCTTATGGCTGCCGCATCGGCTGGCAGCGATGAGCAAGATAAGGCACTATTAGCGACCAGCTGATAGTGCCTTTTTTATGTCCGCTCCATTGCCGGAAGGCGGGCCGCTATCACCTTTTATTGTCTGAACACCTCCGGGAACCGCCTGCATGAATGATGAGTATTCTGCGCAGCCATATGAGCAAAGGCAGGAAAGCAGCCAGCGCACGCCGCCGCACTCGGTAGAGGCGGAGCAATCGGTGCTTGGCTCGCTGATGCTTGATGAGCGCGCCTGGGAAACGGTTGCTGAAACCCTGCAGGACAGCGACTTTTACCGTCACGACCACCGCCTGATTTTCCGCGCGATCAAACATCTGGTTGATCAGGAGCAGCCGATCGACGTGGTGACGGTTGCCGAAGAGCTGGAAGAGCGTGGCAAGCTGGAGAGCGTCGGCGGCGCCGCCTATCTGAGCCGTCTGGTCGATATGACGCCATCGATCGACAACTGCTCAGCCTACGGTGAAATCGTGCGTGAACGCTCACAGCAGCGCCGCCTGATTGAAGCCGCCTCCGACATCATGGCCAAAGCTTATGAGCCTGAGGGGGAAACCTCGCTGACGCTGGTATCGGACGCGGAAAAAGCCATTGCCCAGATTGCCGAAGGCAGCCGCAAAGACGGCGGTCCGCAACTGGTAGCGCCGATTCTGAAAAATACCCTCGAACAGCTAGATCAGATGTTCAATCAGCCGGATGGCCTGACTGGTATTACCACCGGCTTTAATGAAATCGACAACCGCACTTCCGGTTGGCAGAAAGCCGACCTGGTGATTGTCGCTGCGCGTCCGTCGATGGGTAAAACCACTTATGCCATGAACCTGGTGGAAAATGCGTTATTGGCGACGAAGCGTCCATGCCTGGTGTTCAGTCTGGAGATGCCATCGGAATCCATTGTGATGCGTATGTTGTCGTCCATCGGCAAAATCGACCAGACCCGTATCCGTTCCGGTAAATTAATCGACGAAGACTGGCCGAAATTATCGGCGGCGGTGAATCTGTTAAAAGATCTGCCGCTGTATATCGACGATACCCCGGCGCTGACGCCACAGGAAATGCGTGCCCGTGCGCGTAAAGTCTACCGCGAAAACAACAACGATCTGGCCCTGATCATGGTCGACTACCTGCAGCTGATGCGGGTATCCGGGCCGTCAGAAGGCCGTACCCAGGAAATTTCGGAAATTTCGCGCACCCTGAAAGTCATCGCCAAAGAATTTAACTGCCCGATGATTGCCCTGTCGCAGCTTAACCGCTCGCTGGAACAGCGGCCGAATAAACGTCCGGTCAGTTCCGACCTGCGGGAATCCGGTGCGATCGAGCAGGACGCCGATATTATTCAGTTTATTTACCGCGACGAAGTGTATAACGAAGACACGCCGGACAAAGGTGTGGCCGAAATTATTACCGGTAAACACCGTAACGGTCCTATTGGTATCGACCGTCTGGCTTTTATCGGTAAATACACCCGCTTTGAGAATCTGGCCCGCCCTTATGACGGCGGCGATGATGAGTATTAATTAAAAACCCGCCGCTACTATGGTGGCGGGTTTTATCTCCTGGATTTCAGTATGAAATTTACCCCCGAATTATCCTTCTCCGGTGGCCGTGTGCGGCCGCTGACCTACGATGATGTGGATGCATTATTCGAACTGTATCAGCACCCTGAATTACCGGGCCAGCGGGTACTGGACAATAAAGATAACCTGATCCGTATGGTGGATCTGAGCGTGCAGATGGCCGCCACCCAACGCGGCATGATGTGGGCTCTGGAAGTGGATGGTGCTATCACCGGCATGGTCAGTGCCTTTGACTGGCAGCCGTCATTGCTGCGCACCATGTTGCGCGTTGATGGTCTGCCACAATTAACACTGGCGCAGCGCAGTGCCGCGTTAAAAGTGTGCATGGATTTTATGGCGGAAAAATATCACCTGCGTAATTTTGGTTATCAGTGGATTGAAGGCCAGAACGAAGAATTTAAAACCATGCTTACGGAGCTGGGCTTTAAACAAAGTGCGGTGATGCGTGATGCCTGGCGCAGCGGTGAAACATCCTTCGCGAATGTGGTGCAATTTAATATCGTACTGGATAAGAAAAAGCCGGTTGCCGGTCGCCTAGGTGAAGACAGTGATATTAATCCCGGCCAGAATCTGAATACCGATAACAACAAAGACGGAGGTGCGGCATGAACTGGAATTTTTCCGCCGGTAATTTCAGCCTGCGCCTGCCGGTATCCGAGCAGGACGGTGATGCGTTGTTCGCCTTATTAAAAGAACAGAGCCGGGTTGATCATATTCCGCGTTCAGCCATGACGGTGGATGTTCAGGCGCTGGATGAGTTGCGCCGTATGGCAATGCGCTTTGAAACCCGCGAGGCCGCTTTCTGGCTGGTGGAAGGTCTGTACGATAAACAGCTGATTGCGCGTATCGGTATTCAGAAAATTAACTGGATGCTGAGTTGTGCCCAGTTGCAGTGGGAACTGAGCGACGCGGCCGACTTGCCGGTGCTGCAGGAAGTTATGCCACCACTGTTGAATTTCTGCTTTAGCGAACTCGGGTTGCACCGTATTGAAGTGCGTCTGCGTGCCGGTTCTGAGCCGCATGAAACGCTGCTGCAGCAACTGGGTTTTCACTACGAAGGTTGCCTGCCTGCTCAGATTGAATATAACGACACCAGTGTCGATATGGCGTTGTATTCCAGATTATCGACAGACTGATTTGAGTTGGCGGTGAAGGGACTCGTATTGACGCACACAATCTTAAGACTTATTGGCTTATCCTTGCTGTGGATGGCAGCCTCCTCCGCAATGGCGGGTAAACTGGATAAGTTTGAAGAATCAGCAACGACCCGATCCTCCGGCGGACATTCCTCTTCAGGCTCCGGATCGGATTCAGGCGGTGATTCCGGATTAGGTGACGATCTGGCGTATGCATTACTGCGGCCGGTTGCCAGGTTTATGGTTGAAGCAACCATTGCCGTTCTGGCTTACGGTCAGGAGGGCAGCCAGCAAAAATCAGATGAGCGTTGGGACGGGCAGTTACCTGAGGGCGGAGAACCTTCGTCGGCATTCGCCGTTCCGTTGTTGAGAGCGGATATCAACAGCGGCTCAGGAACGGATGTTTATTGGAATGATCTGCGGCTTGAAGGCGGTTATGGCAGTGCCAGCGTGTTTTACCGTAATTCACTTTATGGTGAGTATGGTGCTGACGATCATATGCGGATTCAGCAAAAAGGTATTCTTTACCGGCTGTTTTATGGTGGCAGGCTGGAGCTGCATCTGGGGTTGGGCAGTTACAGGTTGAGCGGCAATGCAGAGCATAACGATATCGCATTGTATTCCGGCCTTAATCTTCAGCTGGGCAATAAGCTGTGGATTGATGTACACCGCGCTTCCGTAACTGGCTGGAATCTGAATCTTGGCGATACCGAAGTAGCGTTCGTTTACGGCGAGCAGTTATTGTTTGGTCGTTTGGGCTACCGCAGGCTGAATGCCGATGGGATTGTGCTCGACGGACTGAGTCTGGGTCTGACGCTGCTGTATTAAATTCTGCATAATGCCGTATCGATTATGCCCACCATAATCAGATCAGCAGTTTCCAGCAGGTAAAACACGTCGCTATTCTCGCCGTTATTCATAAAGCAACTCAGTGTCAGAGTTATAGCGATTCTATATCTACCAGCTGCTGAAACCTGAGCGGGGTGTTACAGCATCAGAGCCTGAATCGCCCGTTGCCCGTCGTGTTCGGCAGGCTCCGACATCATGCTGAGTTCCTGCAGCAATACCTTCAGAGTTTTGTTCCAGTCGGCGATAAATTTCTGGTTGGCTTTGGCATAACGCCTGATGTTGGTATCAATCCAGAACAGCTCACCGTTATCATTCGTCATCATATTGCGGAAGGATAAATCCCGGTACACACAGCAGGCATCGCGCAGGCGCTGCAGATCGCGTATCAGCTGGGTCAGTATTCTTTGCCGGGCAGTCTGATTACAATGACGGAAATGATGTTTGACGATGTCCACCGCCGGATGTTTTTCCATCAGGTAATAACCAGTTACCCCCCACAGATGCCCCGGAATAAAAGCCATACCGTATTCCAGAACAGTGGGGACACGCAGGCCAATATTCTGCAGAAAAATACAGCTTCTCAGTTCGGCGGAAATTTTACTGGCACCAAAAAAGATACGCAGATTGTCGTGCCAGGTGCGCTGCTTAATGTACTTAACGATGTAACCTTCGGGAGTTTCAATCACCCGGGATATTTCATCGTTTTTAATTTCATGAGCGCTTTCTTCCTGCCAGTGCGGCGCCTGTGGTTTTCTGTGGACAATAAAGCACTGGCGCTGCCGGTCTTTATTAATCGTCCTTACTTTAAGGCTGTGCTCAGGAAACTGATTCAGTACGGAGGTGAAAAAAGGCATAGGTTTCTTGCCAAAAAAAATGGGCGTCTGTTGCGATTCTGCCTGACCAGCAGATATTGCAGTCTATACGGTATTTGTCCTGCACTTCCGGATAATATAGGCTAGTCTGCATCTGAGAATCAGTGTTTCATTCACTGAATTTATCCGGCCCAGAGTTTCTGCCGGAACCCGCCTGCCATTTGCCGACAAGGAGTCTGCGATGCTTAACGCCGTCATCGACCTTTCCCACCATAATCAGATCAGCAGTTTCCAGCAGATAAAAGACGCCGGTATTCTTGCGGTTATTCATAAGGCCACCCAGGGGCAGAATTACACCGATCCGACGTTCAGCAGCCATCGTGATGCTGCACATGGCGTGGGGCTGAAATTCGGTGCGTATCATTTTGGTACCGGTGGTGATGCTGTCGCACAGGCCGAGCATTTTCTCAGCGTAGCCGGCAACGATGGCCTGCTGGTGCTCGATTTTGAAGATAATACTCAGGGTCAGAGCATGACGCTGGCGGAAGCGGAAGCCTTTGTCAGCCATATTTATTCAGTAACCGGACGCTATCCCGGATTGTATTCCGGTAATACGCTGCGTGAAGCTCTGGCCGCAGCTGGTATTACCCGCCCGGAGCAAACGGTGCTGTCAAATTGCTGGTTGTGGCTGGCGCGTTACGGTGCAGCACCGGTTGTACCGTCACCATGGTCGCAGTGGACCCTGTGGCAATACACCGATGGTAATGTCGGTGATGAGCCGCATACCGTCGATGGTGTCGGCCCCTGTGATCGTGAGCAGTTTAATGGTACTGCCGGGGAGCTGGCGACATTCTGGGCGGCGCAATGCGGTTGAGAGAAGGCCGCCGATAATACGGTTCTGAAGTGATGTAAGTTAGTGGGTAGTACGGTGCTGCTGGTGAGGACGGTTGCTGACTGTATCGTTCGCTGGCAGTAATAAACGTTGCATCACATCACGGGTATCAAAGGCATATTTCTGTGCTGATGTTCCGTGGCTGCGGGTCAGGCTGCGGAAATTCATACTCTGCCAGCGCTGCGGGTCCAACAGTTGTCGGTAACGGGCAAGATTACTGTGCGTAATAATATCCATGTGCCGCAGAATATTTGCTTCCTGTGCATCCGGCCCTTTGCCATTGGCGTGGTCGTAAATTATGGCCAGTGCCAGTGCACCATCCATAAACTGTCCTCCGGCGGAGGCGAATAATGAACCATCGTCAATGGCGTTGAGGGCTTCTGCTGTCCAGTCGGTACCGACAATCAGAATGTCTTTACCCGCATGCCGTCCGAGCGCCTGAGCTTGTTGTATGACAGCCATGGCCATTACATCGCTGGCCGTCCAGACCAGACTGGCAGACGGATAACGTTGCAGCAACGCCCAGCTTTGTCGCTGAGCGGTGCTGGCTGACCAGTTAGCGTGTACCAATTGCATCAACAGCGTATTGTCCTGCTCATTGATTGCCTGCAGCAGCCCTTCATTGCGCAAGACGGTGGCTGATGTATCACGCATGCCGGAGATACCAATCAGCTCTAATTTACCGCTGGCGCCCTGCAATGATAAATGCCTGCCTTCGGCGATCAGTTGTCGGCTTAATTCATAACTGGCCTGGCGGTCATCCGGCATGATGCGCGCAAGAAAATGCGGAAATTTATCCTGCGGTGTACCCGCGTCTTTCTGATCCTGTTGCGGAATATCGGTACTGATGAGCAGCGTATAAACGCCAGCTTTTTCTGCAGCCTGAAGAATCTGCCAGCCCTGAGAGAAAAAGTAATTACATATCAGATAATCAGGAGGGTTTTCACGGTTAAGAATGTCGTAGGCTTGTTGCGTTGTGTGAAAGCGATTATCTGCGCCATACACAATTTCAAGATCAATCCCCAGATCTGCAGCTGCCGCCTGCATAAACTGTGTTTGCATATTCCAGAAGAGATTGGCCGGAGTGCTTGGATTCAGCATGGTAACGCGAATATTATCTGGCGTTGCCTGACTCTGATTAGCCAGCAGCAGAACAATCATCATTCCTGCCAACAGGACACTGCGTAAGGTTCCGGTGTGAGCGGTCATAACCCGAATAATCCATTATTACTGTTGCAACGGGGCAGTATAGCAGTGCTTATCGCGGTATTAATGTAACAGTGTGTTTAAGGCACCTCTGGATAATTCTTTGCCCGATATGGCTCCGGCCCCAATTCAGCAGATACTGATGTTGGGCCGGATAACCACGATATTGGCCGACGATTCAGGGGCGGTTGTATTATTTAAACGCCCACTGCATTTTTAACCATAGTGTGCGTCCGGGTTCATTTACCCGGGTGGTGCTTTCGTAACCCGGAATAGCCGCACCGCTGCGGGAGATATGTTCGGCGTAGGTAACGTCAAACAGATTATCGATACCGGCGGTCAGCAGCATATCGTCCAGCGGGCGATAACCGGCATTCAGCGAGAACACATTAAAGCCACCGCTTTTACCAATATCCTGACCGACAATATTACCGCTGCCTTCAGCAACGCGGTTCTGGTCATCGACCAGGCGCCATAAAGCACCGGCTGACCATAAACCGTTGTCGTAATTCAGACCGAAGCGGGCTTCGAGAGGAGGCATCTGGCCCAGTGCGCGGTGGTCGCTGTCGTTTTCGCCATGCACCCAGGCGAGGGTGGCGGTGCTGTTCCAGCCGGGGGTAAATTCCCAGCGGCTGTCAGCTTCTGCACCGTAGCTGGTGGCGTCGATATTACGTGCATTACTGGCAAAGGCACTCACATCCGGCAGGGTTTCAATCAGGATGTAATCTTTGTGCTTGGTGTAAAACGCCGAGACCGAGGCCTGCACATCACCGGCATTGTGCAGCGCGCCGATATCCAGCTGGGTGGTTTTTTCCGGGGCAATATCAAAGGTTGATGCCATGCCTGTCATCATAGTGCTGGTGGCTGCCGGATTTTTACTGCGCTCCCAGTAATCGGCCGCGCGCTCGCTGTGACCCAGACCGGCGTATAAACGATTGGCGCTGTTCAGCTGGTGTTCGTAGCGGATAAAACCATTACGCAGCGTGTTGTTGTCTTCCATGCCGCTGGTGGTTTTATTGCTGCGTAAATCTTCGGCTTTATCTTTATTGATGCGTACACCGGCATGCACACTGTGGCCAGCGTTATAGCGATGATCCAGTTCGGCATAAATACCGTTGCTGGCGAAGCGCATATCATCCACACGGCTCAGGCTTTCGTAATCCGGTGTGCCACTCATGCTGCTGGCTTTACGCAGCGAGTGTTCATTGCGCTGGGTATCAACGCCGATTTCCAGTTCGGTCGTATTGCTTAATGCCAGCGTGCTGCTGAGACTGGCGCCTTTGGTTAAACGATCCGGGTTGGAAACCATTTTCATACCGCTGTTAGCGCGTAATGAATAATTATCCATCACGTGGTCAACGTAATTGCGGTAAATACGGGCTTTTACGTTATTAAACAGCGGCGAGATATCTTCCTGTTCGTAGCTCAGTCCCAGATTGGAACGATCGAATTCTGCGCCGTCCATACTGCGGTCGCCGTAGCGTGCTTCGCCATCGCTTCTGGCGCCGCTCAGTTCGATGCGGGTATCGTTATCCGGCGTCCAGCCCAGCGCTGCATTGGTACTCCAGCGGGTATAGGCCGAGTGTACTTCGTTGCCGTCACCGTCTTCATAGTTATTGGCGTCGGAGCGGGTACCGCTTAAATCGATATAGCCTTTCTGGCCACCGGCCAGCAGGTGGGCAACCTGATCGTTACGGTCGGCGCTGCCTGCCAGCAGGCTGACTTCGCCCTGTACCGGCGTAGTGGAAAAATCCGGCGCAGCACGTTCAAACATCACCACACCGGCACTGTTGCCGGGGCCGTATTTAACCGTTTGCGGGCCTTTTAATACGGTCACTTCGTCATAGGCTTCGGGGAAAACATAAGCGGTGGGCGGGTCCATACGCATACCGCAGCCGCCGAGAATCATTTCACCATCCAGTAAAATGCCCAGGCGTGATGCTGCCATGCCACGGAATACCGGATCACCGTCGGTACCGCCTTTGCGGATCACTGAAAAGCCAGGAATATTCTTTAATAAATCGGCACCATCATGGGCAGGAATGGGCTGGCGCGGCGCTTTCGGGTCGGTGGTTACTGTCAGTACATCGCTCATTGGCGGAGCGGTAACCACCATCGGCTCCAGTTGGGTTGCAGTATCAGCTTCTGCCGCCAGGGCATTCTGCACGCTTAGGGAAGTAATCAGAAACGCTAATAACGATGGTCGGAAGGCCGGCATAAATACTCCGCAATAAAAAGATAAATACATCAATGGCGCGCAGGGTAACTGCTGGGGCGCCTGTGCGGGATGCGACAGGGTGTCGCAGGGCTGATATGCGTCAGTTATTACCTGTCTGGCCGGCGTTAGCGAAAAGTCTCATGCCTGAGAATGGATTGCGGTGTTAGGGTAATTGTTCTGTCACAGTGGCAGCCCATAACAACAAAATCACCCGATCCGGAATGATATGAGGCCTTTTATGGCAGGACGATACGACTCTTCCGCAGAGCATCAGACAACACCGGGCAACCCGCGTATGCTGCTGGCCGCGTTACTGCTGCTGGTGGGTGTGCCATTGCTGGTGTATCTGTTTCTGGCCCCCGCACAGAATGAACAGGCGGCGGATGTGGAAACCTACAGCACGGTGAGCGCCGAACAGCGTGCGCTGCGGCTGGATGACGGTTCAGAATTACGCCTGCAGGAAAACAGCAGCGTGGCCGTGCGTTACAGCGCAGAGCAGCGCCGCGTGCAGCTGTTGCGTGGTGAAGTGCTGTTTATTATTGCTCCTGACAATGCCCGGCCTTTCTGGGCGCAGGCCGGAACTCTGAGACTGCGCGCCGATGCCAGTGCTTTTGCACTGCAGATGGGCGAGGGTGTTGTGGCACTCGAAGTACTGGAAGGCAGTGTGCGTGCACAGTCTGGCGGTGGTGTGCAGACACTGAATGCCGGCGAGCGGGTAGAACTGGCACTCAGCCGCTGAATTATTTTCCGTTGTAATGTCCCCCTTTGACGCCTTGCGGCGTCTTCTTCCCTTTAATTAGTGTGAACAGGCCCTGGAGCAGCGCATGGCTGCTCAGCCGTTCCGGCATAATTCGGGGGTTTATTCATAATGTTGTCATCCGCCGCTGGCAGATTGCGCCCTTCTGTATGCGATATCGGGGGCTCCATGTCAGCAGGCAAGTCATATTCTGCCGGGGTTAAGTGTAATCAGCCTCAGGCTTATGCTCAGCAGCTGACCGGGCATCTGCCGAATATCCGCAACTATATTGCCAGCCGGGTGTACAACCATCAGGACGTGGACGACCTGCTGCACGACACCCTGGTGCGCGCATTAACGGCGGTGGCGAAAAAACCGGTGGATAACCTGCTGGCGTATAGCCTGACCGTGGCCCGCAGTGTGGTTTTTGATTACTGGAACCGTAACCGTCAGCAGCCATCCGGCAGTGACAGCGTACCGGAAATGGCATCCATCCCCTTGGACGATGTGCATATTCAGGCGCAGAAGCTGGAACAACTAGAAAAAATCCTGCAGCAGCTGCCGCCATTAAGACGGCAGGTTTTTATCATGCGCCGTTTACAGGGCAAATCGCGTGAAGCGATTGCGCAGGAATTAAATATGAACATCGAAGCCGTTAAAAAACACATCACCAGAGCCACGCTGAGTATTGCGGAAGCCATGGAAAAAAGTGGCTGTTAATCCGGCGCCGGCCGACCGCCGGAATTGAAAAGTTAGTGCGGAATACGCGGTATATGACCATACAAACAACAGACAATGACATACGTGAACAGGCTGCAGACTGGTACGACCGGCTGCATGAGCTGAACGCGGCAGAACAGCAACAATATCAACGCTGGCTGATGCAAAGCCCGCAGCATGCGGCAGCCATGAGCTGGCTGCAGCAACAGCTGGGTGAACACGACGAGGCGTTATTAATCGCGCTGGAACGTGTGGCCACAGCAAACCACAAAGCCCCGTCAGTTGCGGCGAAAGAGGGTGAGGAGGTTTTGCCAGCCAGGGGAGCAAAACTGCTGCAAACACTGTGGCAAAAGCTGCGGCCTGTATCCGGCCCGCGCTGGTGGCCGGCACCGGCCATGATGCTGGCACTGGTGCTGGCTTATCCGCTGCTAATGCAGCCGTCTGTACCGGCTGTTCAGCCGCTCAGTTTTAATACCGCCGTGGGCGAGCAGCGGCGTGAGCGTCTGGCGGATGGTTCAGAAATACACCTGAATGCCGGTTCTGCGGTATCGGTGGTGCTGGAGGAAAAACAGCGGCTGGTCAGCCTGACTCAGGGCGAAGCCTATTTTTCGGTCGCAGCCGATAAGCAGCGACCGTTTTATGTTGATACCGGCAAGGTGCAGATCCGGGTTGTCGGTACCGCATTTAATGTGGATAACACCGCCGGAGCGGTCAGTGTTGTGGTTGAGCATGGCGAAGTAAGGGTAACGCTCGCCGGGCAGGAATGGACGCTGCATGCCGGTGACGGTGTGCGTATCAGTGCCGACCGCGGCGAACGTTTCCAGCGTGCCGTGGTATCCGACTGGCGTCAGGACTGGCGCCGTGCAGAGGCGGAACCGCTGGCCGATGTGGTCGCGCATTTACAGCGCTATTCGGCGCGGCCCATCCGTTTGCAGGGCATTGAGCAGACGTTGCCGTTTTCCGGCCGTTATAACCAGAGCGATGTGGAAGGAACCCTCAGCCTGATTGCCAGTTTGTTTGATCTGTCACTGCAGGTCAGTGACGATCTGATACTGCTGTCGGGCAATGATCCGGAAACGCGCTGAAGAGCAACGGAACATGCGCAGCTGGCGCAGATTATGGCCGCAGCTGGGGCTCGGCCTGCTGCTGACCGGCAGCGCTTATACACAGGCCGCCAACCGCTGCTTCTATGATGGCGTCAGCCAGACAACCCTCAGTCATATTATTCAGCAGGTGTCTGACCGTTATCAGCTGGCGGTGCTGACCAATTATCCGCAGCCGGATACAACCTGGCTGGCACAGCCACTGGGTGATTGTTCGCTGAGCGAATTTCTTAACTATGCCACCGCCAACAGTGGCTGGCATTACCGCCAGACCGCTGCCGGAGTGGTGCTGGTTTTTCAGCCGCAGGATGCAACAGAAACGGCGGCCAACAATATCGCCGAAGAAGTCATCGTTACCGCAGCGCCTTTTATCCGCGATGCGTCGCTGGCCAGCCGTTATAACAGCAATACCCTCAGCACCCGCGCGACGTTATCCCGCGGCCAGCTAGCCGGAAATAATGATCTTACCTCGTCCGTTGCGGCAACCAGCGCCGTGGCTTTCAGTCAGGAAGCCGGTATGGACCGCAACCTCAGCATTCGCGGTCTGGGGGCTGATTTTACCCGGGTATTGGTGAACGGCATGCCGATGCTGGCTACCGGTACCAGCATCGATGCGCGGGGCTCGGTGAATAATTCACGCAGTTTTGATTTTGATATGTTGCCGCCGGGGCTTTTTACTCAGGTCGAGCTGGATAAATCTGCGGCGGCGCGAACGGAAGAAGGTGCCATTGCCGGTTCGGTTGATTTACGCACGCCGCTGCCGCTGGCGGATAACAACGTCGGCCAGCAATGGTTTGCGCTGCAGAATGAACAGAACCTCAGCCATGATGGTAAGGGGTTTGCCTTATCGGGTGGAGTACAGGGGGCCCGCGATAACGGCACGGCAGGAATCATCGGCTGGTTATTGGGGCTGAGTTACCGTACCCGGGCAACTCAGGAGCGGGGATTTTCCACCGTACGCTGGCAAACCGCTGATTGGGGAGAGCAGCCGGCATTAAGTGTTGAACAGCAGACGCAGCTGGAAAGTGGCGCAGTCTTTTATCCGCGCCATAACCGTTACGATATTCTCGATCGTGAACAAATTTCCTACGGCTTAAACAGCGCACTGCAATGGCACAACACCGGCTGGGGCGACTTTGACCTGACGGCCTTTATGGCCCGCAGTCAGCAAACTATGCACGAATACCATATCAGTTCGGCCGGACTGAAAACCCAGGACCTGAGTCATATCAGGGTTAACGATTTTGCAACCCGTCATGCCGGAATGGTGTACGGGAATTTTTCCGGCGTTGATATCCGCAGCGAACATAATTACGAAACCGACGAAACCCGCCTCGGCCAATTAAAATTTGACTGGTATTTACCGTTATCAGAACGCGTACGTCTGCATTCGGCACTGGGTTACCAGCGCTCGGTTTTCGACAGTCCGGACCACGATAAAGTGACGCTGATGTCGTACGCTCAGGACTTCAGTTTTGATCTGCGCCAGAACGATCGCTTTGCGCTCAATCATTACGGCTTTGATATTACCAATCCGCAGGAATGGCAGCTGTACCAGATTAATCTGCGTGAAGATCAGGTAACGAATCAGTATCGCGTTGCTTCCTTCGAGCTCGACATTAAGCACGATGATAATTTCAGACACTTTGCCGGGACGCAGTTGCAGGGCTTTTTAAATGACCGCGCCGAGGGCGAATATAATAACAGTGATATTAATGGCCCGGTCGGTGAATTTTACCAGCGTACCCCCGGTGATTTTTCCGCTGGTCCCGGGCCATCAGGGTTGCCGCATCACTGGATTGTTGGCAGCCACGCGGTTATTGACGCCCTTGGGACAAACACCGCACTGGTGCATGATCCTTTACAGCAGCGGCGGTTAAACGAATATACCTGGTCGTCCTGGTGGCAGACCTCTTACGAATTCTGGCAATGGCCGTGGCCACTGCGTGGCGATCTGGGCCTGCGTTATTCGGCTACCCATCAGCTTGTGCGCGGGCGCTGGTCGATAGACAGCGACAGCAGCACCGTTAATAACAGCTCAGATTACGCTGACTGGTTACCGGCGTTTCATCTGGTTATGCAGGCACGCGATGATTTATTGCTGCGTTTCGGTTATCGCCGTGATCTGGCGCGACCATCGATAGAAGACCTGACGTCACCCTTATTATTACGCAGCAGTGCCCGGCTGGTGGAAGGTGGTAATACCCAACTGCAACCGTCGCGCGCGCACTCGTTTGATGTCTCTGCGGAATGGTACGGTGATGAGCAGCAGTTTTTTTCCGCCGGATTATTTTATAAACGCATCGACAGCCTGGTTGTCGCGCAGGTTGAAGAGCTGACGCTGGAGCAGTTGCCATATTACAACCCGCAATGGGATCAGCTGGCACTGAGCGACGGTTTATATACTTACCGGCGGCCGGTGAACGGGCCGGGAACCGATATCAGTGGTCTTGAACTGAACCTGCAACTGCCATTTTATTTTTTGCCTGCTGCGCTGCAGAATTTTGGTGTGCGGGTTAGCTATGCACTGAATCGAGGGCTGGTCCGTTATCCGCTGGATGACGGCGTTACCACCTTGCCAGCACCAGGGTTATCACGCCATGTTGTGAACAGTGAATTATGGTTCCGCAACCAGAATGTCAGCGCCGGTCTGACATTAAAGGCGCGCTCGCAATATCTGACGCGGGTGCCGGGCGCGAATAATAATGATCGCGAAGGTGTGAATGCGTCATTAATTACCGGTGCTTATCTGCGCTGGAATGCCAGCCCGGAACTGACATTTTCTTTGGATGCCCGCAATCTCGGCAACGAACCCTTTGACCTTTTCGTTGATAAAACCAACCGGGTTTACAGTTATTCCACCACAGGTACAGAAATACTGGCCGGTATCAGTCTGAATTTTTCTGATCACTGAATATTAACCACCCCTAAATAATTCCGGCCTGTGGATATCCTGTCAGGGCCTGTTAACACTAATTAAACAGGCCTGTTATCGGCTAAAAATTTCTCAAACAAGGCGCTGAGAGTGTGGCCTAACGGGTTAAGCGAACGAACAGCAACGCAGGATGAGGGATTTTTAGCCATAACCCTTCGGGCTGAGGCCAGTTTTCCCCATGAGCATCGTCGTTCGTCATTCATTTAGCCCGCTAATATCACTCCTCTCTCCTTGTCCTGAGAAAAACTGGCTCTCAGCAGGCCGGATTCACTTAGTGTTAACAGGCCCTGGAAAATTTCACAGAATTGTAATGTCCCCTTGTGCTGCTTAAGCCGGTCTTCACTGGTGTCTCTCTCAACATAGATCGCATGTTTGGCATGCGGTTTATGTCTTTTTAAATCTGACAAATTTTAAATCCGACAACCAAGTGAACGTTATGAATACTGAAAAAAACCTGAATAAACGCAACGGTCTGTATCTGGCCATGGTCGCGGCCGCTACGCTGATGCTGAGCGCCTGTGGCGACGATAATAACGATGACAACAGCACGGCAGACATCAGCAAACCGGTAATGCCTGCAGGCCTGGGTTTTGAGCAATATGTAGCAGCCCCTGATGCTGCCTATCCTTTGCCGGTGATTTTATACGGTAAAAATAATGGTCACAGTACGCTGAAATACAGCATTCATGACAACCCCTATCCACATGCCCTGAAAGGTATTAACAGCATCTGGAAAGGCACCAGTGACGCTTACCAGAGTGCCGCCAGCGGCAGCGGTCCGGACAGTTATGAAGCCAATCCGATTAAAAATGCAGCGGTCTGGGCGGCCAATATTGCCTACGTTGAAAAAGTTACGGCTGAGCGTTCTGACGAAGCAGCAATCCGCGCTTATCTCGATGACCGCCGCGGTAAAAGCTATTCCGTTGTTGATGGTTTTGGCCCGCTGACCGAAGACTACGTGGCGAACAGCGGCACCTATTACGATATTACCGAACCGACCGTGGCGCAGGTGCTGGAAGACAGCCATTACCTCGGCGACAGTGATGACAGCTGGACCTTTACCGGTGATGAAAACAGCGCGTTCGGCGCAGCCGTACGTTTCACCAATAATGTGCGTTACAACATGGCTGCAACATCAACCAGTGGTTCCAAATATATTTTCTCGACCCCGCGCCCGTGGCGTATGACCAGCACCGGTGCGGTGGAATATCTCGGTAATGATCTGCGTACCTGTATCAACAGCAGTGGTGCACCGGCAGACATTAATTTCGATATTTATAACAGCGATGTCAGTGTGATTCCGGGGCTGGTATGTGCCCGCCGTAAGAGTAACAGCGGTGATGAACAGAGCCTGCGCAAAGACGGTGGTTATCCGAGTGGTCACACCAATGCCGGTGTGGTGTCGTCATTGTCGCTGGCGTATGCCTTCCCGGAACGTTTTGCCGAGCATGTTGTGCGCGGTTCTGAGCTGGGTGAAAACCGTATTGTTGCCGGTATGCACTCGCCTGTGGATGTGATTGGTGGCCGCATTATGGCGCTGATGAGTGCGGCCGATGCGCTGAACACCACAGCAGGTTATGAGTCCGGCCAGGCCGCTTACAACCAGCTGCATGCTTTCTACGAAACCAAAGCCGCAGAAGCGGGTATGAGTCTGTACGACTATGCCCACCGCACTCTGGCAGAAGGTGAAACCGGCAGCGTTATCGAGGCCGACGGCGTTACTGTTAATGCCGATGTGTTTAACAATAATGACTACGATGACCACGCCGCGATCAAGGCGTTATACCGCTTCCGTATGACCTACGGTCTGCCACAGGACAGCAGCAAAGCCGGCCAGCCTGCGGTCGTGCCTGAAGGTGCGGAAGCCCTGCTGAAAACCCGCCAGCCTTATCTGTCCGATGCCCAGCGCCGGGCGGTGTTGTTTACCACCGAAGTCGATTCCGGCTATCCGATTCTGGATGACTCCAACGGCTGGGGACGCATTAATCTGGTCGATGCGGCTGACGGTTACGGCGCTTTCCTGGGTGATGTGAGCGTGACTATGGAAGCCAGTGATGGCGGTTTCTCTGCCCGTGACTGGTGGCGCAACGACATCAGCGGCGCCGGCAAGCTGAGCAAAGCCGGCAGTGGTCATCTGACGCTGACCGGTAACAACAGCTACAGCGGTGGCACCGTGATTAACGGCGGTACGCTGGAAGCAGCGTCTGCTTCGGCCTTCGGTCAGGGCGATCTGTTTGTGAACTCCGGTACGGCACTGGTTGATGCCCGTGGTGCATTGCAGCTGGGCGGCAATATCACCCTGAATGGCGCTGCAGTACTGAAGCTGGCCATGGATGCAGACAGCACTCAGGTTGCCACTGCTGAAACCCTGTTTATTGATGGTGCCACGCTGACTCTCGATTTTGCCGGCCTGACGCCGCAAAGCGGGGCTGCTTATACCTTGCTGCAGGCAGGTAAGGTTGCCGGTGAGTTCAGCCATGTGGATGCCGGTGATTACGGGGTAACGCTGGAATACACCGGCACCAGTGTCATCGCCCGTCTGAACTGATCGTTCATGGTGGCGGAAAACGAGTGGTTTTCCGCCATCTGGTCATGATGGGCCGCTGTTGGCATCTGGCGTGTTACGCAGCGGCCCGTGTTGTCCTGCCGCGGATGAGTTCTGATGTGGTACAAAAGTACCGCAATCTGATTGCGATGGGCCAAATAATAATCATAAATACGAAGGTAACACTTATGAACAGATCCATGCTGACCGCCGGCATGATGCTGGCCGCACTCAGTGCCGCGCCTGCTCAGGTATCGGCCTCACAGGAAGGCAGCTTCAGTACTCTCACCTACAACGTGGCCGGTTTACTGGAATTGTTTTCCAGTGCGGTATCGCCGCGCCAGAGCGCCACGGAAGAGATCAGCTGTTATATCAACGAATTTGATGTGGTGAACGTGCAGGAAGATTTTAACTATCACGCCGCACTCTATGACACCTGCAACACCCATCCATACCGCTCCGCCACCACCGGCGGCATGGGGATTGGCAGTGGCCTGAATACCCTCAGCCGCTTCCCGTACAGCGACTGGGAACGGGTCCGCTGGAAAGACTGTAATGGCGTTGATTGTTTAACCCCTAAGGGCTTCACCCTGGCGCGCACCCGTCTGGCAGAAGGTGTGTATGTGGATATCTATAACCTGCATACCCAGGCTCAGGTGGGCGATGCCGATCTGGCTGCCCGTCGTGGCAATATCCGCCAGTTAATTAGCTATATCGATGCCAATTCTGCCGGTAATGCGGTGATCGTGATGGGCGATACCAACACCCGTTATACCCGCAGTGGCGATAATATCTGGGAACTGCTGAACCGTGGTTTCAGCGATGCCTGGGTCAAACTGTCGCGTAACGGCGACGTGCCGGTAAGCGGCGCTGATGCCCTGACCTGTGATCCGCAGACCTCGGCCCCGGATTGCGAAATCGTCGATAAAGTACTGTTCCGCGATAACGGTTTTGTCGGGCTGGATGCGGTTTATCACCTGCTGCGTCAGGACGACAACACCAGCGATGGTCTGCGTTTATCTGACCACCCGCCGCTGCAGACTGACTTTGTATATTCCACCCCGGCCGACCGCCGGCTGAGCGATCCTTTTGGTGGCCCGCACGGTACGCATTTTAACGATGTGGCGGTATTACCGCAGAATCCGGCCGTAAGCGGCGTTAATATCCGCGCCGGTTCCCGCGTTGACCGTATCGACCTGACCCTGAGTAACGGCTTCGTGCTATCGCACGGCGGTAATGGCGGTACGGATCATGTGCTGAACCTCAACAGTGGTGAATACCTGACGTCACTGCAGCTGTGCAGCGGCCAGAAAGACGGCAGAACCCGTATCTTCTACAGCCGCTTTACCACCAGTCAGAACCGCAGCGTAGCGGCGGGCTCAACCACCGGCAGCTGTCAGACCTTTAATGCTCCGGCTGGCTGGCAGATTGTTGGCCTGCATGGCCGCGCCGGTGAAGAGCTGGATAAAGCCGGTGTGGTTTACGCACCGTTCCAGGCGGGCAATATTCCGCCAGCGGTGGACTACGTGCAGTTTATTAATAATGCCTCCGGCCTGTGTCTGGATATCAGCAATGCCAACATGAACAACGGCACCAACGTAGGCCAGTGGACCTGCAATAACGGCAACTGGCAGAAATGGCATTACGACGCCAGCAGCGGATTAATCCGCAGCCAGCAGGACAACCGCTTTTGTCTGGATAATGGCGGCAACTTTGCCAACGGCGCCAACCTGATGATCTGGCAGTGCAATGGCAATGCTAATCAGCGCTTCAGCCTGAATGCCGATGGCTCAGTAGCTATGCGTACATTACCGGAACAGGTGGTGGATGGTTACGGCAGCAATGCCGGAGATAACGCCGGAACCTGGTATAACTGGGGTGGGAATAACCAGCGCTGGACGCTGGTGCCTTAAGGACCGGGCTTAATAGCCGCTGCGCGGGCAGGCTTTGCGATTGATTTAAAGCCTTTGCGGGGAAAGCCCCTGCGCCCCGCAAAGGCTTCTCACACGCAATCAGCGTTTCATCATGATTTAAATAAAAAAATCCCGGAATATTCCGGGATTTTTTTTAACTTAACTGCTTCTTCAGTTCCTGCAATCGCTGTTGCTGCTCTTTACGCGGCAGCGGTGTCTCGCTGTGTTCGGGCAGCGCTTTGGCCACTTCCATCTCGATACTTTCGCCATTCTGCAGGCGCTTCAGCAATATTTCATAATTGCGTTTAAATACCGGGAAGGTTTTTTCTTCGACGTTATTAGCCAGAAAAAACCAGTCGCTGGCACGGCCGGCGTAATACACCGCCGGATGGCTCCAGTTAAATACTTTTTTCGGTGATGGCGCGCGGCAGGCTTCCATAAAAGCGGCGTGGGCCGAGGGTAAACCCAGGCTGTCGGCCACGTCGCAGCGGGCCAGTACTTCGTGCACGCTGGGCAGGAAACTGCTTTCTTTTACCGCTCTTTCGGCGGCACGCATCATCACGTCACCACTGTATTCACCCAGCAGCCGCGCCCATAACCGCTTCGCCATAATCATGGTGTCGAGGTCGGGAAAGGCCTTTAAAAACTGGTTGTGATAATTAAAGCGGAACAGCTCAAAAATCTGGTTAATGGCTTCTTTCTGCTCAATGCTCGGCTCGTGCGCCAGGGTTTCACCAGCTGGTGTCTTTGAGTCGCTGGACGCTTGCTTCAGCTGTTGCGTAACCCGGTTGAGCAGTTGTGTGCTGGCCGGTGTGCGTGCCATAGGATTCTCCTGACGAAGTCTGGGCTAAACGCTTGCCCCATTGCTGTTTAACGTATTGCAGAAAACGGCTGTTCCAGCTGTTGTGTACCTGATTGGAGTCGCGCCAGTAAAGCACAAATTCCGGTACCAGACCCTGAGCAAACTGACGGTCGATATGACCCATGGCGAGAATGTCGTAGCAGTCTTCCGCCGGTTGCCAGTTATCGGGAATACGGGTCGGCAGGGAGGAATGCTCCACCGAGGCACTGTAGCGCGCCCATTGCTGGCGCACCTGCTGAATAAACTTGCTGTTCCAGGTTTTAAACGCGTCGCCACGTTCGGCCCAGTAGAGTACAAACTCGGCCACGGCATCGGTAATAAACTGCGGGTCGATACCGGCACGCTGCAGAATCTGGCAGGCATCCTGGCTCGGCTGCCAGTCGAGACTGATGGGGGCAGCTTCATCCTGTGCAGGCTTAAAGGCACTGCGTTCCTGTATGCTCACGCCCGCCGCGGTGCCCTGAAAACCACGCTCAAGAGTGCGCTGTTGCTTCTGTGCATCGTTCTGAGTGAATACCCACTGACTCTTCACATGGCGGAAAAAGCGGGTGTTCCAGTCATTGCGGTTCGCGCCCTGTTCCTGTCCCTGCAGAATAAAGGTATCCAGCTGGGCCCAGGCAAAGCTGCGCGGAATGCCGTGTTGTTCGAGGCGGGCGAGGGTGTCTTCCTGTGGCTGCCAGCGCGATTCCAGCGGCTGCTTAAAGTGGCCGGGCTGGGGTGGCGAGATGGTTTGCTGTGGCTGTGCTTCGCTGCCGGGTTGCGCACGCCCCTGTGGTTGCGCGGCGCTGAAGGCGTAAATCAGACCTTCGGCATCGGGAAACATCGGCCCCTGCAGGCTGAGCAGGCCTTTATCGAGCAGGCTGCGCAGTACCCGGCGGATGCTGACGTCATCCCAGAACGGCAGCTGATTGCGCAGCGCCTGATTATGCAGTCGCGCCCAATGCTGCCCCTGGATGCTGGCGGCATCGTTAAGCACGGTCAGCAGCACGGCTTCTTCCAGGCCAATGGTCGCCGCCAGCGTTGCCGAGAGGGCAATGGTTTTGTCGGTAAACAGCGGGTGACTGGGCATGGTGATTTCCGTAGCGGGTTTGCAGCCAGAGGCAGCGGGTGTTTTTGCCGGACAGGCCTGACATAATGGCCGCCCGGCAGATTCTGCCGGCATTGTACTCCGGCGGCCCTGCACTAAATACCCGGCATTCCGTATCAGCAACGATTCCCGCCTGTAGCGGTTACGGCGTTATTGATACCGGCATCACTGGTTGTGGCAGGGCCAAAGCGCTATTGTACCTATTTTCGAGGTTGTTCCCACGTCCATGACACGTCCAACGCGCGCATTAATCAACTGGTCTCACTTCCGCCACAATTACCAACTGGCCAAATCCAGCGTCAGCGGTAAGGCCTATGCGGTGATCAAAGCCAATGGCTACGGCCACGGGCTGGTCAACTGCGCCCGCGCCCTGAGCAGCGCCGACGGCTTTGCCGTGGCCTGTGTTGACGAGGCTCTGGCCCTGCGCGAAGCCGGTATCCGCCGTCCGCTGGTGGTGTTGCAGGGCGCTTACGACGCGCATGAATGGACACTGGCCGCCGAACACAAAATTCAGCTGGTGGTGCATCACCGCAAACAGCTGCAGGACCGGGCCAGCGCCACGCTGAGCCAGCCGGTGGGGGTGTGGCTGAAGATCAACAGTGGCATGAACCGCTTAGGGTTCCGCGTCAGCGAGGCCGACGACATCCTCGCTCTGATCAGTGCCGACGAACAACTGGAACTGCGCTATGTGATCTCGCACTTCTCCAGTGCCGATGAATGGCAGTCAGCGGTACTTGCCGCACAGCTTGATACCCTCTACAGCCGCGATTGGCCGGTGCCGCTGAGCATCAGCAACAGTGCCGGCCTGCTGACCGAAAAACGCATCAACAATGAACTGGTCGCCGAAGGTTTAAGCCGCCCGGGCATCATGCTCTATGGCAGCTCGCCGCTGAATTATAAAAGCGCTGCCGAGCTGGGCCTGAAAGCGGTAATGAGCCTCGAATCACAACTGATCAGCAGCCACGACGTACCCGCCGGTGAAACCGTAGGCTACGGCGGTGACTGGACGGCTGAACGCGATACCCGCGTTGGCGTTGTTGCCATTGGTTATGGGGACGGATATCCGCGCCATGCGCCGGCCGGTACGCCGGTGCTGGTGGACGGTGTTGAATGCCCGCTGATTGGCCGGGTGTCGATGGATATGATCACCGTCGATCTTACCGACCATCCGCACGCGCAGATCGGTTCGCCGGTTGAACTCTGGGGCGAGCATCTCAGCGTCGACCGTATCGCAGAACTGTGCGGCACCATCAGTTACGAGTTGTTCTGCCAGCTGACGCCGCGGGTAAAACGCGTGGCGCGCGAACTGCCGAGCGATGGCGCAACAGTACTTAACCCCTGAGCTTTAATTTCCACAATCAGGACGTTTAACCGCAACCTGAATAAGCCATATAAGGATGTAAGGCATGAAAAAACTGCTGATACTGGCCGCGGCTGTCGCGGCCTATATTTACCTGCCGCTCGGCGACACCCTGAATGACTGGTTTGCCCGCATCAGCGGCTCCGGTGTGTATGACAGTGCTGGTAATCCACGGGCGGTATTGCTGATTAACAGCAGTTGCGGAGAGCCCTGCAATGACGCCAGCGCCGAACTGCGCCGCCGTTATATTGATGCCGAAATTGTTGTTACCGACCGCGACCCGCAAGGCGCAGAGCGTTACGGCAACCCGCGTACCGTGCCCACACTGCTGGTTGGCCGCGAACGTATGCAGGGCTACAACGCCGCTCACTATGCATCGGTTCTGGCCAATAACTTTGGCGAGCGGGCTTTAACCGCGCAGGAACAACGCATTTTTTCCAAACACTTTGATGACAACGGCGCTCCGCGCATTGTGCTCTATGGCACCACATGGTGTGGCTACTGCAAAAAACTGCGTGGCGAATTTGCCGAGCACAATGTTGATTACCTGGATTACGATGTGGAAAAACCCGCCAAACAAACCTGGCTATTAAAAGCGCTGGGCATTGGCGGTTACCCAACGGTGTATGTGGGTTATCAGCGCGTGCGCGGCACCGATTATGCGGCCGTTAAAAAACTGCTTTAAACGTATCAGACTTAGTTGTTGTCAGGTTTCAGATTATGAATTTTCAGACCCTGCGTGCTTACCTGCTGAGCAAGCCCGAAGCACTGGAGGATTTTCCCTTCGGCCCGGATGCTTATGTTTATAAAGTACAGGACAAAATGTTTGCCCTGCTGTACGAAAAAGACGGCAAAGCGCGGATTAACCTGAAGTGTGATCCGCAGCAGGCGGTGGAATTGCGCGATGTGTTCAGCGCGGTTATTGCCGGCTACCACATGAATAAAAGCCACTGGAATACCGTGCTGCTGGACGGCGATGTGCCCGACGGTGAGCTGGAACGGATGGTCGATCATTCTTACCGGCTGATTTTTCAGAAATTAACCAGAGCGCAGAAGCGCTATCTGACTACCCGTTACAGCGATAAAGAATTATGTGCGGAATAATGCATATTTGGCGGGCCTGTGCATCAGGTCTGTCAGGCTTTTAATATTGCTTAATTTTTAGCGTCCGGCGAACGCAAAGCCTTGCTGTAAAACCCGGACTGATCAAAACAGCACACCCGCTTTTTACCCGATGCGAGCATATCGCAGGCGTTTTCGATACGGGTTGCGCGGGTTTTGGCCTGCTTGGCAGACTCAATCCAGTGAATCCAGTCTACCCGGGCAATGGTTGTTGTTGCTTCCCATACCGCTTTAGCCTGCGGTGAGGCATCAAGAAGGGTCTGAAAATCTTCGGGCAGCGCAGGCTCCGGCTCCTTTTGCATGGCAGCAATTTCTACAGCGACAGTTTCACCGATTTTTGCGCCACAGGCCTCATACAGGGCTTTATCCATTTTAAGCCAGTGACTGAGCTGGCCGTCTGGTTCCAGTGTTGCCTGAAACGGATAATTATTGATGGTGCCTTCGACACTGGTGCGGCCACGGCGGGGCAGCAGATCACTGACTTCTTTAGGCAAAATAAGAAACGCCCGCAGATCATCGCCAGCGGCTTTTGCCGGAGCGAATAACTGCGCGGTAAATGTGGTTTTTTCTGCATCCTTGCTCATAAATAACTCCGTCTGCACTTAATGAGTAACGGAATGATAGTAGCGGCTCAGGCTGCTACTGTTAACCTCTGTGGCTGCGCTGCCTGCTTATTATTGTGTAAATTTTATCGCATAACCTTGCATGCCCGGCCTGACCCTTCCTCACAATCCCTGACCCAACCTTAAATTTAAATCCGCATACTGGTAATGGACTCATTTGTTATCAGGTATGCGTTATGGATATTAAAGGACTGGTGAATCTGTTCCTCAGCTCTGCCACGGATCTTGCCCAGCAAGGCAGGCAGGGCGCGGAGAAAGCACTGAATATTCCGGCGGAAGGCGACGCCCGCAGCGATACCTTATCGACCCTGGCCAAAGGCGCCTTGGGGGGCGGTGCACTGGGTTTGCTGCTGGGCTCAAAAAGCGGCCGCAAACTGGGATCAACCGCCCTGAAAGTCGGCGGCAGCGCCGCGCTGGCTGCCGTTGCCTTTAAAACCTATCAGAGCTGGAAAGCCGGAAAAAACGCAGCGGCGACTGGTAGCGACCATGATGCAGCACTTCAGACTCCGGCCATGGCTTTGCCAGGGCAGGCCGCTGTCAGTGCCCCCGCACCGAACGAACGTGAAAGCCTGCTGCTGTTATCTGCCATGATTGCCGCCGCCAAAGCCGACGGCCATATCGACGACGCCGAACAACAGCGCATCAGTAACGCCGTACAGGCCATGGGCGCAACGGCAGAGGTAAACCGCTTTGTTGAACAGGAACTGCGTAAGCCACTCGACCCGGCAGAAATAGCTGCTCAGGTAAAAACACCGGAAGAAGCCGCCGAAGTCTATCTGGCCTCGGTGTTAATCGTGGATGAACAGAACTTTATGGAAAAAGCCTACCTGCAGGAACTGGCACGGCAGTTAAAGCTGGAGCCCGGTTTGGTTGCTGAACTGGAAAAACAGGTACAGCAGGCGGGTTAGGGGTGACTGATTGAGGATAGCGGAGTTGCATTGTTAAGCCAGTAATTTCCTAGCGTCAATATGCTTGAATCTCCCCTGCTCATCCAGATAAAAACCATGCAAAGGCATATTATATTTTTCAAGTATAGACTTAATAAAATCGACTGGACTTTTACCCTTTATTATCTCTCCCTGCAGACTATATTTGGGATAGTAGAGTATCCCAAGGTTTGCATGCACGAAGTAGATTCCTAGCCCAATAGCCTTTGGAGATAAGGAGGCAAAAAAGGTGACGCCGTAAGCTCCACCTTCGATGCTTCCTACACTCAAAGGCGTTTTTGTATTTTCAGGTATGTGCTGCTTAACATTTGCATCAAGGTTCAACCCTATATCATATGCAAACACTGGATGAACGTGTATTTCATGATCTAAAAATACCGAAACATTAAACCAACCGACGCTCTCGAACTTATTGGAGTTAATCACCTCTGAGATTGCGACGCGCATTTCACGGTAGGAAGGATTATTTTTCTCCAGCGAGTGATACACCTCTTGATATTTCGAATAGGCCTCAACATCACCTATCCAAGTTGATGTCAAGTCTCGTTCAACCTGACAATTATTCCTTATTCTAAACAATCTTGGTGAGCCACCATCAGCAGCACCAATTATGAAATCCGTATCCAAAGTTGAACCTTCGCTGATGTGATTTATCAATTCAATGAATTCCTCCACATTTGAAATTCCTTTGATATAGAAATTTCGAATGATCTCTTCGGCAAGGTGTACATCACCCGCATAACTCAACGTCACTAGCGGATTTAAAATCACTGTTTTTATAACGCTACATACAGGACTTTTTTGAACCATTAATGGATCTGAGACTTTAGAGTCGGATTCTATAAATAGGTTTAACCCTTCGATTCGTGCAACTACTAGGCTCAAGGCATGTCCTCTCTAGGTACTTAAAGTTTGGTTAAGGGACTGGCTTTGGCCGGTCCCAGTGAGCGCAGCGAACGGTTTGAACCAGTTGTTAGGTGCTGCACTAGCATGGTTACTCAACTTTTTCCGGGATTGCCACAGATTTTCCGATAACTTTTCCGAAAGCATTAAGCACTAGTGCTTGATCAGTTATCTCAAGAGCATTTTCCTTATTAAGGAATATCCGAATATTGGCTCCGTGCTTTTCCCATTGATGCTCGCCGGTAACTTTAAGCTCAGATATTAAAATACCTAGTGGTGAATCTACTAGATCAGCCTCTTCGGGAAGAAGCATAAATACACAATCACCTATGTCTTCTTTGAAGCTTGGAGCGCCAAGCAAAAATCCGACATGAGCACCATTAAGTGTTAGAAGTGCAAATCCCTTTGTATATTCCATGCAAAAGGCTCCGGAGGAGGCAATAAGAAATATGAGTGCGAAGAGGTTTTCATCGCGGTACCTAACGCCTAAAGCAACCGTGCGCGCATTCTGCGCGTCGGCTTGCCTTTACTTGTTAAATTTTTAGTATTCAATTGTGATGCCATCTATTGCTGCCCTTAGTTCCTCTATGGCTTTCGTAGATATATTTTTGCAAAATGACAAATCAATGTAAGTTAATGTTGATAGTTTACAAAGATAACTGATACCTATATCGGTGATTTGTGTTGCCCACTCGAGGTCTAGCTCCTTTAACCCATCTAATTGACTGATGTATTTCAATCCATCATCAGTTATGTCTGAGTTATTTCCATCTGTTTTTATGGACGAAACTTCACGACCAATCAGATCGAAAAAATCTTTGTCATTAGCTTTCTTGAGGTATATATCATTCATCTTGGTGAAATTTAACGCCGTCAACAGCGGCCGAGCGTAGCGAGGTCCAGCCCCGAAGGGGCTATGCTGCTTGGCCTTGTTAACTGTGATTTAGGAGCAACTACCATTCTCTTGGTGCTATCACATCTTCAATGTCTACTTTATCGAAGCCATAAGCCTTTACTATAAAATCAAAATTTTCAGCCATTACCTCTCTAGCCCCGGTTTCTAATTCACTATCATTATCTTCAAACTCTTCTTCTAACTCATTTATGCGCTCAGTTGCAGCATGAGTGAGTTGTAATAGGTCTTCGTCGGTTTGAGGCTTATTGTCTTCAATTTCTTCACACAGGCTAACGAGGATTGCTTTGATTTTGTCGACCAAAAAATCCGGGAAGTAGTCATCTCGATACATTCCAGTAAGAAAATCATGGCTTACAATTTTTTCGTTTGTGATTGGCACGTCGTCTCTTTTTGATGACAGTTAACAGTTTATTCGTAGGCATGCTCATTAACATACCTAAGCCCTTATTCAGATTTCCAGCCTAACTCACCCAGCTATACTTTCTTTCTAGGGGTATTAACCTTTTTCTGTTAGTCCCTTAGTATTCATGATGCAATTTATGGACAATTTGTTGAAGCTATAAGGTAAGTTACGGAATGGCCGAATATATATTCACTGGCTATGTAAGTGTTAACTTTTTCTGCACACCAGGATTGAGCCAGGCTTCTTTCTTTGAAGTTAACACCATCCCAGCATTGGCTTACATCTTTTGCCCTGTCATCTGCGAAAATAGCTTGCGATTGCGTGATGCTACAAGAGCTATAAGTTGTTGCATCGGAACCATCAGAGTTTTCTGTACCGCATGATATGCATGCTATGGATGCCATCGAAATAATTATTTTTTTAATCATTATTTTTTAGCTCTTTAAAGTCGCCGCAGATCATTGTTTCCAGAGTGCTAGAATTTTGTATTTCAAATTTCTCTTCAGGCATGCATGGCACCCATAAATAGCTGGTGGGTGATATCGAATGGATATTGCCGTTAATCCAAAGCTCTTTTTTTATATGAAATGGATTGTATATATTTATTGAATTGGCAACTTTATTCTCATGCGAAGTAGCATTGAGGCTGCCTACTATGATCAATAGAGTGAATATTTTTTTCATAAGAATTCTCTTACATTCGCAGTTTTTGAAATTTAATGTTTGAAGTAAATTAAACGACATCGTAGCGTGTTTTTCTTATAAATTGATTGTTTAGGTACGCTGCCGCCCGTCCTTATAAACGCAGGGCAGGAATTGCGTGATAAAACAGTCGGATTTCGGGCGGGGAGGGTATCGGTGCTGAGTCAGATAAACCGACCTGACGGTCTGAGTTCTGGTGTTGTTATATCGTGCG
>NZ_JABVCB010000010.1:210840-252985 GCF_020320405.1 Thalassolituus sp. ST750PaO-4
GTACTGAAGTTCTGGTATGGGTTCAATAATTGATAAAAATGGTTACAAGTGGCAAAAGGCGACAGTGGAAATCCGCCACCTATTGTTGAGCAGCGGCTTTCCTTTCAGATATTTGGTGGGCAGTGCCCTCCCTACATTTTGGTGTGAATGACAGGCTCTTGTCTGTCGTGGATAAGATCCACTCCTACGATTCGGCGTTTGTTTCATATTCGGCTTTGCGTGATTGATGGTTTGTGCGCCTGCAGGACGCCGGTTTGAATCATTCTGCGCCGGGGTACGTCCGGGCATGGATGCCGGGCGAGCGAATAGGGCCATGGAGCCCATTATTCGCGTTACCGAGACCGCAGGATTGTTCAGATCGGATGAAGTCCTGCACAGCGCGAAGCAGGCCGATTGTGTGCTCCTGCACAATCTGCATTTCCGCCATCCATGGCGGTCAGGAGTAAGCGCCCGACCGGCGTGAGGGGTAAGACCCCTCAAAGAGGTCATAAGGCCGGGCGGTAGCCCAAAAAGCCAGCCCGCGCAGCGGCTACAACTCGGAACACAACTACCTCCAGCAGTAGCGCTACCACGCAGAGCGTGGGAGCGAGTCGCAAAAGCTAAGCCGCGCAGCGGCTACAACTCAGAACACAACCACCACCAGCGGCAGCACTACCACGCAGAGCGTGGGAGCGAGTAGAAAGCAGAGCGGTGTAGCGAGTCGTATCGCGACTGAAAGTCTCTCCTACAGGTCACTCCCACAAGTCGCGGATAAGATCCGCTTCCACACCCTGCCAGCCTGCAGCTGCCACCAACACTGTTCCGCAACGCCGGCTTATGGCAGCATTCCCTCATTGTCATCTTTGATCACCACAGGCCCGAGCCTTTATGTCCGATTCCAATCCGCTGCTGCTCGATAAGCAATTGTGCTTCTCTCTGTACGCCACCTCGCTGGCGATGACTCAGGTGTATAAACCCCTGCTGGAGCCGCTGGGGCTGACCTATCCGCAGTATCTGGTGTTGCTGATTCTGTGGGAGCAGGACGGCCTGGGGCTGAAAGATATTGCCGCGCGTCTGGGGCAGAAGCCGGGGGCGTTAACGCCGGTAATCAAGCGGATGGAGGCTGAGGGCCTGATCAGCCGTTCGCGCAGCAGCGCCGATGAGCGGTTGCTGGAGATTCGCCTCAGTGAGCATGGCCGCAGCCTGCGCGAGAAGGCGTTGCAGGTGAATGCCTGTGCCGCCAGTCACTGCAATGCAGCCATTCCGGAGCTGATGGATCTGAAAGAGCGGCTGGATGTTCTGCGCCGGGCATTGCAGGGGGAATGATTTTATATTGCACGCAATAGATTATTGCGATAATCTTTTCTCCGTTCTGGCCGCACAAGGCCATTTTTTACAGGTAAATAGTTATCGCGATAACTATATCCTGGTGGCAGCGGGCAGAAGCAAGCAGCAGAAGACGGTGCCAGCAACGACGAACCGAAAACGGAGAATCTTATGGAAATTTTGTATACCGCCCAGGCAACCTCAACCGGTGGCCGTGATGGCCGCTCTGTCTCATCCGACCAGGCGCTGGATGTCAAACTCAGCACACCCAAAGCGCTGGGTGGTGCCGGTGGTGATGGTACAAATCCGGAGCAGCTGTTTGCGGCAGGCTATTCCGCCTGTTTTATCGGCGCGCTGAAGTATGTGGCGATGCAGGATAAAACCGCGTTGCCGGCTGACACCGCCATTACCGCGCATGTGGGTATTGGCCCTAATGATAAGGGTGTGGGTTTTGCCATTGACGTTGAGCTGCATATCAGCCTGCCGGGCATGGATAACACTGTCGCTCAGACATTGGTGGAAAAGGCACACCAGGTATGTCCATACTCTAACGCTACCCGCGGTAATATCCGTGTTGAGCTGGTGCTGGTCTGAGTCATCGCAGTTTTTGTCGGTGTAATACAATGGCGTGTGAATACAGCACGCCGGCATCTGCTCAGGTGTAACCGCTAAGCCCATTTTTTATGTCAGGAGAACAACCATGATCAAAGCCTACGCAGCCTTCGAACCGGGTGGTGAACTCAAGCCGTTTGAATACGATCCGGGCCCGCTGGGTGACCATGATGTGGAAATCGATGTGGAATACTGCGGTATCTGCCACAGTGATCTGAGCATGCTGAATAACGAATGGGGCATGACTCGCTATCCCTTTGTGCCGGGCCATGAGGTGGCGGGGCGCATCAGTGCGGTGGGCGCTCATGTGAAAAAACTGCAGGTGGGTGATCGGGTCGGCCTCGGCTGGCATTCCGGTTACTGTAACGAGTGTCAGACCTGTATGGAAGGCGACCATAACCTCTGTGCCGGTGCGCGCGGCACTATTGTTGGCCGTCATGGCGGTTTTGCCGACAAGGTGCGGGCACAGTCAGCCAGCGTGGTGAAACTGCCGGATAACGTCAGCAGCGAAGTGGCCGGGCCGCTGTTCTGTGGTGGCGTAACGGTGTTTAACCCTATTGTGCAGTTTGGTGTTAAGCCCACGGCGCGTGTTGGTGTGGTGGGTATTGGTGGCCTTGGCCATATGGCGCTGCAGTTCCTCAATGCCTGGGGCTGTGAAGTAACGGCCTTTACCTCGTCGGAAGCCAAGCGCACCGAAGCGCTGGAGCTGGGCGCACACCGTACGCTGGATTCCCGTGATGAGCAGGCGCTGAAAGATTCCGCCGGTTATTTCGATCTGATTCTGTCGACGGTGAATGTAAAACTCGACTGGGGTTCGTATGTAAATACCCTGCGTCCGAAAGGCCGTTTGCATCTGGTCGGTGCGGTACTGGAACCGGTCGAGCTGAATGTGTTCTCGCTGATGGGCGGCCAGCGTTCGGTGTCGTCGTCGCCGGTTGGCAGCCCGGCAGTGATTGCGCAGATGCTGGAATTTGCCGCCCGCCATCATATTGAACCTCAAGTAGAAGTGTTTGATATGGCGGACGTGAACAGCGCCATTGACCGTCTGGAAAACGGCAGCCCGCGCTATCGTGTGGTGCTGAAAAAGTAAGCGGCATTGTTGTAGTACTGCTGTTGTACCGCTGTAGTACCGCTGTTGTACCGCTGTTGTACTTAAAGCCCGGAGCCGCCTCGTTTGGCGGCTTTTTTATGCCTGCAACACGATGCCGGATTGTTATACATCACTGGTTTTTATAAATAGTGCCTGTCGCTTGTAGTCAGCACTGGCGGGCAGGCAGGACTGGGCTAGATTGAGAGCGTGTGTACCCTGTATGCAAACTTATTCCGGAGCAGTTATGTGGTTCGATAAAAACAAAGACAAGGTTCAGCAGCTTGAACAGGCACTGGCCAGTGCTCAGGCACTGGAGCAGGCATTGCGTCAGGATTCCGCAATGATTGAATTCGCCCCGGATGGCACGATTAAGGATGTGAATGATCTTTTTCTGCAGGTGGTTGGCTATCGCCGCGATGAGGTGGTGGGCCAGCATCATCGTATGTTTTGCAGCACCGACTATGCGGCTTCAGAAGAGTACCGTGCGTTCTGGAAAAAGCTTGCCGCCGGACAATTTGCGAGCGGCTCTTTTCCGCGGATTAATAAACAGGGGGAGCGCCTGTGGCTGCGCGCTACCTATTTTCCGGTGTTGCAGAATGGCCGTGTGATTCGTGTTATCAAGCTGGCTCAGGACGTAACGGCTAATACAGAAAAACGCCGTAGCCAGGAAGCGGTAATGGATGCGCTGAACCGCTCGCAGGCCATTATTGAATTTACCCCGGATGGCACCATTCTCAATGCCAATGACAATTTCCTGAACACCATGGGCTACCGGGCGGAAGAATTGCGCGGTAAACATCACCGCATTTTTTGCAATGACGCTTTTTACCGCGAGCAGCCGGACTTCTGGCAAAGGCTGGCACAGGGGCGGGTGCAGAGCGGTAAGTTTGAACGACGTGACA
Source organism: Thalassolituus sp. ST750PaO-4 (assembly GCF_020320405.1). Classification (NCBI taxonomy): domain Bacteria; kingdom Pseudomonadati; phylum Pseudomonadota; class Gammaproteobacteria; order Oceanospirillales; family Oceanospirillaceae; genus Thalassolituus; species Thalassolituus sp. ST750PaO-4. Next base: position 214,750 of record NZ_JABVCB010000010.1, read on the forward strand.
AGCGTGGCCGTACTGTATGGCTGGAAGCCAGCTATAACCCGATTTTTGATGCGCAAAAACGCGTTATTAAGGTGATTAAGTTTGCCAGCGATATTACCGAACGGGTGCTGCAGGCCGAGCAGGTGCGTGAAGCATCGGAGCTGGCACGCAGTAATTCGGCCGATACCGTTAACCTGGCCCAGAATGGCAGTGGTCTGTTACGTGCCAGTGTTACGGCATCGGCGCAGGTGGCGACGCAGGTGGGTGATGTGGCACAGAGCATCAGCAAACTAAGCAGTAAATCGGCGGAAATTTCCGCCATCGTCACCACCATCAGCAGCATTGCTGAACAAACCAACCTGCTGGCATTAAATGCTGCGATTGAAGCGGCGCGTGCCGGTGAGCATGGCCGTGGTTTTGCGGTGGTCGCCGATGAAGTGCGCAGTCTGGCATCGCGCACTAACAGCTCAACGCTGGAAATCGACGAAATGGTTAAGGCGAATGAAGCCCTGACCCGTGCGGCGATGGAGCAGATGGAAAAAACCCAGCAGCAGACGAAGCAGGTGGGCGAGCAGATTCAGCAAGCAGCGGATGTGATTGAGCAGATCCGCCACAGCGCTGAAGATGTGGCCGCTACAGTCGCGCGCCTGAATCAGTCCTGATTGCCCGCACTGTCTGGCGGCTGCAGATACTGATCGCGCAGCGCCAGAATCTGCTCGTCACTCAGACAATGGCCTGCTTCCCAGCTGCTTTCCAGCAGGCAACGCAGCGAATGCAACTGATCGCGCTGCCGTTGCAGGCTGGCCAGTAAGGTATCGATATCCTCCAGCCGGCCATTCAGGGTCGTCATTACCCGCTCATGATCCACAGCTTGCTGCTCATCGCGCAGCAGGGCCGGAATATCCCCCAGCGCAAAGCCCATATTCTGCAGGCTGCGGATCATCTGCAGGCGTAACAGTGCGCTGCCATCGTAACGGCGGCTGCCGCCGGCGGTACGCTGCACGCCACTCAGCAGGCCCTGCTGTTCGTAATAGCGGATGGTGGACGCAGGTGTCTGACTCTGGGCCGCCAGCTCACCAATGCGCATTAAGCGTGTATCCGCTTTGCCGGAGGGGGTTACAGAGGATTTATCGACAGATGAAAACGGCATAAAAAAACCAGTTGAACTTAAAGTTAACTTTAAATTTAACATGGGCGCTGTTCAGTTATCACCAACCAATGATCGGGAGTTGTTATGAGCTCAGTTGTCTTTACGCCGTTGACCCTGCCTAACGGTCAGCAGCTTGCTAACCGCATCGCCAAAGCGGCGATGGAAGAAAATATGGGCGATGCGCGGTTACTGCCGGATGCGGCACTGACTCATCTCTACCGGCGCTGGGGACAGGGCGGCAGCGGTCTGATCATTACCGGTAACGTTATGGTCGATCATCTGGCGATGACCGGCCCCGGTGGTCTGGCGCTGGAAGCGCAAACGCCGCTGGCCCCTTTTATTGCTTTGGCACAGGCGGCGAAGGAGCAGGGCGCAAAAATCTGGATGCAGATTAATCACCCGGGCCGTCAGGTGTATGCCGCACTGGGCGGTAAGGTGTTGTCGGCATCTGCAGTGGCGGTGGACCTGGGTAAGCACTCGCATTTATTCGCCCGGCCACAGGCGATGACGCCAGCCGATATCGGCGATGTGATTGAACGCTTTGTAACTACCGCTCGCCGTGCCGAAGAAGCCGGTTTTGACGGTGTGGAAATTCATGCGGCGCACGGTTATTTACTCAGCCAGTTTTTATCACCACTGACCAATCAGCGCACGGATGAATGGGGTGGCAGTCTGGAAAACCGTGCGCGCTTATTACTGGAAATTACCCGCCGTATCCGCGCTGCGGTTAAACCAGAATTTGTTGTTGCGGTTAAATTAAATTCCGCCGATTTTCAGCGTGGCGGTTTTGATATTGCCGATGCCAAAGCGGTGGTGGAATGGCTCAATCCGCTGGCGGTCGATGCCATTGAAATTTCCGGCGGCAGTTACGAAGCTCCGGCAATGCAGGGACGCACCGCCGATGGCCGCACTCTGGCACGCGAAGCGTATTTTCTCGAATTCGCCGCACAGATTGCGGCAGTCGCCAATATGCCGGTTATGAGTACCGGTGGTATTACCCGTCTGCAGACGGCGGAACAGGTTGTTAATGCCGGTGTGGCATTATTGGGGATGGCCAGTGCACTGGCGGTCTGCCCTGATCTGCCCAAACGCTGGCAACAGAACCCGGCATTTGAGTTACCGCTGGCGCGTATCGAATGGAAAGATAAGGCCATCGCCAGCGTCGCTACCATGGCATTAATCAAACGCCATTTACGTCGCTGGGGGAGTGGGGCAAAAAAAGAAACGGTATTAAATCCGCTGTTAAGTTTGATACTCGACCGGGTGCGGCTGAAAAAACTGATTAAGCGTTATCGTAAGCTGATTGGTGTCTGATTACAGGAAAAACAGGCGTCCATTAACGGACACCTGTTTTTATAAGCTTCAGGCATGCTTCACATTCATGGTGATATCGGCGGTAAAGCACAGCGTGTTCTGGTCGTCGTAAGCAGCGACCGGAATATGCACTTCTCCGGGTTGGGAAAAATCCACCGCACTGCAATCGGCCTCAACCTTTAAATCGGTTTTGGCTTTAGCCACATATTTCACACTCATACCCGCCGGAATCCAGCGTGCGCCAGCCGGGATGCTGGCATCAGTCACAATGCCGGCCATTAATTCAGCCGCGTTGCACATGGCAATCGCATGAATAGTACCAATGTGGTTATGCACTTTTTTCTGGTTACGCAGAATCATACTGGCGTAGCCCGGACGCAGTTCGGTGACTTCCGGATCAATGGTGGAAAAATACGGGGCGACCATGCCGATACCGGCAGAAAATTGTTGTGCGCCCAACTGTTCAAACATTTTTAAAAACTGGCTCATCGTTTTCTCTCTCTTATTTGGGTGAATTATGGTGGTGAGCTATTGTGATGAATTCGCGGTAAAACTTATTGCAGCAAGGGCAGTAGTTGCCCGGCCCAGACGGAATCGCGGTAGCGCTCGCGGAACCAGCCCAGATGGCCGATTTTCTTTTCACCGATATCCGCCGGTTTCAGGCGGATCATGGTGCGTGGTGAATTCTGATAAAAGCTGTGCAGTGATTCGACATTGCGCCGTGACATCATTTCATCGTCGCTGAAGGCAACCGAGGTGATCGGAACCGTGACACTGGCAAAGCGTGCGCGCATGGCTTCACCTTCGGCGCCCACGGCGTATTCGCGGTTCAGGCACCAGCGCCGCCACTGGCGCATCACATTGGCGGGCAGATCGCCGACCATGTTTAATCGGGCACCGGGAAAATAACCGGCCAGCGGTACGCTTAATGGTGCGATGAAATACCAAAGCAGCCAGGCCACGCGTTTGGTCGGCGGTGAATTTTCGCGCCAGTAACCGCTGCCTGAGGCCACGGTAATGGCCTGATCAATCTGATTAACGGCGGGAATCATTCCCAGCAACTGGCCACCAACACTGTGGCCGATCCACTGTAATTTCAGTCCGGGAAAATAATCCCGGGCGAAGCGGATAATGGCGGTGCAGTCTTCTTCGCCCCAGTCGCTGATATTGGTCTGGCAATGGCGCAGAGGTGTCTGCAGTGATTCTCCGGTACCGAAGTAATCGAAGGTAATAACGTTGTGGCCCTGCTCGCAGAGAAAATGCGCAAACTTTTCATAGCAGCCCTGGGGTACACCCATCGCGCCGGCAACGACAACAACCGAGCGGGCTTCGCTGGCGCTGAATAAGCGTGCGCTGAGCAGTCGCCCGCCCTGAGTCATCACTTCAATTTTTTCCATGCTGTCCTCCGTATGTTCAGAATTCGCTCAGTAAGCGGTTTAAAAATCGCAGGATGACCAGCACTTCCTGCTCGCTGAAACCTTCGGTCATGGCGGCATTCAGCTGGCTGATCAGCGGCCTGGCGCTGTCGATCTTGCTGCGTCCGAGCAGGGTCAGATAAAGACGCGAAGCGCGGCCATCCAGCTCACAGGCGCGGCGTTCTATCAGGCCGTTGTGTTCCATCCGTGCTGCCAGACCGGTCAGGGCCGAATTATTCAGATTCAGGCTCTGCGCCAGATCCTTCAGCAGACAACCTTCATTGGCGGCAATCAGCATCAGGGCGCCAAGCTGGGTTACGGAAATGCCCAGAGCTTCTTCGGCCTTCTGATCGGCGTGTTTGTATACCCGGTGGCGTGCGCTGTTGAGCAGGTAGAAGAGACGTTTATCCATAGTTAATGACCGCACGGCAATTTAGTTCACATGTGAATCAAATATAGTTCACATGTGAAGTAAGTGGCAAGCAGGTTTTGCTTTGCCTGATTTCAGACAGGGGTTAAGCCCATCCTCAACCGCTTTTCCGAACCCTCTGTTTCAGCCATTAACTAAATAGGTATTCAATAACTACTTGATAATGGTGTTTTTAACCGCTATTTTTGGCTCATATTGGTGTTTTAAATAAACAGGTGTTCTTTGTCTGAAGTTCAGGAAAGCAAACAGCCTTCGCCGCGCAAAACCCGTCTGAGTGCCGGTGACCGGCGCGAACAGCTGCTGGATGTACTGGTACAGGTGATCCGCAGTGAGGGCTATGAGCAGGTAACGATGGCACGGCTGGCGCAGGCGGCGGGGGTGAATCCGTCGTTGCTGATGCATCATTTCGGCAGTAAAGAAAACCTGATGCTCACGCTGGTGAATGTCAGCCTGCAGCGTTATGGCCAGCTGTTCCGCGAATTACCGGGCAGCGGCGATGCCCGCCTGCGGCTGGTACAGATGCTGGCTGTTTATTTCGGTCTGCGCTGGATGAACACCCTCGCGGCACCGGAAGTCTTCGCCATTATGTCGCTGGCCCGTCGCCACGAAGAGGTGCGGCTGGCGGTGGCCCGTATGTATCGCCGTTATCATCGCGTGCTGACCCAGGAATTGCGTTTCCAGCAGGAGCAGGGGTGTGTGCGTATTGCCGATGCAGCCGCCAGTGCTCAGGTGCTGATGGCTCTGACCGAAGGCGCGCATTATTTCTCCGACCAGCTGCAGCCACAGATCAGTGAAGCCCCCGGCGCTTATGGCCTGCGTATGGTGGAACACGCACTGTTGTTGCTCGGAGCCGGTCCGCTGACCCAGGCCGAGCGTGCCGGACTGAACGATTTTACTGTTACCGAGATGAATGGAGGTTCTTATGCAGCCGAATGAATGGCGACCGATGACCAATATTGCCCATGAGTGTTTTGGTTGTGGTCAGCACAATCATCAGGGGCTGAAAATGCGCTTCTTTACCAACGAGCAGCAGGTGCGTTCAGATCTGGTTATTCCCGGACATCTGCGCGGCTGGAGCAACCTGGCCCACGGCGGAGTTATTACCACGGTGCTGGATGAAGTGATGGGCTGGGCCGGCATGTATCTGCTCAATCAGTTTTTGCTGACCCGCGATATTAAGGTGCGTTTTAAATTACCGGTCCGTATCGGCGAGCCGGTCAGTGTTTATGGTTTTATTGCCGAACAGAAAAACGACCGTCAGGTTGTTCTGGCGGCTGAGCTGCGTAATGCCAAAGGTCAGGTGGCGGCCAAAGCAGAAGGGTATTTTGCGTTATTTTCTGCCGAAAAATTTGCCGCTATGAATATCATGCCGGCTGATGAACTGGAGCGTATGAAAGGAATGTTTTCATCGGTGCAGCGTGAGCAGATGCGTGTGATGCAAGCCGAGAGCGAAAACGCAGGAGCCTGACATGAGCGCCGATCATTCTGCCAGTGCTCTTATTGTTGAAGGCGGCGCTATGCGCGGTATTTACAGCGCCGGTATTCTCGATGCTTTTATCGCCGCCGATTATTATCCTTTCGACTGGTATCTGGGCGTATCGGCTGGGGCATCGAATGTGGCGGCGTATTTAGGTAAGCAATACGGTCGTAATTATAAGGTCTACACCGATTACTGCCGCCGGCCGCAATTTAAAAGCTGGCGGCGTTTTCTGCGCGGCGGGCATTTAATTGATATCGACTGGCTGTGGGATATTACCGAGCGCGAATTACCGATCGGGCTGGAGCATATCGAAGCGGTTAAACACCGCTTTCTGGTGGTGGCGACCTGTGCCCACAGCGGCGAAGCACATTATTTATCGCCGCAGGCCGACGAGGTTTTTCAGGCGTTAAAAGCCTCGGGCAATATGCCGCTGGCGTTTAAAGGGCAGGTACAGCTGCGCGATAACATCTGGTTCGATGGTGGTGTGGCCGACTCACTGCCGGTGGAGGAAGCCTGGCGCCGCGGTGCGCGTAATATTCTGGTGCTGCGCTCAAACCCGGCTTCGTACCGTAAAAAAGCCTATAAAATCGCACGCTTTTTTCCGCGCTTATTAAAAGACTATCCGCACATTGCGGCACGCCTGCAGCAGCGTCATGACGACTATAACCGGGCGCTGGATTTTATTCGCCAGCCACCGGCCGGCTGCAATATCGTTGAAATCTGTCCGCCTGACGATTTTTCTGCCGGGCAGTTCACCACCGATATGAACATTCTGAATAAAGCCTATCAGGATGGCCTGAAACAGGGTGAAGACCTGCTGCGGCAGAAGTTATTCTGAACGGCTGATTGCCGGTGCTTCCTGCCCCTGCTGGCGGAAGCGCAGCGGCGAAATCCCCTCGTTACGTTTGCGGAAGGCGCGGCCAAAATTAGCCGGGTCGTTATAGCCCAGCAAATAACTGATCTGCTGCACACTGAGATTGGTGGTGCGTAAATACTGGTGTGCCATTTCCTGACGCCAGATTTCCAGTAATTCCTGATAGCTGGTGCCTTCTTCTGCCAGTCGCCGGCGCAGGGTGCGTGGTGACAGCGACAGTTCGTCGGCTACCTGTTCAAAGCCCGGAAAGCGTCCCTTGGCCCGGCCCAGCATCATGCGGATCTGGCCCGATAATTTCTGCCTTTCCTGCCACTGTTTTAATTGCTGTTCACACTGTTGGGCGGCCTGACGCTGTACCTGAATATCGGCGAGACGTGAAGGGATATTCAGGTCGGCGGCGGGCAGAATGATCTGATTCTGTTCCTGATTAAAGCGCACCGGGCAGGGGAAAAAGGCTTCGTACAGTGAGCTGTATTCCGGCGTCTGGAAGGCAAAGTTTACCTGGCTGACACGGGCCTGGCCGCCGGCAACAAAATCAATCACCGCCAGCAGCGTTACGGTCAGGGTTTCCAGAAAGGTGGCGCGGATATCGCCCAGTGCATACAGCTCGTCGATGGTCAGCGATACCTGCATGCCTTTCTTTTCCAGCCGCAGAGAAACCAATGGTGTTCGTGTTACCACGTACTGGCAGGCCAGCCGCGCAGCATCGCCCAGCGTTGGGCTGCTCATCGCCGCCAGTCCCAGCAGACCGTGGGTGGTGATGGTCAGCTGACTGCCGAGATACAGGCCCAGTCCGGGTTCGTTAATCTCGTTGCGGCTTTCGCGCAGCGCGCCACTGAACTGCTCCCAGCTGATCTGGCCGTCAATGGTATCGATCAGCTCAGGGCTCAGGCCGCTGCGCTGCATCATCTGCAGACCATCACCGCCACGCCCGGCCACCAGATCCAGCAGGTTGCGCAGGTAGTTGGTGGGCAGTTGTATCGAAGTCTCTGACTGTGCTGTTTTCATTCTTTTATCTTACCCCGCGATTTCTGACTGACCAGATTATTGGCCCCAGATGACCATTCTCTGTCTGGTGCTGCTGTAACCCGGAAAACCTGCCAGACATAGACTGGTCCCTGTCCACTGCATGTTCTGCGCAGCGTAACGTGCGGCTAATAAAACAATAAAGGTCATTTGCTCATGCTGTCATTGTTTAAGAAGAAAGCCCGACAAGTCACCCTTGCCAGTACCCACCAGAGCTTTACCGCCGCCCCGGGCGAAACCATTTTGCAGGCGGCCCTGCGTGAAGGTATCCGTTTTCCGCACAGCTGCCGCGTGGGTGGTTGTGCCGCCTGCAAATGCCGGCTGCAGCAGGGTAAGGTGAAAGAATTAACCGAAAGCGCTTATGTGTTAAGCGCTGAGGATCTCGATAATAACTACATTCTTGCCTGTCAGAGCGTACCGAAAAGCGATCTGTTGCTGGATATTCCGCACTGGGATAACCGCAGTCCGGCTCATTCGCTGCAGACCGTATCCGGCGTGATTCAGATGATCCGCCCGCTGACTCACGATATCAGCGCGCTGACCATCACGCTGGATGAGCCGCTGACCTTTACTCCCGGCCAGTATGCGCAGTTAAGTCTGAGCGGAACGGCTGCGCCGGCGCGTTCGTATTCTTTTGCCGGAACCTGTGCCGCCGGTGGCAGTACCGGGCTGGAATTTTTTATCCGCCATATTCCCGGTGGCGCGTTATCTCCTTTATTGCAGGACAGTGCGCGTATCGGCAGCAGGGTGCAGGTAGAAGGGCCGCTCGGCGATTTCTGGCTGCGCCCGGATGACACGCCCATTTTTGCCATTGCCGGCGGCAGTGGCCTGGCCCCGTTGCTGAGTATTCTGCGGCAGGGCGTGGCCGAGCAGTCACGTCGTCCGGTGACGTTGTTATTTGGTGCTCGTACGCAAAACGATCTGTATTGCCTCGAAGAAATTCAGCAGCTGGCGGATCGCTGGGCCGGGCCGTTTGAATTTGTCCCTGTGCTGTCCGGCGAGCCTGATGATTCTGACTGGGACGGCCTGCGTGGCTGGGTAACCCAGGCGATCGAAGGGCGCATTGCCGCAGACAGTCAGGTTTATCTGTGTGGTCCGGCGCCGATGATTGATGCCGCCATAAGCGAATGCCAGAAATTCAGCGTGCGCCCGCATCAGATTTTCTTCGATAAATTTCTCGACAGCCGTGACTTATCCGGTGCCGCTGTGGCACTGGCAGCCAACGCCTGACTTATTATAAAAAAAGGAAAATTCCTATGTTCAAATATGCGAAATATACGTTGTTTCATATGCTGACCATTCCCTTCGCCATCGGCCTGACACTGGGTGGCGACTGGATGTATCTGGGTCTGGCCGCCGCCGCAGGCTTTGTGATTCTGGGCGATCTGTTGTTTGGCGACGATACCGTAGAGCCGGTATACGGCCATGAATGGATTCTGAATCTGCAGCTTTATTCATCGCTGGTGCTGATTTTTGCGATGAATTTTTTAATGGTGTGGACGGTCGCCGATTCCGATGTGCTGGGGTACGGCGCACTGGTGCAACAACTGACCGGTTATGACGCCGCCGCTGCCCGTGCCGACAATACCCTGCTGCAATATGTAGTGGCGATTTTCAGCTGTGGGTTATTGTCATCGGTAGTCGGTACTATTGTTGGCCATGAATTAACGCACCGTACCTGGGACCCGGTGGCGATGTTTATCGGCCGCTGGTTGCTGGCGTTCAGCTGGGATACCGGCTTCTCAATTGAGCATGTTTACGGCCACCACATTTATGTCAGCACCGTTGGTGATCCGGCGACGGCCCCGCGTGGCCGCAATGTGTACTTCCATATTCTGGCTTCAACCTGGAAAGGAAATATCAGCGCCTGGAAACTGGAAAAGCAGCGCCTGCAGAAAAAACGCCTGCCGGTCTTCAGCCACCATAATCTGTATATCCGCGGTTTGCTGATGTCGTTGCTGCTGGAAATTGCTGCCTTTGCCATGGCCGGCTGGATCGGTGTGCTGGTTTTTACCGCCTCTGCACTGATCGCCAAAGCTTTTCTGGAAATTGTGAATTTTATGGAACACTACGGCATGGTGCGTAACCCCAAAACGCCGGTACAGCCATATCACAGCTGGAATACCAATAAACGCGTCAGCTCCTGGGCAACCTTTAACCTGACCCGCCATTCTCATCACCATGCCGAAGGCGATGTTCCTTTCCATAAACTGCGCTCGTATCAGGACGCACCGATGATGGTGAATGGTTATCTGACCACGATTTTTCTGACACTGATTCCACCGCTGTGGAACCGCATTATGGTACCAAAGGTACTGGACTGGGATCGCCGTTATGCCAGCGCAGAAGAATTAGAGCTGGCGATGGAAGCGAATAAACGCAGCGGTATTAAAGAATTTATGCAGCAGGATTACCGCGAACTGATCGCGGCCAAACAAGCCGCTATGAATAAGCCTGCACAAGCAGCCTGAGAACAACACGCCAGTGAGCTTTGCCGGAGTTCTGTGTACAGACTCCGGCTTTTTTATACCAGCAGCTGAATGATATGCACTTCGTCTTATGACTTGTTGCAGGTCAAGAAACAGCCATTCCGGCGCGACGGGCAGTCTGCTTCTACGATTCTTTACATGCAAAGCCCGGTAGCGGGGAGGATAATCTGCTGATAACTAATGTATCAGGAGATTTCCAATGGCGGCCCTTATTTCACGCAAAACGCTGGTGTCGGTGCATTTGTATCTGGCATCTTTTTTTGCTCCCATCATCATTATTATGGCGATTTCCGGTGGTCTGTACCTGTTTGGAGTAAAGGGCAACACCACCTATACCGACGTTGGCCAGGTTGCTGGCGTGACGCTGAGTGCAAAAAGCCCGACACTGACTGCTGATGTTCAGGCGGTATTAAAAAGTGCGGGTATCGATACCAGTTTCGAATACGTAAAAGATAAAGGCCGCAGTTTTTACACCCGTCCGACCAGCCGTGAGCATTACCTGCTGCAGCAGCAGGGCAACAATATTGTGATTCAGCGGGGCGAACCGGATCTGCAGGCCGGATTAATGGAACTGCACAAAGGTCATGGCCCTTCGCTGTTTAAATGGCTGGAAAAATTGTTCGCTATCGCTCTGGTGCTGATTATGGCGAGCGGCCTGTATCTCGGCCTGCAATCACCGATGCTGAAAAACAAAACGCTGGTATTAAGCGGTGCGGGTTTGGCGCTGTTTATTGTGCTTGGCTTGCTGTAAAGCGCAGAGCATAGACTCAGGCACAGATTTTAAAGCGCTATGAAGAAGCGGGCCTCAATTGAGGCTACTGTGTCCTGCAGTTTTAATCAGTATTGCGGTGACAAAGAACAGATTTTTTAATATCAAGGCCTATTGCCTCCGAAGGGAACTTATCCCCTTGCCGGCGGGGCTTTATACCTGACCGCCATGGATGGCGGAAATGCATGTTTTGCAGGTTCTTCGGCGTAAAGGGTTTGGTGTTCGTAATCGACGACGATGTCGTTCTGGCGGGACTGCAGGCGCGCGATTAACGCGGCGGCAATATCGGCGGACATAACAAAACCGGGCAGCCCTGCGGGGCGCCGTCGCGGGCCTTGAAGGTGCCGTCCGGGGTCAGCTGAATCACGCCGCCGGCGTTAACCGTAAACGAGAGCGCTGCAATACTAATGTTGGGGGTGTTTTGTGTCTTCATGGCCCCACAATATCGGGGGGCCGGGAGGGCGTTGGTTTAACGAGTGTTAGGGGGGGCTTTTACAGCCTTCAACTCTGACAGATACTGGTGTCTTTCGATTCTGTAAAAATCTAAACCCAATTCACTGGCAATGCATTCCAGCTCATGAGTATTTTTGTTTGCCCGGAGGCCAGCATATACTGCGGTCGGGTGAATACCTGCGGGCAACGAAACTTCCTGACTTGAACCTTCCGTAAAGTTTATTAGTCGATATTCTCTTTCGTAGGCCCAGTTTATTCCTTTGGATAGAAGATATCGCATAGCAAATTCTGAAGGAGTCAGAAGCATTTCCATTGTGTCAAACTCTGGCAGACGTGATGAATAAACCACAGGACTTATGTAAAACGTGCCATCCGAATCTGTATCTATAAGCTTTTCATCAACCTCATATTCAACACAGAATCCAGAGTGATTAGCTGCGTAATGGCTCCACATAATAGTGTCGTTTGGTGAACCGTCTATGAAGCAGGTCATTCTGAAATTACGAATGTGATCTAAAATTTCGTTAACGGCATCTTTATACAAAAAAGAGTCAAACTGCTCCGCCTCCATCCACTTAAATATTCTGTCGAGGATTTTCTTGTTATACACCCAAGTCAGACTAGGCCAATCATTCAGGTAGTCTGATGCATTTTTATACAGTCCTTTTACTGCCTCTCTATAAGAATCTGTAGTGAAAACAGCCATCATGCTCTCAGTATAAGTCTTCAGTTTACAGTCGAATGGATCATTGAATTGATCTGGGGTAGACATCCAGACGCTCCCCCGGCGCAAACTATCTACCCGCTTAGCATCGAACTTTTCAAATCTATAAAGCTTCATATCACTCACTCATTAAGGTGATAACAAACACGCCGACCTTGCGGCCGTCTTTGCCCTGATAGTTTTTAAACGTCCGGCGGTCAGCTTGACCAGCTCGTCCAACTGATGGGTATAGATGACGGTCAGATCGGCGGGATCGTCCAGCTTAGACTGCTGAGCTATCGCCGTAATTATGATCAGCAGAATCACAACACCGCCGATGATGAGATTGAGGGTATCTTTGTCCAAAACCTATCGCTCCCTGACTGGATAGGCTGAAGGCTACCACCGGATAGCGTTTAAAACACGTTTAAACGGCCGAATACGCTGTAAATCCTTATGGCCTTGTGCGATGTTAGCAATAAGCATAATCCTGCGCCGTCTCGGCGTTAACATTCGACATCGCGGGCCTGGCTCGGAACTGGGTTATATTCGATGGGTCGAGGGGCAATTCAGCCTGCAGCAGGACAATCAACTTACCGGGAAAACAGGTTTAGCCTGCGCTAAAGAGCCTTAAATTCTGCTCAGGAGAAACGGTAAAAAGTTCATGCAGAGCGCGGGGCTCAAACGAGTTGAGCTTTTGTATCAGTGGAAGAACTACTTTAATTTAAGTGTATCGATGCTTCTATAAGCTTCTTTAAAGATAGCGTATTGTTCTTTAGCTTTCTTCTGTTCCTCTTCACTAAGAAGATCATCCGTCATGTCCTTTTTACAACGGCTGATTGCAGCTTTTAGTACCTGCTCCCGCTCCAGTCTTTCCGGATCTTTTCCAAACCCTCTCCACAAATAACTGACAGCAGTAGTTATCATGATGCCTAATACTGGTGTCGCAGAAAGTGTCACCGACATATGTTCTTTCGGAACTAAATCAAACACTAGAACAAACCAGTTAATCAAAACCGACAGGCCTCCCGTACTGCTAGCCGATAAGACAGTATTATCAGGAGTAATTCTTCGTTTATTTTCTACTACACCAGAAGCGTCGGACACTAACAGCTCCTATGTTTTGAATGAGGATTTTTTTTGTTTAATACATCAATGAGTTTTACTAAGTCATCAGATTTATTTACATAAAAAACTTTTTTCGATATGTTTCCATTATCGTCTTCAATTTCCAAGGTGATTTTCTCTGACCGCCAAACATAAGCGAAGAGTATTGAAAAAAAGGTACGAGCCAGCATATACCAAACTGGCGCGGCTAAAATCACCCCAATCCAGAAAAGTGCCTCGTATTTCATTGTTTCACCCTTAACCCTAGAAACTTCATGTTTAACTTATATAAACCTTCTTTATCTTGTACTCAGTTTTAGCCCGGCCATGCCCCGGCTTTGTTGTTACCGTTTTTTCAACGTCAGACTTGTATAGACGTCCAAAGTTAAAGCCTGTCTCTTCATCCTGTAGTTTAGTCAAAAAAGCTTTGTCTAGTATTTCTACCTTATGCTCTTTTTGTGAAAACTCTACAATCCAGTCCTCGGAATCTTTTACCGACACTGAACGAAACTTTACATTAACTGTATGATTCGTTTTGACTACATTGGTTTCGAATATTTCATCAGGTGTTGAAAGAGCATCAGACTCATGCAGCTTGATGTCAAATGTAGCCTCTTCGTCAGTTTTGGCATCGACTACACCAAAGGATATTTTAGTGGCATTCGTACTTTGGAACGGCTCACTAAAAACCTGATCTAAGTGCTTTCTGAATGTTTTATCTGTAATCAGACGTTTTTGGGCTTGCGTGCACGAAAGCTCTTCACCGTCGACTGTTTGAATAGTGATACTATCCGGATTATCGCCTTGAATCACGGCTTTGATCTTACGCCCCTTCAGTTTCTTTATGACTTCCATGACACCGCCGAGGCTGATTGATCCACCGGTGACCGTAATACCTAATGCCTTCAACACGCTGATGGCTTCAGGAGATTGCAGGATTGTAAACAAAAGCTCAATTGAGCCTTTCTTGACGCCCCCCTCACCGATTCTCACCTTGATGTCCTGATCGTCGTCGTTACTTATACGGTTAACATCCCGAAACATCTTGCTCACTGCGGACAAAATAGGAGCAAGCTGTTCCAAGTCAATCTGGTGGTGGTATAGGGGGTTAGATGGGTCATCGCTAGAGTAGTGTAGAGATATCTTTGTTTCAGTGAATTTCGTCACTATTAATGTCCTTATAAAGAGTCAGCGGCGATGACCTTAACCGATTATTCGTACCAGTTCCATATGCGTTAATTACTCTTTACCTATGCCTCCTCAAGTGTCGCCCCTCTACTAAGGTAACTAATCTTCCACTATCGGTTCTATATCAACTATCACTCATTTCGCAAGTGATCCTCAATAATCGCCATCACCTCCCGCTCATCTACCTCACTCAGCCCAGGAACTCCCGCGCCGGTACGTCGCCCCAGGGCGCGCCCTTACCTTACTGGCCTTTCTTAGCGCCGCACCGGAAGGTGCCGGCGTAGATCAGCGGCGAGCCTACCTCTAATTCGCCGTTGCGGACGTTGTAGTAGATCTGGGTTTTGAGTTGGCGGAGTTCGCCGGTGCCGGGCTTTTTGTTCGTCCGGCGTTCGCGCCTAGCCTTAGAGCGGCGGCCTGTTTTAGTAAACGAGGTTTTAAAGCGGTTGGTGTAGTTATCCAGCGTGGTGTCAGTGTTGGGCGCCCATTGGCTTCCGTCTGGCGCTGTTGTTGTGCGGAAGCGCTCTTTGGTACTGCCTACCAGGTATTCGCCGATCTGGCGCCGATCTGGCGCAGGGCCGGATCGGTATTGCCGATTGCATCGTGCAGCGCTTCCAGCGCCGGGCGGATCTGGTAGTCGTTAATCAGTACCTTAACGCTGATTTAACTTCCGTTAACCGGGCGGCCAGCTGGCGAGCATAGCGGCGCTGAACGCCTGGGCGAATTGTTTTGCGTGCCGCATAACTATTGTAGTTGTATGGATAAAGCCGGACGCACCGAAAAGAGAGGATCGTAAGGAGATACCTCTCCTTGCAGGGGGCCAGGGGCTTGCCCCGGAAAGGCGGTCGAATTGAAGAAAGTAGTTAGATAAGTGATGCATTTTGGAACGGCAGGGAATTTCTCCACTCTGTGGGACTGAAGCAGCCAGATGCAGAAATAAAAAAAGGGCCTCAATTGAGGCCCTTTTTTATTGCTCGTTATTTTTAATGTACCCGTGCACCGCTATCCAGCCATTCGCTGATTAAACGCAGTTCTTCTGCACTGAGCATGGCGCTGTGATTAATGCGCGGGGTATTTTCATCCGGGTTAAACAGGTAGTTGCTGTGATCCGGTTCGGTGCTGAACAGTTCGAAGAAATTCGCTGATTCAAGAGCTCCCAGATCGGACATCAGCACGCGGCTGTAGCAGGTAAAGCAGTCGTTGCCTGGCTGTTCGACAAAAGGCAGTTCCTGCTGACGACGGCAGTGGTTGCTGCTCACCGGGCTGAACTGGTTAGCCAGATACATATAGGTCGCGCGTGGGCTGAACAGCTCGCGGTATGACACGATATTGGCTTTATCCAGTGCTACGCCGTCCCAGGTCAGATCCAGGCCGGTGGCGCCGGAATTATCGTGGCAGGCAACGCAGCTGCGGCCGCTGTTGTCGCGTCCGCTTTTTTCCCACAACGGCTGCACATGGTCGGTGTAGGTGATGCGGGCACTGCAGTCTTTATCCCAGCTGTTAATACAGGCGCTGCTGGCCGGTGCCGGAGTATCCAGCTGGCTGTAGCTGTAGCTGATATCGGCGGCGGCATTGCTCAGGCTCCACACGTCCTGATAACGGATGTCGGCGCTGACAACAGGCAGACTGTGCTGATGATCTGCCAGTGCTTCAGCCATGGTCTGACCATCTTCGCTGGCAACAATCGCGCTGTTGGTATTGGCGAAGGCATAACCGGCATGACCGCCCGGATTGGCCTCAGAATCTTGCTGATAGTGCAGGGTTTCACCGGCAGCAACGTTCAGCGTGTGCGCTGACAGAGCATTCAGGTAAGCATAATGCTCGTTCTTGCTGGCCAGTGCTTTCAGACGGCTGTTCACCACTTCCAGCGTAAAATCGGTGTTGGCTGGTACTTTAAACAGAGCGGAACCATCGGGCTGAACCGCGGCGTAACCCAGCAGTTCTTTGTCTGAACTGAGGACGCGGATAAAACGCTCACTGCGTTCATTCAGCGGAAACAGGGCCGGATCGCGCAGAGCAGCAATGCCACCCTGGCTGGCCATCATATCGACGCCTTCAACTTCATAAATGCTGCGGATATTCACCACACCATAGTGGTTGCCGATAGGCTGGTCCGGCTCGGTGTAGGCGCAGTCTTCGCTGTCGTTAAAATCGTCGAGCAATGATGCGAGAGCAACGGCTTCTTCACGCTCAGCACGGCTGATGCGGCACTGAGCCAGCAGTTCGCTGCTGCGGTTAATGGCATCGCTGATGGTGCCGGTTAAGGCAGCGCCATTGGCCTGGTTCAGGCGGGCGGCAATCCACTGATGTGACAGAATAAAGAGTGCATCGCCACGCGGTGGCGTATGCAGGTTATTCAGCCAGGTCTGGCCACAGATATTGGTGTCTTCGCTGACCAGATAATCCGGAACGGCAGGCCATGCAACCTGCTGGCTTGGGTTGCTGGCGTAGCGGTTATGGTTTTTCCAGTAACCCTGACCGGAATAACAGGCGCCCGGAGTTGGCCCGGTAGGATCGGTAGGATCGGTAGGATCGGTAGGATCAGTCGGATCGGTAGGATCGGTAGGATCGGTAGGATCGGTAGGATCAGTCGGATCAGTCGGATCAGTCGGATCAGTCGGATCAGTCGGATCAGTCGGATCAGTCGGATCAGTCGGATCAGTCGGATCAGTAGGATCAGTAGGATCAGTAGGATCGGTAGGATCGGTAGGATCGGTAGGATCGGTAGGATCGGTAGGATCGGTAGGATCTACATCATCACAATTTTTCTCTTCTTTATAAGTCACGATAAAGGACGTGATTTTAGGATCTTTAAAGAAGTTATATTCAGTTCCTTCACGGGAGAAGAAGCTTGCTCCGGTCAGGTCTTCACCCACCGGGCTTTGTGATGTTGCGCGCACTGCGATGGTAAATTCTTCACCACGGAACGGACCGACCACACCACCATCGGTGTTGTACCAGTACTGGAAGTCACCAACATAATGCTTGTCTGCAGCGCTGCCGTTACTTACTGAATAAAGTTCGTGGCCATCGTCTGACAGAATCACCTGATCAACCGGAATGCCTGCGGCATTCAGATTGTTGTCGGTGAGCACCTCAAAATACACTTTGTTGTTGCTCTGTCCGGCGGCATCTTTATTAAAGAAGAAGTACAGGAACAGATCGCCTTCATTCAGCTGGCCGCGTGGTTTAATCGCAGAATTGTTCGAGTAGCTGCGTGCGGCATGGGCAACCGTCGACTCATAGAAGAAAATATGAGCCGAGCTGTCTTTTGGCTGCGGCAGTGCATCATTGTATGCGTCTGCCACATAGGTCGGATGCGCTGAATCACTGTAGTAGTTGTAACTGGCCGCTGGCGTATTGGTTCCTTTGAACGAGGTGATATTGCCCAGGAATACATCTTTAACCAGTTTGTCCGGGTTATTTTCACTGGCTTTTGCCGCCCAGATGGATAATTTCTTGCCGCTTACACACATCTGATCATCAGCAACGGCTTCGATCATTACGGTATCCGGCGCGCTGACACTTTTGCCGTCACTCACGGTCAGTTCAACAACATAGAAACCTTTTTCGACCAGCGTCAGCGTTGGCTGCTGGGCGGTAGGGTCGGTCAGCAGGTCAACATCGATTTCTGCCGGTGAACTGATCACTCTCCAGCTGTAAGTCAGGGTATCACCGTCGGCATCGGAGCTTGCGCCACCATCCAGCATAACGGTTGTGCCAACCTGCTGATTCAGGATATCCGCACCGGCATTGGCAACCGGCTTATGATTGGTCGGATCAGTCGGATCAGTCGGATCAGTCGGATCAGTCGGATCAGTCGGATCAGTCGGATCAGTCGGATCGGTAGGATCGGTAGGATCGGTAGGATCGGTAGGATCGGTAGGATCGGTAGGATCGGTAGGATCGGTAGGATCAGTCGGATCAGTCGGATCAGTCGGATCAGTCGGATCAGTCGGATCAGTCGGATCAGTCGGATCAGTCGGATCAGTCGGATCAGTCGGATCGGTTGGATCAGTCGGATCGGTTGGATCGGTAGGATCGGTAGGATCGGTTGGATCGGTTGGATCAAGCAGATCTGCCACGGTAACTGCCAGAGTGGTACTGGTGCTCAGCGGATAAATCACGCTGCTGTCAGCATCGCTGTCCTGACTTTTTACTGTCATGGTCAGAGTGAAATCATCGCTCAGGCTGGATGGCCACAGCAATTGCAGTGCCCCCTGATAATCGCTGTCGATTTTCCAGCTGTTCTGGTCAATCCGTGTTGCATGGCTCAGTAGGGCTTTTTCCGGTACGCCGGAAATAACGGTGCTCAGAATGGTTTCGGAGCCATCAGTATCCAGCAGCTGTGCGCTGGCAGTCAGTTCGACGCCCTGAGCAAAAATCAACTCGCCGCCCTGACTCAGGTTTTCGATGCTGCGGTAGGTTACCGAACCACCACTAATAAATTCGATACGGCCGGCGTGCTCGCCCAGAGATTCGATACGGCTGACCAGCGACCGATCAACGATCAGGTGATCAAAGCCATCACCGCCGTCGATATCGGTATTAACCGCATCAGACCAGCCTTTAATCTGAATAACGTCATCGTCTTCGCCGCCATTAACACTGCCGGCATTAATCTGAATCAGATCGTTACCACGGCCGCCATTTACGCTGCCGCCAAGCATTTGCACGATATCGTTACCATCGCCGGCATCGACACTGCCACGATTAACCTGAATAACATCGTCGCCCGCAGAAGCAGAAATATTGGCATCGTTTGCGACAATCCATTCATCGGCGGCACCGGCCTGAATATCGCCACGGGTCTGAGCGGTTCCGACCAGAACATAATTGCTGCTGTTCAGTTGGCTGATGACCTGATCAATATTCAGGATGGCGCGGTTTTCCTGCAGATAAGCACTGGTAAAACGGTCACTGGCCAGAGGCTGCCGGGTCAGGCTTAACTGCGGTGCATCGGCAACGGCCTCAACCGCCACGCTGATCTGACCAGTAAAGGTTTTGCTCTTACCCTTGGCGCTGTAGGTAACGGCGGTTTTCAGAAGGGCATCGCTGCCGCTGTGTTCGGCAGGAATAAATTGCGCTTCGGCCAGTTTATTCAGGGCGATGGTCCAGCTGCCGTCAGCATTGCGGACGCCGACATTAAATGCAGCCGCGGCAGGTACGTCACGGACAACCAGCGCACCCATCGAACCATCATCAATCCAGCTTTTATAGGCGGACAGATCAATGTTGAGTGCTACGGCGATATCTTCACTGGTGCTCAGCGTGCCATTAATAGCGGCACCGGTTGGCTCTGCCGGATCAGTCGGATCAGTCGGATCGGTAGGATCAGTAGGATCGGTAGGATCGGTAGGATCGGTAGGATCGGTAGGATCGGTAGGATCGGTAGGATCGGTAGGATCGGTAGGATCGGTAGGATCAGTAGGATCAGTAGGGTCCGGAATAACCGGTGCAAAATTCAGATTGCTGCCCTGGTATGGGTAAGCAACGGCCAGTTCGGTATACACCACTCCGGATTTACCATTAATAACCGGCTGACGGGTATTGCTGGCCGGATCATAGGCCCAGACGCCATAGCGGGCACTGACCGAATCAAAATCGGTTGTGTCACGGCAGGAATCGGTCAGACCACTTTTTTGGCTAAGACACTGAGTCCAGCTGATCAGCATACGGCCGCTGCCATCACGGTAAGGCCAGAAGGCACTGTACCAGCCACCACGGGAAATCTGCCCCGGGTATACGTTAACCTGACCACCGGTATAAGACTCAGGTGATAAACCGGCAAATA
Organism: Thalassolituus sp. ST750PaO-4; assembly: GCF_020320405.1. NCBI lineage: Bacteria > Pseudomonadati > Pseudomonadota > Gammaproteobacteria > Oceanospirillales > Oceanospirillaceae > Thalassolituus > Thalassolituus sp. ST750PaO-4. The sequence goes on from NZ_JABVCB010000010.1 coordinate 234,918, forward strand.
CCGTATTGGCCTGCTGGCCGCCGGTAATGGTAATAACATCGCCGCCCATCAGGCTGTGATTCTGGTGTTTAATCAGTGCGCCCAGGTGGCCATCGGCATCCTGTACAACATTCATTAATTGCAGGCTGGCTTCATCACTGCCCAGCGGAATTTCGCCGCTGGCTAATTCTTCCGGCTCACCGTTGCTGCTGTTCAGGCGCAGCAGGCTGTATTTTTTACTGGCGGCGGTTGCACCGCTGGCACTGACACAGCGGCTGGCACTGATGCTGGTGGCTTTTACAGTGCTGCTGTCACTTTCACATACCGGCGCTTCACTGCCGCTGGCAATACGGATAAAGACCAGGCTGCCATCGGCCATCATGGTTGGTTTGTAGTCGTAAACGCTGCCACTGGTCAGCTGGGTCAGATCGCTGCCATCACGACCCATTTTAAACAGTACTGAGTTTGCGCTGTCGTTTTGTCCGCGGGTGGAGGAAAAAACAATATCGCCATCGCTGGTGTAAGCAGGGTTGGTGTCCTGGCCGCTGTTTGCCAGACTATCATCGCTGAGCACGCGACGGACATTGCCCTGATTAAAATCGTATTCGTACAGATTCCAGGTTTCGCCGCTGTTGGCGGTTGCGCTTTTTTCGTTCAGGGCACGGGCAGAAAAAATCAGGAAGCGACCGTCGGGTGAGACGTTCAGGTCTTTAACATCGTAGAGACTGCTGTCGATGGCGTTGGCCAGAACTTCTTTATCGCTGGCGCTGGACGAAACACGCTCGCGTACAATCAGCTGTGCCCCGGCCAGATAACTCTGAGCGGAAGCTTCTGTTGCATTGCTCAGTGTTCGCTGCACATAAGCAAAAGGCACATCGTTGGTAAAGGTGGTGTCACCTTCGCTGATTTTCGGATCAACGCCAAGATCTTCACCACAGCCTGCCAATAACAGGCTGCTGCACAGTACGCCGGAAGAACAGAATTTAATTACAGCTGATTTCATCGTTGCTCACCCTTGAACTAAAAACCGGTAACGCTGCCTGAGCAACGTGTTGAACCAGTACTTACACCGGATGCTCAACAGCGAGATCCGGACCCGAAATTGGGCATCGCTATTGTGTCATTTTGTTAAATGGGAAGATGGAACATGATCACAAACCAGAAGGGCAAAGGGGGCAGTTTCCGATATTGTGAACCAGTGCTGATTTGTCAGAAGAGATTGGATTAAGCGTGAAAATCCGCGGGTTTTATTGCGCTTTTTCCATGTGGAAGTCGCTAAATGGCCAGCCGGAATTACACAAATCAGGACGCTTTCAACAGGCGGCCCGAATTATCTTATTTCTGGTTTTTACGTAACCAAAATGTTGCACAAAGAAGATTCGGCAGAGTAAATCTCCCCGTAAAAAAGGATACGGAGAGATTTATTCTAACAATGCCGTTCAGCTCGGAATCAGTACAAAGGTGTACTGCACTTTCGTTGGTGCCACCTTTTCCTGACCGAAATTAATACCGGATACTTTCGCCAACATCTTTTGCTCAAGATCCGGCATGCTCAGATCGCTGCGGATTAACTTCAGGCGCGATACCGTGCCGTCAGGTTCGACCACCAGTTCAAAGACAAACTTACCGCTCAGATCCGGGTGTTGACGCAGGGCTTTGGCATACAGGGCATACACGCTGCCTTTGGTATTTTCGATGGTCCGGCGGATACTTTCCATATCGCGCCGGCCGCGGGCCCCTTCGCTGTAGCTGCCGCCTTCATCCGGTAAATCGAGATAGGCTATCGGACTGTCGATCGCTGTCCCCTGATGTTGCGCCAGAGCGGTTCCTTTTACCTGCATATCCAGATCGGCATTTTTCAGACCGCCGCTGCTGTTCAGATTCTCCTGACCCAGGCTGGAGCGGGTATTCGCTTTGGCTTGCCCGCCTTTTTCCGACAGGTTTTTATTCTGTAATTTGCTGACATCCACTTTGGTTTTCATGGTGTTCAACGAAGACAGAGCCTGCAGTGCCTGAGCCGGTGCTTTTCCTCCGGCTTTGGGCTGCGGACGATCGGCAGCGGTTACTGCTTCCTGTGGTTTCGGTTTTGGCTTGGGTGGCGGTGGCACCACTTCCTGTACCGGTTTGGATTGTTCCGGCATTTTCGGAGGTTCCAGCATCACCTTGGTACGCACGACAGGAGGCTGTTCTATATCACTGAAATGCACATCCCAGGTCGGTAAAAAAGGCACGGCAATAAACAGCACCAGCAACACAATAGCCAGACGTTTAACCTGGCGGATAAAACGCTGGTTATTTTCTTCGTTAACGCTCCATGGCAGATCAAGTTGCAGCGAAACAAACTGAGCACTGGCTGACATACTATTGTCCTCCGGCAGTCAGTGCGCTGGCGGCAACCTGATTAACCGCAAGCGATACATCACGGAATCCATAGGCACTGCAGGTTGTCATCACGGCTTTTAATAAATCGTAGGGCACACTCTGATCACCCATGATGGTTACCGAGCGGCCGATTTTCTTTTCTACTTCGGTCAGCTCACCGCTTTCTTCGGCAAAGGCTTTTAGCGCTTCGCCCAGCGGTTTATTAACTTCGCCCGGACGGCGGTTAACGTCGCTGACGGCAACAATTTCTTCGTTGTCGATCATGATGGCATTCTGAGCGACATTAATAACCAATTGTCCGTGCAGGGCTCCATCGGCATTGGAGTCAGGCAGTTTGACAAAATTGGCTTTGGCCAACTCCTGGCTCTCACCGGTATTCATCAGCAGGAAGAACACCAGGATGGTAAAAATATCCATCAGCGAGGTCAGGTTCAGTGTGGCTGTCTTGGTGACTTTGCGCTGAATAAAGCTGTTTGAGGCCATATCCGTTACCGTTTTTTATCCCCGAGAGAAATTTCCGGGAAGAGTTCAACTTCGACCAGACTGGCAGCCACCACCGTTTTATACGATTTAACGGTATCCATGGTGGAAATCAGAGTCTGATACTCGACGTTTTTGGCAGCAATAATAGTTGCGTCTTTTTTATCGCTCAGCTGATCTTTCAGATCACGCATCAGCTGTGACAGCTCGCGATAATTGTACTGGTTGTCGCTGAGCGGAATCTTTTTCAGCAGCTTTCCGGTGGGGAAATACACGGTAAAGCCTTCATTATCGACCATCACATCCAGCTGCGACTGGCTGAGTTCCGCTGCAGACTGGCCACCGCTGAGCTCAGGCAGGTTAATATCCAGCACCCGCACTTTGGTAAAGGTCAGACTGAGCAGCAATACCGGTACCAATACGATCATCAGATTCATAAAGGATGTGATATCAATATCGGTATCTTCCGCCATGCGACGGTTCATTTTAAAAGCCATCAGGATGCCTTTTGATCGTCGCCACGATTGTCTTTCGGATAACCGGCTTCAACGGCGCGGTTCAGAGTCATTACGTTGAGAAATTTCATCGCGGCCATTTCAATGCTGCTGACGATGGCATTGGTTTTGTTATTGATTACCGCACTGGCAATCAGCAGCGGGATCGCCGCAATCAGACCAAATGCCGTGGTATTCATCGCTACCGAAATAGACTGTGACAGCAGGGCAGATTTATCCGCCGGGTCGGCGTTGGCAACGGCAGCAAAAGCCGCGATCAGACCAATAATGGTACCAAGCAGACCGAGCAGGGTGGCAACGTTGGCCAGCATGGCCAGGTAGTTGGTACGGTTTTCCAGGCGCGGCAGAACTTCCATCACACCTTCATTCATGGCTTGCTCAATATCGGCACGCTGCTTGGTGATTTTCATCATATCCAGACCACAACCAATAATGCGCGATACCGCCGCCTGATGATCACGGGTGAACAGGGTCATTTTTTCGTGATCGTTGGTGCGCAGTAATGGCAGAAAATCCTGAAAGGTTTTTTCGTTGCGGGCTTTTTCGCGCTTGAGGAATATCCAGCGTTCAAAAGCAATCGCCAGGCCCAGTACCAGTACGATAGAAATCGGATACATAAACAGGCCCCCTTCTTTCAGGAAGTTGACCACGATGCTGTAGATATCGCCCATTTTAGTTAGCCTCAGAATTTAAACTTGGGTTATTTTCAAGATTCATTTCGTCATAGATACGCATCGAGCGCAGCATAACGTCACGATCAATCGCTTCCAGACTGTTGTCGTACCGGTCTTCCACGTTCTGGTAAAGCCGGTCGACGCCGCTGGCTTCCTGCCAGGGCACAAAGTAACTGACAGAGGGTTGTTCTTTATCGCCGACAATCTTACTTTCCAGTTTGATTGGTTCTTCAGCGATAGCTGGCAGACTGAATAAACAGGCAATGAACAGATATTTCATGGTTTATTCCGCCGCCAGTTTGGTGCTGTCTTTTACCGCCGGTCCGGCATCGATAAAGCTCTTATTGATGCCAGTGCGGCTTTGTACTTCCTGATACCAGTCGGCCGCAGCGTGCGTCTTTTTATTGGTCAGAAACAGGTAGGCTTCATAGTGTGCCTGTGCCTGCTGCGGAATGTTGAGATACAGGTCATAAAGCACAGCCAGATTCAGATGTGCTTCAGGAAAGTCAGGCCATTGTTGCAGGGCTTTGGCATAAGTATTCTGGGCCGCAATAAATTGCCCCTGACGGCGCTGTGCTTCGCCAAGACCCAGCCAGGCATTAACATTTACGTCGTTAATCGCCAGTGCTTTCTGATAATACTCTGCAGCTTCGGCATAACGCTCATTGGTCATGCTGATATCACCGAGCATGGCCAGAGGGCCGGCCAGTGACGGATCTTTTTCGGCAATCACTTTCAGCTTCTGCACTGCGGTTTTTTCATCATCGGCGGCGAGTGCTTTTTTCGCTTCGATAAACAGCAGTACTGAACCTTTGCTGATGGTACCGGTTTGTTTCAGATATGGATTCTCTGCCGGCACATAGGGAATTTTTTGCCCTTTTTCATCATACGCCTGGTGTGGCAGGTACTTTTCTGTCTGGGTCAGAGTCTGAGTTTCTGTTGTTGTCTGCGTCTGCTGGGCGGCACAGCCGCTGAGCAGTGCCAGAAACAGCATGGGCTTAACGAATTTCATCGCCATACCTCTTTTGTTCTTCGGTTTTGTTAAAGCGTGCCGGAGACAGCAGCGCCAACGCTTTGAAACTGTCATCAATCCACTGGTTAAAGTGACCTTTCCAGCCTTGCTCAACATTGCTGGTATATACCGACAATGCCAGTTCCAGCATCGGCGCAGCTTGTTGTGCAATCAGCTCGCGGAACATTGCGCTATCCTGCTCGGACATGCCTTCCGGAACGGGCAGGGTCTGCAGCTCGTTAGCCATCTGCTGATACAGACGGGCAATTTTAAAACTGCCCTGGGTGGTGAATTCCAGCAGGCCATATTCGGCAGCCAGCTGATAACGGCTGACGGCATCCTGCAGACTCTGGTTTTTCAGCGGTAAATTGCGCTCGAGATTGGCAGCCAGACGGCGTTTATTAAACTCAGCAGCAAAGTAGTCGCCATATTCGTTATTGGCCCAGGCCGCCAGCCAGCGGGAACGGTCAGTACGCATTTCACCGGCACTGGCATCACCCTGAACAATGCGGCGCAGCCAATAGAGTTTGCGGCGCTCATCATTTTGCTGGCCGTAAATCAGAGCAATGTGATAGCGCGCTTCCATACGGTTATCGAATGGCTGTTCATAATTACGTGCCCAGGTCTTGTAATACTCCAGCGCAGTATCCAGCTGACCCAGTTTTTCGTATAAGCCTGCAGCGGCGAACAGGGCATCACGTTTTACGTCAGCACTTTTGTCGTTGGCGTACAGGTAGTCGTAGGTTTTGGCAGCAGGCTGCAGCTGGCCATCCTGTTCATAGCCATAGGCCAGTTTGCGTGGGAATTCGGCTGCCAGCTCATGTTGTGGATAGAGGGCTCGTAATTCTTTCAGCTCTGTAATGGCTGGCTGCCATTGTTTTTCTGCAAGTAAAGTCACGGCTGCATCGTATTGGGCAATAACACGGACTTTGCTGTCAGGTGCAATGGTTTTGATGCGCAGCTGCTGTTCGGCGGCTGCCAGTTTTTGCCCGGCGGCCATCATGCCTTCGGCTTTTTTATACACGGCAGTGGCCATGCGCTCGCTGACGGCGACGTATTGTGGGTGTTGTTTGCCTAACAGCTGACGCTGGTTGTCGTAGTTTTTTTCCGCTTCCAGGTAATTTTTCTGCTGGTAATACGAGTGCGCGATAATACCGTATGCGGTTTGTTTCAGATTTTTATCCAGCGCTTTATTGCCGCTGATCAGCTTACTGGCCACGTCAATCGCTTGTGGATAACGGTTCAGGCTGAATAAATATTCGGCGGCGTTAGTCAGTACGGCAGGTGAGCGCTTGTCGGTATCGTAGCGCTCGGTAAAGCGCAGCATACTGGCGACTGCGTTTTCCTGTGCGTGGGATTTTTCTTTTGGATTCTGTTCCAGTTCCGCAATACGGTTCTGATAAGCAAGAATCGCGGCATAACCTGAGCGGTTGCCGAATTCTTTATCCTGATACTGGTAGCTGACAATTTCATAGTCGGCGGCAGCCTGATCGTACTGGCGGGCTTCGAAATGCGCTTCTGCTTTCAGGTAACGTTGTTTAGCCAGATCGCTGCTTTGCGGAAAGCTGCTCAGGTATTCGCCGTAATATTGAGTCGCACTGGCATAAGAGACGGCTGATTTTTCGTTAAGCTCATCGGCACCTTTAATTTTGGCGGCGTCTTTCTCGCCAGCCAGTTTGGCTTGCGCCTGGGCCTGGGCATGGAAGTGTGCGGCCAGCTCGGTCAGATAGGGTTTCAGGTTGCTGCTGATATCAGCACGCAGGGTTTCGCTGGCCTGTGCCCAGTAAGCGGATTGCATACCGTATTGGGCAACATAAGCCTGCTTGGCCTGTAATACGTCTTTGGCAAACGCACCTTTAATGTAGGCTGCAATCAGCTTGCTGTGCATACCCGGCGTGCGGCTATCCATTGGGTAGCTGGCAATAAAGTGCTGATAGGTTGCAGCGCTGTCGGCATAACGGTTTTTCTCGAGGTAATAGGCCCCCAGATTTTCATACACCTGCCAGATATAGGCTTTGTTGCGCAGGCCTTTTACGTCACTGATTTTTTCGGCACCGCCGAGGTTTACCAGTGTCAGACTGATGGAGTGCAGGGTGTCATCAACCAATGGCTTTTCGGCGTTGCTCAGGGTCTGGCTGCTTTGCTCGTCAAGAACAACGGAGAGCACATAAGCAAAAGATTCCAGTGCATCATCAAACAGTCCGCGCTTATACAGAGCCCAGCCCAGCATGTAATGGGCATTGAGCTTCAGCGATGGGGCATTGGCTTCCGTTACCGTGCGGTAATGAAATTCGGCCTGTTTGTATTTTTCGTTATTGAAATTGATGTCGCCTAAGCGGAAATGGGCTTCGGCAATGCCGGAGTAATCCGGGTGCAGAGCCACCAGACGCTTAAGCATGGCTTCGGCATTTTTGGGCTCGCCTTCCATCTCATAGGCTTTTGACAGCTGGTACAGCACTTCTGCGTTATCCGGAGAGTTCGGATATTTTTCCAGAATGTCGATATAAGAATTAATGGCGTCGCGGTAGTAACCTTTGCTTGGTTTATTCTCCGGGCTGGTTTGCAGGTGATCACCTTCGGCCATGGAGACACCGGCGATACGGCGTTCGATCTGCTCTTTCAGAAACTTGTCATCGACCAGCTCAAGCAGTTCCTGATATTCCTCACGCACCTGATGGTGATTCATATCGGAAAAATCGAGGTTACTTTCTTCGGTTTCCTGGCTTTTTAAGCTGCCGATTGTGTCGTTGCCGCCAAACAGACTGCATCCGCTCAACAATATTGGCAAACCCATAAGCAAGCCTATGTGGTTAAGGTGTTTCATTGCTGTGCTCCGCTGCTGGAATCTTCGATGTTATTCAGGGCTTTGTCGTAAAGCCGCGCTTTACCCAGGCGCGCCTGTGCCCAGTAGTACCGGATCCGTTCTTCGTGCTTATCCAGCTCGGCGGTAATGACACCGCGCATCACTTTTTCCAGTGAGCGGATAAGGCTGTTGGTATTGCTGAGTTCCTGTTCAACCTGCGCTGCCAGTTTTTTACTGCGCGCCTGCAGCTGATAACTGAGTTTGTAGGGTTCTTTGATGGCGGCCACCTGGTCCATTTTATCGCCAACCAGTTCCAGCTCTTTCTGGGTATTGGCCCAAAGACTGGTAAAGCGTTCCTGATCACGTTCGGACAGTGTCAGGGTGGTCAGCTTCTGTTCCATTAATCCATCTTTATAGAAACGGAATTTTTTCTGCGCCTCGTTGGCGGCTGCCATCAGCTTTTCCATACCGGTCTGATCGCGGCGGATACGGATGATGAGCTCATGCTCGTGAATCTGCATTTGCCAGAACTGCAGGTTGCGGCGGATGCCATACAGGTCGCGCAGCTCTTTGATGACTGAGTAAAAATTATTGGAAGCCATCAGCTCGGTAAGAAAAGGGGTCAGCTTGTTGTAATCCAGGCTTGGCTGCATGCCATACCAGTCAGATTCATCCAGCATGGCTTCGAGGTTAATAACAAATTCCTGTGGAATTTCTTGCGAGGCGATAACCTTACGCGCCATCTCAATAGCACTCAGGCCGTCTTTAAACGCTTTTTCGGCCAGCAGATATTGTTTCAGGGCACTGCGCTTGGCACCTTCGGTTTCATAAACATGGGCCAGCAGTACTTTGGCTTCCTGGGTTTCGGGAATGGTAATTGAGCGCTGATTTAACAGATTAAGCGCAGGTACTGCGTCGCTATAGCGTTTTAATTTGATCGCGGCCCAGGCATAGGTTAACAGTGCGCGATTGGAATACAGGCCAGTGGTACGCACGCCCTGCAGATAATTCCAGGCAGCCAGCAGATTGCCTTCGGTCATTTCCAGTTGTGCCAGCGCGTGCCGTGCACGGTCGGCCAGTACGGCCAGTTCTTCACTTTTATGCAATGCCGCAGTGGTCATTACGCGGTTCAGGCTGGCCATAGCTTCTTTGGTTTTGCCGCTTTTCAGCTGGCTGATGGCCAGGTTGTAAATCAGGTAAGGCTGAAAACGAATATTGTCTGACAACTGATTAATACCGGCGTTGGCAGCATCAGTCTGGCGGTTGCGGATATTAATCAGCGTCGCCAGGTAGTTATATTCACCGGCAATATCCTGCGGTACCTGACCGTTAATCTGCATCAGGGCATGCGCAGCACGCGGAGTATCGGCTTTCTGATAATAGAGCTTGGCCAGATAAAACCAGGCGCGGTTGCGTTGCCCGGCAGCAACTTCCGGGGTAAGCAGCTGGCTGAAGATTTCTTCGGCCTGACCGGCAATACCATAAGAAAGGGTCATACCGCCTTTAAGTAAGCGGGCTTCATCGCCATGATGCTGCAGAGCGTTCTGGCTGAGGGCGTATTCGTACTGTACCAGAGCGGAAAAATAATCCTGCTGGTAGTAATCAAACAGAATACCGCCGTACTCCAGGTCTTTAACCTGCGCGGCGGTGGCACACTGGCTGGCAAGTATGAGTGGCAGCAGAAAGCGCATAAACATTCGCATAAGCACTACCACTGATTGATGGTAAACACAGGTTCCTGGCGGGCGCTGTCATCCGTGATGGCCAGTTCCAGATATTGGCTTGCTTTGCCTTTTTCCAGAGTCAGCTCTGCTGCTCTTTTATAAGCGCGACCATTCGGACCAATACCAGTAAAAAAGGCGGTGACTTCGTGCTTGCCTTCAGACAGGTTGGTCATAAACAGTTTCTGTACGCCACCGCGGTTCAGGGCTTCACGCTGTTTGGCGGAATACAGATGAGTGGAGACCATCTTGTCGTCGATTTTCAGTTTGACGCTTTCCAGGGTAAAAAACTGTCCACCTTCGACGGCCACAAAAACTGAAAACTGAGTGTTGGTCGGAAACAGCAGTGCTTCTTCCATTACCCGCAGATCTTTGTTCAGCGTGATAACACGGTTCTTCAGCGCCTGAATGTTTCCTGACAGGCGCTGCACTTCGCTCATGGCTTTGTGGGCTTTTTCTTCCGATTTTTGCTGGCCGAAATCAATGCTGGCATCTGCTGCTAACAGGGGGGCAGATACGGAAAAACTGATGAAAAATGACAATAATGCCCAAAAACGCACGTCTGTTACTCCTGCCGCTCTTTACGCTGACGTTGGACGGTCGGGCATTATCTGCACTTATGAATTTAAAAACCTGCACCTGTTCAAAAAATGGAATAGTGCCAATTTTTTTTATCGCTAATGAGGTCTGTGTCACATTTTTGCTGCAACAGGCATCACAGTGTGAACAGGTTAACAGTCGGAAGGTGATTCACTGCCAGACAGCCGGAAGGCCTTTTCCGTAAGATGCCCGCCGAATCTGTTATGACGGCATCATCATGCAACAACACCTGATACTGGCGCTGAGCCTTTGTCTGGGGGCTTCTGTCGCCCTGGCGCAACAAGACAAACCGGCACAGCAGGAAAAACAACCTCCACAAGTTTCCAGTGAAGATATTGATCAGGCCCTTAAAGTGAAGGTGATTGATCCGTTTCTTGAGCTGCATACCGGCCCGGGGCGTGGTTATCCGGTTATTTATGTGGTGGAAAAAGGCGAAGAGATTGCAGTGGTCAGTCGCCGTACAACCTGGTATCTGATCGCCGACCGGCGCGGCAAAACCGGCTGGGTAACCCGCGAGAGCCTGGCGCGGACACTGCTGGAAACCGGCACGCCAGTGGCGTTACCGGAAACCCGCCACGGTGATTTTTTACGTCATAAAGCGCGTCTTGGTTTTACTGTCGGCCAGCAGGAGGGCTCCGAACAGGTAAGTCTGCTGGCGGGTTACCGCCTGAGCCGTAATTTTGGTATCGAAGCCGAATATGGTCAGTTGTTCGCAGATACCGTCGATGGTTACCAGCGCTCGGTCAGCCTGATTGTTGAACCGACGGATCGCTGGTCTTTCACTCCTTTTTTGTCAGCGGGATTTGGTCGTCAGGAGTTGCAGCTGAAAGAAAAACTGCCTGGCAATAAACCGGTTAACGATGATTTCCGCAGTTTAGGCATTGGTGTAAATGCCTACATCGGTTTCAACTTCGTATTACGCGGTGAATACCGCAATCTGACAATATTTTCAGACAATGACACAGTGAGTAACGCAATATGGCGAATTGGTTTCAGCAGTTTCTTCTGACGGCAGCAGTGTTGCTGCTCAGCCCATTGGCATTGTCTGCAGAAGAGGGTAATGATGGATCGGTGGTGATTAATCCGATCAAAATTATTGAGCCGGATGTTCAGCAAAGCAAAAATGATCAGGCAAAAATCGACAACGAAGTGTTTGAGGCTGGTTTTTTCCTGGGCATGATCAGTATCGAAGATTTCGGCACACATCCGCTATATGGCGTAAAAGCGTCATTTCATGCGACGGAAGATTTTTTCCTGCAGGCAAACTATGGCCGCAGTGAAGCCGGACGTACAAGCTATGAAACCATTAATGGCAGTGGCATTAATATTCTGACTGATGCCGAACGGGAATACAGTTATTACGATGTTCTGGTGGGCTACAACCTGTTCCCTGGTGAAACCTTTGTTACCCGTAATCTGACGTTTAATTCTGCATTTTATCTGGTTGGTGGTGTTGGTAATACGCGTTTTGCCGGGGATGAGCAATTTACTCTGGTGATTGGCACAGGTTACCGCATTATTTTTTCAGACTGGCTGACCTGGAACCTGGATTATCGTGACCACATGTTTGACACGGAGCTGTTGGGGCATAAGAAGCAGACGCACAACATTGAATTTGCTACCGGGTTAACAGTTTTCTTTTAATTGCATAACGGTTTGTAAACACAGGTCGCATTTTGTAGTCGTCATTCCGTTTACTATGCTGGTGTTACTTTAAGGTTGGAGGCTTTATGGCTAGTCGGAATTTCGCAACAGGTATGCTGCTGTCTGTTTTGCCGCTCGTTTTCAGCAATATCAGTGTTGCCGGTTCACCCTCAGACTATAGCGAAGCCTGTGAGTGCAAAACCTCAGAGAATGGTACGCGTACCATTCCGGTTTTAATCCGCGACTTTAAAACCAGCCATCCGGATTTTGAAACCATGGATGGTGTCGATTATGGCATCGTAAAAGAAGATCTGGGTGACGATGGCCGTCCGGTTTACGCGCATGAAGGCCGCAGCAGAACGACAACGGGCAAAGCCAATTTTGACCAGTGGTATCGTGATGTGCCGGGCGTGAATATGGCCATCAGCAAGAACCTGACGATTCGCGAAATTGCTTCTGGCTTCTGGGAATACAGCAATCACAGTTTCTTTCCGATTGACCGTGAAGGCTTCGGTAATCAGGGAAATTATCATAATTACCACTTCACGCTGGAAACACACCTGAAGTTTTATTATGTGCCGGGCGGCCACTTTACCTTCCGCGGTGATGATGACCTGTTTCTGTTTATCAACGGTAAGCTGGCGATGGATATCGGTGGTGTTCATGGCATGATCGAGAAAACCCTCGATCTGGATCAGGTTGCCGAGCGTTTGGGTATTGAGCCTTACCATACCTACTCTTTTGATCTGTTCTTTGCCGAACGCCATACCACGGAGTCGCACTTTAAGTTTCAGACCACACTGGAGCTTGAATGCCTCTGATCCGGATTATCTAAGCGGATAAGCAGACATAAAAAACCCGGCAATTGCCGGGTTTTTTATTACTGCGGGTTCAAGCCAGAATCAGTTGGCTTCAACGATGCGCTTCATGTCAGTCATGTAGCCACGCAGTTCCTGACCAATCCACTCAACCGGGTGGTTGCGGATGTTTTCGTTCACTTCGATCAGGCGCTTGTTGTCTACAGAGTTAGACTTCAGCTTCAGACCTTTACCGATAACGTCGGTGCTGATGTGTGGCATGAACTTCTCGCGCAGCAGAGGTACCGCAGCGTGAGAGAACAGGTAGTTACCGTACTCAGCAGTATCGGAAATAACCACGTTCATTTCGTACAGCTTACGACGGGCGATGGTGTTGGCGATCAGCGGAGTTTCGTGCAGAGACTCGTAGTATGCAGATTCTTCAACGATGCCGCTCTCAACCATGGTTTCGAACGCCAGTTCAACGCCGGCTTTGATCATGGCAACCAGCAGAATGCCGTGGTCGAAGTATTCCTGTTCGTTGATTTCAACGTCAGAAGCCGGTGCTTTTTCGAAGCCGGTTTCTGCCGTTTCTTCACGCCAGGTCAGCAGATTCTTATCGTTGTTGGCCCAGTCAGCCATCATGGTGCGGGAGAATTCGCCGGTCATGATGTCGTCCTGATGCTTGCGGAACAGAGGACGCATCAGTTCTTTCAGTTCTTCAGCCATGTCGAACGCAACGATTTTCGCCGGGTTAGACAGACGGTCCATCATGTTGGTGATGCCGCCGTACTTCAGAGCTTCAGTCACTGTTTCCCAACCGTACTGGATCAGCTTGGCTGCGTAGCCTTCGTCGATACCGTCTTCAACCATTTTCTCGAAGCCCAGAATCGCACCGGTCTGCAGCATGCCGCACAGAATGGTCTGCTCGCCCATCAGGTCAGACTTAACTTCAGCAACGAAAGAAGATTCCAGACAGCCAGCGCGGTGACCGCCAGTACCGGCAGCCCATGCTTTAGCGATGTCCCAGCCTTCGCCTTTAGGATCGTTTTCAGGGTGAACAGCGATCAGGGTCGGAACACCGAAACCACGCTTGTACTCTTCACGCACTTCAGAACCCGGGCACTTAGGAGCAACCATCACAACGGTCAGGTCAGGACGGATCTGCATGCCTTCTTCAACAATGTTGAAACCGTGGGAGTAACCCAGGCAGGCGCCTTCTTTCATCAGAGGCATAACAGCAGAAACAACAGCAGTGTGCTGCTTGTCTGGCGTCAGGTTGATCAGCAGGTCAGCCTGTGGAACCAGCTCTTCGTAAGTACCAACAACGAAACCGTTGTCAGTCGCGTTTTTCCAGGACTGACGCTTCTCAGCGATGGCTTCAGCACGCAGGGTGTAAGACACGTCCAGACCGGAATCGCGCATGTTCAGACCCTGATTCAGGCCCTGAGCACCACAACCAACGATCACAACTTTCTTACCTTTCAGGAATTCAGCTTCGGAAGCGAATTCAGAACGGTCCATAAAACGGCAGCGGCCCAGCTGATCCAGCTGTTGACGCAGGTTCAGAGTATTGAAGTAGTTAGCACCCATCTCTGGCTCCTTAAATTGAGGTTATGTGGATTAAAAAACGTTGCGGCGAATAGTAGGGGAAGATGGCTGTTGCGTAAAATGCTATATTTGCGCCGTCTCGTTGCGTTTTATGCAACGACCTTATTTCGGCTAAGGAAATACGATGGATTACAAGGACTTGCAGGTGTTCCTCAGTCTCAGTTCGCTGCAGCATCTGGGTAAAGCCAGTCAGCAATTACATATGAGTGCGTCGACACTGAGTCGCCGTCTGGCGCGGATGGAGGAAGAAGCCGGGGCACAATTGTTCAGTCGTGACAGTTCACCCCTGCAGCTGACGCCAGCGGGCGAGCTGTTCCGTCAGCATGCTGAGCAGACCCTGCTCAGCTGGGAGCAGTTGCGCAGTGCGGTGGGAACTCAGGTCAGCGATCTGAGCGGCCGGCTGACACTGTATTGCTCCGTTACCGCCAGCTACAGCTTTCTGGCGGACTTATTGTCGCGCTTTCGCGAAAAATATCCGCAGGTCGATTTGCGTATTCACACCGGCGATGCGGCGGAATCCATTCCCCGGGTCGAGTCCGGCGAGGCGGATGTGGTGATTGCCGCGCGTCCGGAACAGCTGGCTGGCGGTTTGACTTTTAAAGCCATGGCGGCATCACCGCTTCTCTTTATAGCGCCACGCGCACCGGGAGCTGTGCTGCCGCTGAACCAGACGGAAATTGACTGGGCGCAGGTGCCGATGGTGCTGTCGGAATCCGGACTGGCACGCACCCGCGTTAACCGCTGGTTTGCCGCACGCAATATCGCTCCGCATATTTATGCTCAGGTAACGGGTAATGAGGCGATCGTTAGTATGGTGGCACTGGGAGTAGGCGTTGGTGTGGTGCCGGAGCTGGTGTTGCGCAACAGCCCGATGGCTGGCCGGGTGCGGGTTTTAAATGTGCAGCCGGAACTTGAACCCTTTGCCATTGGTCTGTGTGCCCAGAGTCAGCGTTTGCAGGAACCCCTGTTGCAGGCGTTATGGAAGACAGCCGCCATTTAATGCCTCATAATGAGCGGTTCTACTGAGGTGTGTTTATGAGCCTGCAACAAATGAATGATGACAACAAGGTTGTACCCCTGATGGATAACGAAGACGAGAACGGACGTAAGTCTGCCAAGTGGCCGGGACGCAAAGGCATTTACCTGTTGCCGAACCTGTTCACTACCGGTGCCTTGTTCTCCGGCTTTTATGCGGTAGTGGCCAGTATGAACGGCCATTTCGAAAACGCGGCGATCGCGATCTTTATTGCCATGATCCTCGATGGTCTGGACGGACGTGTTGCCCGCCTGACCAATACCCAGAGTGATTTTGGTGCTGAGTACGACAGTCTGGCGGATATGGTGTCCTTTGGTGTGGCACCAGCGCTGGTTGCGTTCAGCTGGGCACTGCAGGATCTGGGTAAGATTGGCTGGGTGGGTGCTTTTATTTATGTCGCCGGTGCGGCATTGCGTCTGGCACGTTTCAATACCCAGCTGGCGGTGGCCGATAAGAACTTCTTTACCGGTCTGGCCAGTCCGGCGGCGGCAGCTATTGTGGCTGGTACCGTATGGGTGTTCAGTGAAACCGGAACACCGGGTGCGGAAATCGCCTGGCTGATGGCTGTTGTAGTGCCGGCTGCGGGTTTGTTGATGGTCAGCAACTTCCGCTACCACAGCTTTAAAGGTCTGGATCTGCGCGGCAAGGTGCCGTTTGTTGCCATGCTGGCTGTAGTCTTCGTGTTTGTGGTGGTCTCCATTGATCCGGCCAAGGTACTGCTGGGCGTGTTTATGACCTACGCGCTGTCGGGTCCGGTGTATGAAGCCTGGCTGCGTCTGCGTGAAAAAAGAGCCAAAGGTTGAATTCTTAGCTCAATTTGAGTCTAACCTTGCTCTGAGTCTTCCCGCGCGTTATCTGCTCTTATCCGGAGCCGGCGCGGGAAGGCGGTTAAACCGCCAGCCGAGGAGCTTCCATGATCATTAAGCCGCACAATCCCTCCGATCCTTTAGCGTCCGAAATCACTCCTCACTCCCTCTATCTTAAGCGTCGCCAGTTTATTGGTCAGGGTGCGGCATTAGCATTTGCTGCCAGTGCTTTGCCGGTTCAGGCGTTGCAGAGTCGTGAAGATCCGGGCAGTAGTGGCTCGCCCTGGCTGCGGGAGCAAATAGGCTCTGCGCGTGAAACCGCGTTTGGCGAAGATGAGGTGCTGACGCCCTACAGCAGTGTTACTCAGTACAACAACTTCTATGAATTCGGTACCGGTAAAGATGACCCCTACCGTTATGCCAGTAAGCTGAAGACTGATCCATGGTCGGTGACTGTGGATGGTGAGTGCGAAGTAAAAGGTACCTTCTCCCTTGAAGATCTGCTGAAAGGGCAGCAGCTGGAAGAGCGCATTTATCGTCTGCGCTGCGTCGAAGCCTGGTCGATGGTTATTCCCTGGATTGGTTTTCCGTTGGCAGATCTGATTAAACGCTTCAAGCCACTGGCCAGCGCTAAATACATTGAATTCATCACGCTGGAAGATAAAAAGCAGATGCCGGGTCAGCGCTCGGCTTTCTCAACCATCGATTGGCCGTATAGAGAAGGTCTGCGTATGGATGAGGCCATGCACCCGCTGACGCTGATGGCAGTCGGCCTGTATGGTGAAGTGCTTCCTAATCAGAATGGTGCGCCGTTGCGGTTAGTGGTGCCGTGGAAGTACGGCTTTAAAAGCATCAAGTCGATTGTTGCCATCCGCTTCCGCGAAACCATGCCGCGCACGACCTGGAATGATATTGCACCGAATGAGTACGGCTTCTATGCCAATGTGAACCCGCAGGTTGATCACCCGCGCTGGAGTCAGGCCAGTGAGCGGCGCTTACCATCTGGTCTGTTCAAACCAAACCGGATTCCGACGCGTCTGTTTAACGGTTACAGCGAAGTCGCTTCTCTCTATTCAGGCATGGACCTGCACAAGTACTACTGAACCAGGATTGTTTGCATGATCAGGCTGCGCCGCATTGTTCTCTTCTTATTAGGTATCACGCCATTCCTGTATATAGGTCAGGCAATCGTTCGGCTACAGTCTGGTGAATGGGATATTTTAGGCCCGGAACCGGGGAAGGCGGTTGTCTGGTTTACCGGTACCTGGGCATTCAACTTTCTGCTGCTGACGCTGGCGGTCACACCGCTGCGCCGCTTACTGAAACAGCCCTGGCTGATTCAGCACCGCCGTATGCTGGGCTTGTTTGCTTTCTTCTATGCCTCTCTGCACCTACTGTCTTACTTTGCGTTCCTTCTGGAGTGGCGTTTCGCTGAATTGGGGGCTGAAACGATTAAGCGGCCTTATTTACTATTAGGTATGACAGCCTGGTTGCTGCTGTTGCCATTAGCGGTGACATCCACCCGTGGCTGGCAACGGCGGCTGAAGCAGGGGTGGAAGCGTCTGCATAAGCTGATTTATCCGTTATCTGTTCTCGTGGCGGTTCATTATCTGCTGCAGATCCGTTCTTCGTGGTTCGAGCCTGTGTTGTATGCCGCGCTCGTACTCTGTCTGCTATTACTGCGGTGGCAGAAAGCCACGGTCACGAAGCACGCTGATGGACATAATAGTTAAGTAATGTAAAAAGCAGTTGACCCCCGGATTCATATCCCTATAATGCGCCCCTCTCGACCGCTGCGGCATGTCGAGGAGATTGAAAAAGCTTTATTTTTCAATGACTTGCAATATTCTAACGAATCGCCAGTCGCTGAAAAATTCTCGAAAAAGGTGTTGATTTCGGTCAGTAAGAGCGTAGAATGCGCCACCTGCTTTGAGAGTGACCCGGAAGGGTTGTTTGAAGCTGAGTTAAGTGTTTGATTTTAAAAGAAATTTTGAAAATTAACGCTTGA
>NZ_JABVCB010000011.1:0-1235 GCF_020320405.1 Thalassolituus sp. ST750PaO-4
TGTAGTGGTCAACTAATTCCGGACACGGTCTTAAGTAATTCTTCGGCTGCAGATGGGCTCAGCCCATTGTTAGCACTGTGTGGCCTGTAGCCGTTGTAGTAATGCATCAAATACCGGCCCACATCCATTTTTGCTTCCATCACCGAACGATACCCCTTATCCGGTATCCACTCGGTTTTCAGACTTCGGAATAAACGCTCCATCGGCGCATTATCCCAGCAGTTTCCGCGGCGACTCATACTCTGCTGCATCCTGTAACGCCACAGCTGTTGCCGATACTTCAGGCTTGTATATTGAGCTCCCTGATCGGAATGAAACGTCACACCGGATGGTTTTCCCCTTCGCCGATACGCATCATCCAAAGCCTTAATGACCAGCTCTGCCTGCGCTTTATCAGAGATCGCCCAGCCCACCACTTTGCGGGCGTACAGATCCAGCACAACGGCCAGATAAATCCAGCGTCCACCGGCTCGTATAAAGGTGATGTCGCCACACCAGATCCGATTGGGTGCCGTAACGGTAAACCTACGGTTCAAACGATTAGGAATCGACAGATGCTCTGCCGTTGCTGGTTTATATTTATGTGCTCCGGGCTGTTTGCTGACTAAGCGCTGCTCTTTCATTAAACGAGCGACCATATAGCGACTCACCTGGTTGCCATTTTCATTCAGCTTGTCGCGAATTCCCCGGCTTCCAAGTGAGCCACGGCTGATTTTAAAGACCTCAGCCACGTGAGCTTTAAGGTGTACACGCTGGCTATTGATACGGCTTACTCTGTTGCGATAGGCGTAATAACAAGAGCGGTGAATATCAAATAGTGAGCACAGCTTCTTAACCGGATACCGCTCTCTCAATTGGTTGATCAGCGGGTAGGCTTGATCGCGTCTGACATTAAGAGAGCCGTAGCCTTTTTTAGAATGACCTTGTCTTCCTCCAGCTCTTTAATTCGGGCTTCAAGTGCCTGAATTTTCTGCTGTTCGGGCGTGAGGGCTTTGCCCTTTGGCGTAGTACCGCCGCGTTCTTCCTGTAACTGATCAATCCAGCGCCGCAGAGTGGTATCGCCAATATCCAGCGCCTGACAAACCTCGGAAACAGCACGTTGCTGATCGAGCACCATACTGGCGGCTTCTTGCTTGAACTCTGCAGTAAAAATACGACGTTGTTTTTTCATTGGACACCTCTTGGGTTGTGATTTTATCACCTAAGCGGGTGTCCGGATTGATTAGACCACTACA
>NZ_JABVCB010000002.1:0-40963 GCF_020320405.1 Thalassolituus sp. ST750PaO-4
CTACATCAGCGTCACTAATGCTTCTGTTGGTGCATTTAATGCAATCAGCTCTTCAGTGTATACCGCATTAATTACGCCAACTGCAGATGGTTCGGTAACGGTGAATGTTGCTGCCGCGGCTGCTCAGGATGCTGCGGGTAATAACAACACAGCTGCGACTCAGCTGGCCGTTACTTACGATGCTACAGCGCCAACGGTTGTGATCGGCGGTGCTAGTAGTACGATTGATGGGCCTTTTACCGCAACCTTTACATTCAGCGAAGCGGTCGGTGATTTTGTGGCGGCAGATGTCACGCTGACCAATGCCACTCCCGGAGCTTTTGTCACAGTCAGCCAAACTGAATACCGTCTTGAGGTAACTCCGGCAGCGCTTGGTCAGGTAACGGTAACGGTTGCTGCCAACAGTGCGCATGATGCTGCGACTAACGGTAACTCCCAAAGTACTCTGTCAGTCGACTATCAGAATGCGGTACCTACGCTCAGCCTGCAGGGACCGGCCCTGGCAACCGGCAGCTTTACCCTCACGCTTGAGTTCAGCGAAACCGTTACAGGTCTAGAGGAAACGGATATCACCGTTGCTAATGGCAGTGTTCAGCAGCTGACCGGTAGTGGTGCTCTGTACAGTGCGGAAATTCTTCCAGTAACCTTGGGGTCTGAAGTCAGTATTAGTGTTGCAGCAGGTGCCGTGAAAGATCTGAGTGGCCAGGATAATCAGGCTGCAATGCTGGTGGTGTCTACCAACAATAATGGTTCTGTCGGTATTTCTGGTCTCGCCGTAGAAGGGGAGATTCTCTCTGCGTTACCAGATGATGCTGATGGTATTCATGGTATTGATGATATTGATGATACTACTCTGATTTATCAGTGGCTGTCGGATGGTAACCCGGTTGGTAGTGCAGAGACTTATACCATCGTTGCTGCTGATGTTGGCCACCGGATTACGGTGCAGGTCAGTTACACCGACAAGCTTGGCCGTAACGAACAGCACACGTCTGCCGCAACAGATACTGTAATCAGTCGGCAGCAGTATGCCCTGAACACTATTTCTTCAGCAGCCGGAAATCCTGTTAATGCCGAGGGATTAACGCTTACTCTGTATCGCCAGGCTGGCCTGAGTTCACCGGGGGATGACGACTTCAACCGTATCCTGCGGATTCTGCACAGTGCAGTTGCCCGTTCTCAGTCTGATGATGTCAATGAGTTGTCCGAGCTGGAAGCCCTGGTTGCCCTGATTATGGAAGCCCAGGACGATGACGGCGATGGCTTGCCGAACAGTCTTGAAGGCGATGTAACGACTGATCGTGATGGTGACGGCATTATCGACCGTGAAGATACCGACAGCGATCAGGACGGTCTGTCTGACCGGGTTGAGCTGGATCTGGTTCTGACCGACAGCGATGACGATGGCATTATCGATTTCTTTGATGCCGATATCGATAACGATGGCAATGTGGATGCTGGCCGCACCGACGATAACCTCGATGGTGCGGAAGACAGCCTGATGAGCATTGAAGGTTATCGTGCGGCCAATGCTCTGGCGGATGCCGATAACGATGGCCTGCTGAATAGTCAGGATCTGGATTCCGATAACGACGGTATCGGCGATCTTATTGAAAACCGTCTGGCCGATGTTGATGGCAACCTGATGGTCGATGATGACCGCATTGAAATAGACGACCGTAACGACCTGATCGACGATAACAACGATGGCATCTTCAACTTCCTGCAGTTAAGCAGTAATGATATTCAGACGGATTTCTCCCTGAGTGGTTTGCCGCTGCTGCTGGACGTTGATAAAGATGGCCGTATTGATAACACCGTGGATATGGATAGCGATGGCCTGATGGATATTATCGATAACGCCGTCGGAGCGTTTGGCTCGCTGCCCGATATTGATGGTGATGGCATTCCGAACCATCTGGATGAAGACGATGATGGTGATGGCATTGCGGATGTGGACGAAAATCCGCAGCTGGCCTTCTTTACCGGTATGGATGCCGATGCCGATGGCATTGATGATGGCGTTGATTACGACGTGAATGGCCAAATCAGCGGCACCGATACTGATGGCAATGGTGTACGTGATGACCGCGAGATGCCGGATTATGATAACGACGGCATTGCTGATCATCTCGACCCCGACTCCGATAACGACAATGTCACCGACGGAGAAGATCCATCAATCAATACCGGCGATGATGTAACGACCGCTACCGGTGCATTCAGTCCATTAATGCTGCTGATGGCTGCGGCACTGGCGATGGCCGGACGAATGGCTGTGCGGGTGCCTGTGCCGGTATCAGTGCCGACATTGTTACTGTTCAGTATGCTCTGGGCGCCGCTGTCGCAAGCTAACAGCACGCAGCCGGCCAGTGAATTGGCGGTGGATGATATGCACTGGCTGCTGGCCTGGGGCGTGGGCTATAGCTGGCTTAGCCCGGAAGTACACGGCAATAATAAAGTCACCGACGACGGCGGGCTGGCCGGGCATTTTGCCGCCGGCCTGCAGCTGAACGATACCTGGCAGGTTCGCTATCAGTACAATATCCCGGGTTCTGCCGAGGTTAATAGCGCCGCTATCGAATACACAGTGCACAGCCTGCTGGCGCAATACAGCCAGCCACTGCAGGGGCAGTGGCGCTGGATGCTGGGAGCGGGAGCCTCGCAGATTGACGTTGATGTGGCAGCGGGCTTTAACGCGGATCTGGATAGCGAGATCCAGCTGAGCCTGCAGGCCGGTGCCAGTTATCAGCTGCCCAACAACATCAGCATTGCTTTACAGGCAACCCGCTATTCGGGTGATGTGCAGACCCTGATGCTGGACTTCAGCCATCTGATTCCCTGATAGCGGCACGGGTGTAAGCAATAAAAAACGGCCCGGGCATGTGAATGTCCGGGCCGTTTTTTTATGCGCCGCGTTTGTCGCAGCCAGAATGCTGTGTAGGGTTATTCTTCGCCGAACAGTGAGCAGTCAATCAGGTCGCACAGGCAGTGAATCACCAGCAGGTGAACTTCCTGAATCCGCGCCGTTATATTGGCCGGTACCCGCACCTCAACATCGTCACGGGTAAGGAGTGACGCCATATGGCCACCGTCTTTACCGGTTAAGGCAACTACCGTCATATCGCGCTCGTGGGCGGCCTGAATGGCCTGCACCACGTTGGCGGAGTTACCGCTGGTGGAAATGGCCAGCAATACGTCGCCGGCATTGCCCAAAGCACGGATCTGCTTAGAGAAAATCTCGTTATAGCTGTAATCGTTGGCGATTGAGGTCACGGTCGATGAGTCGGTGGTCAGAGCAATGGCCGGCAGGCTCGGACGCTCACGCTCAAAGCGGTTCAGCAGTTCGGAAGAAAAGTGCTGGGCATCGCCGGCAGAGCCGCCGTTACCACAGGTAAGAATTTTCCCGCCGCTGAGCAGGGCATTCACCATAATCTGCGCCGCGCGCTCAATATAAGGTGGCAGCTCTTCTGCTGCGTGGGTTTTGGTTTCGATACTGGCGCCAAAATGGCCGATGATCCTATCCTGCACAATAACGCTCCGGGAGTAACAGATGGGCCATCATAAATGAGCCATGAGACAAAACCAAATAACAGTGATTCTCAGAGAAATAATGTATCCAGAAGCGGATGCAGCCAGTGGCTGAAAAGCGCCACCTGAGCGCAAAGCAGCAACACCAGCAGCAACCAGCCATCGGCACTGCTGCCAGTGGTTATCTGTTTCTCCGGCAGCAGCGCCTGTATACGCACACCACTGGCTTGGGTCGCCATATCGGTCTGCGGCAGCAGTTGCTGCAGCAGTGTGGCCAGTTCCTCAGGTGCATAACCCTGGCGGGTGACATAGGCGTCGCACTGTAACTCACAGTTCAGCGCAAACTGTTCTTGCAGGGCTTTGCGTGCCTTTGGCAGCCACAGCAGGCTGGCCCAGTACAGCAGGAACTTGCGCAGGTTATCGCGGCACAGAAGGTGGCAGTGCTCATGCAACAGCACCATGGCCGACTGCTGTGGCGTCAGCTGTTGCTGCAGCGCACTGGACAGATAGATCCGTGGGCGCCAGAGCCCTGCACACCAGGCCAGAGGTAACGGTGAATGAATCAGACGAAAGTCCGGTATTGTGGCTTCGTTACTGGGCGTACTGCCTGCTGTGCTGAGCAGATCCACACTGGCCAGACGCTGACGTCCGCGCCGCAACTGATGATTGAACAGCAATAACGCAAACAGCAGCAGAGCGCTGACAACGCCTGCCAGTACGGCTCCGGTCAGCGATGAGGAACTGACATCCGGCACATGCGGGCCACACAGCTGCCCATGGCAATGGGCGCTGTGCAGGGCGCCGGTCAGTCCCGGATTCATCAGCAGAAACACCACCCAGAAAGTCACGACCCAGGGCAGCAGGGCGTACAGCATCAGCAGGCGGGACTGCTGCTGTGGGCGGCTGTTGCGCAGTGTTTTCTGCAGCAGCGGCAACAACAACGCGGCCAATACCGATGACGCCGTCAGGCTAAACGCACTGGCCAGAAGAATATCGGCCAGCTCAGGAATCATGGCCAATTCAGGAGTCATTGTTTGCGCTGCGGCTGTCAGGCTCGTCATTCAGAGCCTGATGCAGACGATCTCCCATGGCCGGTGCCACATCCGCTAAATAATCGATAAAGCCCGACACCATCGGCGCCATATCGCCGCCACTGAGGTCGGCGGCAATGTCGTGCAGCAGATTGCTGATCAGCGCCTGCTTCTGCAGCACAGCACTGTAAAAAAACGCCCGGCTTTCTTTACGGCGCTGCAGCAGGTCTTTGCGGTGCAAACGCTCCAGCGTGCTTTGCACGGTATTCAGCGAGATGTCTTCCTGCAGGCTGGCATGCACCTGCTGCACAGACAGCGCCCCCTGTTGCCAGAGCACTTCCAGAATGGCCAGCTCGCGCTTTCCCAGTGCCGGGGTGCGTGAGCGGGCGGCCGGCAGTTTCAGCCAGCGGGTTAAATCGGTGCTGCGGTTCATGGGTCGTTTGGCCGTTTCTTTTACACGTTTCTGGCGCGTCCGTTATTTCCATCCCTTACCTGCCGCAGATGGCGAACACCGAGCCGTTATCGGTATTCATCTGGACTGATAAGTTCGTCAGCAGATGATGATATTTTCGTTAACAGGGCCGGTGGCGGCAATTGTTGAGAGCCGCCTTACGCCGCTTAAGTGGACAATGAGGATAAAGATGAAAATTCAGCCAGCCGGTTTTTTGTTATTGGGGTTGCCTGTGTTGGCACTGGCGCAACAGGCACCGCTTAACGATAACCCGGCAACAAATAGTGCATCTCTGGATACCCAGCAGGTCACAGCCAGAAATCAACTGCCAGGCGAAGCGATGTCGGCTTCGCAGGGGTATGTCACAGGTGAAGAAATTAATAGCCGGCCATTATTACGCACCGGCGAAGTGCTGGAGCTGGTGCCCGGCTTAGTCGTCACCCAGCACAGTGGCAGCGGCAAGGCGAACCAGTATTTTCTGCGCGGCTTTAATCTCGATCATGGTACCGACTTCGCCACCTTTGTTGATGGTATGCCGGTCAATATGCGCACCCATGGCCACGGGCAGGGTTATACCGACCTGAATTTTATTATCCCGGAAAGCATCGGCGCGCTGAGTTATCAGAAAGGCAGTTACTACGCCGATGTCGGTGATTTCAGCGGTGCCGGCAGTGCTGCCCTGCAGACCGCCGATGCCTTTGCACAGGGGCTGGCGCAGCTGAGTCTGGGTGAAGATCAGTATCGCCGGGCGCTGCTGCTCGACAGTCTGAGCAATGCTCAGGGCGACTGGCTGTATGCACTGGAGCGCAATACCTACGATGGCCCCTGGAGCGATATCCGTGAAGATCTGGATAAAACCAGCCTGCTGCTCAAACATCGCCGCACACTGGCCGGCGGCAAGCTGAGCCTGTCCTTTATGGGCTACGACAATCAATGGAACAGCGCCGACCAGATTCCGCAGCGCGCGGTCGACAGCGGCCTGATCGACGAGCTGGGTTCGCTGAATGACAGCGTGGGCGGCGAATCCAGCCGCTACAGCCTCAATGCCATCTGGCAGCGTGAGGGTGTTCAGGCTTCGGCCTATGCCATCCGTTACGACATGAATCTGTGGTCGGACTTCACCTATTTTCTCGATGACGGGGTCAACGGCGATCAGTTTGAGCAGGTTGATAAACGCTGGATCTACGGCGGTCAGGTCAGTTACCTCTGGCACTCAGAGATGGCCGGACTGGCGATGAGC
This sequence comes from Thalassolituus sp. ST750PaO-4, assembly GCF_020320405.1. Lineage (NCBI taxonomy): Bacteria > Pseudomonadati > Pseudomonadota > Gammaproteobacteria > Oceanospirillales > Oceanospirillaceae > Thalassolituus > Thalassolituus sp. ST750PaO-4. The sequence continues at coordinate 6,254 of NZ_JABVCB010000002.1, forward strand.
AACCGTATCGGCGCTGACCTGCGCTATGACGATATCGGCGAAGTTGGCCTGTACCGCAGCAAGCAGCGCCAGCGTATGGGAACCGTACGCAGCGACCGTGTAGGCGAACTCAGCAGCGGCTTCTATGGCGAAAACACCCTGTACTGGAATGAACGCGTGCGCACCGTGCTCGGCCTGCGCTACGACCACTACCGTTTTGACGTGCAAAGCCGGGTTGGCAGCAATATCAATGGCGTGGATCTGCGCGCCAACAGCGGCAAGGCCAGCGATGACAATATCGCCTTAAAAGGCAGCCTGATCGTCGCCCTGAACCGCGACTGGGAAAGCTATCTGGCGGCAGGGCAGGGGCTGCATTCCAACGACGCACGCGGCACCACCATTCAGGTTGATCCGGCCGATGGCAGTGCGGTTGCGGCGGTTGATCCGCTGGTGGATTCGATGGGTTATGAGGTTGGCGTACGCGGTGTTATGGCCGGGCGTCTGAGCACCTCGCTGGCGTTGTGGCAGCTGGATCTCGACAGCGAACTGCTGTTTGTCGGCGATGCCGGTAATACCGAAGCCAGCCGTGCCTCACGGCGCAAAGGGCTGGAAATGACGCTCTATTATCAGCTGAACGAGCGCTGGAATATGGATCTGGAATACGCCTGGACCAAAGCAGAATTACGCGGCGATGCGGCCGGGGGGAACGAGATTCCCGGTGCGGTGCGCAATGTGCTGCAGGCGGGTATCAGCAGCCAGCGCGGTGCGGGCTGGTTTGGCAGTCTGCGCCTGCGCTATTTTGGTGAGCGGCCGCTGGTGGAAGATGGCTCGGTCACCTCCGATCCGACTACAGTGGTGAATCTGCGCAGCGGCTACAGCCTGAACAGCTGGGTGTTCAGTGCCGATGTGCTTAATCTGTTCGACAGCCGCGATCACGATATTGATTACTGGTACGCCTCGCGTCTGGCGGGCGAAAGCAGTGAGCAGGAGGATATTCATTACCATGTAATCGAACCGCGCACTGTGCGTCTGGCGGCGGCCTATCAGTTCTGAGGCGGGTGCTGTCTGTTGCTATACGGGGTCAGCCAAACACATTCCGCAGCCACTCAAACTGCACCGGCTGACCACTGCCCGACATCACGTCAAAGCGGCAGTCCGGCGGGTTCGCACCATAGTGTTGCTGCAGATAGTGCTGAGCTGTTTTGACTAAGCGCTGTTGTTTGTGATGAGTGATGCTTTCGGCGCCGCTGCCGTGGCTTTGGCTGGCGCGGTAACGCACCTCAACAAAGACCAGCACCTTGCCGTGGCGCATAATCAGGTCGATTTCACCGCCGCGGATGGTGTAATTGCGGGTAACGGCTTTCAGCCCCTGACGCTTAAGGAAGTGTTCGGCGGCCTGTTCAATCTCGGCGCCTTTTTTACGGGTTGCAGGTTTACGGGTTGCAGGCTTTTCTGCAGTACAGGTTTCAGCGGCAGAGGAATTCTCTGCCGTTTGTTCTGAATCCTGCGGGTTTTTGTCTTTGCGGGTAAACCACATGGCATCCTTGCCTCGTGAGTTATGCGGTGTGAGTACTCAGCGTCTGGCTAAACGCTGCGGCCGGCCAGAACGGAACTGGGTACATTCGGTACGGCGGTGAATGCGGCGCTCGTGATCCAGCGCCAGCGCGCCGGTGCTGCCAAACATCTGGCTGTGCGGGAATACTTCCAGCTGTTTTAACCGTGGCAGCAGGCGGAAGGCATCCACGCCCATGGCGTATAAGCGGGCATAGCCGCCCTGACCATTCGGCATCACTTTTTCTACGGTGCGGTACAGCTCGCTGCTTTCCAGCAACCAGGGTACGTCGCAGAACTGCACGCCGTTCAGGTCGCGGTCTTTGGTTGGATTCGGTTCGCCGGAATACACATGCGAGGTGGCGTATACCGGCAGATCACCGGCAAAGTTAAACGCCAGTGTTGGCTTGATCTGGCGGGCCTGCTGCGGCAGGGCGACCATAAACACCCAGTCGACATCCTGACGACGGCGCGGCTCAAATTCGGTGCTCTGACGCAACAGACGGCGCATGGTCTGATAACGCTTCTGGCTGTCGTCGACGTTCAGCAGTGCTTTGATTTCCGGGTTGTAGTCCTGACGGTTCGGATAAAAACGCTGTTCGCCGATTTCACCACCCAGCTCCAGCCAGCGCTGTTCAAAGGCGGCATAAATACGCTCGCCCCAGTTGCCCTGCGGTACCAGTACCAGCGCGCGGCGCAGGCCATCGGTCCAGGCTTTTTCGGCAATCTGTACGGCTTCGTCTTCAGCGGCCAGGCCGAACTGGTAGAGGTTGGCGGGCAGGGTTTCGGCTTCGCTGCGGTCACCATAGTTCAGGGCCAGGGTTGGCAGCGGCAGGGTTTCGCGTTGCTGCAGCGCCTGCACCTGCATTTTGTTGATCGGCCCGATCACCCACTGCGCACCGTCGAGCTGCGCCTGGGCGTAAGCAATATCGATATCGCTGTATTTCTGGCTGTCGTACAGGTGTACCTGCGGAATGGCGTAGCCTTTATCCAGAGACTCGTAGTAAGCGGCCATAAAACCATCGCGGATGGCGCCACCGGTTTTCTCCAGCGGGCCGGATAACGGCAGCATCAGTGCGACGCTGTGCGGGCGGTTAGCCGCCAGATCAGCCAGCAGCGCCAGGCCGCCGGGTAATTGTATCGCTGCCGGGTGAGCCGGATTCTGTTCGCGCCATGTAGTTACCGCCGCCAGATGTTCGTCCAGTGTCAGGCGTGAGTTACGGGAAATCGCCGCCAGCCGCAGCCAGTCGCCAAACTGGGTCGCCGGGGTTTTTTCTGCCCATTCCAGCAGCTCAACTTCCGGCATGGCCATTAAATCCTGCCAGATTTGCTCATGATTCTGTTCGCGCTGCTCCGGATTTAATGCGCCGGATAAAAAATCACGCTCGCGCGCGGCGGCCAGATATTCGCCATTGCTTTCGTACCAGCGGGCTTTTAACAGGCTGGCACGCAGTTCCTGCTCCGGCGTGGCGTAATCCATACGCAGGGCAAGCTGGCTGAGATATTCGCCGGCAATTTCCGGCTCGTTGCTGCCCAGATGCATCTGCGCCGACAGCAGCATAAATTCCACCTGCTCCTGTGGCGTGAGCACACGCTCGTGCAACAGTTGCAATTGCAGCGCAGCATTGCCAAACTCGCCGTCGTCGAGTTCGCCGCGAATCTGCTGCATTAATACTGAATTACTCTGACTACTGCTTTCGGTAAGGCTGTTGTTGCCCAGCCCGGTTTGTCCCGGTGTGGTAGAACAACCGCTTAAACCCAGACCCGCGCTGACAACCAGCAGCGATAATCCGCGTAACCAACGATCAGGTAAGTTTCCCCGCATGACTTCAGATTCCAGAATGCAGGTCGGCACGTTTTACGTCGTGGCGACACCCATTGGTAATTTGGCTGACCTCACCGAGCGTGCAAAGCAGGTGCTGACCAGCGTTGATGTAATTGCCTGCGAGGATACCAGACATACCGCAAAATTACTCCAGCACCTGGGCCTGCGAAAGCCGCTGTTATCGGTGCACGAACACAACGAACGCGAGCGCGTAGAACAGATTGCCCGCCATCTGGAACAGGGCCAGAGCATGGCGCTGGTATCCGATGCCGGTACCCCGTTAATTTCCGATCCGGGATATCCTTTGGTGCAGGCGCTGCGTGCGCGCGGCCTGAATGTCAGCCCGATTCCCGGCGTCAGCGCCATTATTACTGCCCTGAGTGCCGCGGGCCTGCCGACCGACCGTTTTACTTTTGAAGGTTTCTTACCGCATAAAAGTGGTGCCAAACGCGAAAAATTACTGGCTCAGGAACAGGAAGCACGCACCCTGGTGTACTACGAATCCAAACACCGGATTCTCGATACGCTGGTGGTTATGGCGGAGGTTTTTGGCGCAGAACGTCAAGCCTGTGTTGCACGTGAATTAACCAAGACCTTCGAGACTTTTTATCACGGCACACTGCCAGACATTCTCAGCCAGCTGCAGGCGGATACCGACCAGCAGAAGGGTGAATTCGTGGTGATGATTGCCGGCAACCCCGATCCGGCCCCGGCCAGCGAAGTCGACAGCAACAAATTGTTCCGCCTGCTGCTGGCCGAACTGCCACCGAAAAAAGCAGCGGCTATTATCGCCGACCTGACCGGCGAGAATAAAAAAGAGCTGTACCAGAAAGCGCTGGAAATGCAGGGAAAAGCTTAAACACAGGCGTCTGCGGGTATTCCGCACCGCCGCAGACAATTGACTGAATACGATGGTTGATTCAGTGGGAGTGACTTTCAGTAGTGTGAGTGACTTTCAGTAGTGGGAGTGACTTTCAGTCACGACTAAGAGCGCGGCAGAAATGCCGCTCCCACTGGTTTGGTTATTTCCCTTTCCCGCAGACCCCGCGCCCGAATACCGGCTTAGCGCCAGACAGTCTGGCCGGCGGGTTCAGTTTTTATAGCACTTACTCTGTATTCCTGTAGAACTGCCGTCCGAATTTTGGTTTAGCACCAGACAGTCTGGCTATTGTTTTCCTTTCCTGTAGAACCCCGTGCCCGAATACCGGTTTAGCGCCAGACAGTCTGGCCGGCGGGTTCAGTTTTTATAGCACTTACTCCGTATTCCTGTAGAACTGCCGTCCGAATTTTGGTTTAGCACCAGACAGTCTGGCTATTGTTTTCCTTTCCTGTAGATTCCGCGCCCGAATACCGGCTTAGCGCCAGACAGTCTGGCTATTACTGCTCGTTCCTGTAGAATCCGCGCCCGGAGTCGGCCAGACAGTCGTCGCCCGCACTGGCAACAGTGTGGGGGGAGGAAAGTCCGGGCTTCACAGGGCAGGGTGCCAGGTAACGCCTGGGAGGCGCGAGCCTACGACCAGTGCAACAGAGAGCAAACCGCCGATGGCCCGCGCAAGCGGGATCAGGTAAGGGTGAAAGGGTGCGGTAAGAGCGCACCGCGCGACTGGTAACAGTTCGTGGCACGGTAAACTCCACCCGAAGCAAGACCAAATAGGTTCCCTATAGGCGCGGCCCGCGCTGGGAACGGGTAGGTTGCTTGAGCCTGTGAGTGATTGCAGGCCTAGACGAATGACTGTCCACGACAGAACCCGGCTTATCGGCTGACTCCTTTTATTATGAAAACCCCGCTCAGGAAACTGAGCGGGGTTTTTCTTTACCAGCGTTTCGCCGGCTTCGGCGGGGACAGTGACTGCCCACGACGACGATTCAGAAACTCAGGGCTTATCGGCTGACTCCACTTATTTAAAAGCCCCTGCAGGCTAACGTTTGCAGGGGCTTTTTCTTTGGTCCTAAGCCGGTTCTGTCGGGACAGTGGCTGCCCACGACGACGATCCAGAAATTCAGGGCTTATCGGCTGATTCCTTTTATTATGAAAACCCCGCTCAGGAAACTGAGCGGGGTTTTTCTTTACCAGCGTTTCGCCGGTTTCTGTCGGGACAGTGACTGCCCACGACGACGATTCAGAAACTCAGGGCTTATCAGCTGGCTCCTTTTATTTTTAAAGCCCATACAAATGCGAGTTTGTATGGGCTTTTCTTTTTGTGGCAAGCCGGACCCTGTCGGTGTGGGAGCGGATGTTATCCGCGATCGAAGTAGAATAGGCAGCTGGTTAACATCATCCGTTCACCCCGAACAACGAGGAACGCGAAATTTTCAATGTCGATAGTAAACAGTATATAAATATCACCTGTGAAAACTGTAAGTTTGTTGAAATGTATAAAGGCTCTGTTGGCGAGCTCTCAAATATTATAGATTTACTTGTTAATTAGCATAGAAATTCTCATAAACCTATAGGCACACTAACTGAGCCGCTTAGCTTGTCGCGGCATGGTGAAACCAGCATTATGATTCCGGTAAAACTAAGAGATCTTCAACGTCAGGATAAAACAGCGGTTATGGCCATGCTTCAGGATTCCCGGGTTATGAGGTTTCTTGGGCCCCGCCGGGCTTTAACAGAAGATGAGGCGGATTCGTGGTTTGAGAATGCGCTTGATAACCCGTCACGTTTTGCTATTGCCCAATCTGATACTGATGAGTTCATCGGATTCTGCGGTGTTAAAGAGATCGAAGGTGTTTTGGACTTCGGCTATTTCATCAGATCGGAGTTCTGGGGTAATGGCATAGTGGTAAGGGCCTCCAGACTGGCGCTTGAAAGGTTGTCGGCTGAGATCGACACAGAGTCCGTTCAGGTTTTTATTGCTGACGATAATGTGGCAAGCAAGAGAGTGGCCCAGAAATTGGGCTGGCAGGTCACACACAATGGGACTAAGGATGGGGAGTATGGCGGATATTACCGGATCGTCCTGTAATGCATGAAAATGACCTGTGACTTTTCTCCGCTTTAACGCACCCTAAAGTAAAACCGACAGGCACTGAATGCCTGAGTATCAGAATGATCACCAGAAATAAGATTTAACTTTAATTAGTGTTAACAGGCCCTAAACATGCATCATAAAAGCTATCCAGATAGCATTTTTCAGTAACGAGTAAAAATATGCACAAAATTCAGTGTCAATGCGGGGCTCTTAGTGGTCATGTTCGAGGGGCCGGAGCCTGTAGTCGGGTGGTATGTTACTGTGCCGACTGTCAGGCTTTTGCGAAATTTTTAGGCCGGGCAGGTGATATTCTGGATGCACAGGGAGGGACTGAAATTGTGCAGTTGGCACAGCCCCGTGTGGTTTTTTCACAAGGTAAGGAGCATCTCGCGGCTGTGCGGCTTAGCGATCAGGGGATGATCCGCTGGTATGCCGCCTGCTGTAACACTCCCCTTGGTAATACGCTGCCTGATCCTAAGGTTTCATTTATCGGCCTTATTCATTCGGTGCTGAATCGTGCAAAGATGGCTGAAGATTTTGGCAAGAATATCGCAATAGTCAATGTGGATTCTGCTATAGGAGAACCGAAGCCGAAGCAAAAAGGACTCCCCGGTATGATTGTAAGATTTTTGTGGATTATTTTATCCATGCGTATCGGTGGTAAGTATCGTAATTCTCCGCTTTTTACTGAGTCTGGTGAACCTGTTGTGTCACCCGTTATACTCAGTGTCGAAGAGTTTAAGAAATTAAAAAATACCCTGTGATAAGGTGTTATGTATTTACAGCGTCATGGGCTATAAACCCTGTAGTGACGGTGATTACCAGGTTAACCAGACATCGCTATGATTGAACCCGCTGTTAAAAAAGAGATCCTTACCCGCATTGAAAACGCCGAAAAAGAGCACGGCGTCCGTGTTCTTTACGCGGTTGAATCGGGTAGCCGTGCCTGGGGATTCGAGTCACCTAACAGTGATTACGATGTGCGGTTTATCTATGCACATCCTAAAGACTGGTATGTGGCGGTGGATCTGGAAGATAAGCGCGATGTTATCGAGTATCCGATTGTGGATGAGATCGACATCAACGGCTGGGATATCCGCAAAGCCTTAAAGCTGTTCTCGCGCTCGAATCCGGCCTTTGTCGAGTGGCTGCAGTCGCCCATTGTTTACCTTGATCGCGGTGATTTTGCGCACAGGTCGCGTGAACTTATGAGCCGGGTCTACTGTGTTGAAAAAGGGATTTACCACTACCGCAGTATGGCGAAGACGAACTACCGGGGTTATCTGCGTGATGATCTGGTGCCAATCAAGAAATACTTTTATGTATTACGGCCGTTGCTGTCCATTATGTGGCTGGAGAAGTATCGCGAGCCTGCACCCATTGAATTTGAAACTCTGCGCCAGCTGATCGCTGGTAACAGCGAGCTGAATGAACGGATATCAGCACTGCTGGAACGTAAGAAGATAAGCCTGGAAAAGGAACTTGCTCCGCCGATTCCGGAGCTGAATCAGTTTATCGAATCTGAATTAGAACGTCTGGAATCCTTTGCTGACAGTACAGGGAAAGAGCAGTCTGTAATGGATGAACTGAATGCTTTATTTCACGCGAGTCTGGTTTTATAAAATGCTGAGAACCATGTTTTAGTTTGTTTATAGCTGATAGATTGCTTTTATATAGGGATTGATCATGAAAGCGCTTCCGATATTGCTAATGTCATTTTTATTGGGTTGCGCGGGCCCTGGTTCAAATTCAGATTATTACCGCCTGAATTCCAGGGCAGGGTGGGAGCCTGGAGTGACACCAGATCAACTTCCACACTACGTAACCTGGAATAAAGCCGTTGATACCCTGATTGAGAATCCGGACAGCGTTGACCTGGTAGCTCAGGGGCACTCTTTACAGGTAAATATTATCCTCAAAGATAAAACACTTATTCAGACCATTGAGCCTGATATTGATACGATTTTTATGGTGATACGAAAATGTGGTTTACCCTGTGAGCACATCGGGCTGGTAACTGAGTAGGGGCTTCGGCTCTTATAAAAAAGAGCAGATTGGACACCGGATGACAGCAGAGATTTTGAATGGATAAGAACGTAAAAACCCGTTTCGATCAGTACCCGGACTCTGCCCGTCATCAGCTTTCCTCGTTGCGGAGCCTGATTTTTCAGACCGCTGAAAATCTGCAGTCAGGTGCCGTTGAAGAATCTCTGAAATGGGGTGAGCCTAGCTACAGTGCTAAAACAGGCAGTCCGATCCGGATCGGCTGGAAGCCTGATACTCCGCATAACTATTATCTGTTTTTTAACTGCAACACCAAACTCGTTGATACCTTCCGGGTTTTGTATGGCGATGTATTGGCGTTTCAGGGCAACAGGGCCATTGTATTAAACCTCTCCGCTGTGTTGCCTGAACCTGCGCTGCGCCATTGTATTGAGCTTGCCCTGACTTATAAGAAGCGCAGGCATTTGCCTCTCCTTGGGGTATAGCAATGCTGACTATTCGATAATGGCATTTGAAATAATTCTGTAGTCCTCAGTGACTTCTGGTCAAAGGTAATCTCTTTTCGTGAAGAATACTTCGGTATGACAATTAAAGTACGAAGTACAAGTGTTCAATAATTGTAGGTAATGTTCTTCTTATATGCATATTTTTGATATGAAATATCGCCCTGAGATAGATGGAATCTAGTTGCATTCTGATTTAACGACTGTTCTTGAATAGTGCATTTTAAATGCTTTCAGCAATCGAAGTGCTTATGTTATTGTCAGTAAAAATACTGATGGAGAGTGGAAATGGACTTAATAGATCGTATTGCTGACCTTGCTAAACGCATTGATAGTATGGGGCCAAACTTACAGACAGAAGAGGCTACCAAAAATGCTCTTATCATGCCCTTTATTCAAAATCTCGGATACGATGTATTTGATCCATCGGAAGTTGTACCAGAATATACGACAGATCATGGTGTTAAGAAGGGAGAAAAGGTCGATTATGCGGTCAAAAAGGATGATGAAATTATCATGCTTTTTGAGTGCAAGAAGTATGGAGCAAAACTGGTAGCTGAACATGCAAGCCAGTTGTATCGATATTTTTCTGTATCAGATGCACGCTTTGGTGTCTTGACCAATGGTCAGCAGTATATGTTCTTTACTGATCTGGATCGACCAAATCAGATGGATGAGAAGCCTTTTTTTAGCATCGATCTTCAGAACTTTGAGAGACATGAAGTTGAGGAGCTAAAAAAATTCACGAAGAATTCTTTTGATCTTGAAAATATTCTCAATACAGCAAGTGATCTGAAATATACAACAGAGGTTAAGAAAATACTGGGTAAGGAACTGGATGATCCATCTGATGATTTTGTCCGGTTTTTGTCGGCACAAGTATATTCTGGTCGATTTACGCAAGCAGTGATGGAGCAATTCAGGGGAATTGTTAAAAGAGCCAATCGGCAGTTGATTACAGAGAAAATTAACGACAGGCTAGAAACTGCTTTGGCACATCCATTGTCTGAAGATAAAGAAATATTACACACTGATGTTAATCCCGATGAGGCTCAGGGTGATAATGGTATTGTCACAACTGAAGAAGAGATCGAAGCCTATAATATTGTTAAAGCTATTTTAAGGTCTAAAGTCGAAGTTGGCCGTATTGTAATGAGGGATACAAAATCATACTGCGGTGTTTTACTGGACGACAATAATAGGAAGCCAATTTGCAGGTTTCACTTTAACTCTAAACAAAAATATTTGGGCTTGATGAAAGAGAAAATTGAGTCAAGAGAACCGATTGATAGCCTCGATGAGATATTCAAATACAGTGATCAGCTTGTTGCTACTGTTGAAGAGTACTAAGTAATAAATGTATATTCAGGCCCTGTGAATTCTAATCTACAGGGCCTATTTAAGATATAAATCGGACCTCATTTTGACAGATGTACTCACTCCTCCGTCAGCATCTCTGCCAACAAATCAAATACCCGCTTAACTCGCGGATTGGTGCGTAATTCCCGGTGGCAGACCAGCCACAGCGGCACGGTTACCGGTGCGCCGCGTTCGCTGAAGGCTCGACGGAACGCTGGCTCGGCATCGCCAATCTGTTGCGGAAAAAAGCCAAGGCCATTGCCTTGTTTGACGAGTTGCCATTGCAGCATCTGAAATGTGGTGACGATGGAAAAATTCTTCTGGCTCAGCTGCCAGCCATGCTGGTTAAGAATATTCATCAGTCTGTCGTTACGTTCAAAACCGATAATCTGAATATGTGGGTCAATGCTTGTTTTGCTCTTGCCGGCAGTCTTATTAACCGTATCCAGATTATTAAGGTACTCGTGGCTGCCGTACAGCCAGATAGGTTCATCGGCGAGTTTCCTGACGATTAAATCGGGCTGTTCGGGGCGGAGGCTGCGGATAGCAATATCGGCTTCACGGCGCTGTAAATCGCTGATGTTGTTGGAGACCACAATTTCCAGCTGGATGCCGGGCTCGTGCTGGCGGATAGCGTCGATCATGGCGGGCAGGCGGAAGATGGCGTCAATTTCGCTGGCGGCAATACAGACCGGGCCTTCGGTCAGTTGTGATTGCCCGGCGGCCGTTAAAGCAAAGCGGTTGGCGGCTTCACCCATGGGGCGCAGGTGCTCAAGCAGGGCAGCGCCGCTGTCGGTCAGCTGCAGTCCTTTACCGACCCGCTCAAACAGAGTGATGCCGAGTTCCTGTTCCAGTGCCGCGACCTGACGGCTGAGGGTGGGCTGGCTGGTATTGAGCAGACGTGCAGCGGCCGACAGAGAGCCTTGCTCGGCGCTGATTAAAAACGCGCGGGCGTGGTTCCAGTCGAAGTTTACCGAGCCCCAGTCCATAGTCTTCCCTCCTTAAATTCATTGTGCTTATACAGATATGTATATGAATGATGCAACTTTAGCGGATTTCTATACGTTTTGCGTATGGATAAGCTGGGCAAACTGAAATGAGGGCTCAGGCTATGAAGAAAATCTGCATCGTTGGTATCTCGGGCAAACTTGGCCAGTATATGACCGAACACGCGCTGGCACGGGGTTATGAAGTGGTGGGCGTTTGCCGCCCGCAAAGTGTCGCTAAGCTCAGCCGCTTTGCCGGACAGATCCGTATTTTTCCCGGTCGTACGGATGAGCGCGAGGTTATCCGTGCGGCGGTCGCCGATTGTGATGCGGTGCTGACGGTGCTGGTGCCCTGGGGCGTGCAGGGCTACGCCACCAACACGGCGCAGGCGGTGCTGGATTTTGCTCCGGCAGAGGCACGCCTGGTGTTTTCCTGCGGCTGGCATATTTCGCGCGACGGTAAAGACCGTTATTCCTGGCAGCTGCGTTTATTCGTCGCGCTGTTCGGGCGGCTGGCACGCTGGTTACGGCTGGCGGATCTGAGTGATCAGGAAGAGGCCTGCCGCCGGGTGTTTAACAGTAAAAGACGCTGGACAGTGGTGCGTGGCAGCGATCTGGAAGAGGGCGAGGCGGAAGGTCTGCCGCGCTGGAGCGGGCATGTGGGCGATGCCGTTCTGGCCAGTAATCTGACCCGGCGTACCGACTTTGCGCTGTTTATGGTGCATGCTGTGGAAGATGACAGTCTGATTCAGCAGGCGCCGGCAATTGTTGGCTGCCAGGCGCCGTCAGCTCTGATGGCCAGAGCCGACGGAAAATATCAGAAGCCACTCAGCGGCTGAGGAGATACAGGATGGATGCAGCAGCAGCGCAGGCCCTGTTGAAGGGCGCCTGCTTACAACAGGCCAGTCCGGCTGACAAAATATTGCAGGCCACAGAGCGTGCAGGTTATCTGGATATTGCAGGCCTTAATCTGCAGTTTGATCGTGGCCATCTGGCGGTTTTTAATCCGCTGCGTTTGTTGTGCGACAGTGGCGTCGCCCTGAGTTTGCAGGCTTTGATTGGCTGTCGCGTTACCTCGGTCAGCCTCAGCGAGGATGATCTGGAACTGCTGTTTGATGACCGCCTGTTATTACGTATTTCTTTGCGTGATGAAGATTACACCGGGCCCGAAGCCGCGGTGTTTTACGCGCCGCCTGACACTGGGGGTGTAAATGCCGCTCCGCTGATGGTGTTCTGAATACGGCCTTACAGCCAGCGTCTTACCCGCTGACAGTAAGCGCGGTATTCGTCGCCGAATAATTCACTCAGGGCTTTTTCTTCGGCCTCAATCTGAAAGTGATTCATATAAGACATAAACAGCGGAATGCACAGCGCGCTCAGGTAATTACCCAGCACCATCGCCAGCGCGCCAAGCAGCAGTACGAAGCCTGTATACATGGGGTTACGGCTCAGGCGATAAACCCCGGTCTGCACCAGTGTGCTGGCCTGTTGCGGGCGCATCGGATTAACGGTGGTGCGGGCGCGGCGGAAGCTGGCAACTCCGGCCAGGCAGAAGACGGCGCCGGCGAAAAACAGGGCCAGCGTGATAACCAATAGCGGAGAGCGCAGGCCATGCCAGCCGCTGATATGGCCGGTACGCAACATCACCGGTAATAACATCAGCAAGGCGGTAAGGCCAGCCAGCAGCAGTGGCGGTATTTTTAACTGCAGAAATTTCATCGCTGTACTCCATCATGGGGTTGCTGCGCGCAATCGGCAGACACTGGCATCATGACAGAGTTATTCCCCCTGTATACAGACCTGAATTTCACCCAATACCGGCTTGCCTTATAGGCTTTCATCAGCCAGATCAGATAATCACGGATGACCCTCTGCCACGGTTCCGATAAACTTAGGCAAAACTTATACAAGGCAGGAGATTACGCCCGTGAATTTGCCTCAACGCCCGCCTTTTGGCGTGCTGCTCGCCAACCTTGGTACTCCCGAAGCGCCGACACCGAAGGCCGTGCGCGAATATCTGGCTGAATTTCTCTGGGATAAGCGCGTGGTCGATGTGCCACGGCCGCTGTGGTGGCTGATTCTGCATGGCGTGATTCTGCGTATCCGTCCGGGTCGGGTAGCGAAGGCCTATGCCTCGGTCTGGGGCGAGCATGGTTCACCGCTGATGACCATTTCCCGTGCCCAGCAGCAGGCTCTTAAAGAGGCCTTAAAGGCACAGTATGGGTGCGATATTCCGGTGGTACTGGCGATGACTTACGGCCAGCCGTCGATGGAGCAGGCCGGACGTGAATTGCGCGCCGCCGGTGTCGATAAAATGCTGGTGTTGCCGCTGTATCCGCAGTTTTCTTCCAGCACCACAGCGGCGGTGTTTGATCGTCTGGCTAAGGCGCTGAAGCCTTGTCCGCATCTGCCGGAAACCCGCTGGGTCAACGAATACCATCAGCACCCGGCGTATATCAAAGCGCTGGCTGATTCGGTGCGCGAATACTGGGCAGAGCACGGTCAGGGCGACCGTTTGCTGATGTCGTTTCATGGTATTCCGCAGCGTTATGAAGACCGTGGTGATCCGTATCCGTCACAGTGCCGGGCAACCGCTGCGGCGCTGGCAGCCGAGCTTGGGTTAAGTGAAGAGCAATGGCTGTGCTCGTTTCAGTCACGCTTTGGCCGTGAAGAGTGGGTGAAGCCTTATACCGATTTTACCCTCACCGACTGGGGTAAAGCCGGTGTTGGCCGGGTGGATGTGATCAGCCCAGCCTTTGCTGCCGACTGTCTGGAAACCCTGGAAGAACTGGATGTGGAAAACCGCGAAACCTTCCTGCATAACGGCGGCCGCGAGTATCACTATATTCCCTGTCTGAATGACCGTGCCGATCATATCGGTATGATGGCGCAGCTGGTGAAGGACAATACTCAGGGCTGGTAGCCAGATTCGTGTTCACAGGCCTTGGCAGCCCTTTTTATGGTTAATTTTCCGGCGGATTTATGACAGAACGCATTGCCCTGTTTGTCGATGTGCAGAATATTTATTACACCACGCGCCAGACCTTCGGCTGCCATTTTAATTATCAGGCCTTCTGGGATCAGCTGACCGCCGGGCGCGAAGTAGTGCGCGCGGCGGCCTATGCCATCGACCGTGGTGATGCGGCGCAGATGAATTTTCAGCGCATTCTGCACAACATCGGTTTTGAGGTACGGCTTAAGCCCTTTATTCAGCGCCGCGATGGCTCGGCCAAAGGCGATTGGGATGTGGGCATCACCATTGATTTACTGGATGCCGCGCCTGAAGCCGATATCGTGGTGCTGGCCTCCGGTGATGGCGACTTTGATCTGGCACTGGAGCGGGTTAAACGCAGCGGTGCCCAGGCCTGGGCTTTTGGTGTTGAGGCGTTAACCGCCCAGGCGCTGATTAAAGCCGCTGACCGCTTTATTGCCATCGATGAGTCGCTGTTGCTGCGGCGCTGAGCCTTGTTGTTTTAACCCGGCTGTCTGAGCCGGGTTTTTAGCAGCCAGTTGTGCCTTATTTGCTGAGCGCTGCGCTTTTGGGTTTCTGATCTGTTCAGATTGATCATGGCTGACGGCCGTAATCTGTGAAATCATCGCCTGCAGAATCATACGAGGCTGAGCCTGAACTACAGGCCAAACCAGCCGGATACCCCCGAATACTATGGACAACCTTATGAGCAGCACCGACCGTATTCTCTGTGAAATCAAAGATCATATTGCTTACGTGTATATGAACCGCCCGGAAAAACTCAACGGGCTGGATATGCCGATGTTTAAAGAGATGATCGCCTGTGCGAAAAAACTGCGTAAAAACCGCAGTGTGCGCGCCGTGATTCTCGCTGCCAAGGGCGACTCTTTCTGTGCCGGTCTGGATTTTAAAGCGCTGAGCAAAGATCCGATGATGGTGCCTAAAGTCTTTTTAAAATGGCCCTGGACCAAACAGAATATCGCCCAGCAGATTGCCCATTGCTGGCGTGACCTGCCGGTGCCGGTTATCTGTGCGATTCACGGTAACTGCTTCGGTGGCGGTATGCAGATTGCGCTGGCCTGCGATTACCGTATCGCCACGCCGGATGCCAATTTATCCATTATGGAAATGAAGTGGGGCCTGATTCCTGATATGAGCGGTATGGTGACGTTGTCACGTTTAACCCGCGTGGATATCGCCCAGGAACTGACCATGACCGGCCGTCAGTTCAGTGCGCAGGAAGGTTATGAATATGGTCTGCTCAGCAAGCTGTCGGCCGATCCGCTGGCTGATGCTCAGGCACTGGCAGAAGTGATTGCCAGTAAATCGCCGGATGCCATTGCCGCCACCAAATATTTATTCAAAAAATCCTGGAAAGCCGATACTTGGAAAGCACTGCGCTGGGAGCGTTGGGTGCAGGCACGTTTGCTGGGCCGTAAAAACCAGCGTATTGCCATGGCCAATGGTCTGGCCGGTAAAGATAAAGAGCCAAAACCCTTTAAAGATCGTACCTCTTTTAAATAATAAAAGTTCCGGACGAAAAAACGGGCGCTGTAAGCGCCCGTTTTTTTATGCCGGATACTATTCAGCGCAGTAGCTGAGCGTGCGGCTTAGCCAGCATAGCAATGACCGGATTGCGCTCCATCACGAAGTTTTTCAGCAGCAGCGCAATAACGACGCCGATAATAAAACCACCGATGTGTGCCCAGTAATCGATACCACCGCCGCCAACGGCCATACCAAACAGGTTAATGCCTAACCAGATCAGGAAGTACCAGGCTGCTGACAGTTTTTTCTGCCAGACAACAATCATAAAGGTCAGGCTGGCATGGCGGAACCAGATCATATACATACCAAACAGACCGGCAATTGCACCGCTGGCCCCTACGCTTGGAATGGTGCTGTTCCAGTTCATGCCGATACTGAAGGCACTGGCACCCAGACCACAAATCAGATACAGACCAAGGAAACGCCAGCGGCCAAGAGCATCTTCGAGGTTATCACCGGTCAGCCAGAGGAAGTACATATTGCCGAGCAGGTGCATCAGGCTGCCGTGCAGGAAGGTTGCCGTTAATGGCGTCCACAGATGTTCGCCATGGGCAAAATCGGATGGTGTGCTGGCAAACAGCTCAAAAACCTGATTGGTCATTTCATCGCTGGTGGCATAAGTAAAATAAATCAGGCAGTTGATAATAATCAGCGCCCAGGTCACCACCGGAGTGCGATGCGGTTTAACGTTATATTCCACCGGCATTTGCGACAGAAACTGGAACAGCCAGGTTTTCCAGCTGGTTTTCTGGTTGATGTTGTTTAATACATCACGCAGGCGTGGCGAGTGTTTAACTTCTTCCAGTTCGTCGTGGTCAATCCAGGTGCCGTCACACTTATGACAGATATCGACCTCCACCTGAAAAGATTCGAGCAGATGGTAGTTGTACAGTTTAGCGTTGCACTGCGGACAGTCGGCATCGGTTTGTCCCAGACGCTTGCCCAGCTGTTCTTCAAACTGAACGGCATCGTCACCATTATCGAAGGCGGACAGCAGAGAATTCAGCTCGTTCTTTTCAAACCACATGCCGCCGCATTTGCGGCAGACATCCAGTTCTTCGCCCTCATAGGCCATTGGCGTCAGCAGGGAATTACTGCAGCGCGGACAATATTTATTACTCACCGGCTACTTCCTTATCTTCATGGACATCAACGTTGTATACCAGCAGCTCAGCCGCCAGCCTGTTACCGTTTTCGGCCAGTTTTGGTAATACGTTCTTTTCCATATTGTCGAGTTGCTCTGTCAGCAGCTTGGTTGCGTATGACGGGCCATAAGTGAACTTTTCACGCTTCTCAATCAGATCATCCACGGTGCGGTAGAAGTTCTGAATTTCGGTCAGGAAATAGCTCGGAGTTTCCAGTGTGTTAGGAGAGTACTTCATAGTCTCCCAGACATAACGGCCGATTTTCGGATTGTTCTGCTTCAGTTCCTGTACCGAAATGCCACGGGCGAAATATTCTTCGTTGTATTTACGCAGAATTTTTACGTTCGTGTTGACTTCGTCATACAGTGACTGACGCAGGTAATAGTTGGTCTCTTTACTGGTAATATCATCAAACAGGATGGCTTGCTGCAAACCGGCCTGGGCGGCCAGATACACACCGGCAATGGTGGCTGCAATCATTAATAAATGGCCGATCCAGAAACCAGAGCTGGTCAGATCCCTGTGGTCCGCATGTGCCAGTTTTTCTTTCACCGGCCGGCTGAGTACGGATAATACTTTCATTGGCATGCTGCCTCCCTGTATGAATTCAGGGCGGCATTATAGCGACTGAAACGCAGCTGCCATACAGCGCTGACATGAAAATAACAAATATATTAATGCTTAGGTGCGAGGAGTCTGGATAAAGATGCCAGACACCGTGGATTATCGACGCATTTTATCGGCATTATTTATCTGAAAAGAGACGTGGTTCACAGACGCAGGGCGCCATTAACTACAGGCACCCCGCGAGGAAAATCAGCGGTGGAATTCCCCGGCACTTTCCGGTTGATACAGAATCTCTCCGATAGAGACCTGCATCGGCTTGCCGCTGGGACCTGGCCACTCAATTTCATCGCCAACCGACAGACCAAGCAGGGCACTGCCGACCGGCGCCAGAATAGAAATTGTACCGCCCGTGGTGTCCATGTCTTTTGGATACACCAGCGTCAGACAGAATTCCTCCTGCGTATTTTTTACCTGAAAACGCACAGTAGAATTCATGGTAACAACAGTTGCCGGAACATCGCGCGGCGCGACAATCTGAGCCCGTTCCAGCTCTTCTTCCAGCTCATTCATTCCCGGGAAGGCTTTGCCGGGCAGGGAATCCAATAAACGTTCCAGGCGCTCCAGATCAAGACTGGAAATAATAATGTTCGGCTTGCTGCTCATAAAACTGACCTGTTTGTAGGTAAGGCCCGCATGAAAAAAACGCCCCGCAGCAGAGCTGCGGAGCGAATAAGGGATTACGGGAATAAAGATTAAGTTACAATTGTGTTAATAATAAAGCAAGGGGTCATAAACGGCCATGGTATGAATGCCGCGGTGCTTATGTTTTGTCTTACTTTCTGCCAATAAAACTACTGGTCCGGTTTACCCGAATTGTGTCCACCTGAGCGTAAAGACCGGCTTAATGCGGCTTTTACTCTTCGCCGATAAAGCCGCCGGTCCGGTTTGTCTGAAATGAGCCCAGAGTGGGCGCAAAGACCGGCTTACTCTTCATCATTTAATCTTCGCCAATAAAGCCGCCGCTCCGGTTTGTCTGAAATGAGCCCAGAGTGGGCGCAAAGGCCGGCTTACTCTTCATCATTTAATCTTCGCCAATAAAGCCGCCGGTCCGGTTTATCTGAAATGAGCCCAGAGTGGGCGCAAAGACCGGCTTACTCTTCATCATTTAATCTTCGCCGATAAAGCCGCCGGTCTGGTGCGCCCACAATTGCGCGTAAATTCCACCTTTGGCAATCAGTTCCTGATGCGTGCCCTGCTCAGCAATACGGCCCTGATCGAGTACGATCAGGCGATCCATCGCGGCAATGGTCGATAACCGGTGAGCAATAGCTATCACGGTTTTATTTTCCATTAACCGGTACAGACTTTCCTGAATGGCGGCTTCGACTTCCGAGTCCAGCGCGGAGGTGGCTTCGTCCAGAATCAGAATGGGCGCGTCTTTTAATAATACCCGGGCAATGGCGATACGCTGGCGCTGACCACCGGACAGTTTTACCCCACGTTCACCGACCTGAGCGTCGTAGCCCGTGTTGCCTTCCGGATCGTGCAGTTCCTGAATAAATTCGTGCGCTTCGGCCTTGCGCGACGCTTCCAGCAGTTCGGCTTCGCTGGCATCCGGGCGTCCGTAGAGAATATTGTCACGTACGCTGCGGTGCAGCAGCGAGGTATCCTGAGTCACCATGCCGATATGTTTGCGCAGTGAGTCCTGAGTTACGTCTTTAATATCCTGACCATCGATCAGAATACGGCCGGAATTCAGGTCGTAAAAACGCAGCAGCAGATTAACCAGTGTCGATTTGCCGGCACCGGAGCGTCCGACCAATCCCACTTTCTCGCCGGCTTTGATATGGATATTCAGTGCCTCGAATACCTCTTTATTCTGGTTGTCTTCATGTCCCTGATAATGGAATGAAGCCTGCTCCAGGCGGATTTCGCCCTGATTTACGTTCAGTGCTTTGGCGTCAGCGCTATCCTGCACCTGCGGGGTTTTGGACAGCGTTTTCATGCCGTCGGCAACGGTGCCGATATTTTCAAACAGGGCGCTGACTTCCCACATAATCCACTGCGCCATACCGTTGATGCGCAGCGCCAGCGAGATCGCAATGGCAATGGCGCCAATACTGATGGCGCTATCCATCCACAGCCAGACGGCGATGGCGGCAATGGTAAAAGCCAGCAGGTAATTAATGACGTTAACGGTCACATTCAGACCCGTAACCAGACGCATCTGGCGGTACACGGTATCCATAAAGCCTTCCATAGAGTCGCGTGCATAATCCGTTTCACGGTCGGTATGTGAGAACAGCTTTACTGTCTGAATATTGGTGTAGCTGTCGACAACGCGTCCGGTCATGGTGGAGCGGGCGTCGGCCTGTTCGGTGGCGATGCGTTTCAGCTTGGGTACAAAGTACAGTTGGGCAAGAATGTACAGCGCCAGCCAGGCAAGCATTGGCAGCATCAGGCGCCAGTCGGCCAGTGCCACCATGACCAGTACCGAGGTGAAATACACCAGAATATAAACCGCCAGATCCATCAGCTTCATAACGGTTTCGCGCACCGCCAGAGCGGTTTGCATCACCTTGGTGGCGAGGCGGCCGGCAAATTCATCCTGATAAAAACCGAGGCTTTGCTTTAACAGGTAGCGATGGGTCAGCCAGCGGATTTTCATCGGGTAATTACCCAATAACGTCTGATGCACCAGCAGGGTGTGGAAAAAGACGACTAAAGGCATCACCAGTACGACCATCAGTGACATCAGCAGCAGGCGGCCGCCTTCTTCAGCGAGCAGGGTGTCGGGTGTGCGCTGACTCAGCCAGTCAACCAGATTGCCCATAAAGCCGAACATCATGACTTCCAGCACCGCCAGCAGAGCCGTCAGCAGCGACATAAACACCAGCGGTACTTCCAGACCACGGGTGTAATGGCGGCAGAAAGCAAAAATTCCGGCAGGTGGCTGCTGCGGGTGTTCCGGAGGAAAGGGATTCACAAAACGTTCAAAGAGTCTGAGCATACTGGTCATATAAAGGCAGGAGTGAAACAGCCCGACACCTTAGCGGAGCAGGCTTATGAATGTAAGCGCTGAAAATTGATTTCACTGTTCGGGCGACGGAATAACGCGCTGAGAGAGGTTGCTGGTGTAAACCCGGTGTTTTACTCTGCCGGAGTGCTAACGCGGCTGTAGCGCTTTGTCAGGACGATTCAGGCGCATTGCTGGCGGATTGCTGTGAATTTGCATCCCTTTGAGCAAAGATTCTGATCGCCAGACGTGTTACGATTTGAAAATGTGATCGTTAGGACAAAGAAAAATCACTGTACTACCGCGCAGATAAGCCTATCTTTGCGCGACTTTTTTCATTCACATCACTACCCGGATAAGGAGGTAGCGAGCCCAATGGTTGTTCAACCTGAAGACTACTACGATGCCGAGAGCTTTGCTCGCCTGAAAGAATTTGCCGACAAACAGGAAACTCCTTGTCTTGTTGTCGATAAACGTATTTTTGAGCGTCAGCTTGATGAACTGATCAGCAGTTTTCCTTATGCGAAAACTTACTACGCCATTAAAGCCAACCCGATGCCTGAACTGCTGGGCATTCTGCGTGACCGTGGCTGTTGTTTTGACGTAGCTTCACGCTACGAGCTGGATAAAGTTCTGGCACAGGGTGTGACAGGTGACCGTGTAAGCTATGGCAACACGATCAAGAAAGCCCGGGATATCCGCTACTTCTATGAGAAGGGTGTGAACCTGTTTGCTACCGACTCAGAAGCCGACCTGCGCAATATCGCCAAAGCGGCGCCGGGTGCGCGTGTATTTGTGCGTATTCTGACTGAAGGTTCGCAAACTGCCGACTGGCCACTGTCGCGTAAATTCGGTTGTCAGACCGATATGGCGATGGACCTGTGCCTGCTGGCGCGTGATCTGGGTCTGGTGCCTTACGGTATTTCTTTCCACGTAGGTTCTCAGCAGCGTGATATCGGTGCCTGGGACTCGGCGATTGCCAAAGTGAAGGTAATTTTCGAACGTCTGAAAGAAGAAGACGGCATCGAACTGAAAATGATTAACCTGGGTGGTGGCTTCCCGGCCAACTACATCAGCCGTACCAACGATCTGAAAACCTATGCAGAAGAAATTACCCGTTTCCTGCATGAGGATTTCGGTGACGAACTGCCGGAAATCATTCTGGAACCAGGCCGCTCACTGGTCGCCAACGCCGGTATTCTGGTCAGCGAAGTGGTGCTGGTCAGCCGTAAAGACCGTTACGGTCTGCACCGCTGGGTATTTACCGATGTGGGTAAATTCGGTGGTCTGATCGAAACCATGGACGAGTCCATCAAGTATCCGCTGTTTGTGGAGAAAAAAGGCGAACTCGAAGAAGTGGTTCTGGCTGGTCCGACCTGTGACAGCGCCGATATTCTGTACGAAGACTACAAATATGAGCTGCCACTGAATCTGGCATCCGGTGATCGTCTGTACTGGTTCTCAACCGGTGCTTACACCACTACATACAGTGCTGTGGAATTCAACGGCTTCCCGCCGCTGGCTTCTTTCTGCATCTGAGCAGGCTCCGGTCTGCTATATAAACCGCCTGCGGGGTAACCTGCCGGCGGTTTTTTTATGCCCTTCGCATGGTGGCGGTTGGTCAACAGGCGCGAAAAGGGTATCTTGTCTGCAACGATCTCATACACAGGGAGGATGTATGCAAGCCGTACCTCTGGAATTGCTCATCAATGGCCTGACGGTAGCCGCCGGTGCTGCCTTACTGGTCGAACGGTTTACCGAAATTCTCAAACACGTAAAAGAGCGCGCCAACAAATTCTTTCTTGAACGTGATGCTGAAGCGGCCAGACTGGCAGCGCTGAAAACGGCGCAGCAACAGGCCGCAGCCATCCAGCAGCATTTACAGGCCGGCCATGCGCCCGACGTTGCGGTCTTGAAAGCGGCTGCCGCCTCTGCTGAAAGTTCCGCTGCCGGAACAGACAACGACACCGCTTCTTTTGAACAGCATACGGCCATCAGCGTTGTTCCTATTCCTGTTATCTCCACAGAAAGTGCTGCGCTTAATTTATTTATGCGCCTGGCCCCTTTGGGGTTGGGCATTATTCTCGCCGGTATTTTTGATCTGCATTTATTAGCGATGTTTACCGGACAAACCGTAACAGATATTCCAACGCTGTGGGGGCAGGGCAATTGGCACGCAATTATGCTGCAATCGCTGGACACTCTGTTGTCGGGTTTATTGATTGGTGGTGGCAGTCAGCCGGTGCATGTGCTGCTGCTGTTTTTAACTACCCGCCGCTTAACCGACAGTGAGAAGCAGGCGCTGCAACAGGTGGTTGATCCGGGTGAAGAAGCACACTGCCAGCCTGTACCGCAGGCGCCGGAAGTTGCCGCAGCGACTAACGATGATCGTAGCGGCAGCCTTTTAGCCGGCCCGGATATTCACTATGCCGGCGGCGTTAATCCGCAGAGTCTGGAACAGGTTCACCGCCGCAGCGGTGATCCGGAGCAGATTGTTGTACACCACACGGCGATGAATTCGGCGTTGGGTTTTAATGCCATTGTGGATGAATTTATCGGGCAGAAAAAATGGCTTACCGGTTATCACTGCGTGATTATGCCCGATGGCAGTATCCGCCCGTTCTGTCGCTGGGACCGTATGGGTAATCATGCCAAGGGGCACAATGACCGCACGCTGGGCATTGCCTTTCATGGCAATTTTCATAATCAGGAACATGACCGCTTTGCCAACAGCGATGGCCGCTATGGCGCGCTGAAACCGACCGCTGCGCAGCTGGATGCCGGAGCCCGGGTGATAGCCCTGTGGCTGAATCTGTATCCGCAGATGTCCGGCGTGCTGACACAGGCAGTAGTACCGCACCGTGCACTGGCAGGCGCTGACACCGTGTGTCCGGGAAATCAGTTTCCTTTTGCCGAATTACTCAGCCGTACCGATGCCTATTGCAGCGCCTGGCAAACATCCGCCACAGCTCAGGCCGGGCTGCAGGCATTCCGCCAGAAACCCTATATTTATGCCCTGAGCACAACCAGCGCAGGAGGTCAGCATGGACAGCTTTGATTCCGCATTAATTATGCTTTGCAGTGCGTTGTTTTTCTCCTTATTACTGGAGCGCCTGCTGGAAATTCTGAAAGCCCTGTACGATTTTTTTGAAGTACGGCTGGGCTATCAGAGTTACTGGAACCGCACCGCGCAACGTCTCAGTGAACAACTGGATGGTCTGCGTCAGGCGGGACGTGTTCAGGCGGAAGTGAGCAAAGCGGTCAACGATTACTTACGCACCGATTATCCGGGGCTGGAAGGTGTGGAAGCTTTATCGGCGGCGACGCTGCGCTCGCTGACTATTAAAGCCGTCAGTAAAATTCTGGCCATTATTATTGGTATATTGCTGGCGTTGCTGTTGGGCATTAATTTATTTGCCTTAATCGAACAGCTGAACAGCCAGATCGGCGGTGCCGCCTATGACGGCTATTTTTCCAGCCGTTATATCCCCGGCTGGCTGGGAGAATGTCTGACCGGTATTGCTATTGGTCTGGGCAGTGGTCCGCTGCATAAAATTATTGAAGCACTGGAAAAATCCCGCAAAAACCGCACGGATAAAGGAGCCTGAACATGGACAAGCTGCATATTGGTTTATGGCTCGCCGAACATCTGGATACAGTAATTGGCTTTGTATTATTGCTCGGTGCTTGCCTGATGCTGCCGAAAAGTGTGCGTTGGTATGTTTTTACCGGTGGCGCTGCTTTGCTGTTGATGAACCTTTGGCAGGTGGCGCGAGCACGGGAAAAATTAAAAAAACTGGATAGTGAACGTTCTGCCCTGCAGGAGCAGCTGAGCGGATTAAAAGACGCCAGCGAGCAACTGAAGCAGCGTAATCAGGAGCTGGAAAAACAATCGGCTGAACTTGAGCAGCAACGTCAGGCGTTATTGCAGCGCCAGCAGGATCTTGCCAGTGGCGATGCGGCATTGCAGCAACAGCAGGAAGACATTAACCGTCAGGTTAACAACCACGCTGAGCAGCGCAATGCATTGCAGGACGAAAACCAGC
The DNA here is from genome assembly GCF_020320405.1 of Thalassolituus sp. ST750PaO-4. Lineage (NCBI taxonomy): Bacteria > Pseudomonadati > Pseudomonadota > Gammaproteobacteria > Oceanospirillales > Oceanospirillaceae > Thalassolituus > Thalassolituus sp. ST750PaO-4. Next base: position 30,729 of record NZ_JABVCB010000002.1, read on the forward strand.
GCGTGCTGGATGCGCTGGCCAAACTGAAACAACTGGAAGCAACCTCACAACTCTGACGGAGGCTATATGCTGGTTTTAACAAGGATGGCTTTACTGAGCAGTGTTATCGCTGTTTTTGCCGGGCAAAGTGTACAGGCAGAAGAGACTACCTGTGAAATGCTGATCACACCGGCAAATCTCAGTCAGCAGACCATCAATGGTCAGGTTGTTTATCTGCTGCCTGCCGACAAGGTACAGCAAACTCAGAACATTACCGGCTGTGTTAATTACACTGAGTTGTTGCAGAAAAATCAGGACGACAGCCGTAAAGCCAGTGCCGATATTGCTGCATTGCAGCAGCAGAATGCTGATCTGACCCAGCAGCTGGAAAAATACCGCATACTGGTGGCGGATCAGACGCAGCTGGGCGACCGCTATAGCCAGCTGAGTACTCAGTATCAGGATCAGGTTAAACAATGCCAGGCGCTGAATATGAATCTGATTTCAGTGGCCGATAAACTGGATACGTTATCCGGAGAATACCGCAGCATTGCCGTACAGTCGCTCAGCCGTTACCGCGTGGGCGCTGCCGTTGGCGGTGGCAGCGAAGGTTTTGCCAGCCAGCTGCATGTTGGCTATGACACACTCAATCTGTTTCTTCATAATTACGATGATAAAACCAGCGCGTTAATCGGTGCCGAGCTGCGTTTTTAAGACGCAGTCCGGCCGATTGAATACCGTTAATGTTGCTGGCTGCGTTGTGGAAAGGTCAGCATAACCTGTTCTGTGGTGGCACCACTTTCATCATTGGGGGTGGTGATCATCCTTACCTGAATATCATCACCAAGCGTGATATGCGTAAATCCCCAGACCATGCCCTGCAACCACAGCTCCTGATATTCAGCATAGGTTTTTTTCTGATATGCCTGAAACGGCGTATGAATTGGCCGCTGTTTTGCCGCAGCACCTGAAACAATGATTGGCAGTGGTTTTAATTCTTTTCCGTTTGCACTGTTATATTGCTGGCAGTCATCCTGATGAGCTTCCAGATCATGCTCATGCCCGGCCAGATAAAGATCGGCAAACTCGCACAGCATAGGCATTAATAACGGGCGCAGGGCGCGGGCCTCTTCAAATTTACTGCCCCCGGATGACCAGAGGGGATGATGTCCGGCAACAATTTTCCAGCGTGCTGAAGACTGCTTCAGGGCATTTTCCAGCCAGTCTAGCTGCTGCTTTTCCTGTCCCTTTGGTTTCTGCCAGTCATCATAGTGTTCCGGACTGTTATGCTTTTTTTCGCTGCCGTCAGGGTTGAGCTTGTCTTTTAAAACCGTTGTTCCGGCCAGCAATAAATTGGTATCAATAACAAAGAACTCGGCATCACCGCGATTAAAAGAATAAAAACCGGGTTGTGGTAAAAACATTTTATTATCGTCACGGCTGGCCCAGGCAATCTGTGCATCACGACCGGCGCGGGAGGTTTGCCAGTCATGATTGCCCAATACGCCGTAAATACGGAAATCATCATGGCTGCTGACCAGTTGGCGGAAAGGCAGATCGAGAATATCGAGGAAACGCTGCTCATCACGCTCACTGCCATCGCCACCGGCCGGATAAATATTGTCGCCGAGCATCAGCGAGAAATCACAGCGATTGCTCTGACAATACTGTGTCATGGCGCTAGCCACGGCATTCAGTCCGGTGCGTTCGACGACATAATCTGTGCCACTGAGACGATGCATTGGCGGTGCAATAAAATCTGCGGGTGGCAGACCCTTCTTTTCCCAGGCAGCGCGTTCACTGATCAGAAATTGCTGGCGGGTTTGCGGGTTATTTAAGCTCGCCTGTTTTGGATAATCGTAATGGTAACCGCTGTCACCAAAGGCAATAAAAGCAACGGGTTGCTGTGTATCAGCCAGTGGTACTTTGTTGAATGGCTGATTTTGCTGCACATTGGTGGTTGTCATCGGCTTGTTCTGACAGGCCGCCAGCAGTGCAGAAACAGTGGATACCAGTAAAAAAGTGCGCAGTTTCTTATGGCCGTATTGCAGTCGCAGTGTCATTTCATTCTCCGGTTAAGGCAATTGCCCGCTGTTGTAGCATGGGTAATGCAGAGAATGGATGACAGTGGGGGTCTGTTTGGCTCACGCTAATGCGGATTTCTGGTGGTTAATGCGGTTTTTATCAGGAATAAGAAGGAGAATTTAAGGGAAACCTTCCAATACCCGTCAGGCTAAAGGCTTACAAGTGCAGTCTTGCGGTCGTTCTCCGGAGTGGTTAGAGTGCAGGGCTGAAATGCTGGTAAAGGATGTTGCCAGTGTTGCCTGTTGTGATCTGTGGGTTTTCCTTACAGGACATAATCGGGCGCTAATAATGATAAGGAGTGTCGTATGAAAATATTCTCAGCCGCTTTTTCCCGCCTTTTTAATTTCCAACCCCGCATTGCTGTTGCGGCCTGTTTTTCGGTGCTGATATTAATGCTGTCAGTACATACTCAGGCACGGACCATTGCCGATACCGAATTCCCCGATGTGCTGGAAGCGACCGGCGAGTTTCCACAGATGACACTGAATGGCGCCTCGGTGCGTAAATATTATTACGTGGTCGATATGTATGTGGGCCTGCTGTATATGCAGAACCCGGGACGTTCTGAACAGGCCGTGATTAATGATGAGGGCTACAAACGCATGGTATTCCACACGCTGCTGCCGCGTGCCAGCGGGCGTCGTGTTGCCAAGGCGCTGTACGATGCATTGAACCTCAGCAACGAAGAAGCCGAGGCATTAGGTGCGCCGATTGACGAAGTCATTGAGATGTTCGATGTCAGCATGAAAAGCGGTGACGAAACCCACGTCGAATATGTTCCCGGCGTTGGCACCCGCATTATCGTTAAAAATGAAGTGCGCGGTGTGATTGCCAGCAAACGTTTATTTGATGCGTTTCTGGGAATCTGGATTGGCGCCAAGCCGTTCAGCGAAACTTTTAAAGCGGAAATTCTGGGTACCGAAAATGCCCTGATTGCGCATGAATAATTGCTTATGAAGAGCGTGCATAAATAGCCGCTCATAAATCGCAGCATATAAAAAACAGGAATGCATAATTGCCTTTCCTGTGCTTAATCCGGGCGGTTTGCAGCTGCACACCGTCTGGCATCAATATCCCTCTGTTTCTCTTCGTTGTTATTTTTCGCTGCTTTCTTTTGCGCGATTTTCTTTGACGCGATTTTTCTTTTTAGGTTTGGCGTTTTACACTGCGGGCAAAATTCTGAGAGTCAGCCATGAACGACTGGTTGTTTGTCTACGGTACTCTGCAACAGCACTGGCTGGCGGATGAATCGAAGTGGCCTGCCGCAGCCGATAAACAGGCATTACGGCAATTGCGTCGCGCATTGCAGCAACAGGCACGCTGGTGCGGGCCGGCACAGATCCGTGGCCGTCTGTATCGTGTGGCTCATTATCCGGGGCTGATCTGTGATCCGCGCGGTGACTGGATCAATGGCGACCTGTACGCCTTACGTCAGTCACAGACTTTACTGCCACTACTGGATGCCTATGAAGAATGCAGCCCGGCGTTTCCGCAACCGCATGAATATCAGCGCGTGCGCTGCCAAGTGCAGGTTATGGCGGAGAATGGTCAGCGGACGCTGACAAGACGCGCCTGGGTATATCGCTATAACCGTTCTGTGGCGGGGCTGGAGCGGTTGGCGGGTTACTGAAAAGTGCTTCACGGCTTAACGGTTTTTTAATCAGCGGGTAGGGTGGGCACTGCCCACCAAATGCTCTGTAAAGAAAGCCGCTGCTCAGCAATGAGTGGCGGCTTTCTTGTGGGTGATCGCGTAACTTTGAATGTAAAAAAATACTGATATATATACAGTATATTTTGAATTCTTTTGAAAACAGGCACACTTTACATTCGTGCTTGCCCGTTTTGCCGGAGGGTAGTAACTTAACCGTCAAATGAATCAATAGCTTGCCCTCAGAGTTACAGGAGGGATTTGCAAGCTGGGTATAAAGTTAGCTGCACAGAAAGCCGGAATTAACAGGCGTGCGCGTTTTTCTGGAAGGGATTTTCAAGTTATGAAAGATTTCTTAGAAGAGTCAATGAATTACGCAGGCTTTCCCGAAAGTGTCGCTCAGGATAAATGCGCATGCACACTAATATACTGTTACGTGTACAACGGAAGTTATTCCCATGATTAAACTATTGATAAACAGTTCAGGTCGAGCCGAAATGAGTGAAACCTCTTTTGGTGGTAAACCAGTCAAAAATATAGGTGAAGATTTTCATTGGCCTAAGTGCTCTTGCTGTAAACTTCCAATGCAGTTTTTGGCGAAGCTCAGAATTGACGAAGAACTACATCAAATATTTATGTGCCAAAACGATCCCGGAATGTGCGACGACTGGGATGCTAACGGCGGGGGCAATACTGTAGTCGTAATAAAACCCTTCGAGCTCGAATTCGTCCAGGAACTTTCAGAGGGTGAAACTCTACGAGAAACAGAGCACTCTGCGAAGGTGGTTTCGGTTGATGGAAATGACTATGAAGCAGCAAGAAGTGAGTGGGCAGAAAAGAATGGCATTAGTCCTAGAGAGGTATTAGACCAAATTTCTGGTGAACCCTCTTGGATTCAAGGTGATGAAACACCAAATTGCACTGTGTGTAACAAGCCTATGGAATTTGTAGCTCAATTGGAGCAAGGGCCAGACTGGAAAACTGAAATGAACTTTGGAGGCGGTGGGGTGGCGTATTCGTTCCGCTGTACATGTAATGGTTCTGCAAAGTTTTTATGGCAGTGCTAAACCAGCACGTAACAAGTCAAATCACTCGGACTTGGCAAAGCTGTCATCTTTTTTGTTCCAAAAAAGCCGCCAACTTCATCAAGCCGGTGTTTGAGGCGTTAGCACTCAATAAAGTATGGAGACATTAAGTTGAGAAAACCAAGATTATTTATAGCTTCATCAGTTGAGAGCTTGCCAGTTGCTGAAGCTGTGAACGTAAATCTGGATCATGAATTTGAAGTGACCTTATGGAAGAATGGTACTTTCAAACTTTCATCATCAGCAATTGACGACCTTGTCGAAAAGTCATCGTTTGTAGATTTTGCTCTTTTTATATTTGCTCCAGATGATATAGCTACGATCCGCAGCAGAAGTGAGCATGTGGTCCGAGACAATGTAATCTTTGAAATGGGCTTATTTGTTGGGGCAATTGGTAAATCTCGTTCATTTATATTAAAGCCTCGCAGTATCGAGATGCATCTTCCAACTGATTTGTTAGGTGTTACTCCTGCTGATTATGATGCAAGCAGGTCAGACGGTGATTTGGTATCAGCAACAAATCGTGCTTGCTCATTAATAAAAACAGAGGTTGAGCGGTTAGGTCTTATAAATCATGAAAGCCTTTCTGAGTCCAAAAAGATAATCGCTAACCCAGCTACCTATGTACTCAAAGAGCAAGACTATAAATTTCTTGCAGCATGCTTGCAAAGTCATACTGCTGATCCTGAAGGTTTGCCATTTCATAGAATCGCCAATAGCTTTCGTGGTGCAAATGAAGCAGCTCTACAGCTATCATTAATAAAGCTAGAGAGAATGGGCTATTTAAGTAAAACCGTAGAAACTGATCATCAGGATGGCTACGACTTTTATGCTTATTCAATCACTGAAATGGGAGTCGATGTATTGTTGCAGAACGAAGACGTTCTTCAGCCAAAAGTTCCTGAGGTTCCGAAAGGCATTAAGAATGATGTGCCGTTCTAGTGCTAACAAGGCAATCTTGCGGAACTAAGAAATTATTTACAAGACTACTCCCGACTTTCGTATTACTGCGCTACTGCTTTTCAGATCCGGCTATGAACTGAAATTTCATGTTCCAAAGTCAGTTTTTTGAAATACGGCTGAGCGGGTTACTGTCACCGGCGATCGTGCGGCGCCAGACAACCAGATGATTCTGCGGCCTTCAGAGCAAAACCCTGCCCCGGAACGATACAAATTATGGGTATTTTAAAACGTCGTTCCGGGGCGAATTGTTTTGCGTGCCGCATAATCATTGCAGTTGGCTGGATGAAGCCGGACGCGCCGAAAAGAAAGGATCGGAAGGAGATACCTCTCCTTGCAGGGGGCCAGGGGCTGAGCCCCGGAAAGACGTTTCAGGCTGAAACGCAGTAACCAATTAAGCTTCAGCCGGAGTGACCCCCCGTCACTCCGGCTATAAAACCGCTCAGCTGCCTGCCTTCTTCATCACCGCCACAAACATACAGTCGCAGTCATCTTCTGGTGCGCCGAGCATCTGCTGGCTTTGCAGGCTGAAGGCCGGGTTGGCCTGCAGGAAGGCGCTGACGATGTCTTCGTTTTCGCTTACCTGCCAGCTGCAGGTGGCGTACACCAGCATGCCGTCGGGGCGCACGGCCGGTGCGGCCTGGGTCAGTATATTCAGCTGAATCTGCTGCAGCTCGCTGCTGTCGGCGCTGTTAAAGCGCCAGCGCGCATCAGGGTTGCGGCGCCAGGTTCCGGCGGAGCTGCAGGGGGCGTCGACCAAAACTTTGTCGAAGCCCTGCTGACGGGCAATTTCCTGTGGCAGACGCAGTGGTGCAGCGGCGTCCCACAAAAAAGTCCGCACATTACGCGCACCGGCGCGGCTGGCGCGGCGTTTTAATTCATCCAGTTTGTGCTGATGCAGGTCGGTGGCGACTACGGCGCCTTTGTTGTTCATCTTCGCTGCCAGAGCGAGGGTTTTGCCGCCGGCACCGGCGCAGGCATCCCAGATTTTATCGCCGGGGCGGGCATCGAGTGCGGCGGCAATCTGCTGGCTGGCCAGATCCTGAATTTCGATCACGCCGTTACGGTACAGCTCGCTGCTGTTCACGCCGCGGCCACCGCTGGCGCAGAGGTGGTCGTCACGCAGCTGGGCGCTGACGCCTTCTTCCTGCAGGCGCAGTTGCAGGGCTTTCAGCTCCCGTGCGTCGGCCGGTAATTCGTTCAGGCGCAGGTCGTTGATGCGTAACCACAGCGGCGGGAAGCCATTCTGCATCTGCAGGAAACGCTGCAGGTCGCTGTCTGACCACTGGCTGCGTTTGGTGCGCTGTTGCAGCAGTGGCAGAAAGGACGGACGCACGCCGTGCCAGAGCAGGGCAAGCGGGGATAAAGGTTTGGCTTTTACCTGATGTTCAATGCTGGCAAACAGGTGGGCGCGTTGTTCGTCCTGGCGCACCATACGCACGAAATTCCAGGGCTGCAGGCTGCGCAGCTGAATCCAGTACCAGAACGCACTGGGGTGCATGGTATCGGCTGCGGCGGGTTGCCATTGTTCATCCCAGCTTTGCCAGTCGTGCTTTGCGGCATGGCTGGCGCTGACGCCGTTGCGTTCATTCAGCATATCTTCCAGGGCGCAGGCCAGTTGCTGAAAGCGCAGGGCGCTGAACATGGCTTCGCTCAGGGCGCGGCTGTTGTCGGCGCTGTCGGCCTGACGCGGTGCGCGCAGCTGGCCACGCAGCCAGCGATCAAGCGGCGGTTTTACCGCCTGTGACTGCCATTGTGACCAGAGCTGGATAATACGGGCTTCATCACCGCTGCCGCGGCGGCCGTTAGCTGAACCTGAAGCGGCGCGGCTCTGGCGTTGTTTCTGCGGCGGGCGCGAACTCTGGCTTTTGGCCGGGCGTTGTTTGCTTTTTCCGAAGGTGGAGCCGGAATTTTTGGCCGGGCCATGAGATTTACGCATAGAGAGTATCTGCCGTTGCGGAGCGAAAGGGGCCTTAGATACGGAAAAGCCGGGAGTGTGACCAGTTAAAAGAGTTTATAGGTGTAAGCGTCTTAATTCTTTTTAGCTATCGGTTGCTGTAACCGCCCGGATTCAGGCGCTTTGCCGGTATTGCGAGGGTGATACGCCGGACCAGGCTTTGAAGGCCTTGGCGAAGTTACTGGCGTCGCTGTAGCCCAGTTGCTCGGCGATCAGGTCGATCGCCAGGTCCTCCTGCTTCAGCAGGCGCTGGGCGTGGCGGTAGCGCACGTCGTCTTTCAACTGCTGAAAACTGCTGCTGTCGGCTTTGAGTTTGCGGTTAAGGGTGGCAGCCGACATGCAGAGCATGGAGGCCACATGCTCAACGGTAGGCATATCCTGCAGCCGGTCGTTGAGGATTTCCCGTACTTTGCCGCTGACAGAGCCGCTCTGGGTCAGGCTGGTGAGTGCGTTCTGCAGTTGCTGCTCGGCGAGGGTTTCCAGCTCCGGGTTAAAAAAGGGCAGCGGATGTTCCAGTGCATCGGCCGGCCAGGTCAGGCTGTTGTCGCGCTGTTCTCCGATTACGCTGCAATGCGGCAGGGTGCTTTGCCGGGCCAGATCGGTCGGGCAGACCATGCGGATGCAGCTTTCAGCCGTCAGGCCATAGCTGCCGACCAGAGTGCGGCAGATGGTTTCGACGCTGCTGAGAAAGGCCAGGGTAATAAAGGGGCCGGCAACCGGATTATCAAAACGCGGGGTAATGGTCAGGTGGCGGTGATGTTCGCTGCTGGCGCGGGCGATTTCAAAAATCTGGGCGCGGGTTTCAACATAGCGCATCACCTTTAATGCCGCATCGCCCATGGTGGCACTGTACTGCGCGGCGTAGCCCAGAGCGCCGTGCTTGGACAGGGTCATGCGCTTGCCGTATTCCAGCGCGATACCGAGGTCATTGGTCAGGCGGCAGAAGCGTTCAATAACCTTCAGGCAGGATTCATGGCCGACGGGCACGCCGGGCTGAAACAGAATCTGTTCCGGCAGGCCCGAATCAATCAACAGGTCGGCGGCCGATATGCCGCGCTCGAACGCCAGTTCGGTCAGCAGAATCAGATAGTCGGAGGAGATGCTGTAGGCGCCGGTGCCGATGGTCTTCATGCCTGATGTTATGCCTGTTTCTGCGGTTATTGTTTTTGCTTTTTTGTGCCGGTATTGCCGTATCCGTCAGGGATCTGCTCCGGCGACTGCGTTTGCGCTTTTTGCACTGGAGACTGCAAGCTTATCACCGGGGGACAGTTGCCCGAGTATGTCATAGTGCTGAGCATGTCAGGATGTCTTATCTGGCCACTGTTATCCGGGCACTTTTATCCGGCTAATGTTAAATGACAACGACGCTGTACCCGGTTACAGCAATAACCTGTCTGCAGCCTCCCTCGATCCGTCGCGTTATAAGGCTCAGGTTGCCGGCAGACCCTGTTCTATCTCTGGAGTAACACCATGACTGAGCACAACAATAAATCACAGTCGGTAGAAATCAAACCACGGCGCATGGCGTTCGATACTGCTGCTCCGATGCGTAAGTACACCTTTAAAGATAACTCGCTGGTCAGCACGTTTTTTTATGCGCTGTCGGCACTGTTTCCGGATGGCGAGCGCTTCTTTATTCACTCGGTGCGTAACTATCAGAACGAAATCAAAGACCCGGTATTGCTGGCGCAGATCCGCGGCTTTATCGGTCAGGAAGCACACCACGGCCACTCTCATGAAGGGCTGAACAATACCATCGACCAGATGGGCTTTCCGATGCACGAAATTACGGCCCGGCTACAGAAACGGGTAGCCATGCTTAAGCGCACGCTGGGTCGTGGCCGTCAGCTGGCACTCACGGTAGCGATGGAGCATTTCACCGCATCTATGGCCGAGTTTCTGCTGAAAAATCCGGAAATTCTTGATGACGTTGATCCGACCATCCGCCAGATGCTGATCTGGCACGCGGTGGAAGAAATCGAACACAAGGCGGTGGCCTTTGATATTTACCGTCTGAAAGTGAATAACGAAAAACTGCGCAAACGCGTGATGTTTATTTCGATTATCGGCCTGTTCTCGCGTCTGGCGTACTACCAGTTCCTGATGCTGAAAGCCGACCGACATTTCCCCAGTCTGCGAGAGTGGGTTGAAGCGACAAGATTCTTCTGGGGTAAAAAAGGCATTCTGCGTGACAACCTGAAGTCGATGCGTCTGTTCTTCCAGGATGGCTTCCATCCGTGGGATATCGACCAGCATGATCTGATTGACGGCTGGCAGGAACGCTTCCCCGATATTGCGGCCCTGCAGATGAACTGAATCCAGATTAAAGGACGCAAACAAAACCCCGCTCGCGCGGTAATGCCGTTCAATTAAGCAACCAGCCAGCGCTGACTGCATTTGAACAGCCTTTGCGGGGCAAGCCCCTGCGCCCCAATCCGGGGAACTTTGTAGTGGTCAACTAATTCCGGACACGGTCTTAAGTAATTCTTCGGCTGCCGATGGGCTCAGCCCATTGTTAGCA
>NZ_JABVCB010000012.1:0-172335 GCF_020320405.1 Thalassolituus sp. ST750PaO-4
GCCACACAGTGCTAACAATGGGCTGAGCCCATCTGCAGCCGAAGAATTACTTAAGACCGTGTCCGGAATTAGTTGACCACTACACTTATCCCCAAACCCCTGCTTTGCGCTTTCTGGCCCGTGGTCCTTATTCACTCGGTTTTTACTGACCACGCGTATATCGGCCATCCATGGCCGGATACGCTTGTCTGGCATCCATGCCAGACAGATCGTAAAAATCATCGCTCATGGCGGCGGGCCCAGAGGCGCAGTTTATCCCGGCCGCAACGTCGTTTTTATCGAACAATAATGTTCGTTCTGAAAAGCCGCTTGGCGGAGTAATCAATGCGCCTGCAGGACGCCGGAATGAAGAGCACTGAGCCGGTACGTCTCTGCATGGATGCAGAGCGAGCGGATAGGGCCATGGATGGCCCATTATCCGCGTTACCGTGACCGAGGTGGTCTGAATGGAGGAAAAAAGCCTGCACAGCGCGAAGCTGGGCCTGTTTTTGCTCCTGCAAAACATGCATTTCCGCCATCCATGGCGGTCAGGTATAAAGCCCCGCCGGCAAGGGGATAAGTTCCTCTGGGAGGCATACGGGGTATCAAATTGATTGGAAGAGTATCAGCGAATAGTGTTGTCGTTTTAAAGTTTTTGTGAAGATATTTTTTAGCGCTGTTTTTTATCTACAGTTAGTCGTTTTTCACGATGGTGTATTTTTATCGCTTAGGTATGGGAGGTCGTTATGTTAGTGAATGGTGTGTGGACTGCCGACTGGCAGCCGGTGCAGGCAAAAGATGAAGACGGGCGTTTTATCCGTCAGACATCGTCATTCCGCCACTGGATCACCGCCGATGGCAGTGCCGGGCCAACGGGTGATGGCGGCTTTAAGGCCGAAGCCGGGCGTTATCATCTGTACGTGGCTTATATCTGCCCCTGGGCGTCACGTACGCTGATGGTGCGTGAGTTAAAACAACTGCAGGAACTGATCGGCGTCAGTGTGGTGAATCCGGTATTGACGGAGCAGGGCTGGGCCTTTGGTGGTTATCCGGGTGCTGATACCGATGAGCTTAACGGCGCGCAGTATATGCATGAACTGTACAGCCGTGCTGACAGCCAGTTTACCGGGCGGGCGACGGTGCCGGTGCTGTGGGATAAAAAGACCGGCACCATTGTGAATAATGAGTCGGCTGATATTTTGCGCATGCTGAACAGTGCTTTTGATCATCTGACCGGTAATACGCTGAATCTGTATCCGCAGGCGCTGGCGGGGACAATCGATGAGTTGAATGCGCGCATTTACACGGAGCTGAATAACGGCGTCTATCAGGCCGGTTTTGCTTCATCGCAGGCAGCTTATGAAGAAGCGTATCTGCGTGTGTTCGCGATGCTGGATGAGCTGGAAAGTCAGTTGTCTGATGGCAGGGCGTATTTATTGGGTGATGTTTTAACAGAAACCGATATCCGCACTTTTGTGACACTGGTGCGCTTTGATGCGGCCTATCACGGTCTGTTTAAGTGTAACCGTAATACGCTGCGCAGTATGAAGGCTTTACAGAGCTATATGCAGCGTATTGCTGCCTTACCGGCCGTGGCGGCAACGGTGAATATTGAGCATATCAAGGCGGGTTACTATTCGGTTAAAGCACTTAACCCATCGGGTATTGTGCCGCTGGGGCCGGACAGTATTCTGAACTGATCGAAAAATAAACGTTGACAGGGTGGGGGATAGGTATAGACTGCCCCCAGCTTGTTAGTTCGTCCTTATATTTATGGTCACCGCTTGATGTCCGCCCCGCAATGTTGTCTCAGTCTCTGAGCAATCTGCAGAAGCTCTTCATCCTGTTTTGTTTTTCATAAGTTATTTGTACATCTTCCAGCATACCGGCCATCTGGCCATCCAACTTTTGAAAAAACAGGAATATTGATTATGTCTAATCAAATCACCGGCACTGTAAAATGGTTTAACGAAGCTAAAGGTTTTGGTTTCATCGAACAGGAAAACGGTCCAGACGTTTTCGCTCACTTCAAAGCGATCACTGGTACTGGTTTCAAAACTCTGGCTGAAGGCCAGAAAGTTAAGTTTACTGTTACTCAGGGCCAGAAAGGTCCTCAGGCAGAAGACATTATCCCTCTGTAAGTATTTGTCTTTATCTGTCCGACGGGGCGATAAAAAATTAAATATCTGAGAGAAAAAAAGCGAACCTTAGGTTCGCTTTTTTTATGCCTGAATATTTTTAAAAAATAACGTTGTTTATCAGTCGTCGCCTTCTTCTGCTTCTTTCAGGCGTGCGCGGCGTGCTTCTTCTTCAGCCAGTACGGCTTTGATTTCATCCAGTACGGTAGCCACATCGGCACTTTCTTCACTGTCGGCAAATTCGCCGCTGAGTTCGGTGTCGGGCAGTAATTCGCCTTCTTCGTATAATGCCCACATTTCCTGCGCATAACGTGTAGCGCTTAATTGCGGCGCATACTGTGCGTAGTAATTGGTCATATTGTCGACGTCGCGCTGCAGCATACTGCGGGCATGGTTATTGGCGGCGGCATCTACGGCCTGCGGCAGGTCGATAATCACCGGACCGTAATCGTCGACCAGAACGTTAAATTCGGATAAATCACCGTGTACCAGACCTTCAACCAGCATTAATTTAACGTAATGCATGACTTCGTAATGATCTTCCAGCGCCTGCTCTTCGCTCATGGCGACGTCGTTCAGGCGTGGTGCTACGTTACCGGCCTCATCCGTGACCAGTTCCATTAACAGTACGCCGTCGAAACAGCCATAGGGCGCAGGAACCCGTACGCCGGCGCGGGCCAGACGATACAGCGCTTCTACTTCGGCGTTGTGCCAGGCATCTTCCTGCTGTTTGCGACCAAATTTTGAGCCTTTCTCCATGGCGCGCTGACGCCTTGAATTACGGACTTTACGGCCTTCCTGATACTGCACAGCCTGTTTGAAGCTGCGTTTATCAGCTTCTTTATACACTTTGGCGCAGCGGATTTCGTCGCCACAGCGTACTACGTAAACAGAAGCTTCCTTGCCACTCATCAGCGGGCGGATGACTTCGTCGATCAGACCATCATCCACCAGGGGTTGTAATCGTTTTGGTATTTTCATCGGCGTGTTATACCCCAGATAAGGGGCAGATGGAATCGGTGGGAGCCGCAGCATCCACCGCTCAGCAGGATGCTAAGCGGTTGATGCTGCTGGAGTTTCAGGCCAGAACTTCGAAGGTTAGGTCGGCTTTTTCCTGCAAACGCTGGATAAAACGCTCGTCAAACATGGAGGCCGGAGTCCAGAAGCCGCCTTCGCGATCGCATTTTTTCCCGTCGCGGTAAAAATCAAGCGCCAGGCCACTGGCTGCCTGACCCAGTACTTTGGCGGTGGAGCCGTAACCCGGGTCACCTTTGCCTTTGACGCGGGTAATGATGGTCTGACCATCGTCGCTGCGGCCGATAAAGCGGATATCAAAATAGCCTTCCTGCTGCTGTTTTGGTGTCGGGCCTTCACCGGGCTTGGGCAGTACGTATTTTTCCAGCAGCCAGCGGCTGGGCTTTAACGCCGCACCGATCATAAAGGTGCCCATACCACCAACCAGTGCCGCCGCCAGTGCATAGCCTTTGGCGCCGCCGCCGGTAAGCATGGCTTCGTCGTACATAAAGTTGTCGCCATAGAGTTTGTTGCGCAGGGCGTTGGAGCGGTGCACCACGCGGGTATTAATGGCGGCCATAATAAAAGGCACAGACCAGCTGAGCAGGTCTGTGTCTTTTTCAACACCTTTCTGGTTGATCTGACGGGCGCGGAAACCGTGCTCCGGCGGACAAAGGGAATAGGGGTTCGCCAGTTCTTTACGCAGTGCCGGATCGGCCATCACTTCTTTGGTGAGCTGGATAATACTGGCCACGGTACCACCGGACATACCGCCTTTGGCGGCTTTTACGCGCATTTTAATGCGGCTGGCGGTTTTGCCGTTCCAGGCCTTTTGCGCTTCGGCCTGCAGAAAGTAGACGCCCATATCGGAAGGCACTGAGTCGAAGCCACAGCAATGCACAATGCGTGCGCCGGAGGCTTTGGCGCTGGCTTCGTATTTTTCCAGCATGCGTTTGATCCACTGTGGCTCGCCGGTTAAATCGCAGTAGTCGGTGCCGCTTTCAGCGCAGGCTTTGACCAGCGGTTCGCCATACAGGGCGTAAGGGCCAACGGTGGAGACAATGACATTGGTCTGTTCGCACAGGGCGCGTACCTGCTCATCGCGCGCAGCATCGGCCAGCAGAATCGGCAGGTGTTTGGCCTCGTCTCCCAGTACCGGCACCAGGCTGCCGCGCACCGATTGCAGTTTGCTTTCTGAACGGCCGGCAATGGCCCATTTCAGTTCGCCATTAAGGCCGTAGGTTTCCGCCAGATAGCGGGTCAGAATCTGGCCGACAAAACTGGTGGCGCCAAACACAATCAGATCGAAATGAGGTGTAGCCGTATCAGGGCTGGTGGCTGTCATAGCTGGGCTCCTTGTTATTTTCTTTTGGGCTGCTGCGTTAGGGTCGACAAACCCTGCTAACGGCAACGCTTTTTATTATCAGAAGCAGGCAAGTTACCTCTAAAAGCGGGGGAATGTAAGGGCTGGGAAGACCGCTGAAGGTGGCATCCGGGTCAGAATGCGTTTGGTGATTGTATATATGAAAAAACATATATATGATTTTCCAGATATTTCTGCTGGTAAGAGTCGTGAACCCGTTAACCCTGTTCAAGTGTCTGAATGATGAAACCCGGCTGGTGATGGTGCTGTTGCTGCAACAGCATGGCGAGCTGTGTGTGTGCGATTTAATGGCGGCGCTGGAAGAAAGCCAGCCGAAAATTTCCCGCCATCTGGCGCAATTACGCACGGCGCAAATACTCAGCAGTGAAAAACGCGGCCAGTGGGTGTATTACCGTCTGCATCCGCAATTGCCGCTATGGGCCGGGGAGGTGATCGCCACCACGCTGGCGGCTAATCATGATTTTATTGCCCCTTACGTCAAACGCTGCAGTGCCCTGACTGCTGCAAATTCGTCTTCCTGTTGCTGAGCCTATCCGGATATTTTTATGAAATTGCTATTTGTTTGTACCCATAACCGCTGCCGCAGCATTCTGGCGGAAGCCATTTGCCGCGCAGAAAGTGGCGGCGTTTTCGAGGTACGCAGCGCCGGCAGTCAGCCGGCGGGTGTGGTGTATCCGGGTACGCTGAATTTTCTGCAGCAGCAGGGAATCCGCAGCGATGATCTGCGCAGCCAGAGCTGGGATGAATTTGCAGAGTTCGCCCCGGATGTGGTGATTACCGTCTGCGACAGTGCCGCCGGAGAGGCCTGCCCACTGTGGATGGGCAACAGCATCAAAGTGCACTGGGGGTTACCTGATCCGTCAAAATTGCCGGAGGCCGAACAGAGCGCGGCATTTAATCAGGTAGCGACTACTTTGCGTGAGCGTATCCGTGCGCTCAGCGCCATCGACTGGTCGGATAAAACAGCGGCCGATATTCAGCATTTATTTCAGCAGCAGAGCGGAGTCTGAATTATGGGTATTTTTGAACGTTTTTTAACCCTGTGGGTAGGCGCCGGCATGGTATTGGGTGTGGTGCTTGGGCTGTTATTGCCTGATCTGTTTGCCAGTATTGCGGCGCTGGAAGTGGCGCGGGTAAATCTGGTGGTGGCGGTGTTAATCTGGCTGATGATTTATCCGATGATGATTCAGATTGATTTTTCGGCTATTAAAAATGTCGGTAAAAAGCCACAGGGATTACTGCTGACGCTGGTGATTAACTGGCTGATTAAACCATTCAGCATGGCCTTGCTGGGCTGGTTATTTTTTAAAGTCTTTTTCGCCGGGCTGGTCGATGCCCAGACCGCCAGTGAATACATTGCCGGGATGATTCTGCTCGGCGTTGCACCGTGCACGGCGATGGTGTTTGTCTGGAGTCAGTTAACCAAAGGCGATGCCAATTACACTCTGGTGCAGGTGTCGGTTAACGATCTGATTATGATTTTTGCCTTTGCCCCGATTGCCGCTTTCCTGCTCGGCGTATCCGATATTCAGGTGCCGTGGCAGACCCTGCTGATCTCGGTGCTGTTGTATGTGGTGCTGCCATTGGTAGCCGGGGTGCTGACCCGCAAATGGTTATCGGCCGATCGTCACAGCGAGCGCCTGACGCACTTTATGGCGGCGATAAAACCCTTCTCCATTCTTGGTCTGGTCAGTACCGTGGTGATTCTGTTTGCCCTACAGGCGCAGACCATTGTCGCCAAGCCTTTTGATATTCTGCTGATTGCCATTCCGCTGATGCTACAGACTTACGGCATCTTTTTTATTGCCTATTTTATCGCCCGCAGAATGCGTCTGGCGCATAACATTGCCGCGCCTGCGTGCATGATCGGCACCAGTAATTTCTTTGAACTGGCGGTTGCGGTGGCCATCTCGCTGTTTGGTTTGCATTCCGGTGCAGCGCTGGCGACGGTGGTGGGCGTGCTGGTGGAAGTACCGGTGATGTTATCGCTGGTGGCCTTTGCTAATAAAACCCGTCACTGGTTTCCAGCGGCACTTGGTAAATAAAAACAAAGGTGCATGAGGATAAGCCATGAGCGATTTACCGAACCTGATACCGGAGTTATTTAAAGTTCCGGCCGCTGACGAATTATTCTCCCGCCAGGCGGCGAGTCATAAGCCGCGGATTCTGTTGCTCTACGGCTCGCTGCGCAGCCGTTCGTTCAGCCGGCTGGTGGTGGAAGAAAGTGTGCGCTTATTAGAGGCCATGGGGGCCGAAACCCGGGTATTTAATCCCAGCGGTTTACCGCTTCCGGACGACAGTGACGACAGCCACCCGAAAGTGCGGGAATTACGCGAACTGGTGAACTGGAGTGAGGGCATGGTGTGGTGCTCGCCGGAGCGCCACGGTGCCATGACTGGCATTATGAAAGCACAGATTGACTGGATTCCGCTGAATATGGGCGCGGTGCGGCCTACGCAGGGTAAAACGCTGGCGGTGATGCAGGTATGCGGCGGTTCACAGTCGTTTAATGCGGTGAACCAAATGCGCATTTTAGGCCGCTGGATGCGGATGCTGACCATCCCGAACCAGTCGTCAGTAGCCAAAGCCTGGGCTGAATTTGACGCTAACGACCGTATGAAACCGTCACCGTATTACGACCGTATTGTTGACGTTCTGGAAGAGCTGCTGAAATTTACGCTGCTAACCCGCGACCGCAACGATTACCTGCTGGACCGTTATTCCGAGCGCAAAGAAAGCGCGGAGGAATTAATGAAGCGGGTTAATCAGCGCTCAATATGAATCAGCCAGTGATCGGATTGGGCGATGAACATGCGCGGATTCAGGTATTTATAGCCAGCCGTCCGCCGCTGGCGGAATACCAGCAACTGCAGGCAATGCAGCCGCTGCAGCGCGGAGATATTGCCCGTATCGCCAGCGAAACCGGTAACCACTGGCGCAAGATTTTTAATGTGTACGCCAAGCTGATCTTTGCATTGCAGCAGGCCGGCATTAACGGAGATAACAATCAGGACGTGTTTGGTTTTACACGCTGGCAGGATCTGCGCGATCAGCAGTTATTGCAGGCGGGCAGTGGGCAGGCATTGTTATTTTCGCCGCCATCGCTGAGCCCTGATAGTACCAAAATCCGTTTATTACTGGCTAAAGGCTATGCCCAGACTCTGGGTTTAAGTACCGAGCTGATCTGGCTGGATAATGACTTCGCGCTACATAAAGCGTCGGGGTTGGTGCTGTGCCCGTATTTTGATTACCGCCAGTTGTCGGATATTAAAATTCAGCGCTTGGTTGAGTGGTTAAAACAGAGAGCGGAGCGGTGAAAGGTAAGAGCGGAGCGATAAGCCGTTCGGGTAGAAGGGTAAGCCGTTCGGGGATAGGGTCGGGTAGGGAGTCGGGTAGGGAGGTAAGCCGCTCAGGCAATGATGGCAAATAACAGGCAATAAAAAGGGGAGCTGTTGCCCCCCTCACGCATTGCCTTGTTCAGTTGCCGTTTGGCCTGATTACGTTTGGCCTTAGTGGTGCTTTCGTGGACACCGCCTTTGCGCATAATGGCTGCACAGGCATGCAGATTACGCCGTACCGGCTGGCCAGCCAGTGCCTTGGTTTTCTTGCTCATATTGCTCTCCGTTATTGTGATCGCTCTGATCATTACTGGGCAGGCCTTTCCTGCTCAGGTCTTTAGACGGCAGTTGCTGCCGCAGCGCTATGATTGCAGAAAGCGGCAGCAGTTCAATCGTTATCTTTATAAACACAGAACTTTCCTGCTAGGGCCTGTTTAATTAGTGTTAACAGGCCCTGGTTGCTCTGCCTGACTGGTAAAACTACTTAGTCAGGCTTGCGGTACGGGTGTATTCATACCGGGCTTTAATCCGGTTATGCTGACGTATCTTTGTACTGTGATTTATCTGGAGAATGGCTGCATGTCGGAAATTGGTTTAATTAACTGGCTCAGCCTGGCCTGGTTTATCGGTTGCTGGGTAGCCTATACCCAGTTTGCCAAGTACAAAGCGAAAACCTCTGCCTCTCTGTCCTCTGTTTTGCATGTGCATCGCATCAACTGGATGAGGCGCCTGTTGCAGCGCGAAGTGCGGGTGGGGGATGCCGCTCTGCTGGCCAATCTTGAGCGTAACGTTAATTTCTTCGCCTCTTCCTGTGTGCTGATTCTTGCGGGTTTGCTGACTGCGCTGACCGCCGTCGATAAAGTTGAGGGCATGTTGTCCGGGGTCTCGTTTGCGGTGGTCGATACCTTACTGGCGCTGGAACTGAAAATCCTGACCTTAATCGGCGTGTTTATTTATGCCTTCTTCACCTTTACCTGGTCGATGCGTCAGTTTGGCTTTGCCTCCGTGCTGGTGGGTGCAGCTCCGTTACCGGGCGATGATTCGGTAACCGCGGCCGAACGCCGCAGCTTTGCGATTTACGGCGCCAAAATCATTGATCAGGCCAGCCGCAGTTATAACTACGGGTTGCGCTCTTTTTATTTTTCACTCGCCATCCTGACCTGGTTTATCCATCCCTGGGCGTTTATTGCCGCAGCAGCACTGGTGGTGGGAGTGCTGTATGAGCGGGAGTTTTTGTCAAACTCGCTGGAAGCTCTGAAAAAGGTTGAGAACGTCGGCGATAAGTTATTTAAGGATGATAAAGAACTGTCGCGTTACTGATGCACAATTCAGTAAAAAACGCCGCATCTGCGGCGTTTTTTTATGCGTTCTGCCCGTGCTTCTGCTCAAGCCAGTCCGCGATATCTCCGGCAATGCTTTGCCAGCCGGGTTCTGCAATCAGCCAGTGGGCATGGTTGGTGTAGCAGCGATACTCGGCGTTGGTATAGCGCGCTGCGACTTTTTTATTGATGGCTGCGGGGGTGATGTGATCGTCGGCGCCGGAGATGACCAGTAACGGCTGGGTAACTTTGCGCTCATCAACCCGGCTGGCCTTATTCCGGTCAAGCAACCAGAAACCAATTTCGAAGGCGGCGCGGCCACTTTCATGGCGCATTTGCTGGTAAGCATTCTGTGCAGCGTCATCTGGCAGACGATTAAAGAGGGCGTAGCGCGCTGCTGCCGGGGAGAGTTTGTTGGGCTTTTTCCAGAAACCCCAGCGTGTCATCACTGTAAAAAAGCTGCGCACAACGGATGCTGTCAGAGCGTGTACGCCGGCCGGTGATGCCGGGCAAATTAACACCGCAGATGTTGCTAATTGGCGTGCACACAGCATTTGCGCCAGCAATCCTCCCATAGAGTGACCAATCAGCACCGGCCGCTGTGGCAAGGTGCGGATAAAAGCCTCCAGATCGGCGGCATAATCGCGCAGACTGAGTTGGCCAAGCGCTGTGCTTTCGTTGTCCTGAATATCGTGCTGACGTAATGCCGGGGTATGGCACTGGTAACCGCGCTCAGTAAAAAATTGCCGGTAGGGCTCAAACACCTCTGGCCCGCACCACATGCCGTGAATAAAAACGATGGCTGGGCGCGGTTCTGCTGCGCTGTGAACGGTTGGCATAGTGATATTCCTGTTATTCGGCCGAAGGTCATTAAACGGCATGGTACTGATGCCGTCCAGTCGCTAGAATGCCCGATTATTTTATTGCTCCGGGAGTTCGTATGCTGAATATTTTGCTGGTAGTGATCATTGCAGGTCTGTTGTTCTATGCATTACGTCGTGCCGGTATGGGCAGTGGCAAAAGCGCGGTTGACAATGTTGCAGCGGGTGCTGAATTTCTGGCGGAAAATAAAAAGCAGGATGGCGTAAAAGAAACCGCATCCGGCCTGCAATATCTGGTATTACAGCCGGGAACGGGTGAAAAACACCCGGGCCCGCGCGACCGGGTATTAGTGCATTATCACGGCACCTTGCTGGATGGCTCGGTATTTGACAGCTCTGTGGTGCGTAATGAACCCATTGCCTTTGGCCTGAATCAGGTTATCCGCGGCTGGACGGAAGGTTTGCAGCTGATGGTGGAAGGCGAAAAAACACGCTTATTTATTCCGGCCGATCTGGCCTATGGCAATCAGCGCGCCGGAACCATTCCGGCCGGCTCGTTGCTGATCTTTGATGTTGAATTATTAAAAATTGAGAGTTGAAAAATAATGAGAAAGGGAATTCGTATCACCCTGGCCGGTATGCTGATGGTTTGTGCTTCCGGTTTACATGCTGAAACCTCACGGGAATTCCGGGCGAGTCATCATGTTGGCATTGACGGAGCATTTTCGCTGGTGTCGCTGCCTTTTCCGGCAGCTAAGGGCGTGGCGCTGAATGTCAATCTCAGCGACCAGTGGCAGCTGGGACTGTCCTATATGAACAGTGGTTTTGAGGTGAATTTTTCTAAGTTAAAACTCGCCGGATTTAAAGAGCGTCATGCAGGCCTGTTAGTGCGTCGTTTTTTCGGCAACAGTTTTAATCTCAGCGGTGGTTATGTTTATCGCACCAATGAAGTGTATCTTGATCCCGAAGTGTATGGTTTCCCGCTGACAGATCAGGGAATCCGCACTGAAGCTTATACCCATATGGCGCAGTTCAGTATTGCCAATCACTGGCAGCAGGGGCCATGGACGCTGGCGGTCGACTGGCTGACTCTGGTGGTGCCGGTGTCCGGTGAGGTTACCCGTTCTTCTGCTGATCTGGCTGATGAAGACAAGCGTGATGATGTACGTCAGGCCGAAGACGTTCTGACCTGGTATCCGAATATGGCGGTATCAACGTTGCGTCTCGGATATATGTTCTGAGTAACAGGGATAAATACACAATGTGGCAGTGGCTGTTAAATAAACTGGCTATATGGGCGAAACCCGAGGTTAAGGTATTACCTGTGTGGCAGCCGGAATGGTCTGATTTTCTGTTGTCGCACGTGGCGTTTTATCAGCGTCTGGATGAGCCGCAGCGGCATGAATTTGAGCACCGTTGTCAGCTGTTTCTGGCGACCACTGCGGTTGAAGGTGGTGTCGATGTTGAGGTTACCGATGAAGATCGCCTGCTGGTTGCCGCGAGTGCGGTGATTCCGGTTTGGGGCTTTCCGGGCTGGCATTATTTTAATGTGCGGGCGGTTTTTTTACTGCCGGCAGCGTTTAATGCAGAGTTTCAGTGTGGCGCTCCGGATTCGCGAATTACCGGTATGGTCGGAACCGGGCCTATGGCTGGCAAAGTGGCGCTGAGTAAGCCCGATCTGCATGCCGGTTTTGCCAATCAGAAAGATAAGCACAATGTTGGCATTCATGAATTTGTCCACCTGGTGGATATGGCTGATGGTGCGCTGGATGGTTTTCCGGAGCGGCTGGAAAATTATCGTACCAGTGATGCCTGGTTCAGTCTGGTGCAGCAAAAAATTGGCGAAATGGAGCAGAGCAAAACCGGTATTCCTGAATACGGTGCAACCAATCAGGCCGAATTTTTTGCTGTGGCGTCGGAATACTTCTTTGAACGCCCCCAGCTGCTGAAAAAAAAGCATCCGCAGCTTTATGGGTATCTGAGTGATTTTTATCAGCAGAATCTGGCGGATCTGAGGCGTGATGCCGCGCCACATAAAAACAGCCCGTGTCCCTGTGGCAGTGGTAAAAAATATAAGCGCTGCTGTATGCCGGCAGGGCGTTAGTAACCCCGCGGATTCTGATGTAGCATGACCTCTTCATTTCGGTTGTGGACAGGTTATGCGCACAGGCCAATTACTGATTGTTTTCTGTGTATTGCAGGCGCTTTCTGCCGTGTCGGCCGCGCGCCCCCTGGTGTTTGGCACATTTCCGATTCCGCTGATGGTGGAGTCTGAACAGCAGGGAATTTTCATCGATCTGACCCGTGCTCTGGCTGCCGAAGCCGGGCTGGATATCCACATTACTGTCTTTCCCGCCAAGCGTGCCTTGTCTGAATTTGAGCAGGGCAATCTGGATGGCCTGTTTCCGGCGCTCAGCGTCACCATGCCAGTGGCTTATGAGCGCAGTCTCAGTATTTACAGCAAAGATGACTTTGCCTTCACTCTGAAGGGGCAACCGGTGTTGAGCACTCCGGAGCAGCTGCAGCGCAAGCGGGTAGGTATTACCGCAGGTTATCCTTATTCGCCTTTATTGACCGGGCAGCCGGGTATTCAGTTTATGAGTGCCAATACCGATATTCAGAATGTACAGATGCTGCTGGCCGGGCGTATTGACGTGTTTGTGGTGGAGGAACATTCCGGTCTGCGCGCGCTGGAGCAGGCGGGGGCTGTCAGCCGGGTGCAGTATGATCCGGCACGGCCACTGAGCAGGCAGGATACGTTTTATGCCTTCCGGGCGGATCAGGAAGGCCGTATTCTCGCCGGGCAGATTAATGCGGCTCTGCAACGTCTGCAAGACAGTGGCACTCTGGCCAATATCATGGCCAGAAGACCTCATGCGGGAGCGCAGGATCATGATTGAAGGCATGATTGAGGGCATGTTGAGGACATGATCAAATATTATCGTCTGACCCTGACAGCGCTATTGGCACTGGCGGTATGCATGCCGCTACAGGCAGAGTCTGTGCGCATGGGGACTTTTACAATCCCGCTGATGGTTGAGTCGGCAACCCGGGGTGTTTTTATCCGCCTCGCAGAAGCGGTTGCGGCTGAAGCCGGCGAGGAGCTGGTGATCAGCCTTTTCCCGACCCGAAGGGTGCGCGAGGTTTTTGCTGAGCAGAATCTGGATGTTATTTTTCCGGCGATTGATCTGTCGATGAACTCGCCATATCTGGCAACAACGGCGGTGTACAGCAAGCGTGTTTTTGCCTTCACCCGCGTTACCGAACCATTGGTAACCAGGGTTGAAGATATGACTGGTAAACGTATCGGCTATACCTCTGGTTTCAGTTATTCCAGCGATGTTTTATCGGTGCCAGGCGCCAATTATCAAAGCACTATTACCGACCCGCAGAGCATCAAAAAACTGCTGGCTGGCCGCATTGATGTATTTGTTGGCGATGAAAAGTCAGCTTTGCGTGCGGTCAGTGAGGAGAATGCCGGCCACCTGGTGCATTACGATGCGGCCAGCCCACTCAGCACTCATTCGGTGTTTTTTGCCTTCCAGCCGACAACACGAGGTACCGAGTTACGTCGTCGTTTTAATGAGGCGCTCGGCAGAATGGCTGCGGATGGTCGGCTGGAGACTATTCTGAGTCAGACGCGCTGATCAGCGGCTGCTTTCCTGTAACACCGTCATACCGATTTCTATGGTCTGGCTGCTGTCACCCAGCCACAACATGCCATCCTGAATACTGGCCTGCAGACGCATGGTGCGGCTTGTTAATTGCTGCAGTTGTTCGATGGCGGCCGCATCAAAATCCACCACCTGAAGATTATTGAAACGCCGGCAGCTGTTTTCGATCTGTTGCCACCATAATTGCGCGGCACGTCCGTGGTAGCCGTAAATAATGACCTGTTTTGCACGGTTACAGGCTTTGCGGATGCGTTTTTCATCGGGCTGGCCGAGCTCAATCCACAGATCTATTTCATCACTCAGAGAGTGTGCCCATAAATCCGGTTCATCATCGGTGCTGAGGCCTTTGGTAAATTCCAGCTGCTCACCGGCGTTCAGGGCAAAAGCGGCAAGACGTACCATCATCCGCTCGGTGGTTTCTGACGGATGCTGAGCAATGGTCAGGTTGTAAGTCTGGTAATGATTGCGGTCCATGTCGGACACATTCAGTTCGGCTTTATAAATGGTTGCTTTCAGCGCCATGGGTGTAATTGCCAGAAAAAATAAGCGCGTACTCTAATGGTTTCATGGGCTGACGGCTATGGCTGTAAGCACGGAATACGCCGCAGAGCAGATCGTCTTATATTCGATCACACTATTTGCCATCGTATTGTTTAGCTCAAAGTGGTCTTTCACCTTTCTGGCTGGTCTTTTTTCGGCTACACATTAACTGTGTCTGTTCTGCCAAAAGCAGGGCGGATGCACCTGTTCAATTAGCCGCCCGTCAGGCGGACTCAGGCCAAAAGCCGGAGGTGCAGGATGCGTTTTCATTTGCTTTGTCAGTCTGTCGCCAGACAGATCCTTGTCAGTTGTATGACGTATCGCGTCGCTGCGGATGGCATGCGGCTTCTGTTCTGTTTTCTTTCCTGTCTGTATCTGAGTGGCTGGCCGGGCAACCGGGCTCGCACACTTATCTGTACCACTGACAAGTGTGCCTGCGCTACCGGCGCTGAGGGAGGGTTGTGTTATGAGTAATGTTCCTGGTGTTCATGCTGCAGCCATGGTGCAGTATCTTGGTGAAGATGGCGTACCGGTGCGGGAAGTTCCGCTCTGGGCCCATGAGCCTGAGCCTTTGCTGCGTGCCTATGAGTGGATGATGCTGACGCGGATGTTTGATCAGAAGGCGGTTGCTCTGCAGCGCACGGGTCAGCTTGGCACTTTTCCATCTTCGGTCGGGCAGGAAGCCATTGGCGTTGCCTGTGGCCTGGCGCTGGAAGAGCAGGATATTTTTGTTCCTTATTACCGTGATCATGCCACGCAGCTTATCCGTGGTGCGGCCATGCACGATCTGTTGCTGTACTGGGGAGGAGATGAGCGTGGCAGTCATGCTGGCCCGGCACAGGATTTACCGGTTTGTGTGCCGATTGCCAGTCAGTGTGGCCATGCAGTCGGGGCTGCGGCTGCACTGAAGTTCCGTAAACAGCCACAGGCCGTACTCTGCACCCTGGGCGATGGTGCAACCTCTAAAGGTGACTTCCTCGAAGCACTGAACCTGGCCGGTACCTGGCATCTGCCGGTGGTGTTTGTGATCAACAATAATCAGTGGGCGATTTCGGTGCCGCGTGCTGCACAGTGCGGAGCCCCCACGCTGGCCCAAAAAGGCTGGGGTGCGGGTATACACAGCGTGCAGGTGGATGGTAACGATATTATCGCCATGCTGGATGTGGTCGGCGATGCACTGGAGCGGGCACGGCACCGTAAGGGGCCGACGCTGATTGAAGCGGTAAGCTACCGTCTCGGGGATCACACCACCGCCGATGATGCCAGCCGTTACCGGACCGATGATGAAGTTAAAGCCGCCTGGGAGCGGGAGCCGGTTCGGCGTTTATGTCAGTTCCTGACAACTCAGGGCGCCTGGAACGAAGCCATGGATGCACGCTGGCAGGATCACTGCCATACGGTCGTCAGCAAGGCCGTTGAGCAGTATCTGGCAACACCACCGCAGGCAGCAGAGGCCATGTTCGACCATTTGTACGCCGAATGGCCACCTGCACTGGATGAGCAGCTTGATCTGTTTGCAGCACGTATGACGGCACGGGAGGTGTGACATGGTCAATCAAACAACAGACTCATTCAGCAGTGCATCTGCATCCCGTGATCTGACTCAGGGCGATCTGACTCTGGTCGAAGCGGTGAACCTGGCGCTGGCACGGGCGCTGAGCGAAGATCCGAACGTCGTCCTTCTGGGCGAAGATATCGGCCGCAATGGCGGTGTGTTCCGCGCCACACAAGGGCTGCAGGATCGCTTTGGCCGTGAGCGGGTAATGGATACGCCATTGGCAGAGACGCTGATTGCCGGTACGGCGATCGGTATGGCCAGCCAGGGACTGAAACCGGTCGCTGAAATTCAGTTTATGGGCTTTATCTTCCCGGCCATGGAACAGCTGGTGACCCATGCTGCCCGGCTGCGTAACCGTACCCGTGGACGGTTACATTGCCCGCTGGTGGTGCGTGCTCCTTTTGGCGGCGGCATTCATGCGCCCGAGCATCATTCCGAAAGTACAGAGGCATTATTTGCCCATATCCCCGGTATCCGGGTGGTGATTCCATCTTCGCCTCGGCGTGCCTATGGTTTGTTGCTGAGTGCGATTGATGACCCGGACCCGGTGCTCTTTCTTGAGCCCAAGCGCCTGTACCGCGCGCTGAAACAACCGCTGGTGGATGACGGCGCGCGTCTGCCACTGGACAAGGTTTTTATTCTGCGTGAGGGCAGCGATATCACACTGGTCAGCTGGGGGGCCTGCATTCAGGAAACTCTGGAGGCGGTGCAGGCGCTGGAACAGCAGGGCATCAGCGCCGAAGTTGTGGATGTGGCGACGGTCAGTCCGCTGGATATGGACAGCATCCGCGCCTCGGTCGAAAAGACCGGCCGTTGTGTGATTGTGCATGAGGCCGCGCGCAGTGGCGGTATTGGCGCGGATATTTCCGCCCGCCTGAGCGAGCAGAGCCTCGATTTACTGCAGGCTCCGGTGATCCGGGTGACAGGCTTTGATACACCAATGCCGTATTTCCGCCAGGAGCAGCTGTATCTGCCACAGGTGGCCGACATTGTGGCCGCCGTTAACCAATGCATGAGCTACCGTTAAAACAGACATAAAAATCAAAAGCCTGATACATCAGGAGTGTTTATGCGTTATTTCCGCTTGCCCGATCTGGGTGAAGGGCTGGCCGATGCCGATATCGTGGAGTGGCATGTAAAAGCCGGTGATACGGTGGCGGTTGACCAGCTGTTGTTATCGGTTGAAACCGCAAAAGCCATTGTTGAACTGCCATCTCCCTGTGCCGGGGTGGTCAGCCATTGTTTTGGTGAACCCGGTGATACCGTCAATACCGGTGAGCCACTGGTTGAGTTTGTGCAGGATGAAGGCTCTGACACTGCAGGGCGTGAAGATAACGGCTCGGTGGTCGGCGAAATGCCGGTTGCGCGCGAACGCAGCGAAGATCATTTTGTGATTGGCCAGGGCAACAGCCTGAATGCCGGCGCGCGGGTGCGGGTCACGCCCAGTGTTCGGGCACTGGCACGGCGTCTGAATGTGGATATTCAGCAGATCAGTGGCAGTGGGCCGGATGGCCGCATTACGGCCGATGATGTGGAAAAAGCCGGGCGTCTGGATCAGCAACTGGGGCAGGGGGAACGCCTGACCGGTGTGCGCAAAAGCATGGCCCGTACCATGGCACTGGCTCATGCTCAGGTAGTGCCCGTCACGCTGTTTGATGAAGCCGATGTGTCGCACTGGGAAACCACTGAGGATGTCAGTGTCCGGCTGGTGCAGGCCATAGCTGCAGGCTGTGCGGCGGTACCGGATTTAAATGGCTGGTTTCACGGTGATGAACAGCATCAGCAGATGACCCGGCGACTGATCAGTCAGATTGACCTGGGTATTGCGGTTGATACCGAGCAGGGTTTGTTTGTACCTGTATTGCGTGACGTTGCCAACCGCAGCGCAGATGACCTACGTGCCGGCCTCGACCGGCTGAAAGCCGATGTCCGCGCCCGTACCATTCCGCCGCGGGAAATGCAGGGCGCAACCATTACCCTATCGAACTATGGCGCCATCGCCGGGCGTTATGGCACTCCGGTGGTGGTACCTCCGACTATGGCGATTCTGGGTGCTGGACGGGTGCTGGAGAAACCGCTGTGTGCCATGGGTGAACTCTTTGCCGGTAAGGTGCTGCCCTTGTCACTGACCTTTGATCACCGGGCGGTCACCGGCGGGGAAGCCAGTCGTTTCTTAGCGGCTGTTATTACCGATTTGCAGAAAGAGCCGGACTTGATTGACCGCTGATCCGGTTTTAATCCTCCGGCCACTCAACCGTAAAACCTTCATCTTCTGTCGGTAACTGAAAATACTGACTCAGATGATAGAAGGTTTCCTCGTTATCAAATGCCGCGCGTTGCGGTTGTTCTTTGCGGCGTTGAGCAAGCTGCTTCAGGCAGCGCTCATCGCTGTGATCCAGGCAAATTAACCGGTGCCGGCACTGACTGTTTTCAATAAGATGTTTAAACCAGCGGCGTTGCTCAATGGTGTTGCCGGGAAAATCGAGAATCAGTGTCAGGCCATTGTTTAGCAGCAGGCTGATATGTTCGTTCAGGATATTTTTTAACTGAGCCGAGCAGCGCAGATAATCCTTTATGGTATGGATCTGTTGTGGGTAAAGGGCCGCCAGCCACTGATCTTCTGAAATAAGAATGGTGTTATTTTTTTGTGACAATTGCCGGGCGAGAGTGGATTTTCCCGCTCCCATTTTGCCGCAGAAAAAGACCAGCATTCCGCTCGCCATGACGTTCTCCTGATAATGTTGATTGCTAGGGCCTGTCGACACTAATTGAATAGGTCCTGCTGAGAGCCAGTTTTTCTCAGAACAAGGAGAGAGGAGTGATATTAGCGGGTTAAATGAATGACGAACGACGACGTTAATGAGGAAAACTGGCCTCAGCCCGAAGGGTTATGGCTAAAAATCCCTCATCCTGCGTTGCTGTTCGCTCGCTTAACCCGTTACCAATCTGTCTGGAACAGATTGGCGTTCCAACCCCGAAGGGGGAAAGCACAGGGATGTGCTGAACATCCCACACTCTCAGCGCCTTGCCTGAGAAATTTTTAGCCAATAACAGGCCTGTTTAATTAGTGTCGACAGGCCCTAAGGTTTTATCAGGAGAGCACGGCGCTGGCAATGTACTCTGTTTGTTATTTCCGGCTTGTTATTCGCGAGCAGCAGCGTGTTCCTGTGCCCAGGCCAGCAGCATACGGTGAACCCGCTCGTCGCAGGGCAGGTGGTGTAATTCATTTTCATCCAGTGCGTTAGCATCCTGCCATTCGTCGCGGCAGTCACTGATTTCAATGCTCAGATCGCGGCTGCAGGCGTCATAGAGTTTTTCCAGCAGCTCTGTTACCCGCACGGGATCGTCGGCAAACAGATAAGGCTGTTCCAGATCGTGTTCCAGCTCACGCATCACCGACCAGGCGGTTTCACCACGCTGATACAGGGTGTCGGGGTTGATGCCGTGCAGGTCCTGCAGGCTGATATCCCAGTCGTCCCAATCATCTTCCGGCTGAATCAGAGTGGTTTTGATCTGGCCATCGGACTGCGACCAGGCAATGGCAACCGGATGGGCGTGTTCTTCAAATGAACTGCCGTCGATGGCAATAAATTGCGGATATTTCACAGTGGCCTCTCAGCATTCAGGGATGCGGCGAATCTACTCAGATGCACCGGGTTTGGCAAGGGGGGAGGTGGCTGCAGGCAGGGTCGGACTTAACTGAAAATAATGCCGGGCGCTCTCGCCGTTGACCGGGCGGCCATAAAAATACCCCTGCGCCAGATCACAGCCGCTGTCGATCAGAAAATTGGCCTGCTCAACGGTTTCGATACCTTCGGCCACGATCAGTTTATTCAACTGTTTACCGAGGGTGATGATGGTGTTGGCGATGGCACGATCGGCGCGGCTGGTACTTAAATCGCGGACAAAAGTGCGGTCAATTTTGATCGCATCGACCGGTAGTGTCTTCAGATAATTCAGTGAGGAAAATCCACTGCCAAAATCATCCAGATAAACAAAGACATCGTGTGCGCGGAAATATTCCAGCACGCCTCTGGCACTGACCAGATCCTGCATCAGCAGGCTTTCCGTAATTTCAACTGAAATCATCGCCGATGGAATACCGTAAGAGCGGATGGTATCGACAATATCTTCATGAAAGCCGGGAATCAGAAACTGGCGCGGTGATAAATTGATGCTGATATTGCTTTCATAGCCTTCATTCAGCCACTGGCGGGCCTGATGACAGGCTTTTTCAACCACCATCTGGCCGATCTGGGAAATCATGCCGGCTTCTTCGGCGATATGAATAAAACTTTCCGGTGATACGAAACTGCCGTCCGGCCGCTGCCAGCGCAGCAGGGCTTCAAAACTGTGCAACTGGCCGGTACGGGCGCCGCGCGGATCATTCTGCAAAAATACTTTTGGCTGGTAATAAAGCTCGAGCTGATCCTGCTCAATGGCTTTACGCAGTTCGGTTTCCATCTGCAGGCGATGCTGGGCGATACGTTCCAGTGACGGGGTAAAAAAGTGGAAGCAGTTTTTACCGTTGGCTTTGGCGCGGTACATGGCAATGTCGGCATTACGCATCAGCAGGCCGGTGCTTTCTCCATCATTAGGGTACATGGCAATACCGATAGAGGCGCCGATAAAAAAGCTGCGCTGATCCAGTTCGACCGGTGGCATCAGGGTGGCCAGCATATTATCAGCTCGCTGCAGTACTTCGTCCTGACTGCTGATGTCATCCATGATGACCACAAATTCATCACCGCCGACACGGGCTAACGTATCCTGCGGTTTGATTCCCTGTTTCAGGCGCAGGGCCACTTCGATCAGCAGTTTGTCACCGCTGGCATGGCCAAGGCTGTCGTTGATGGTTTTAAAGCCATCAAGATCGATATAACACAGAGCAATGCGCGAATGTTGCGCCTGTGCGCGGTTAATGCTCAGTTCCAGCCGGTCCTGCAGCAGTACCCGGTTAGGCAGACCGGTCAGGCTGTCGTGTTGTGCCTGATAGGTGATGGTTTCTTCTTTTTCACGGATTTCGCTGATATCACGCAGCATCCAGATATAACCGGCGACCGGGTGTTTGACTGCATAGACTTCAAGCCAGCCGCCTTTACGCATCGGGTAAATACGGTGACTGCCATGCTCATGATTGCGCATTTCTTTCAGCTGATCATACAGTTGCTGACCTTCAAATAATTGCAGAAAAGAATTACGGAACAGATCTGCGCCGGTCATATGATTGATACGTTCTTCGCTCAGCCCCATCAGCAGTAAATAGTGTTTATTGACGGCAATCGGCCGGTCGGTATCGGCACTGACGACCAGAATCCCTTCTTTTGAGGCATTCAGGGTCGCATCAAGAATTTCATAGGAGGCTTTGAGATCGGCTTGCGCCTGTTGCTGCGTCTGCAGGTTCTGGCTCAGACGCTGATTGCGCTCCAGCAGCTCTTCTGCTGTCAATGCCAGTGAGCGTTCGAGCATTTCGCGGTCAAGATCTGCCTGCTCGTAAGCGCTGCTGATAGCCTGCAACAGAGGCTGGAATGTTTCCGGGACAGTTTCCTGAAAATGTCGTTTCAGCTGTCGTTTCAGCAGTCGGTGCATGCTGTTCGCTCAGTAAATGTAGTAATGGTCAGCGTTTGGTTGTGCAGATTGCACTTACCGACTCCGCGGTTGGGTGCAATTTCTCCGTAAGAGTAGAAACCGCAGACCGGGATATCGGCTCCCAGTGTCTCGCTGAAGGCTTCCAGTTCTTCATCAATTAATTGTTGCATCACCACCCGTCTGCCGACGCAGCTGACCAGCAGGGCAAAATCCGGTGTTGCCTGGTTTTGTTGGCTGACCTGCTGGCAGGCGGTATGAGCACCGTCGATCAGACGGTCAACATTCGCACGCATCAGTTGCGCGAAATGTTGCTCAGGGATGTCGGCGCCAAACAGCAGGCAGCGTTCCTGCCAGTCAATGCCGAGCACCGAGCAGACGACGGGGTCGTTGTCTGCAGCGGAGATCAGCAATGGAAAGCGCAGGCCGGATGCCGGCAGCTGGTCGGCATAATGACCCAGGTATTTTTCATACAGATCAAGGGCGCAGATATCATCAAGTTCATACAAGCGATTACCCCGGGCGCGGGTAATGCGGCGTTTTGGGCCGAACGGGTCCCAGCCGCCATAGCTGCCACAGCTCACACTGAGATGTTGGCCGTAAAATCCGATACCGCAGACGTGGTGGCTGAACCGGCCATCGCTGGTGTACAGCCAGGTTTGTTTAAAGCGTTCACCATCGGCGGCAATACCACCGGATATATGGTTGAAGGGAGCTAGCTGTTGGTTAAGTCCGGCTACCAGCTGGCTGCCATTCACACTGAGGCCATTGGCAAACACCAGTATGTGAATTAAATCGTCCTGCTGCAGTTGCTGCGCCACACGAATGCCGGCCTGGCGGCTGCCTTCAATACCGTCAACGCATTCGGTCACGAGTCTGATCCGGGTATGTGCAAAGCGGATAACCGTAAGAGTGATGCTGTTGTCGATCACCCGCTGCTGATGAATTTCGCCGCTGGCTGAGCAGCCGCACAAAGGTGTTTCCGGAAAGTGTTGCTGCAACGTGCTGATCGCTGCGGCCGGATCAACAGAGGCAAACAGCAGCAACAGATCAGCCTGACCTTCAGTCAGGGCCGGGGACCACTGTGGCGGGACGCTGGTGGCGTCCCAGATATGCTGGCTGACCTGCATTCAGTAATCAGCAGGGACGGATGTCAGCGGCATGACGCAGGAGGCTGTCGAGGGTATCGATAACCTCGGCCCAGTCAGCATCCTGAGCCAGCGATTCACGCAGAAATGCCTGCTGTGAATTATTGAAAAAGTCGAGCTCGGCCAGCTTTTTATTGTCTGCAACGGGTTTATGCTGCTCGATAAAGTCGGCGATATTCTGGTCGGAGTTTGGCAGGCCGAGTTGTGCAAACAGGCCGTTAAGGCTGTGTACTGGCGATTCCATGAGCATACTCCTGAAACATGAGTGTATTTTTGGTAATCCTCTGATTTAGTTCAGAAATCAGCGGTTAAAACTCTCAATGTTCAGTTTAGCAGCTTGCTGGAAGAGTGTTGCCTATCCGTCGCTGCGGCCAAGCTGGCGCAGATGATGGTAATGACCTTTCAGTGCCGCGCCGAGGCTGGGATAACTGCGGATAGAATGACCCTGACGGTTGCAGGATTCCTGCAGTAAGCGGTGCAGTGCTGGGTAGTGAATATGACTGACCCGGGGAAACAGGTGGTGTTCGACCTGAAAGTTCAGCCCCCCCAGAGCCCAGGTCAGGAAACGGCTGTCGGTGGCAAAGTCGACGGTGGTGCGTAACTGGTGTGCCGCCCATTCGTCTTCCATGCTGCCATCGGCCGTGGGCTGCGGAAATTCCGCCTGTTCGACTATGTGAGCGAGCTGAAATACCACAGCAAATAAAAAGCCTAAGATGGCATGCATGAGTAAAAAGCCGGTAATAACGGTGGTGCCGTCGGCAAGGCTCAGCGGCAGCGCGATATAAATCAGCAGATACAGCAGCTTGCTGGCCCAGAATTCCAGATGATCTGCGGCGGACAAGCGATGGCTGAACGGCCGCTGGGCGATTTTCTGGCGAAAATACGCTTTGTAGTCGAGAGCAAAAAACCAGAACAGACTGGTCAGCGGATACAGCAGCCAGACATAAATATGCTGATAACGGTGAAACCAGAAACGACGCTGATGCGGGCTCATTCGGAACAGCTCCAGCGCATCAATGTCTTCATCAACCTCGTCCACATTGGTAAAGCTGTGATGATTACGGTTGTGTTTCTGTGCCCAGTAAAAACGGTTACTGCCGATCAGATTAAAGGTAAGCGCGGCCAGCCGGTTGAGACGCCGTGAGCGGCTGAAAGATTCGTGAGCGCCATCGTGCATCACGTTAAAACCCACAAGGGCGGTGGCTATACCATGTATAAACCAGGCGGCCAGACTCCAGGGTGCAGGCAGTAACAGCAGGGCGGCATAGCTGGCGCTAAACAGCAGCAAAATAAGAATGGCTTTACGGTACAGACGCTGGTCACCGCTTTTGGCAATGCCCTGCTGCTGAAAATACTGATTAACCTGAGCGGAAAGCTGCTGATATACCGGGCGCTGGCCGGCAGGAAAATGAACCTGATTCATGATTTATTATGATTGTTATCGTTGCCGCCATGCTACCTGAGTTTGAGGTTTTGTAAAACGCCCGTCTCAGGATTGCTGCTGCGTACCAGTACTTTATTCGTCGGGCTGAGCAGGATATTGCTCCCGTGCTCTTTTACGGAAAGCCCGTGGTGATTCCCCCAGCCAGCGACGGAAGGCACGGCCGAAGTTTGAAGGGTCGTTGTAACCCAGCTGGTGGGCAATATCTTCCACCGAGGTATTGGTTTCCAGCAGCAGATGCAGGGCCTGTTCGCGCCGTGCCTCATCAATAATATTCTGATAGGTAGTGTTCAGCTGGGCCAGCTGGCGGTTAATGGTGCGCGGGCTGGAGTTCAGCGTTTTAGCCATAACGGTAAGCGTCGGAAACGCATCCATACGGTCGAGGCGGCGGCGGATCTGGGTTACCAGATCCTGGCCACGATCAAGTTCGGCCAGCTGCTTTTCACATTCGGCTTCCGCCATACGCCGCGCGGTGGTGTTGGCGGTAGATACCGGAGTATCCAGCAGCCAGGCCGGTATACAGAGCTGATTGTGTGGCTGGTTGAACATCACCGGAATGCCGAGAACACCTTCGTAACAGGAACCCGGGCGCACCGGGGCATCGGTAAATTTGGCTACGGCTGTCAGTTCTTCACTGTTCTGGGTCAGAAAACGGGCAATGGTGACCAGCGTTGAAATAATATTCTGCACGACAAAACTGAAGGTGCTTGGCATGGCGGCCAGACGGTTGATCTGAATGATGGCGGTGTCATGGTCATGAATAAAGCGGATATCGGCCAGCAAGGTACGGGTGCGTGCATAGCGGATCGCCAGCGACAGAGCCTGACCCAGAGTATCGCTGGCCATAATGGCAAAGCCGAGAAAGCCATGGCTGGAAATATTCATCCGTTTTCCATGCTCCAGCCCGAGCAGCGGATCGCCGCTCAGCGCCAGCGCGTTTTCTACCACCTTGTGATACTGCAGGGGGGAGATAAATTCCTGTGCAGAAGCCAGCGTCTTACCACTCAGACCGGTGCCCTGAGCTAACTGTGCGGTGCTGATCCCCTGCTGGGCGAGCAGGTCAATCAGTTGTGACAGATATTCAGTGCCGATAAAGGCCCGGCTGGCAGCGGAGGACTGTGACATAGTGGTCGGAATGTTTCAGTTGGCGTGTTATGACCGGAAGCATGTCACGTTTTCCTCTTTAACTCAACGCGGCTTTCGGTCATAGTTTTGGCCATTAAAAAAACAAAAACCTGAATTCTGAAGGGGAACCCTGTGGAAGCATCTTTCTGGGACGGCAAGCGCGCACCTGGTGTCAGTGATCAAATCGATCTGAATAAATACAATGCAGTAGTGGAAGTGGTGGAAAGCGCATTTCAGCGTTATGCCGACCGTGCCGCCTTTACCAGCATTGGCTACACCCTGACATATCGTCAGATTGACGAATACAGCGCAGCCTTTGCTGCTTACCTGCAAAATCACACCACTCTGAAGCCCGGCGACCGTATCGCCATTCAGATGCCGAATATCCTGCAATTCCCGATTGCCATGTACGGTGCCCTGCGTGCCGGTATGGTGGTGGTTAACACCAACCCGCTGTATACCGAACGGGAAATGCTGCACCAGTTTAATGACTCCGGTGCCAAGGCGCTGGTGTGTATGGATGTCTTTGCCAAATCGGTACAGAACATCCGCGCGGAAACCGGTCTGAAGCATATTATCGTGACCAGTCTGGCCGATATGCTGCCATTCCCGAAACGCACACTGATCAACGCCGCAGCCAAATACGTGAAGAAAATGGTTCCGGCTTACAACCTGCCGGATGCCATTCCGTTCCGTAAGGCACTGGCACAGGGCGCTAAGTTTGGTGGTTTTGTCGCCAACTACATCAAGAACCCGAATGACACCATTATTCTGCAGTACACCGGTGGTACAACCGGTGTGGCCAAAGGCGCAGAGCTGACCAACCGCAACCTGGTCGCCAACATGATGCAGGCCCGCGCCATGCTCAGCCAGACCGACAGCAATGGTCAGCAAATCAAGCCGGATACCGGTGTGAAAGTGGTGGCACCACTGCCGCTGTACCACATTTATTCTTTCACCGTGCATCTGATGGCGCTGTTTGAACTGGGAGATCACAGCATCCTGATTGCCAATCCGCGCGACACCAATATGTTCGTGCGTATGATCAAACCACATCAGCTGACCGGATTTATTGGTCTGAACACGCTGTTTGTATCACTGCTGAACCACCCTGAATTCAAGAACTGCGATTTCAGCCAGCTGAAGCTGACGCTGTCAGGCGGTACTGCGCTGGTGGAAGACACGGCCCGTCGCTGGAAAGAAGCAACCGGCTGTGGCATCTCTGAAGCCTATGGTTTAACTGAATGTTCGCCTGCGGTGTGTATGAACCCGGCCGGTGGTCTGGAGCAGATGGGTACTGTTGGTCAGGCCGTTCCCGGTACTGCGCTGAAGTGTATCGATCCGGAAGGTAACGAGGTGGCCGTCGGTGAGCGTGGCGAGCTGTGTGTTAAAGGCCCGCAGGTAATGAAAGGCTACTGGAACCGTCCGGAAGCGACCGCCGACAGCTTTACTGCGGATGGTGAATGGCTGCGTACCGGTGACGTTGCGGTGATTGATGAAGACGGCTTTGTGAAGATCGTTGACCGTATCAAAGATATGATTCTGGTATCCGGTTTTAACGTTTATCCGAACGAAATTGAAGACGTGGTCGCGATGCACCCGGCGGTTGAAAACTGTGCAGCTATCGGTGTACCGGATGACAAAACCGGTGAAGCGGTGAAATTGTTCGTGGTTGCAACCGACCCGAACCTGACCGTGGAAGAAATCAAGAAACACTGCCGTGAAAACATGACCGCTTATAAAGTGCCGCGTCATGTAGAGTTCCGCAGCGAACTGCCAATGACTCCGGTTGGTAAGATTCTGCGTCGTGAACTGAAGGACGAAGAAGCAAAAAAGCAGGCTGAGCCAGCCTGATTGGCTCCAGCCCTGAGTAAAAAAGCCCGCGCCTGACGCGGGTTTTTTTATTTCAGCCTCCGGCATCTGACCGCCAACCTTCGACAGGTTACCCAAGTGACGCGCAGCATCGGCAGCGTAGCCAATGGCGCTGGGGCCGGCTGTTGCCAAAATCGCCGCACATTTTTACCCGATAGCGGGCAGTCCATTGTTGCCCTGATTTCCGCGTTATTCTGAGGATGTGCAAATGATTCAGTACAAGGCTCCACTTAAAGATATTCAGTTTCTGATTAACGATGTCTTCGATTTTCAGTCCCATTACAAAAACATTCCGGGTGGCGATGAAGCAACGCCGGAAATGGTTGATGCCATCCTGACCGAAGCTGCGCGCTTCAGTGAGGAAGTAGTTTCACCGCTGTATCAGATCGGCGATGAAGGTTGTGTGTGGAATGACGGCGAAGTCACCACACCAAAAGGCTTTAAAGAAGCTTATGGTCAGTACGTCGAAGGCGGCTGGCAGGGTATGTCGGCGCCGGTTGCTTATGGTGGTCAGGGCTTACCTCTGTCACTGGGTGTGATCAAATCCGAGATGATCGGTACCGCCAACTGGGTATGGGGCATGTACCCTGGTCTGTCGCTGGGGGCGATGAATACCATTTATATGCACGGTACCGAAGAGCAGAAGCAGACTTATCTGGTGCCTATGACCGAAGGTCGCTGGACCGGCACTATGTGTCTGACTGAGCCGCAGTGCGGTACCGATTTGGGTCAGGTAAAAACCAAAGCCGAGCCTAATGGTGATGGCAGCTACAGCCTGACCGGCACCAAAATTTTTATCTCATCCGGTGAGCATGACCTGACAGAGCAGATTGTGCATATCGTACTGGCCCGTCTGCCGGGTGCGCCGGAAGGCACCAAAGGCATTTCGCTGTTTATCGTACCGAAATTCCATGTGAACGCTGATGGCTCATTGGGTGACCGTAACCCGGTGGTCTGTGGTTCTATTGAAGAAAAAATGGGTATTCACGGTTCATCCACCTGTGTGATGAACTTTGATGGTGCGAAAGGCTATCTGATCGGACCGGAAAACAGAGGCCTGATGTGCATGTTCACCTTTATGAACACTGCCCGTATCGGTACCTCGATTCAGGGCGTTGGTGCGGCTGAACTGTCTTTCCAGGGTGCGCTGCCTTATGCCAAAGACCGCCGTTCCATGCGTTCTCTGAGTGGCACCAAGCATCCGGATAAAGTAGCAGACTCCCTGATTGTGCACCCGGATGTTCGCCGTATGCTGCTGACCCAGAAGGCCATCGCTGAAGGTGGTCGTGCAATGCTGTATCACGCCGCCCGTCTGGCCGATTTTATGATGGCGGCACACGATCGTGGTGACAATAAAGGCTACGAACAGTTTGACGACAAACTGGGTTTCCTGACGCCGATTCTGAAAGCTTTCCTGACCGAGCTGGGCTACGAAGCGGCTAACCACGGTGTGCAGGTTTACGGTGGTCATGGCTTTATTAAAGAGTGGGGCATGGAGCAGATTGTCCGTGATACCCAGATTGCCAAGCTGTATGAAGGCACCACCGGTGTTCAGGCGCTGGATCTTTTAGGCCGTAAAATTCTGCTGGGTAAACTGAAGTCCTTTAATGAATTCCGTGCAGAAGTCACGGCTTTTATTAAAACTCATGAGAACCGTGCAGAAATGAAGCCGCTGATCAAACAACTGAAGCGCTATATGCTGCAATGGCGTATCAATACCTTCCGTGTTGCTTATAAAGCATCAAAAAACCGCGATATGGTGGGTGCGGCATCGGTGGATTATCTGATGTTCTCCGGTTATGTGGTGATGGCATATTTCTGGGCCCAGATGGCTGATAAAGCTTACAGCGGTATTAAATCCGCTAAAGGTGACCGTGATTTTTATCAGGCTAAAATTCATACCGCTGAGTTTTATTTTGACCGTCTGCTGCCACGGGCAAAAGGCCATGCCAAAATGATGCTGAAGGATCCGAAAACCCTGATGCAGATGAAAGAAGAGCATTTCGCTTTCTGATTCTGAAGAAAATAAAAAAGCCCGGCCATGCCGGGCTTTTTTGTTTCTGTTGTTACTTTTTTCACTGAAATTACGGTGAATTTACAGCCGTGCCATATCCAGACTGAATTCCAGATGCAGTTGCGTGGGTGTTTTAAGCTGGCGCTGCAGTGCACCATCAAAACGCAGTGAAATTATATGATCACACAGCGCGTAAAATTCGCTGTCAGGAGTAATCTGTCCGGCTTCAAATGGAGCGTTCAGGTGAAAATCGATACTGGTCAGAACCATATCGTCGACCAGGCGGAGTTGCAGATCCAGCTTGCGGCAATACTGCAATGCAGGATCTTTCAGCAACAGGTAATCAAACAGAAAGTGAATAAGATCCGGGTTTTCTTCAATAATCAGCGAGAAGGGCAACAGCCGGTTAACTTCTATTGATTGCAGTTCCTGTGCCTGATTCAGCCAGCCTTCAATGCAGTGAGTCAGGTTGATGCTGGTGCGTATATCCTGGGTGGTAATGCGCAGATACTGCAGAAACACCTGAATGCCGGGCAACATTTCCGGCTGATGGATATGTTTGGCCAGATGCTCAAGTTGATTAAGCAGCAGGTGGTTGATTTTTTTCTGTTGCTGTTGACGCTCACTGGCATTCATCTGCTCCAGCTCGGATTCCAGCTTTTGTACCGTGGCTTTAGTGCGCAACTGCTCGTTATATAGTTCTTCTGTGCGTTGCGTGACTTTATTTTCCAGTGAAATCGTCAGTTCCTGCGCATGGCGCCGGGCAATCTGCTCTTTGGTCCGGTCAACCACGCAGATTAATATCTGTTGCGGGCGGTTTTCATCATAACGGGTGATCTGCAGAGTGATATCGAAGTAGCATTCTTCCTGGCGGAAGTTGTATAGGCAGAACTCATCATGAATACGTGCAATGCGCCCCTGCAGCAGCTTGTTAATCCGTTCTCTTTGCTCCACCCCATGCGGGCCGCTGATCATATCCATCAGCCGGTCCATTGGATGCTTCATGCTTTCCAGCTCCAGTTCGGTACTGGCCAGCTGGTTGGCAAAGTGGTTGTTGCATTCGAAGCTGTCGTTGTCCGGCAGATAGCGGCAAAAACCAATTGCGGCATTATTAATGGCCATGCTGAGCTGTTCTTTGGTGTTTTCCAGCTGCATCCGCGCGCGTTCGCGCTCATCAACATCCTGCTGCAGAGTGTCACGCATACGGTTAATGGCATCGGCCACCATATTCAGCTCGTCCCGTTTATGCGGCGGATCGTTCAGCACCAGAGGATGATCCAGTTTGTTCAGACTGAACTGGCTGGCCCATTCCGCCATCCGGCCAAGGCGCCGGGTAATCACCTGATGGACAATAAACAGCACAAAGATCGAAACGGAAAAAGTTTTAATAAACTGCGTCAGCAGGATATTTACGGTTTTGTGTTTGAGTTCGTTGTACAGCCCGGTGTAATCCAGGTTCAGGTGCAGATTTCCCAGATGGTAGGACTGGCCGGCGCTCTGATAATCAAGGGCGAAAGAATAGCGTTGGTCAGACTGGCCGTAGACATCGCCTGCACTGTGCAGCACGTTGCCACGGTTTTCTATGTAGACGTAGACCACGCCGGGGAAGTTAAGAATACCGTTGAGCTGAGACTCAATCTGGCGTGAATCAAAATTCCAGAGGCTGTAACTGATGCTCTGCTGGTAACTGGTCTGAATCTGGTGCAGGTTTTTATCATAACTGCTCATGCCGCGCTGATAATCGGACATGAGGATGTACAGAAAAGCGGCGAGGGTGGTCACGAAGCTGAAGGCAAGCAGGTAGGAGAGCAGCTTGCGGCCGATGGATACGTAGTTCTTGTTGCTGGCTGGATTGTTCAAATTAATGCTTCGCAGTCAGTTGTCTGGTCTGTGGCTTAACCTGGTTTACAGCATGACTGTAATGATGGCTATCGTTACGGTCTGGGCTGCTCTGTGCTGGCAATTTCAGGCCAGTGTTATTCATTCTGGCGGCCTTATTGCGATAAAACAATGAAATACTCATGCCAGAAGCGCTGAAAATGGCGGTTAATGTCGTCCGAAGTTGATTTGTCACAACTTCTTTGGGGGTATAAGCCTAACCATTTTTATTTCTTGATTTGCATCAAATGGCACCCCGGATTAACCGTTAACCTGAGCTCATCTTTTAAGCATAGATGAGGAACACAGAATGAAACTGTTGAAAACTTTGTTAGCAAGCGCAGTCGCGGTTTCTGCAATGCCAGCTCTGGCTTATGAAGCCGGTGATATTATTGTTAAGGCTGGTGTTGTTAACGTGAATCCGAAAGAAGACAATATTGACTTGGGCGCTGCTGGTAAGGCTCAGATCAGTGATGATACTCAACTGGGGCTGACCCTGACCTATATGGTAGCCCCTCAGGTGGGTGTTGAAGTACTGGCTGCAACACCGTTCAAGCATGATGTTACGCTGAACGGTAATAAAATTGCATCTACCAAACATCTGCCACCAACAGTATCTGCCCAGTATTACCTGATGGATCCGGCTTCCAAGCTGCAGCCTTATGTGGGTCTGGGTGTAAACCATACCTTCTTCTTTGATGAAGATGGTGCGGCGACTCATCTGAAAAAGAGTTGGGGTTTGGCTTACTCTGCCGGTCTGAACTACAACATCGACGATAAAATGTTGGCTAACGTTGCAGTTTGGAAAATGGACATCGATTCTGAGCTGAATGATACAGGTATTGATATTGAAATCGACCCGCTGGTATTTATGGTCGGCGCTGGCATGAAGTTCTGATAACAGAACGGAAGCAAATAAAAAGCCACGCATTGCGTGGCTTTTTTGTTTTATCTGTTGTTATTGATTGAGAAGTTATTTGTTAAGAATTTAATCTGCAGCAATATTGGCATGCTGCTGGTCAGTCAGGCCCAGAATTTCATTTTTAAAACGATGGGATACCGGGTATTCGCCGATCCAGATTTTCAGTAAGGCGTCATACAGATCTTTACCGGGCAAAACACCTTTCACCTCGTCGTTGATGACTACCCGTGAACCAACACCGGGCACATAGTCGACATAACCTGCGTCACCGCGCTCCAGTTTTCCGTCAAACATTTTTACCAGCATATCCAGCCGTTCATCCATCTGTTCGGCCTCGTCGCTGGTAATGTTCAGTTGCAGGGCATCATACATCGCCGTGGCGATACGGCGTCCGCTGACGCGATTCACCAGAATGTGGTAAACGATGCGTTTGTAGCTTTCCTGTTCGATGAGCTGACTGGCATCGGCGGATGGGGATTCGACATACAACAGACCAACGTAGGTATCGACCAGATAGTACAACGTGCGTACTGAGGCGCCGTTCAGCTGCAACTCCGGATGATCGGTGGATTGCGGCAGAACTTCCGGAAATTCAAAACCTTCTATTGTGCGTGCGTGGCTGGTTGCGCTCAGTGCGAGCAAAGAGATCAGCAGAGCGGGTTGCAGAGCCGATATGAGCGGATGTTTGAGTGCTTTGCGGAATAACAGATTAACCATGGCGATCCCTCTGGTTTCTTATTGTTATGCCTTCACTCTATGCCCCTGAGCATGCCGGGGCAATGATTGTCATAATTAATTCATCAA
Organism: Thalassolituus sp. ST750PaO-4; assembly: GCF_020320405.1. Classification (NCBI taxonomy): domain Bacteria; kingdom Pseudomonadati; phylum Pseudomonadota; class Gammaproteobacteria; order Oceanospirillales; family Oceanospirillaceae; genus Thalassolituus; species Thalassolituus sp. ST750PaO-4. The sequence goes on from NZ_JABVCB010000012.1 coordinate 32,556, forward strand.
ACTGTGGTTGGCGGTTAAAGCAGAGGTGCGAGTAAGCGGCTTGTTTTGGCCAGCAGTACGGGCCACCAGTGTTGGCTTATTTGCGTTGGTTCGGAATGGTCGAAATCAATTTGCAGCATGCTTTCAACATCGCTGGCAAAACTCCGGCTCTGGATCAGCGCGCCGATTTCAAAATTAATCCGCAGGGAACGGTTGTCGAGGTTGGCACTGCCGATACTGCTCCATTCGTTGTCGATCAGCAGTACTTTCTGATGCAGGAAGCCTTTTTTATAGGTAAAAAAGCGCACGTTGCAGCGGCTGAGGGATTGGATATAACCGCGCATGGCCTGTTGTACCAGCCAGCTGTCGCTTTTTTCCGGCACCAGAATGCGGATATCAATACCGCGCAGACCCGCCAGCTGCAGGGCACTGACCAGATTCTGGTCCGGCACAAAATAGGGGCTTACCAGCCAGCAACGTTCCTGTGCGCTGTGAATCAGGTGGGTGAAATAAAGGCTGGCACTTTCGGTTTCATCGGCGGGGCCAGAGGCGATGCACATCACATTGTTATCACCGGTCGCCGGGCTGCTGTTCCATTCAATGGTTGGGATATATTGAGTGGCCCAGTGCCAGTCTTCGGTAAATGATAACTGAAAACTGAGTGCTGCCGGACCATGGATTTCGACATGGGTGTCGCGCCAGAAGCCGTCTTTCTGACTGTTGCCTCGGTACTCATTACCGACGTTATAGCCACCAACGTAGGCATATTCGCCGTCGCAGATCACCAGTTTGCGGTGATTACGGAAATTCAGTTGAGTCCGGTTACGCAGTTGCAGTGGATTAAAGCGTGACACCCGTACGCCGGCATCTTCCAGAGGTTTCAGAAAATGCCGGCCCAGGCTGCGACTGCCAATTTCATCGTACAGAAGATAGGTCGCAACACCGGAACGGGCCTGTTGGCATAACAGGCGTGCCAGTTCCTGACCAGTATCGTCGTCGCGCAGAATATAAAACTGTACGCAAATATAACGCCTGGCTTCAGCAATACGCCGGAACATGGTGCTGAAGGTGGTTTCTCCATCCGTTAATAACCGGCACTGATTGCCGGCAATTTGTGGCAGGCGGAAAAGAGGATAAAGAGGGCGTGTAAGGTGACCAGGGGGCAGGGCAAAGTGTTCAAGTCCCGCCTGCACCTGATCAGCAATAAAACTCAGACTGTGGTCACCATGGCGGCGGGCGCGCAGATAGCCGTGAAAGCGGCGGCTGCCAAAGAACGCGTAAAGGGGCAGGGTAACCAGAGGCATCAGCAATAAGCCCAGCACCCAGGCGATGGTGCCCTGAGACGTTCTTCCCTGCCACAGGGCATCAATGGCTGCCAGTACCCCAAAGGTGTACAGCAGCAGCGGCCATATCCACCACGCTTGCTCCGGCATGATTTCCCCTTAATTCATCATGGCCTGAGTAAACGGGATTATCAGAGGCCAATCAAGCGCATAAATTCGTCACGGGTTGCTGCGTTTGAACGGAAGTCGCCCTTCATCACTGAAGTACGCATCATCGAATTCTGTTTCTGCACACCGCGCATCATCATGCACATGTGCTGCGCTTCGACGATCACACCAACGCCACGGCAACCGGTTACTTCTTCCACGGCTTCTGCAATTTGCTTGGTCATGTTTTCCTGAATCTGCAGACGACGGCCGAACATGTCGACAATACGGGCAAACTTTGACAAGCCCAGGACTTTGCCAGAAGGCAGGTAGCCAATATGGCAGCGGCCGATAAACGGCAGCATGTGGTGTTCACACAGGGAATAAAACTCGATTCCCTGAACCACCACCATCTCATCGTTGTCGCTGGTGAAAACAGCTTTGTTGACCACTTCGTGCAGGTCGGTGGTGTAACCGCTGGTGAGGAATTGCATCGCCTTGGCGGCGCGCTTTGGCGTATCCAGAAGGCCTTCACGCTCAACGTTTTCGCCCAGTTCCGCCAGTACCTGTTGGTACAGGGATTCGAGATTTGACATGTCTATACCGTTGTTAATTTAAATACCTGAGCATTTTACTCAATTTTATAAAACTTATACAAACTGGTTTTTGTATAAGAAATTATCTGCCGGTAACACCGCGCAGCGACTTAACTGGCCGAGCGCTTCGAGATAACGGATCGCGCCGCCCGGTTCTTTGGCTACATCCGTCCAGAAACACTGCAGAAAACCATTACCGTCCGCCGCTGTGCTGGCCGGCAACAGGTCAGCCACACGGCGGGCGATGGCTGCACCAGAGTCAACCCAGCAGACGTTGGGCCACAGCTGCTGCAGCTGTGCTTTCAGTAACGGAAAATGCGTGCAGCCAAGAACCACATGGGTCAGCGGTTCGGGTTGTGTGAGCCATTGATCCAGGTGGGTGAACAGATCCTGCGGCGGTTGCTGGTGAGTGATCCAGTCTTCGGCCCACTGCACCAGTTCTTTGCTGCCGAAGCGGCGCACATTGCAGTGTCCGGCGAAATCACGGATCAGATCATCGGTGTACGTCCGGTTCACGGTTGCCGGAGTGGCCAGCAGGCCGATATGGCAACCGGCTGCGGTGTTGTCTGTCTGCTCTGCGGCCTGTTCTGCTGCAAGAGCCGCGGCCACTTTAATGGCCGGTACAACCCCAACGACTGGAATATCCAGCTGTTGTCGCAGCTGAGGCAGAGCCAGCGTACTAGCCGTGTTACAGGCGATGATCAGCAGGTCGGGTTTTAACTCCCGTACCGCGCTTGTACAGACCTGAAGCACACGGGGGATCAGTTCTTCATCGGTTTTCAGACCGTAAGGAAATGCTTCGTTATCCATCAGATAATGCAGCGACAGGTGCGGTAACAGCTGTCGCACTTCACTGAGAATGCTGAGTCCTCCGACGCCGGAGTCGAAGATCAAAACCGATGGCTTCATGGCGGTACTGGTTATGGAAAGCGCGGCAGTTTAGCAAATGTTTCTGTTTATATCTGCAGCGCGGCGCAGCGAGCGCGAAATGACAGGAAGCAACTATACTGCTCTGGACGGAAAAGGAGCTGTAACTGAGTGGATTTACAGGAATTACTGGATAACGCCCGGCGCAATGAAGCGCTGCTGCGCCGCCTGCAGGCGTTTGAGCTGCAGTTACTGTCCTGCCAGACCTGGTTTGATTTTCTTACCCTGTTGCTTGATGGTCTGCCTGCTCAGTTCGACCTGGATGCTGCAACCCTCAAAGTGTGTGATCCCGACGGTGAGTTAAAAGCTGCAATGCTGCAGTCTCTCGATCTGGAGCAGGGGGTGCTGCTGAATCAGCTCGAATTTCAGAGCCGTGTTCCTATTATTGATGCTGCCCCGATTGCGCCACCGCCTCCCTGGCAGAGTGGTCTGGCCTTACCTTTGTTGCGCAACGATGTGTATCTGGGGCAGTTACGCCTGTACTCGACCAGTCCGGCACGCTTTCAGGGCGGTATGGCCACCGATTTTATGCAGCATCTGGCGGCGGTGATTGCCGCCTGCCTGATGATGGTTAAGCAGTCGGAAGAGCAGGCTCGGCTGGCTCTGACCGACCCTTTAACCGGTGCTGAAAACCGCCGTGGTTTTGAGCGGGCTTATCAGCGTGAATGGGCGCGGGGTCAGCGTCAGTACCATGTGTTTGCCATGATATTGCTCGATCTTGATCACTTTAAGCGGGTGAATGATGTGCATGGTCATGGCACCGGCGACCGGGCGCTGAAAATGCTGTGCCGGACACTGAAGAGTGTGATGCGTCCGACCGATCATATCGGCCGTTTGGGCGGCGAAGAGTTTGCCGTACTGTTGCCAGGTTGCCAGCCTGACCAGTTGCGCGCCGTGGTTGAGCGGGTGCAACAGGCCATTCGTTCGATGAGCGTACACAATGATCTGCAACAACCGGTGCCGATGACGGCTTCGGGCAGCTTTGTTTCTGTTACCCCGCGTCCGCATCAGAATCTGGAGCTGGGGCAGATCATTGATCATCTCGACAGCTATCTCTACCAGGCCAAACGTAATGGCCGCGATTGCTTTGTCAGTGCCGAACAGTGACGGGTATCAAATACCGGTTCACTGCTTCGGTTAAAGTCTTGTTTTAAACCGACCGGAGGTGTCATGTCCGATTCCGCTTCTCACCCATATCCTCTGATACTTCCCGTGGATAAAACACCTGCCGATAAAGCCCCTCCGGCAGAACCGGAAAAAACCCTGCATTTACCGTACGGCGAGCGCATGACCCGCGAACGCTACGAGCAGGAAAAGCAAAGCCTGCAGATTGAACTGTTAAAAATGCAGAGCTGGGTAAAGGAAACCGGGCAAAAAGTCGTCGTGTTGTTTGAAGGGCGCGATGCGGCCGGCAAAGGTGGCACCATCAAGCGCTTTATGGAGCATATGAATCCGCGTGGTGCCCATGTTGTGGCGCTGGAAAAACCCAGCGACAGCGAACGTACCCAGTGGTATTTCCAGCGCTATGTGCAGCATCTGCCGGCGGCGGGGGAAATCGTGATGTTCGACCGCTCCTGGTATAACCGCGCAGGTGTGGAACGGGTGATGGGCTTTTGCAGTAATACCGAATATATGGAGTTTATGCGCGAGGTGCCCGAGCTTGAGCGCATGTTTGTACGCTCGGGAATTCATCTGATCAAATTCTGGTTTTCCGTTAGTCGTCAGGAGCAGTTGCGCCGTTTCCAGAGTCGTCAGGTTGACCCGTTAAAGCAATGGAAACTCAGCCCGATTGATCTGGCATCACTGGATAAATGGGATGATTACACCGAAGCCAAAGAAGCCATGTTTTATTACACCAATCATCTGGATGCGCCCTGGACGGTGGTGCGCTCGGACGACAAAAAGCGTGCGCGGCTGAATACCATGCGCCATGTGCTGAATCAGCTGGATTACACCAATAAATCGACCTCGCTTGATCTGACGCCCGATCCGCTGATTATTCAGCCCGCCACTCAGTCTATGGACTGCTAGGACATCACATGCAGGACAGACCTCATCGTAAGCACGCGCAGAGAATTGTGCAGAATTTCCGTAACGAACTGGGACAGGATCTGGCCGACAAAATTGGTGACTACCATTTTGGCAGCCTTGAGGTGCTGATCGAGTCGGCGCTGAATACTGTGGTGATGAGCGCAATGAACGACACCGTCACCGATATTGAGCAGTTACTGAAGCTGGCACAGAAGCGCGCCAAAGGCTGAAACGGACTGCAGGTGTTGTTGCCTGCAGTCCGGTCTGATTTATTGAGCCGGGCTGAAGGTCAGGGTGAAGCTGACGGGTACCACTTCGGCAATGCGTTCCAGCTTGGCAATGTCACGCAGTTTCTGAATACCGGCGGTCAGGGCGAAGCTGTCAGCCTGCACCAGTACTGGCTGCAGGCTGGTGATCACCACTTGTTTGTCCTGTGCCGGAACAATCATTACCGGCACGCTGATTTCTTCTTCGCTGCCATGCAGCATCAGTTTACCTTTCAGATCCAGTGTCTGGCTGATACCGTCGCGCGCTTTTTTCATGGCATCGGCCGGGATGACAGCGCTGAAGGTTGCGCTGCTGAAGCTGCTGGTTTCAAACAGGAATTCCTGCATGCGCTCATCGCGGATCGGAATGCCGGAATCAATGCTGGTCAGATCAATATTCAGCTCAGCCATCCCCTGATCGGTCACTTTGCCGCTGATTTTGCGGAAGTGGTGCACTTCGGTCAGATGAGTATTTTTGGTGGTCAGAAAGGTGAGGGTCGAGGGGGACTGCAATGTCCACTCAGCCTGAGTAAAAGCGCTGAACAGCAGGGCAGAAGCAAATAGTATAGGGCGCATGATGTTTTCCTTGTCTTTGTTATCGACGGGTTAGCGGACTGGCGCTTACTGAATAAGAGTAACCGCCGGGAAAGAATAACTGACCAGCCAGCGCAGTTCGCGTTCAATACCGGTTTTGTTTTCGTTTTCCAGTGTCCAGCGTTGCTGATCCAGTTTGAACTGCTCTTTACGGGACAGCTGTTTGTAAGCATCCAGAATCGGCATTGATGATGTTGACTGATAATGGCTGCGTACTGTGCACAGTTCATCCTGTTCCCATACTGCGGGGTCCAGCGCAGACATCAGGTATTGGATGCGTAACACGCCTTCGGTAATTTCGCACTGTTCGTCGAGGACTGCACGGGCGATAAAACGGATATCCTGCAGCAACTCCAGCTGGCGGTTACGCAACTGCATGGCCGCCTGAGCTTCTTCTTCCTGCTGACGTTGTTCAACAACCTTAACCTGACGGGTCAGGCGCCAGGCGTAACCGGCCAGCAGGGCGATAATTAACAGACCCAGAATAATCAGGCTGTAAGTCAGAATCATGAAAGGCTCCGTCACATAGCAGGCCGGGCATCATAGCCTGTCGTGGTGGAGAAATTAACCTGCAGTTACTGGGGGATTAGCGACACAGACGGCAACCGGAGTCGCGGGTCGTGCCTTCACGGTAGCGCACACGCAAACGTGCCACTCCCCGTTGTGGCTGAACCTGATAGAAACGGCCGTCGCTGCGCTGTTTGTTCGTATCATCAGCACTGCAATCTTTCGTTGTTGCAGGATCTGCACTGCTATCTGTTTTGTTAATCATCGTTTGCTCCGACAGGGTCAGCAGTGGCCAAGGGTGCGTAACGCTTCGCTGGCGGTGAAAAAAATCTTTCCGGGAGACAGGTCGTCCAGCAGGCTGGTTTTACCCAGTTGATCCATCACCGGACCCTTGACTTCGGCCAGATGCAGCTGAATATTCTGAGCACGTAATGTGTTCAGCAAATGCTGCAGGGTTTCAAAACCGCTGAAGTCGATATGGTTAATGGCGCTGCCGACCAGCACCACGTGGCGGATATCCTGACTGCTCTGCAGGCGCTGGCAGATGACATCTTCCAGATACTGACTGTTGGCAAAATACAGGTTCTCATCAACGCGGATCATCAGCACCTGCGGACAGGTAATAACCTGATGGCGTTTGACGTTACGGAAATGATCGCTGTCTCCGACCCGGCCGATTTCGGCAATGTGTGGTTCGCTGGAGCGGCGCAGATACAGTGCCAGGGAGAGCACCATGCCGAGCAAGATGCCATCAACCGCGCCGGCAGCCAGTACGGCGATAAATGTTATCAGCCATACCAGACCATCACTTCTCTGGAAGCGCCAGGCACGGCGGGCGTCACTGAAACTGATCAGCGGCAAGACTGCACTGACAATAATCACGGCCAGTACGGCATAGGGCAGATCGACAAATAAGCGGCTGGCAAACAGACAGACGAGTGCCACCAGTATGACGGTCACCACGGAAGCCAGCTGCGTGCGGGCACCGGCTGCGCGGTTAACCACGCTGCGGCCGAAACCGCCAGCCACAGGAAATGCCTGGCTGACAGCCGCGCTGAGGTTAGCGATACCAAGAGCCAGTAACTCCTGATTAGTGCGCAGGCGCGGAGCGGGTGTGTGGCCGGAGTCTGATAACTGGCGCGGTGCCAGAGCCTCGGCCACCGACAGGCTGGACAGATAACCAATCAGCGCGATGATGGCAGCGGCTGGTAATAATGCCTGCCACTGTTCCACAGACAGCGATGGAAGCGCAGGTGCGGGTAGTCCGGCAGGAAGCTCACCGATGGTGGCGATCGTAAGCCCCGCCGTTTGTACTGTGGCAATCCCCAGGGCAACAGCCGCCAGTGGGCCAGCTTTATTCAGCAGACTGCTGAGCCAGGCTGGCAGGCGGCGGGTCGCTTTGGGCATCAGCCACTGCCAGCCATACAGCAGGGTGACCGCGGCCAGCGCCATCAGTAACGCACCGGCCTGTGCCTGCGGATAATCATGGCTGAGGTGTGTCAGTGTTTGCCACAGCGAGCCGCCACCGGGAAGGGGAATACCGGTTATGTATTTCAGCTGGCTGATTACAATCAGAATGGCGGTTGCGCTGGTAAAGGCGGAGATCACCGAGTGGCTGATAAAGGTTGTCCAGCGCCCCAGATCAATCAGGTAAAACAGCAGCAGCCACAGCCCGGTCAGCAATGCCAGAGCACTGGCCATATGCAGATAATCCGCACTGCCCGGAGTTGCCAATGTGTGTAAGGCTTCAAAGGTCATCAGAGAAATAACAGCCACCGGACCAACGGCTAACACCGGGCTGCTGCCCAGCAGGGCATAAGCCAGTACCGGCAGCAGCGCAGCATAAAGTCCGGCCTGTGGCGGCATGCCGGCCAACAGGGCGTAGGCCATGGCTTGCGGTGTGATCAGTGCAGCGACAACCAGCCCGGCGGTAATATCCGGCATCAGCCAGCGCCGCTGATATCCGGAGAAGGTGTTAGTCAGGTGCATGCGGATTGATCTCCCGGTGTGGCATTGGCGCTGTTGTTTCTGGCTGGATATCGCAATAAAGGCTGTTCAGAACATTGATGATGCGTTCGGCTTTGTCGTCACTGAGCTGATAATAGACGTTCTGGGCGCTGCGGCGGGTATGCACCAGATGCTCGCTGCGCAGCCAGGCCAGATGCTGGGACAGGGCAGACTGACTCAGCGGCAGACGGCTGATCAGTTCGCTGACCGAAATTTCACCATGGCGCAGGCAACAAAGAATGGTCAGACGGTGTTCGTTAGCCAGAGCCTTCAGCAGGCGGACAGCATCCTGGCGGTGGTGATCAAGGGCGTCGTGGTTAATCATGATGTGTGTTCCGGACAGCGCTCTTTAAAGTGTATATCAAATATTGCTAAATAAGAATATGCTAATATAATCACTTTAAATTTTATCGCCGGAGGCCGTAATGACCCGCCAGCCAACTGATGCTGCAGTGATCAGCATCGAGACATTTTTCCACGAAGATACTTTCACCTTTACCCATCTGCTGGTCGATAAAAGTACTGCCCGTGCGGCCATTATCGACCCGGTACTGGACTTTGATCAGAAATCCGGACGTACCAGTACGGCCTTTATTGACGCCATTCTCGCCGGGGTCAGGGAGCAGTCTCTGACGCTGGATTATGTACTGGAAACCCATGCCCATGCCGACCACCTGACCGCGGCGGATTACATCCGCAGCCAAAGCGGTGCGCGCATCGTTATCGGTGCCGCGATCTGTCAGGTACAGGGCACCTTTAAGAAGATCTTCAATGAGGGGGAAGGCTTTACCGCCGATGGCCATCAGTTTGACCTGCTGGTCAGTGAGGGGGATAGCCTGCAGCTTGGCGACAGCCGCATTGATGTAATGGTCACTCCGGGTCACACCCCGGCCTGTGTCAGCTATCAGGTGAATCAGCGCGATGTGTTTGTCGGCGATACCCTGTTTATGCCGGATGTCGGTACGGCCCGCTGTGATTTCCCTGGTGGTGATGCTGCGACTTTATATCAGTCGGTACAGCGTTTACTGGCCTTACCGGAAGAGACTGTACTGCATTTATGCCATGACTATCCGCCGTCTGAGCGGCCGGTTTGCTCGGCCGTAACCGTTGCGGAGCAGCGGGCGGCAAATATCCATGTAAAAGCCGGTGCCAGTGAAGCTTCCTTTATCACAATGCGCACGGAACGTGATGCCGGGCTGGATATGCCGCGGCTGATTCTGCCATCGCTGCAGGTGAATATCCGCGCCGGGGCGTTTCCGCAGGCGGAAGATAATGGTGTGTCTTACCTGAAACTGCCGTTAAACCTGCTCTGATGGGGCGCGTATGGCAATGACTTTTTGGCATTTGCACCGATTTCTATTAGTCTGAATGCAACCAAACAAAAAGGAATAAGCCATGCTGGCGAACAACCGTTGGGTCAGGGCTACCGGTAGTCTGAATGACAAGCCCATCAGTATTCAGTACCGCGAAGACTGGGAGCTTGCCCGCCAATCGGAAAGCTATCCGTTGTGCGTGCAGATTGCCTGGAACGCCGGCAGCGTCGATGACAGCACCGGCTTTCCCGGTCTGGCCGAACAAAGCAAAATCCTGACCTTCGGTGAGCACCTGCAGCAACATCTTGAACCGGCAGAAAATGCACTGGTCACTATGGTGATTACCCATGACGGAGTGTGCCAGTGGATTATCTACTGCAAAGATATTGAGCTGTTAAAAGAAGGTCTTGACCGCATTCCCACCGGCGAGGGCTTGTACCCGATTGAGGTGGTGGCCGATGAAGACCCTCAGTGGCAGACCTTTACGCAGGTGTATCAGGCGATTCGTCCAGAAGCCTGAGCGCCTCCAGCCGGCGTTCTTCAATTTCCGCCAGCTCCGCTTCGACAATGGCCGGGTTTTCCAGCGTGATCCGGCCTATCTTTCCCGCCCGCAGTTCATGCAGACATAATTCCGCCGCTTTATGCAGATCGGCAATACCGCCGGGCTTCAGACAACCGCGTTTGGCGGCAATGGTGTTCAGTGCGTCGGATGCGCTGGCCGGTAATTCCTTAAAGCGGAAACGGGCTGACAACTCGGTGGCGTACTGATCAAGCAGATAACCCAGGGCATAGGTGGCAACGTCGGTGTATTCCATAGCGGTGTCTTTGACGGCGCCACTGGCCGCCAGACGATAGCCGCTGTGTTCGTTCTCAAACTTGGGCCAGAGAATCCCCGGTGTGTCGGACAGCACGATGCCGTTTTTCAGGTCGATCATCTGGTTGGCTTTGGTCACCGCCGGCTCATTACCGGTTTTGGCGATATAGCGCCCGGCCAGTGCGTTGATCAGGGTGGATTTACCGACATTGGGAATACCCATAATCATCACCCGGATGGAGAGCTTTTTCTCCAGCCGTGCCGCTCCCAGTTTTTTACACAGCGCGATCAGCTTTTTAACCTGATTGCGGTCTTCAGCAACCAGTGGAATGGCCTGGGTATTGTGCTGCTTGCCGAAATAGTCGACCCATTGCTGGGTAACCTTAGGGTCCGCAAGGTCGGCCTTGTTCAGCACTTTGATGCAGGTTTTATCACGACGCAGCTCGTCAACCAGAGGGTTGGTGCTGGAGTAGGGCAGGCGGGCGTCAAGCACTTCGACCACGATATCGATGTCTGGCATCGCTTCGCTGATTTTCTTGCGGGCTTTGTTCATGTGCCCTGGGAACCATTGAATTGCCATAGTGACGCTTTCCAATTGACGAGTGATTAAAAGGGCGGCACATTGTAAAGCAAGGCCAGTGGAGAGCAACCGCTCACTTGTACGCAGTGGCCTGAGTATGACTGATTACTGCGTTACCGGTGAAAATCTCCGACACTGGACTGTCATAATTGCGGGTTATTTTAACCTCATGCGGCAAGGTGAAATTGATCGGATTGGAGACAACTATGGATGTCTTACCAGAAGATTTTGCCCGGAGTGCCAAGAAGCAGGGGCGGCAGGCCTCAGCAACGGTGTCCGGTCGGCGGCGGGCAGGCTTTCTGCTCGGCAATAAGTTTGTTTTTTCAGATCAGGCCGAGGTGGTCTGGGTAGAGGCGGGGCCGGGGGAGTTCCGGGAACTGCGTCTGTGGCGTAAATAGCTGTCTATGATCGACGGTTCAGCCCCGGCGCTAAGCGTGCGGGGTTATATAAAGTACACCAGAGCTGCTGGGCAGCTCTGGCTTCTGTACTGATCAGCTGCCAAACATCGACATTGGCTGGCTTTCTTCTTTGTGTTCAGTTGTTTCTTCGGTGCTCTGGTCTGTGTTTTCCGGCTCTGTTGTCATCGTTACAGCCGGAGCACTGTCGTTCTGTGCAGTCATTGGCTGATTATCCGCCTGGTTACCAGTCTGTGCTGCTGCTTCATCATCAGCATCTGCATCATCGTTATCGGCACTGTTGCTTTGCGGACGGTTGCCGGATTCCTGCATTTTGGCTTTTTTGCGCTCAATTTTGGTGATCTGACGGTCGTGGTTGGCCCAGACACCGGTCTTGATCTCAACGCTGTGAATGCCGTTTTCTTCGGCGATTTCATCGGCCAGTGAGCGGGCAGCTTCATCGGCATCGCGGGCCAGCAGCTTGCGTTCGCCGGCATCCAAACGGGCAAACAGATCGATCAGGGCGTTGGACAGCACTTCCTGAGCAATTTCATCGCGGTTCTTGCGGAAGCGGCGGGCAATAACGTTAAGCATGGCCAGATCATTAGCGTCCATGCGCATGGTAAAAGCGGCCAGGGTCTGTTCGCGTTCACGTTTTGCTTTCTCTTCTTCGTAGTAACGGTCAACAAGAGATTGGGTGCTGGTGGTATCGATATCCTGCATGATTGGCTTCCGTCTGGTGGTTCAAATTCAGTCCGGTACTGTATATGTTTACATAGGTTTTGTGCAACCGTCCGTGGTTGTTTTATAGTAGCCATTATTGTCATTTTTCTTACGGGCTGATTATGAACACCGCTGATTCCATCGCCGCTAAACTTGCTGTTTTATCCCCTCTGCACCTCGATATCCTTAACGAAAGCCACATGCATGCCGGGCCTGCTACTGAATCACATTTCAAATTGGTTGTGGTCAGTGCGGAGTTTGATGGCAAACGGCCTGTTGCCCGTCATCAGCGTGTGTATCAGCTGCTGGCTGAAGAGCTGACCGGGCCGGTACATGCTCTGGCTTTGCATCTTTATTCTCCGCAGGAGTGGCAGGATGCGACCGTGCCGCCGTCGCCCCAGTGTCAGGGCGGTCATTGACCGGAGCTGTCCCGGGGGCATGATAGTGGCGGGCTGGCTTCCGGGTCGGCCTTCGCTGTGAATCTGCGGTTATTGCCAGTACGATTTTGGCTGATGTGCACCTACAGTGATAATCAAAGTGCAGGCATGCTCCACCTGCAATAAAGCATAGCGGGATCTATTTATGTGGTTGGTTACTCGTCTGCTGGTGATAGCGTCTTTAATGGTAAGTCAGGCCTGTATGGCTGACTGGGAACTGGCAAAAGAAGACAGCAAGCGGCAGATTCTTGTGTATACCCGTGCGGCTGAGCAGTCTGATATGCGCGAGTTCCGCGGTGAAATGCGTTTGCAGACAACCCTGTCGGCGCTGGTGGCATTAATCGAAGATAATAAAGCCGGCCCTGAATGGATATACCACTGCCGGGCTCTGGAAGTGATCGAACAGGTTTCTGAGCACGAGCGTCTTTTTTATATGGTGACGGAAGCACCCTGGCCAGTAAAAGACCGTGACAGCGTTATCTACAGTGTTCTCACTCAGGCTGATGATTATTCGGTGCACGTTGATATGCAGGTGCGTAACGATGTGTTTCCGGCCAACGATGAATTTATCCGCATAACCAATATGAAAGGCTTTTGGGAATTCCGCCCGGAAGGCGATGGCTGGGTGACCGTGATTTATCAGGTTCACGCCGATCCGGCGGGTGGCATTCCGGCCTGGCTGGCGAACAGTATGGTGGTGGATTCGCCATACTACACCTTGAAAAATATGCGCAAAATGGTGGCCAAAGAACCCTATGTCAGCAGCCGCCTGCCACACATTCGTGATATTGCCAGCGGGGAGTAACAGGTTTTTATTGCGCCTGTGCAATTGCTGGCTGTTCCGCAACTCTGATATTTGTCATTGCATTGTCATAAAAGCGTCATACAATCGCGCCCAAATTTAAACTCAGAAGTAAGTCCTATGAATTTCTGGCGCAATTTCTTTTCTTCAGTACTCACTTTTATTTTTGCTGTAACGGTTCATGCCGGGCAGATCGCTCGTTTTGACGGGTTGCCTGTTGATGGTGAAATTAACCTTTTTTCTGTACAGGGATCGAACACCATTGGTGCCGAATTAGCCCCGAATCTGGTAAAAGCCTGGCTGCAGGAAAAGGGTGCTGAGAAAATTGAGGTGCAAAACTCCGGCATCGATAACGAGGTCGAAGTCAGCGGTTTTTATCCGGCGACCCGTACCCGTGTAACGGTAAAAATTGCTGCACACGGCTCCGGTACCGGTTTTAAAGGCCTGGCAGCAGGCAGTGCCGATATTGCTGCAGCCTCCCGCCCGATTAAAGATAAAGAGTTCAACCTGCTGCAGCCGCTGGCGAATATGCGCAGTCCGGGCAGTGAGCATATTATCGGGATTGATGGTCTGGCGATCATCGTACATCCGGATAATCCGGTCAGTGATCTGAGTGTGGAAGAAATTGCCGAAATTTTTTCCGGCGGTTACAGCGACTGGTCAGAGGTGGGTGGTAAACCCGGCCCGATTCATGTGTATGCCCGTGACGATAAATCGGGTACCTGGGACAGCTTCAGCGGTATGGTTTTAGGTGAGCGTAACTTAATTGCCGGTGCCGAACGTTTTGAATCCAATGCGGAGTTATCAGACCGGGTTGCAGCAGACACGGCCGGTATTGGTTTTGTCGGGCTTTCTTCAGTACGTTCTGCCCGGTTGTTGTCGGTTTCGGATGGCAGCGCCAAATCTTTACTGCCTAATAAACTGACGGTAGCAACCGAAGATTATGCTCTGGCACGTCGTCTCTTTATGTACACCGACGACGAACCTGCCAATGACTATGTTAAAGAATTTATTGATTTTTCATTACAGGATGCAGGCCAGAAAATTGTGGCCGATACCGGCTTTATTTCGCAGGAGCTGAAAGCTGTTATTCCGGAGTTTTACGACGAGCTGCCAGAAGATTTCCGTCAGCTGACTTCCGATGCCAAGCGTCTGACCATTAATTTCCGCTTTCAGGAAGGCAGTGCCAAGCTGGATAACAAAGCCCTGAAGGATCTGGAGCGTCTGGCCGATTTTCTGCACGCTAACGGTTCAGCTGAAGTTGTGCTGATTGGTTTTGGTGATAAAAAGAAAACCGAAAAACGTTCGCAGTTATTATCTAAATTGCGCGCCATGGCAGTGCGCCGCGAACTGGTACGTTACGGCATTTATCCGAAAAATTCCGTTGGTTACGGTGAAAACCTGCCGGTTGCTTCCGTGAATGGTATGGAAGGTCGCAATAAAAACCGCCGGGTGGAAGTCTGGGTGCGTAAAGCCGGGGCCTGATGCCCTGGTTATTCAGAAATATAAAAAAGCCCGGTTAAATCCGGGCTTTTTTATGTTTGCTTTTGAGCGCCGGATTAATCTTCGGCGTGCAGCAGCAGATACAGCTCAACAACAGCAGCAGGAATATTACTGCACATCTGATTGGACAGGTCGATGTCCTCGTCGATGTCTTCCATTTCCGGCTCGTCCATAAACAGACCAGAGGCATACATGATCGGGAACAGGTGCTGGGCAACGGTTTCTTCGTCGCGCGCGTACCACTGTTCTTCCTGCAGCAGGACACCGGTCATAAAGCCCATGGCCCAGCTTTCCAGTGGTGGCTCTTCTTCTTCGTCGACCAGTGTCAGGTCGGCCGGAACCGGGAAATCCTGACCGGAGTCGAGCCATGCCTGAATCTCTTTGGCGAGTTTCAGGAACAGGGCATTTACCTGTTCTTTCTCCGCTTTGCTGAAACCCAGTTGTTCATCAAAGGCGCAGTCCCACACCTGCTGAACACTGAACTCTACCGGGCCCGCGATTAACGCGGTGATCAGGCCGTGTACGGCGAAAAAATCGAAACTGTCCTGGCGTTCGGCTTCGTCTTCGAGCAGTACGCCCAGGGTTTCCAGTTCGTCTTCATTAAGGGATGGGATACTATTGAGGTCGGACATACGCTACTCCTGAATTTGGCGCTAATCCTAACAGGCTTGAGACCGTGCGGAAATCTTACAAACAACAATTCTGGCTGACTGTCGGCGGCGAGCAGGTCGCTGTGCATCTCTCAGCGATGCGGCGTAAGAGCATGCGTATGCTGGTGAATGCCGAGGGTGAGGTGGATCTGCGCATCCCGCTGGGGTATCCCAAGGCGGAGGTGCTGGCGTTTGTGAATGCCAATCATGACTGGCTGCTGAAGCGCCGCAGCGAGGTGCTGGCACGACAACAGGAAGCCCGGCAAAGTGTACTGATCCGCGGACGCGAATTACCGTTTAAAAGCAGTGCTCTGGGCGAGTTTATGGTCGCTGAACAGGCGGTCTGGGTGCCTGAGGGCTGGACGCCTGCGCAAACGCAGCAGGCGCTGGATAACTGGCTGCGCGGGCAGGCGCGGCATGAATATCCGCAGATGATTGAACGCTGGTGGCCGTTCTTCAGCCAGTTTGATGTGCGCCGCCCGCAGCTGCGTATTAAAAAGATGCGTACCCGCTGGGGCAGCCTGTCGCAGCGCGGTTATATCAACCTGAATCTGGCGTTAATGCAGCTGCCAGCGGAGCTGATGGAACTGGTGGTAGTGCATGAGTTGTGTCATCTGCGCCACTTTGATCATGGCGCGGGCTTTAAAGCGTTGATGACTCAGTGTCTGCCGGACTGGAAACAGCGCGAGCAACTGTTAAATCAGCTGTCGCGCCGTTTGCTCTGAGGTCTGCCTGTCAGCGCGATTTCACTGCGCTGTTAATCCACAATTGCGAATACCAGTAATACCAGCCCGGGTGGCGCACGCTGGGAGCGGTACAGTTGTAACGGCTGCGGCCGCCACGAATGGGGTTTTCTGCACGGGCGGTCAGGTTGACCACGCCGTTATCGGCTTCTGTCTGCGTGCTGATTGCACCTTCACCACTGGCAAAACACTGAATCTGGCGCGGACGCAAATCCACTTCCGGGAAATGAATGGCCAGGGTTGGCGGATTCTCTGCGGCCAGCACCGGTTCGATCAGCTGGGTTGGCGGCACCGGCAGGGCAAGGGTGTACAGCTTGGTTTTCAGAGTTTTGACGTTGGCATAAATACCGGAGGCCGGGAAGCGCGGCAGGGCCTGCGGATGAGACATAGGGCCTACCGGTCCGGATTGCTGACCAAAAGCAAGGTAACCGTTCGCTGCCAGCCAATCGATAATCTCCAGATCAAATTCCCCATAAGGGTAGGCCAGCAGTTTATGGCTGGTGCCCAGTTCTTTCTGCAGACGTGCTTCCGGCTCAGCCACTTCCTGAGTCAGCCAGGCATCCAGTGTCATGCCATCCGGGCGCTCAATCAGATAAGGATGATCCGCACTGTGGTTGGCAATCAGCGCACCGTTATCCTGCAGTTCTTTCAGCTGCTTCCAGTCCATTACCACGCCGTGTTGTTCGTCCACGGCATTGGTATTCACAAATACGGTAAAGGGCCAGTTGCGTTGTTTCAGCAGCGGGTAGGCGTTGTCATACACCGAGCGGTAGGCATCGTCGAAGGTAATGGCGACGGATTTTTCCGGTAAGGATTCACCTGCACGGATTTTGGCCAGCGCCTGGCCAAGATTAATCACATGCATATTTTCCTGCTCCAGCAGCTGCAGATGGCTGGCAAAACCTTCCGGACTGATACTGGTCGACGCGGGTGTATTGGCCGACACATGGTGGTACTGCAGAATCACCAGCTGGGCGCGTACCGATGCAGAGAAAAGCAGTGCGAAGAGAACGAACGGGAGAGAAAACTTAATCATGAATACCGGTGCTTGAGTCGTTGGAAGGCTGCCTGAATGGTGCGGAAGCGGTTTTCATCACCGCCGCGGTCGGGATGGTGTCGCATCGCCAGACGACGATATTGTAATCGAATCTCTGCCCCTGTCACGGGCTTACTGAGTTCCAGTTCAGCAATGTCCTGATCCTCCTGTTCCGGCTGCAGCATCTTCTGCCAGAAGCTGCGCAGCAGTTCATCCACCTCTTCCTGGGCGGTATTCAGCTGGCTGAGGTCGAGGTAATACTGTGCCAGCGGCTGATGTTCGGCCAGCTCGGTGTTGCGGGCGTTATCGGGCCAGGGCGAGCGGCGGATACTGAGTGCGCTGATTTCCAGCAGGGCAGATTGCTCATCAGCCCATTGCTGCTGCAGGCGGTAGAGGCAATGCATCAGAATAAAATGGCTGCGGAACATGGTGAGTGAATCGCGCAGAGCGTCGGGGAGGAAAATTCCCTGCTCAGGTGCCTGCAGCCAGCACAGCACGTCGTATTCACTGTGGCTCTGGCCGTCGGCCAGATACAGGCTCAGCAGTTCAAGCAGGGGAGCGAAATCGTCGATGGCGCTGTTGCTGGCCGCCAGAGTAGAAAGGGCATCTGAGTTCATGCTCTTATGCTAGCACAGGGTGGTTTACAGGGGAGGCCTCAGGGCTGGTCCGGGTCGGTATCTTCAATCAGCTGGCGCGCAAATGCCGGCAGGCGATGTTTAATGCTGTTCAGCTTGTGCGAAAACACGTGATAACGACGGCGCAGAAACTGCAGAAATGTGCGCACTCTGGGGATAGTCGATACCAGCATAGACAGGCCCAGAATGATCAGGATAATGCCAAGCGGAATCGGCATTGGCGTAATAATAATTCCCAGCAGCAACAGCAGAATACCGGTCACCATTTTAAAACTGCGTTTGATCATTCTGCATCATCATCCGGATGTTTGTGCCGGTTTTCCCGGTTCTGGAGGAATGCTGTACGTTGTTGTTCAGGCATGCCCATGCTGACACCCTGACATGACTGTGTTGCGAAACCATGAAATCTTTTGGTACAGGCCGTTGTTTATGAGTGAGAAGGAAAAAAAGCCGCTGCCGAAACGCAGCCATCTGATTACCCCGGAGGGGGAGCAGGCCTTACGCCGGGAATATGATTACCTGTGGCGCACTGAGCGTCCGAAAGTGACGCAGGAAGTTTCAGATGCCGCCAAGCTGGGGGACCGCTCGGAAAATGCGGAATACATCTATGGTAAACGCCGATTACGCCAGATCGACAGTCGCGTCCGTTTCCTGCTGAAACGTCTGGAGATTCTGACGGTGGTCGATCGTCTGCCGGCTGATCCGCAGAAAGTTTTTTTTGGCGCCTGGCTGGAACTTGAAGACGATGATGGCGAGGTTCATCGCTACCGTCTGGTGGGCGAGGATGAAATTGATCTCAAACGCGGCTATATCAGCGTTGATGCGCCGTTGGCGCGGGGATTACTGGGAAAACGTGTCGATGATGAAGTGACCGTGCGCCTGCCGAAAGGAGAAGAAACCTTTTACATCCTCAGCGTATCTTACCAGCGCCCTGAATGGGATGCCGGCGGCAGTAATCAGGCCGTTTTCTCCGCCTGATGTATCTGCCTTCTGCAACAGCATGAAAGCTGACCTCTGCTAGGCTTAATGGCAGGAGGATCATTATGATATCAGTACGCACGATCATGGCTTTGCTGTTGGCTTTTCTGGCGTTGCCAGCCTTGGCCACCGACGCTGGGATGCAGAACGAAGCAGCCGCCGAAGGCGAAACCTGGCCCTTTGCCGGCGTCTATAAAATGCCGGTGTGGATTGATCAGGTACAGCGGGTCTGCCCGTGGAAGTCTGACGCCGGAGAGGGGTACATCCGCGTTGTCCGTACTAATGTGAAAGGCCCGCATGGCATTTATCTGCAGTGGATCCGTAAAGGCATTGCCGGCAGTGAAACTCAGGCGATCTCAACGGTGCGTGTAGAAGAGCTGGAAGGACAGTATCAGGTTCATCTGCAGATGCCCCAGCCGCAACTGAGTCCCGATGCCTGTCACCTGACGGCACTGGCTGAATCCATCATCACTGACCGGCGTTATAAAATGGAGCTTGTTGTGAAGGGGCCGGGAGAATATCAGCTGCTGGTCACCAGTCTGTTGCAAGGCGGTCTGTGACCGCCTTTTTCTTTTGGCTGCGCCCGGTATCAGCTTCAGATCAGTCGATCTGAACCACATCCAGACGGGTAAACAGATGGCCTTTATCCTGCTTGTCCTGCAGGGTGACAAAATCAAACAACTGGGTATCGCCTAACTGTGACGGTGCCACATTACAGATGGCGGCAAAGATATTCTCACTGCGTCCCGGCTGCTCTTTGTCCCACTGTTCCAGCATCATCTTAATATTCTGACGTTGCAGGTTTTCCTGTGAGCCACACAGGTTGCACGGAATGATCGGGAAGCCCCGTGCCTGGGAAAATTTCTCGATGTCTTTTTCTTTGCAATAAGCCAGCGGACGGATCAGCACGTGTTTCTGGTCGTCACTCAGCAGTTTCGGCGGCATAGCCTTGAGCTTGCCACCATGGAACATATTGAGGAACAGGGTTTCGATGATGTCGTCACGATGGTGACCAAGAGCGATTTTATTGGCGCCAATACTCTCGGCAAAGCCATACAGAGTGCCACGACGCAGGCGAGAGCACAGGCTGCAGGTGGTTTTACCTTCCGGAATAATTTCTTTCACTACGCTGTAGGTATCTTTCTCGACGATGTGATACTCAATACCCAGCTGGCTCAGATACTCCGGCAGCACATGTTCAGGAAATCCGGGCTGCTTCTGATCCATATTCACCGCCACGATATCAAAGTGAATCGGTGCGCTTTTCTGCAGACTCAGCAGAATATCGAGCATGGTGTACGAATCTTTACCGCCGGACAGGCAAACCATGACCTTATCGCCGTCTTCGATCATGCGGTAGTCTTCGATGGCCTTGCCGACATTGCGGCGCAGGCGCTTCTGCAGTTTGTTGAACTCGAGTTGCTCTTTGCGCTCGGCAGCGGATTCGATCATAAAAACACCCTGAATAATTGCGCCCGCTTTATAGCAGAATGCATCGGGTGAAGGAACCGCCTGCGCAGGTCAGGCAGTTAAAAAGGAATGTTGTTCGGGGACTTTGAGAAAAGGTACGCCTGCTCAGGCTGCACGGTTGAGCAGGGCGGTGGCTGTACCGAGACTGGCGCAGAACTCTTCAATGCTGACACCGCTGCGGGGATGGTAAAAACGTTTCCACAGACGTGCGAGCTGTTCTGCGGTTGCATCGGCGGGCAGAACAAAATCATCATTGCGGGCATAGATAAACCAGGCAATGGCGGTGGCATAAGACAGGTTGGTGGTCAGCTCGGCATGGGGGTGACTGAGAAAATCATGCTGGCTGGCAAGGCCGCGCACGGTGCTGGCCAGTTCCGGCTGTTGCGCCAGATAAGCGTCCCATACATGGCGGTGGGTCAGGCTGTGAATGCGGTAAATGCCGAGAGCCCGTTGACCGGCGGCTTTGAGGTGCGATCCAAGAGCCGATTCCTGAGCCGCAGTTGCCAGCAGCAGGGTGCTGGCCATCGGGTTACTAACCCCGATACGTTGCAGGGTTGGCTGGATTACCCAGCGGGTCAGTTCATTTGCGCAGATGCCCATGGTCACCTCCTTATACGTCATATCGGCTGAATGACGCTGTTTCTGCAATCTTAGATCAGATTATTTTATCTGCTGCGGTTTTATACCAATTGCCAATAGATAGCCTGGATACCGGCGCCAGAAAAATAACGTCTGTTCAGCCTTTATTCTGGTAAAAGCATTTCCCGTACCAGAGGGCGTTGCATGAGTGTTCATAAGCAGAAAACAGGCATAAGAGGGCAGGCATAAAAAAACCGGCCTCTGGCCGGTTTTTTTGCTTACGGGTGAGCGGCTTACTCTTGCGGGTGAGCGGCACACTCTTTTTCAGTATTCAGGCCGGCCAGTTCATACAGCATATCGGGGTCCTGCAGAATCACTTCTTTCCCCTGGGTTTCGATCAGACCGTTTTTCTGGAAGCGGGTAAACACGCGGCTGATGGTTTCTACCGCGAGGCCCAGATAGTTACTGATATCCACCCGCGACATCGGCAGGCGGAAATGACTGGCCGAGAAACCACGACGGGAATAACGCTGGGAAATATCAATCAGGAAAGAGGCCACGCGCTCTTCGGCGTTTTTCTTGCTGAGCAGCAACATCATGTTCTGATCATGACGGATTTCGGTGCCCATTGTACGCATCAGCTGCTTACGCAGATCCGGCAGGTCATCGGCCAGACTGTCGAGTTGCTGCAGCGGAATTTCACAGACGGTGGTGGTTTCCAGCGCTTTGGCGGTTAACGGATAGTTGCCGTTATCGTAACCGGCCAGGCCAACCAGCTCAGAGGCCAGGTGAAAACCGGTAATCTGTTCTTCACCGTTACTCGCCAGAGTGTAGGTTTTCAGGGCTCCGGTGCGTACGGCAAATACGGATTGAAACGCTTCGCCCTGCTGGAACAGCAGCTGACCTTTCTGGATCGGACGGCCACGGCGGATGATATCGTCGAGGCGCTCCATATCGGAATCGTTCAGGGACAATGGCAGACACAACGCATTCAGTGAGCAGGTCTGGCAGTGTGGTTGAGTGCCCCGCAGTGGAGCAGGCGCAACATGTGTCGTTTTCATGACTGATTCCTGAGTGAAACCCCGGTGTCGGAGTAAGTAACAAGTGCAGCAGTTGCGGCTATGTTCGGCATTAGCGCGCGATCTGTCAAGAAAGTAACCAGACCGATGCTGCCGTCCACAAACCAAATCCGATCAGTAATCCCCCGGCAACCTGACGCACGCGGTTGTTGCTCAGAAACGGCGTCAGTACATTGGCCGCCAGTGTGCTGGCAAACAGGGCAGGCAGGGTACCCAGACCAAAGGCGAACATCGCGGCGGCTCCCAGCAAAGGCTGGCCATTTGCGGCAACCCAGCTCAGCGTGCTGTAAATCAGGCCGCAGGGCAACCAGCCCCAGAGCATGCCCAGCCACAGACGATCTATCGCACGCGGAGATTGCATAAAACGGCGGGTCAGAGGCTGCAGGTATTTCCAGATTCCCTGGCCCAGTTGCTCAATACGGGTCAGCATCAGTGACCAGCGGGCAATATAGAGCCCCATCAGTATCAGCATCAGCGCGGCCAGTGTCCGCAAGATCAGCATCAGCCACTGGTGCTGGCTCTGCAGCCACAGACCTGCGCTGGCGACTATCAGCCCGGCGATGCTGTAGCTCAGTATGCGCCCGGTGTTAAACAGCAGCGTCACCCGGACACGCTGAGTTCCGGCGCTGCTGCCAATAGCCGCAGCAATACCACCGCACATCACCAGGCAGTGGCTGGAGCCAAACAACCCCAGCAGAAACGCAGTCAGCAGCGACAGGGGTTCAATCATGGCTTGTCAGATGGGGTTTGTTCGCTGTCGTCCTGACGGCGACTTATCGGCTCATCGTCATCAAACAGAATGCGGTGGGCGGGGGACTCCATGTCTTCAAACTGGCCGCTCTTCACCGCCCAGAAAAAGATCAGCACGGCAATGCCGATCAGCAGTAAAGACAGCGGTACCAGGATGTAAATGATATCCATCGATCAAACCTCAGAGGAGTCAGGAGCCGGCAGGCGATTCAGGCGCAGGGCGTTGGTGACCACCAGTAACGAACTGAATGACATGCCAATCGCAGCGGCCCAGGGCGGAACAAAACCTGCCGCTGCCACCGGTAATGCGATGAGATTGTACAGCAAAGCCCAGCCGATGTTCTGAGCAATAATACGGCGTGTCTTGGTGGCTCCATCCAGAGCGGTCAGTAAGGTTTCCAGACGACCGTTGGTAAGCATGGCATCGGCGTTGGTCTTAGCCAGATCGGTGGCTTCGTTAACGGCCAGAGCAATATCAGCACCGGCCAGTACCGGCACATCGTTAATGCCGTCGCCGACCATCATGACCCGCTCACCGGCCTGCTGCCAGGCGCGCACTGCGGCCAGTTTCTGTTCCGGTGAGACGCCGGTCTGCAGGTCGGTAATGCCCAGTGCATCCGCCACCACCTGACCGGATGCGCCGGGGTCGCCGGTCAGCAGAGACACGGCGATACCGCGTTGTTGAAGTCCGCTGACAATTGACGCAGCGTTGCGGCGCAGGCTGTCATTCAGGCGCACCCAGGCCAGCGGTTGCTGATCACTGGCGAGCAACAGCCACTGGCCAGCGGCCTTGTTGTCGGGCTCCGTCAGGGGGGCAGCTGGCCAGGCATAATCGGCGCGGCCAAAGCGCAGAGTGTGCCCGTTCCACTGGCCGCTGATGCCCTGGCCGGCGGTTTGTTCGGTGTTCTCTACGGCAGCCGCTTTTATGGTGCGGAAGGCACGGGCAATCGGATGGGTTGAGTGTTTCTCAAGGCCGGCGATCAGGGCCAGCAGCTGAGCTTCATCCAGATCCGCCAGAGGTTCGACCTGCTCCAGGGTTAGTTTGCCCTGGGTCAGGGTGCCGGTTTTATCGAACACCACACGGTTAATCTGTGGCAGAACTTCCAGCACATGGCCTTTGCTGATTAACAATCCGCGTTCGCGCAGTGCGGCCGTGGCGGCTGTCAGAGCCGTTGGCGTAGCCAGTGACAGGGCGCAGGGGCAGGTTACAACCAGCACGCTGAGGGCGATGAAAAAGGCGTGTTCATCGCCTTGCAGCCACCAGAAGGTGAAGACCGAGCTGGAGATGATCAGCACCGCCGCAACAAAGTGGCTGGCAATTTTGTCGGCCAGCAGCGCAGCGCGCGGTTTTTCCTGCTGGGCGCGGTCCATCAGACGCATGATGGTCGATAATTGCGCTTCGGCGCCGGTCGCGGTGACCTTCATCAGCAGCGGGCTTTCAACGTTAAACGTACCGCCGATCAGGCGATCACCGGCTTTCTTGCTGATCGGCAGGTATTCGCCGGTCAGTGCGGCTTCATCAACCGAGCTGCGGCCTTCGATCACCACTCCGTCAGCGGGAATGGCATGGCCGGGTTTCAGACGCAGCACGTCACCAATACGGATGTCTTCACTGGCAATAACCTGCTCAACACCGTCGTCACCAACCTTTAACGCAATATTGGGCAGCAGCGTCAGCAGATTATTACCGGCTTTCCCCATCCGGTGACGGGCGCGCATTTCGAGAAAACGGCCAAGCAGCAGGAAGAAAGTGAACATACAGACCGAGTCAAAATACACCTCGACGCCCTGATTCATGGTGCTCCAGATGCTCGAACAGAATGCCAGCACAATGGCCAGCGATACGGGCACATCCATGGTCAGATGGCGGGTGCGCAGATCACGCAGGGCAGCAGTAAAGAACGGCCGGGCGCTGAACAGCACCACCGGCAGGGTCATGACCATTGAGGCCAGGCGCATAAAAAATTCGTATTGCTCAGCCATGCCCACATACAGAGGCACCGCGAGCATCATCACCTGCATGGTGCCGATACCGGCAACCGCGAGACGGCGGATCGCCAGTTTACCCTCACGATGGCGCTGCTCTTCCTGTTCAGTGGCAGAAAACGGCGAGGCTTTGTAGCCCAGACGGTAAATCGCCTCGGCAATACTGGATACGGCAATCTGGTCGTACTGCCAGCGTACCACCAGGCGGTGGTTGGACAGGTTAAGGACAGCGTTTTTTACGCCCGGCAACTGGCTGATACGGTGCTCAATCAGCCAGGCACAGGCGGCACAGCTGATGCCGTCGATAATAAACGTCGCTTCCGCTTCGCCTTGCTGGTTGCCGCTCAGATGGGCGACAAAGCGCCGCTGCAGGGCTTCGCTGTCATACAGGGTGAGGGATTCGCGCGCCGAAAGATCGCTGTCTTCCAGTTCAGCCGGCGACAGTTCCGGCAGTTCGGTGCGGTGGCGGTAATAGTCTTTCAGGCCACTGGCGACGATGGTTTCGGCAATGGCTTTGCAGCCCGGGCAGCACATCGGCTGCCGTTGGCCATCAATCAGGGTTGACCAGCGCTCACCTTCGGTGGTGGCTTCACCACAGTGAAAACAGCGCTCTTGGGCTGAATGGGCATTCATTTGGCGTGTAAGTTAATAACCTTGTCAGCTTCAATCAGTTCGGTACCACGGATACGCCACTGCTGTCCGTGGCTGAGCAGCCAGATATGGCGGCGTTCCGGCAATACCAGTTCATTGACACCGGCATAGTGGCCATCGCCCAGGCGTTGCAGCAGCACGGTCAGGTCACGTTCCTGCAGGGTAGGGTGAATCAGTTGCAGTTGCAGGGTTGCAGGTTCTTCATCCAGATAGCCGTTCAGGGCCAGGTGGATTTCGTTTTCGCTGAACGTCAGATCGGCCTTGATCTGCAGGCGGGCAGCATGGGCATCGGCTTCGACGTTTTCGGTGTAGCTGACGCCGTCTTTGTAGTAGCTGTCGCTGACCAGGGAATCCTTGGATTCAAGGGCCAGTGTCAGCATCACAAAACCCCAGCAGATAGCCAATAGCGGAAGGCCCGCAACCAGCCACACCATGGGTTCTTTGTACCAGGGAGCGTGTTCTTTGGATTCGGTGTTCATAGACTTCTCAATCGGCATCGGGCGGGATAAAAAAAACCGCCCAAGTTTAACCACTTGGGCGGTCAGTCTCCAGTTTGGATTTGTCAGATTCGCTGACACGGGTCATGGTTTCGCGGAGGCGAATCTTTTCCTCAGATTAATTGCGTGGGGCAATAAAGCGGCTTTCTTCACGCGCCACTTCTTCACCGGTATCGGCATCGGTGATGACGAATTCAATATCCACTTTACTGGCTGGCATATGCACTTCTTCCGGATCAATTTCGATGGTCAGAAGCACTTCTTTCAGCTCGTTCACACGCAGAAACTGAGTGGTTGGCGCATCCATCTTCATACCTTCCAGACCATCCAGGCTCAGAGTGTAGGTTTTTGGGCTTTGCGACATGTTGATCAGCTTCAGCGTATACGCATTGGTTACGGTGTCGTTGGCGGTCATCTGATAGAGCGCGCTGCGGTCACGTTCAATATCCAGCTTGAACGGTGTGCGGGTGCCGATGGCGTACATGAATGCGCCCATCATAATCAGCAGCAGTGCGGCATAACCGACCAGACGCGGACGGAAGAAGTGAGTCTTTTTACCTTCCAGCTCATTTTCGGTGGTGTAACGGATCAGACCCTTCGGCTTATCCAGTTTTTCCATAATGGAGTCACAGGCATCGATGCACAGAGCGCAGCCGATACACTGGTATTGCAGACCATCACGGATATCGATACCGGTCGGACATACCTGCACGCACAGGGAGCAGTCAACACAGTCACCAAGCTGGGTTGTGTCGCTTTCTTCCTTGGCTTTTTTGCTGCGTTTGCCTCGTGGTTCTCCACGGTTAACATCGTAGGAAACGGCCAGGGTATCCGGATCGTACATAACCGACTGGAAACGCGCATAAGGGCACATATAAATACAGACCTGCTCACGCATCCAGCCGGCATTGATGTAGGTGGCCGCGGTAAAAAACGCAATCCAGAATAAACCCCAACCACCGATGTTCAGGGTGAAGAAATCCGGTACCAGTTCGCGGATCGGGGTGAAGTAACCCACGAAGGTTATGCCGGTCCAGATGGCGATAATCATCCACAAAGTATGCTTCAGGGCTTTTTTGCGGAATTTGCTCGCGCTCATCGGTTCTTTATCGAGTTTCATGCGGGCGTTGCGGGTACCTTCGGTACGCTCTTCAATCCACATAAAAATAAATGACCAGGCCGACTGCGGGCAGGTGTAACCACACCAGATACGACCGGCAAGGTTAGTAATGGTGAACAGGCCAAAAGCGCAGATAATTAACAGCCACGACAGCAGCATAAAATCCTGCGGCCAGAAGGTAATACCAAAAATATGAAACTGGCGCGCCGGCAGATCGAACAGAATGGCCTGTCGGCCTTCCCAGTTAAGCCAGGCACTGCCGAAATAGCCGAGCATTAACGCCCACAGCGACCATGTACGTAATTTCTGGAAAAAACCCTCAATTTCACGAACGTAAATTTTCTTACGTTTTTCATACATGCTTTGGGTTTTTGGTGTGACATCTTTGACCGGAATATTACTCATAACGGCAAATCACCTTGGTTGGATGTGCATGACGGCGCTTTGCGAAACCAGAGACGGAGCAGGGCCCCACAGCGCTCTATATAACGCGGCAATTATATAGCTTGTTGCCTGTCGCTATAACGAAAAAAGCGGCTTTAAGCCGCTTTTTTCTGTTTTTATTGCCTTAGCTCAACCCCGGTTGGTTTTGCCTGACCGGGGTCTTGCTGCGCTTACTGCTGATGAGACAGCGAGTAAACGTAAGTGGTCAGCAGGTGGATCTTGGCTTCAGCGTTGTTGCCAAGAATTTCCAGATGCGCTGGCATTTTACCGTTACGACCATGCTTCAGAGTGAACTCAATCTGCTTGGAAGAACCGCCATATAACCAGATATCGTCAGTCAGGTTTGGTGCGCCAACCAGCTGGCTGCCTTTACCATCTGCACCGTGACAAGCCATACACAGTTGCTGATATTTAGGCGCTGCTTTTTCAGCGGCTTCTGCATCGTGCTTCAGGCCAGACAGGCTGCGAACGTAGTTCACCATGTCAGCGGTACCTTCTTCACCCAGTACTGCGCCCCATGCAGGCATCGCGCCCTGACGACCGTAAGTCAGAGTGTGCTTGATGTTCTCAGGAGCGCCACCGTACAACCAATCGTTATCGGTCAGGTTAGGGAAGCCCTGAGCACCTTTAGCTGTAGAGCCGTGGCACACAGCACAGTTGCTCTTGAACAGGCGCTGGCCGGTTTGCAGAGCGTCTGCGTCTTTGGCCAGTTCCTCAACCGGAGTAGCGGTGTATTTGGAGTACAGTGGTGCGATGTCAGCATCGAACTTCTGTACTTCAGCTTTCCACTGGTTGGTAGAAGACCAGGCAACCTGTTCGCCGTCGACTTCAACAGTCAGCAGGCCGTTAACGTTGCCCAGGCCGTACACGCCCAGGTAGCCAAAACCAAACACGATGGTTGCCCAGAACATAAATACCCACCAGCGTGGCAGCGGGTTGTCCAGTTCCTGAATACCGTCGTAGTCATGACCAGTAGTCTGGTCAGTTTCATCTTTACGCTGGCCGCGGCTGGTGTACATGATCAGTACGCCGCAACCAATCATGGATCCCAGTACGATGACCGCGACCCACACTTGCCAGAAAGTGCTTAACATATTTATTTACTCCGATCTTTATCGTCGTGCGCTGGCATTTCTTCGTTTTCGAGAAATGGAATCTGAGCATCGTTATCAAAACGCTTTTTACGGCTGGAGCCATAGGCCCACCAGAGTATGCCGAGAAAAGCTATCAGGGCGAAAACGCTGCCCAAACCGCGCACGTCGTTAATATCCATGGGATTTACCGTTTAGTGACTACAGTGCCCAGGTGCTGCAGATAAGCAACCAGAGCTTCGATTTCACGTTTGCCATCAACGGCCTCTTTGGCACCTTCGATGTCAGCATCGGTGTACGGTACGCCGACCATACGCAGAGCTTCCATTTTCTTCGGAGTCAGGCGGCCATCGACCTTATCTTCAAACAACCATGGATAAGACGGCATGATGGACTCAGGTACAACGTCACGTGGGTTGTACATGTGTGCACGGTGCCACTCATCAGAGTAACGGCCACCAACACGTGCCAGGTCAGGACCGGTACGCTTGGAACCCCACAGGAACGGGTGCTCGTATACCGATTCACCAGCAGTGGAGTATGGGCCGTAACGCTCGGTTTCTGCACGGAACGGACGAACCATCTGGGTGTGACATACGTGGCAACCTTCACGGATGTAGATGTCACGACCTTCCAGCTGCAGAGCAGTGTAAGGTTCCAGGCCTTCAACCGGCTTGTTGGTGTCGTTGTGCCAGAACAGTGGAACAATTTCCGCCATGCCGCCCCAGCTCAGTGCGATGACAATCATCACCACCATCAACGGCAGGCTTTTCTCAATATTGTCGTGCTTAATCATGTTTCAGTACTCCTTAAGCCTGTGCTGCGACTGCGTTGCCAGCTTCTTTCTTGGCCGCGCGAACAGTCATGAACACGTTGTAAGCCATGATCAGCATACCGGTCAGGAACAGTGCGCCACCCAGTACACGAACCACATAGCCGCCATGAGAGGCTTCTACGGATTCAACGAAGCTGTAGGTCAGGGTGCCGTCAGCGTTAACTGCACGCCACATCAGACCCTGCATGATGCCGTTTACCCACATCGCAGCGATGTACAGTACGGTACCAATGGTGGACAGCCAGAAGTGAACGTTGATCAGTTTGATGGAGTGCATGTCACCGGCTTTGCGGCCGAACATGATTGGGATCAGGTGGTACAGAGCACCGATAGATACCATGGCAACCCAGCCCAGAGCACCGGAGTGAACGTGACCAATGGTCCAGTCAGTGTTGTGAGACAGCGCGTTTACGGTCTTGATCGACATCATCGGGCCTTCGAAGGTAGACATACCGTAGAAAGACAGAGATACAACCAGGAAGCGCAGGATAGGGTCGTTACGCAGTTTGTGCCATGCACCAGACAGCGTCATCATACCGTTGATCATACCGCCCCAGCTTGGTGCCAGCAGGATCAGAGACATAACCATACCGGAAGTCTGAGCCCAGTCAGGCAGAGCAGAGTAGTGCAGGTGGTGAGCACCGGCCCATACGTAGATAGAGATCAGGGCCCAGAAGTGCACGATGGACAGACGGTAAGAGTAAACCGGACGGCCAGCCTGCTTAGGCACGAAGTAGTACATAATCCCCAGGAAGCCTGCAGTCAGGAAGAAACCTACCGCGTTATGGCCCCACCACCACTGGATCATGGCATCAATAGTACCGGCCCAGATGGAGTAAGATTTGGTCAGGGATACCGGTACGGCCAGGTTGTTACCCACGTACAAGATCGCAATCATGATCATGAAGGCTGCGAAGAACCAGTTGGCAACATAGATGTGGCTTTCTTTACGGATAGCCAGCGTGCCGAGGAAGTTCACAACATAAGAAACCCATACCAGAGTTACCAGAATATCGATTGGCCATTCCAGCTCAGCGTATTCCTTGGTAGAGGTCAGACCCATTGGCAGAGTAATAGCCGCTGCAACGATCACGGCATTCCAGCCCCAGAAGGTGAAGCTTGCCAGGGTGTCTGAGAACAGACGCGTACGGCAGGTGCGCTGCACAATGTAGTAAGAAGTTGCAAACAGTGCAGAACCACCGAAAGCAAAAATAACCGCATTGGTGTGCAGCGGACGTAAACGACCGAAAGACAGCCAAGGCGTATCAAAGTTCAGTGCAGGCCAAGCCAGCTGGGCAGCGATAAGTACACCGACCGCCATGCCAACAATGCCCCAAACTACGGTCATGATGGCAAATTGTCTTACCACCTTGTAGTTGTACTCGGGATGGTCAAATGCTGTGCTCATGATCAGATTCCATTTAACAGCGAGGATTGAGGGTTAAAAAAATCGGCGCAATTATGGTGTTTGATGCTGTTATTTGCAATCAAACACCGGAAAAACACCAGATTTTACAGCAGGTTATCCTGCTTTTATGGAGCTTATGAACAGCTAACTGAGAACGTCTCTCACCATCGTTCTGATGGTTTGCTCCAGCAAACAGCCCACACTCTCTGCCGCTACAGAATAGCTGTAAGTTATCCTGATAACGGTTGAGCAAATCATAAGGAAGTGGCAACCGTGAATCTTGATATAGCGCAAGAAGCACTGGGGACGGGAAATACAATTGCAAGTCATGCGACAATTTTCCCTGAAGGCCATGTCTGAACGGAATTTAAATGAACAAAAAATACACAGAAAATGGTAATTCGCGTGATCCGTTATTTATTTTCGCCCATGGCGCCGGTGCCGGCAGTGACAGCGAATTTATGCAACGGATGGCAGAATTGATTGCCGCGCAGGAAATATATGTCGTGCGTTTTGATTTTCCTTATATGGAACAGCGTGCCATCGACGGTAAACGCCGCCCGCCACAGCGTATGCCGGCACTGCTGGACGATTACCGCGCATTAATCCGCCAGTTGGATCGTCCTTGTATCATTGGCGGAAAATCCATGGGCGGGCGGGTTGCTTCTTTATTAATGCAGGAAGCAGAGAAAAATGCCGGCACCGATATCCGCGGTTGCGCCTGTCTGGGGTATCCGTTTCATCCGCCGGGTAAACCTGAGTCGCTGCGCACAGATCATCTGCAACAGTTGCAGCAACCTCTGCTGATTGTGCAGGGCACGCGTGACGCATTGGGCGATAAAGAAGAAGTGGACGGCTATGCCCTTGATGCTGCACTGCAGTTGTTGTGGCTGGAAGACGGCGACCATGACTTAAAACCGCGTAAAAAATCCGGCTATAGCCATGAGCAGCATATGCAGCACGCTGCGGCAGCGGTGGCGGCCTTTGTTCGTTCCCGGGTGCAATAACCGGCCAGACAATACAAATGAGATTTAATTTCTTATCTAAATAAAAACTATTCGTAAATGTGTTTTGTTCTTGTTAGCATGCCGGCGTTTTTGATGGGCTTGTCAGAAAAGCCTGATTTATGACCAGCATGTTTTAACAGGGGATAGCACAATGATCAGACCGACTCTCTGGCGCCAGGCCGTTTTGCCAGCCGCGATTGCCTTGGCCAGTTTTTCTGCGCAAGCGGAACAGGCAGAAAAAAATCCGGTAGACCTCAGCAAAATGGTGGTATCAGCCGCTGGTTTTGAGCAGAAGGTCGTTGAAGCACCGGCCAGTATTTCTGTGATTACTCAGGAAGATCTGCGCTCCCGTCCTTATATGACTCTGCTGGATGCTGTGCGCGAACTGGAAGGTGTGGATATTGGTGAAACCCGCGATAAAACCGGCCAGGGTTCCGTCAGTATCCGTGGTATGGGAGCGGATTACACCCTGCTGCTGATCGATGGTCGCCGCCAGAACAACCACGGCGATATTTACCCGAATAATTTCGGCGGTAATCAGTTCAACCATGTTCCGCCACTGGATGCGATTGAACGTATCGAAGTTATCCGTGGCCCGGCTTCAACCCTCTACGGTGCCGATGCGCTGGGTGGCGTGATTAACATCATCACCAAAAAAGTCACTGACGAGTGGGCGGGTTCTGTCACGATCGGGCGCTCATTTCAGGAGCAGGACGAATACGGTAATGACACCACTGCCGATTTCAGTCTGATGGGTCCGGCGATCAAAGATGTACTGGGTATTGAGCTGCGCGGCAGTCTGTACCAGCGTGACGCCTCCGAACCTGAATATGAGGATGTCACCGATCCTGCCGGCGTCAGCCGTAAGCGTACTCTGGGCTTTGGTTCCGGCGGCAAAACCACCGATAATACCAACACCAATCTGGGCTTTGGCGTGAACTGGAAACCGGCCGCCAATCAGACCCTGACGCTGGATATTGATCAGTCAAAACAGACCTACGACAACAAGCCTCTGGCGGATGGCACCTTCCCGCTGGGCACGGTCGACAGCATTGATACCATCTGGCGTGCGCGCGGTGGTCAGGTGCAGCCACGGGTCGGTTACGCCAAAGATCAGGAATTTACCCGTGATCAGTGGGCCATTGCCCATGAAGGCGAATGGTCATTCGGCAGCAGCTGGGTGTCGCTGCAGCATATCGCCACCTCTAATGAAGGGCGCACGGTACCTTTCTCGGTGGCTGAGCGTGAACTGCTGCAACAGATCTACGACGGCACCGGCGCTTATACCGGCCTGAGCGTCGATGAGCGCAAAGCCATCGCGGCGGAGACTTTCCTGCCACGTCCGAAACGCACCATGGAAAGCAGCCAGTACACCCTGGATGCCAAGGTGGATATGCCGGTCAACGATTTCTATGGTCATCACCAGGTAGTGGTGGGTGGTCAGGTGATTGTCGCAGAACTGAAAGACGGTGTGTTTGGTCTGGAAGGGGGCGATGCCGGCAGCGAAACCTCCGACTTCACCATGTACTCGCTGTTTGCTGAAGACAACTGGTCGATGCTGAATGATTTCACCCTGACCACTGGTGTGCGTTATGACAACCACGATGTCTTCGGCAGCAATGTCAGCCCGCGCCTGTACGGTGTATACAACCTCGATCTGAGCTGGACCGTCAAAGGTGGCGTATCGACTGGTTATAAAACCCCGAAAACCACTGACTTGTTTAACGGCATCACCGGTTTTGGCGGGCAGGGCACCAGTCCGTTTGCCGGTAACCCGGATCTGGAGCCGGAGAAAAGCGTCAACAGCGAGCTGGCGCTCTACTGGGAAGCGACCGAAGGTGGCCATAACTTCAATATCACCGCCTTCCATAACAAGTTCAAAGATAAGATCGCCAGCGGCGACCGGGTACCAACCTGTGCCAGCACCAACGGCGCCAAGCCGTGTGTGAATCTGGGTGAGTACGAAACGCTGAACTACACCACCTACAGCCAGAAAATCAATATCGACGAAGCGCTGGTGCGCGGCGCTGAAGTAGCGGCCCGCTGGCAAATGAGTGAAGCGCTGTCATTGCGTGCCAACTACACCTACACCGACAGCAAACAGCTGTCCGGTAATGAACAAGGCCAGCCGCTGACCAACAGTGCCAAGCACATGTCGAACCTGACGCTGGGCTGGGACATCAGCGACAAAGCCAACGTTTATCTGACCAGCGAAACCCGCTCGTCACGTTTCCGCGATGTGGATGAAGACGGCAACGCGCTGTACTTCAAAAACTACAACGTACTGCACCTCGGTGCGTCGTATGAAATCAGCACCAACCTGAGCGTTAACGGTCGTATCAACAACCTGCTGGACGAAGACTTCACCACTTATCAGACCCGTTTTCAGGATGGGGTTGAGGGTGATGCCGCCGACGGTGATTACGATGACGACGGTGAAATCACCTACATCGATGATTACAACAACAAAGACAAACGCCGCAACCTGTGGCTGGGCGTGAACTACCGCTTCTGATGCTGTTGCTGCCACCGCCTGCGTAAGCATACGGCCCCATTCGGGGCCGTATGCTTGTGTCGTTGTTTGTTTAGCTGGCTGCTGCTGCGGGAGGTAAGAAATCTTATTGAGTTATAAGTGAATAGAAATGTAAATTCGCTAATGCTAATTGTTCGTATTTGCGGCTTTCCTGCTAGAATGCTGCCCATCTAACGCCGTCTGAGCCCTGCCTGTGATGTATCCCGGATGATCCGATCTTTATCTGCCCGCCTGCCTGTATCGGGCATCGTTTTTGGCAGCCTGCGCCAGTGGCACTGGATCAGCTCCGCCCTCTGTCTGGTGGGCATGATTCTGTTTGCCTTTACCGGCATCACGTTAAACCACGCGGCGGACATCAAGGCGGAACCGGTGACGGTAACGCTGGAAACCGAGCTGTCTGCCACCTTGCTGAAAACCCTGTCCGGGCGCAGCGCCGGGCCGTTACCGCTGGCGCTGCGCCAGTGGCTGCTGCAGGAACACAGCATCAGCGTGCCTGCGGCGGACGCCGAATGGCAGGGCAATGAAGTGTATCTGGGCATGCCCAGACCCGGCGGTGATGCCTGGCTGAGCATTGAAACCGACAGCGGAGTGCTGCTTTACGAGCGCACTGAACGCGGCTGGATTTCGTACCTGAACGACCTGCATAAAGGCCGCAATACCGGCCCTCTGTGGTCATGGTTTATCAATATTTTTTCGCTGCTGTGTCTGGTTTTTTCACTCAGCGGTTTATGGCTGCTGGTGCGTTACGCCCGCCAGCGCCCATCCACCTGGCCGTTGGTGGCACTGGGCGTGGTTATCCCGCTGCTGATCATTATTTTGAGCGTGCATTAAAGGAATGAATATGAAGAACCCGATACCGCGTTCGCTGCTGCCGGCGTTGCTGCTGGCCGCAACACAATGCGTGAGTGTGCAATCGGCAAGCGCCGCCGAGCTGAGCCTCGCGGTCGAAATACCGCAACTGAACGTCGCTGAATATCACAAGCCCTATGTTGCCATCTGGATTGAAAACAACAGCACCAGAGCCGTTACCAATCTGGCCGTTTGGTACGACGCAGAAATGCGCAACAACGAAGGCGAAAAATGGCTGAAAGATATGCGCCAGTGGTGGCGTCGCAGCGGCCGCACACTGCAGATGCCGGTGGATGGTGTTACCGGCGCGACCAAAGGGCCGGGTCAGCATCATCTGCAATTCCACTTCGGCAGCGCGCCTCTGCATGAACTGGCCGGAGGTGATTACACCCTGCGGGTAGAAGCTGCGCGTGAAGTGGGCGGGCGCGAAGTGGTCGATATTCCGTTCAGCTGGCCGCTAACCCAAACCGCTACTTTCACCGCCAGCGGCAGCACCGAGCTGGGTGCTGTGGCTGTAAGCATTAAACCCTGAACAGGACACCAACATGTTGAATAAAACCCCATTTAAACCATTCTTAGTCGCCGCGTTGGTGCTGGGCAGTGTGGCCGTACAGGCACACCGCGCCTGGATCGTACCGCAGGAAACCGTACTTTCCGGCGAAAACCGCTGGGTCAGCTTTGATGCCGCGGTTTCCAACGACATCTTCCTGGCCAACTACAACCCCGGCCGCTTCGCTGACGTACAGGTGCTCAACCCCGACGGCAGCGCCGGTCAGGTTGAAAACCTGCACACCGGCAAATACCGCAGCGTGTTTGATCTGGCATTAAAGCAGGAAGGCACCTACCGCCTGTTTATCGCCTCATCCGGTCTGCGCGCCCTGTGGGAAGAAGACGGGCAGCGCCGCATGTATCCGGGCCGTGGTGAACAATACAGCGCCGAAGGTTTTGCCAAAGCTGTCCCGGAAAACGCCGAAAAATTAGTGGTATCGCAGGCGTCCCGCCGTATGGAAACCTTTGTCACCCTGGGTGCGCCATCCCGCAACGCACTGGCAGCCAGCGGGCAGGGACTGGAGCTGGTGGCCGTCACGCATCCAAACGATCTGTTTGCCGGTGAAGAAGCCAGCTTCCGTTTTCTGATCGACGGTGAAGCCGCGCAGGGTGCCGACGTTACCCTGATCCGCGAAGGCACCCGCTACCGCAATGCGCAGGAAGCCATCACCCTGAAAACCAACAGCAAAGGTGAAATCACCGTGCGCTGGAACGGCGCCGGACGTTACTTTCTGGAAGCCGAATACAAAGACAATAAAGCGCAAAAACCCGCCACCGAACGCAGCGGCAGCTATGTGGCCGTGCTTGAGGTGCTGCCGGACTGATCATGATCTCTCTGCAACCCTGGGGGCAGGCCAGCCTGCTGATACTTGGCTGGTGCCTGCTCGCCCTCTGGTGTTTTCGCGCTTCCCTGCGGCAGCGTTGGCATAGCCGCCGCGCTGCTCATCCTGATTTGCCTGTAACCCTGGTTGCCTACGCCAGCGAAGGCGGCACGGCTGCCGCACTGGCCGGGGATTTAGCGCAGCAGTTAGAGCAGGGTGGTGAGGCAGTTAGCCTGCTGCCTCTTAACCAGCTGAGCCGGCAGCAACTGGCTGTCAGCCGTCGCTTACTGATCATTGCCAGCACCTGTGGCGATGGTGAAGCGCCGGCCAACGGCCAGCATTTTATCCGCCGTCTGCAGCACAGTCAGCGGCAGGGCCAGCATGTTGTGCAGGATGTACGCTACGCCGTGCTGGCTCTGGGCGACGACGACTACCCACAGTTCTGCGCCTTTGGTCTGCAACTGCACAAACAGCTGCAACAGGCCGGTGCGCAGCCGATGTTTGCGCCACTGTGCGTTAACCGTCTTGAGCGCCGGTCTCTTGAGCAATGGCAGCAGCAACTGGCAGAGCAGGGATTTACCCTGACGGGCGCTGTAGCAGACAGTCACGCTGCAACAGAAGCACTGACGCTGGAGCAGCGGCTATGGTTAAACCCCGGCAGTCCGGGAGCTGCTTTGTATGAACTGCATCTGAGTAAGCCGCAACACAGCATCTGGCAGGCCGGAGATATCGCCCGTTTATGGCTGGCCGGCCGTTACCGCGACTACAGCATTGCCAGCCTGCCAGAAGAGAATCATCTGCGCCTGCTGGTGCGTGAACAGCACCACGATAACGGCGAACCCGGACTGGGCTCCGGTTGGCTGTGCCAGCAATGGCAGCCCGGCAGCACAAGCCTGTTCAGCCTGCGCAGTAACCCTGCTTTTCATGCGCCGCCAACGGCTGCACCACTGATACTGATCGGCAATGGCACCGGCCTGGCCGGACTGCGTGCCCACCTCAAACAGCGCAGCCTGCAAAACTTACAAGCGCCTTGCTGGTTGCTGTTTGGTGAACGCAGCCCGGAACATGACCGCATCTGGCAGCAGGAACTCGACCACTGGTATCAGAGCGGCGTACTCACCGAACTCGACCGCTGTTACTCGCGCGCCTCCGGCGCTGCAGAACTGCCCGCGCTGTGCGGACGAAGCCACCGCGGCTATGTGCAACATGCGCTGCAGCGTGAACAAAAACGCCTGCGGCAATGGCTGAAACAAGGCGCAGCGATTTATATCTGCGGCAGTCGTGATGGCATGGCCAGCGATATCGACCAGTTGCTGCAGCAATGGCTCGGCAAACGTGCAACCGAGCGCCTGCAACAGCAGGGGCGTTACCGTAAAGACGTCTATTGAACATAGTTAAAACCCTATTGTTTGTGGGAACGGCATTTTGCCGCGATGACCAACATCCAACATCACGACTGAAATTCGTTCCCACAGATGTCATTCCCCAGGCATCGGAATTATTGGAGTGGGAGCGGCATTTTGCCGCGATCGCAAACCGCCCGCGAAATGAAACGCCGCGCATATCTGAAAATGTCGCCATTCGCGTAGGAGCGGGCCATGCCCGCGAAATGAAACGCCGCACATATCTGAAAATGTCGCCATTCCCGTAGGAGCGGGCCATGCCCGCGATCATGCATATGCCGCGATTCGGGCAAAATCCGCAATAAAATCCCGGCCTGTGATTCACATCCAGATTGCATCCCAGAATGGATACTCCCCAACTCTGCGTACCAATCCTGCACGCAGAGGATTTGCCACAACGTATCGAGCCAGTGGCAGAATATCGTCTTCACAGCGCACAGCATGGTCATGAAATGCCGGTGCCCAGACACGCCGCTTACAACCGGCTTGCCTTACTGCCCGTGCTGAAGATGATTTCATCGCTCCTACCAGTCGGGACAGCTCGGCATCATCACCTGGCTGTAGTAACCAATGAACATGATCCGGCATTAATACCCAGGTCATTACCCGGGATTTTTTCAACAATGATGGCTGCAGAAATGCCTGAATAGCAGCTCTTGCATGACGCCATTCAGAAAAAATACGTTCCCGACCAAACGTACTGGTGGTGATCAGATACACACGACCTGTCTCGGAAAAACGTCCGATACGCAGTTGTTTATGGCCTGTGAATGGATGGAATTGCGGCATACCACACTCCTTGTGGCTGAGCTTAAACAACCTACCTATAACATAACCTCCGGCGTAATTCGCGGGCATGGCCCGCTCCTACGAATATGCTCCGATTAACCAAAGAATAATCTACGCATATACCGATATACCCCGCAGGAGCGGCCACGCCCATGATCCGCAATGGTGTAAATATCCCACAGGAGCGGCCACGCCCATGATCCGCAATGGTGTAAATATCCCGCAGGAGCGGGCCATGCCCGCGAAATTACTGCAGCGGGAACGGCATTTTTGCCGTGATAACTAACATCACGACTGAAAGTCGTTCCCACAGGTGTTATTCCACAAAGGTTATTCGCCGCGTCATCTCACTCACTTCATTCCCCAAAAAATTCTCGCTTTCGCAGAGTGCGGCTTTTAAAACAACAATGCCTAAAACAACAATGCCCGCCCTGAAAACAGGGCGGGCATTGCTGGTTGCTCTCTGTGTCACTGCTGGCTGTCAGGCCGGGCATGTCAGAACAAAAACAGATCGTTCATCACACCGTCAGCAGGGTAATTTTCTCTTCATCCACCAGAATCGGTTTAATTGCCGCCAGCAAGGCCGCGCGCTGCTCGGTATGTTTCCACATATCCCACGCCTGTTCGCTCTGCCAGGTAGTGATAATCACCCGGTGGGCACTGTTTTTCATATCGATATAGTTAACACCGGAGGTATAGCCCGGTGCTTCAACCATCGTGCGCAGCATGGTTTTCATAATCTGCTCATAGGTAGATTCCATACCTTCGGCAATATTGCGCTCGATAATCACCTTAATCATGCGGATGTTCCTTACTCTGTGTGTCTGTTTCCAATAAGGTAGAGTCGCTGCCGGTTGAATGCAATGCGGCAGCCCGCTTTAAACCGCAAAAAGAAATAAAAAAGGACATAACATGCGCACATTGTGGATTGCCGGTAGTGGCAGCGAAATTGCCAAAGCCTTAATTGAGCACTGGCAGAGCCAGAATCAGGGCCAGAAGCAAGGACAGACCGTGCGCGTAATCAGCAGTGGCCGCGGGCCAGACTCCGCCGCCAGCGCCCACTGCCAGACTGATACCCGCGAACCGCACAGCGTGGCCGAGCTGCAGGCCTTTATCCGCCGTGAAGGCACGCCCGATGCTGTGATCGTCTGCAACGGCATACTCCATAATCCGCAAAACGGCCCGGAAAAATCCCTGCGTGATCTCAGTGCCGACTGGCTGCAGCACAGCCTGCAAAGCAACGTGATAAGCCATATTCACACCGCTCAGGCACTGGCTCCCTTTATTAAACGCGACAGCCAGCTGCGCTGGTTATCGTTATCGGCCATGGTCGGCAGCATCAGCGACAACCAGCTGGGCGGCTGGTACAGCTACCGCATGAGCAAAGCCGCGCTCAATATGTTTATAAAAAACTAAGGGCACCTCTGAATAATTCTGCACAGCTTCGCGTGAGTGCTGCAGAGTGCTTTTGACAAGGCGTCGATTGCAGTGAATGGCGAGTCCTTTATAAAATCGACAACACCGTCAAAACGCTCTGCAGCCCACGCCCTTCGGGGCTTGCTGAAAAAATCCAGCTCGGTGTTGCCACGTTTTGACGTAACCCGCTATGCCTTCAACGTGGCGCCTTGATCTGAACGTTTTCAGTAAGCCGAAGCGGGCACTGAATTATTCAGAGGTGCCCTGGTATTGAATGGCAGCGCAAAGCGCCGTACTGCCTGGTTGCCGCCGTACACCCCGGCACCACCAACACCAGCCTTTCGGCACCGTTTCAGCAGAATATCGCCGCCGGCAAACTCTACACCCCGCAACAAACCGCGCGGCGCATCAGCGACGTATTGCTCAATTTACAACCAGAACAGCACGGCCACCTGCTGAACTGGGATGGTAGTGTGCTGCCGTACTAACCCGCCCCAAAGCAGGGATAGGCATTGACGAAACACTCAGTATAATCACAGCCCAAAAGCAGTAACGCCTGTAAGGACACGGAATGCCGATCCCGAACTACCAAGCCTTTATGCAGCCATTAGTCTCCCAGATTGCCGATGGCCGGGTGCACTCATTGGCTGAGTTAAAAACCCCGCTCTGCAATGCATTACAGATATCGGAAGAACAACGGGCAGAAACCATCGCCAGTTCCGGCAATCGCACCGTGGTCTCTAACCGCCTGGGCTGGGCCAGAACGTATCTGCATAAAGCCGGTTTACTCAGCATTCCCAAGCCTGGGTCTGTGCAGATAACCGAGCGGGGACTGCAGGCGCTGCAGTCTGGTCAGCATATTAATAATGCCTATCTGAAGCAGTTTCCGGAGTTTCTGGAATTTATCCGCCCGGTAAAAGACGCAACCGATGCATCAGCGGATGCAGCCAAAACAACGCATGAAGATGACACTACGCCGGATGAACAGATCAAATCCGCCTGGCAAACCCTCAACAGCGCGCTGGCTGAAGACCTGATCGAACTGGTCAAAAAACAAACGCCGCAATTCTTTGAAGTGCTGGTCGTGCAGATGATGCAGGCCATGGGCTATGGCGGCTGGAGTGAGGACTCCGGCAGTGCAACCCAGTATACTGGCGACGGTGGTATCGACGGCATTATCAACGAAGATCCGCTGGGGCTGGAAACCATCTACCTGCAGGCCAAACGCTACACCGATGCTGCGGTAGGCCGCCCGGATATACAGGCTTTTGTTGGCGCGCTGGAAATGAACCGCGCGCGCAAAGGCGTGTTTATCACCACCAGTCGCTTCAGCCGCGATGCACTGGAATACGTATCACTGATCGAGAAAAAGGTGGTATTGATTGACGGAAAACAACTGGCCGAACTGATGATCAAACACAACCTGGGCGTCAGCGTAAAAGAAACGTATCAGGTAAAGGCGATAGACTCGGATTACTTCAGTGAAGACTGATGGTTAACGTACAATCCTGGTCAACACTTTTATATAGCAGAGCAATTGTGCTCTGGAGAGCCAATGGCAACGAAAGAACAACAAATTGAGCAAGGTTTAATCGCCAGGCTACAAGAACTCAAATATACCTACCGCGATGACATTCGCGACAAGGCTGGCCTGGAACAGAACTTCCGTAAGAAGTTCGAAGCTTTAAACCGAGTCAACCTCTCCGACGCAGAGTTCAACCGCCTCCGTGATGAGATCATCACAGCAGATGTCTTCCAGGCA
Source organism: Thalassolituus sp. ST750PaO-4 (assembly GCF_020320405.1). Taxonomy (NCBI): domain Bacteria; kingdom Pseudomonadati; phylum Pseudomonadota; class Gammaproteobacteria; order Oceanospirillales; family Oceanospirillaceae; genus Thalassolituus; species Thalassolituus sp. ST750PaO-4. The sequence continues at coordinate 74,541 of NZ_JABVCB010000012.1, forward strand.
GCTCAGGCGCTACGTGAAAAGGGTAAATTCACTCGTGAAGACGGTACGCCGTTGGAATATACCCTCGTTAACATCCGTGAGTGGTGCAAGAACGACTTTGAAGTGATTAACCAGCTGCGTATCAACACGGATAACAGCCACCATAGGTACGACGTCATCCTGCTGATTAACGGTTTGCCACTGGTGCAGATTGAGCTTAAGTCGCTCCAAATCAGCCCACGCAGGGCGATGGAACAGATCGTTGAGTATAAAAACGATACTGGTAACGGCTATACCAATACTCTACTGTGCTTCATGCAATTGTTTATCGTCAGTAATGGTAACGATACGCGCTATTTCGCCAATAACCGCAAAGAGCACTTCAGCTTTAATGCCGATGAGCGCTTCCTGCCCATTTATCAGCACGCTGATAAGAGCAATAAGAAGATTGCTCATTTGCACGACTTTGCTGATGACTTCCTGGCCAAGTGCACCTTGGGCCAGCTGATCAGCCGCTATATGGTGCTGGTACAAAGCGAGCAGAAAATGCTCATTATGCGCCCATACCAAATCTATGCCGTAAAGGCGATTGTGGATGCCATTCACCAGAACCGTGGCAATGGCTATATTTGGCATACCACTGGCTCGGGTAAAACACTCACGTCATTCAAGGCTTCCACGCTACTGAAAGATAACCCTGAGATTGAAAAGTGCCTGTTCGTGGTCGATCGTAAAGACCTCGACCGCCAGACGCGCGAAGAATTCAACAAGTTTCAGGAAGGCTGTGTTGAGAAAAACACCAATACCGAAGCGCTGGTACGCCGCATGCTATCGGAAGACTATGCCGATAAGGTGATTGTCACCACCATTCAAAAGCTCGGTTTGGCGCTGGATGAAAATAGCAAACGCAACAAAGCGCAGCTGAAAAACGGCAAGCAAACCTTCAAAGAGCGCTTGGAGCCGCTGCGCGATAAACGCGTGGTATTCATCTTTGACGAATGCCACCGCTCACAGTTTGGTGAAAACCATAAGGCGATTAAAGAATTTTTCCCAAAAGCTCAACTATTTGGTTTTACCGGCACACCCATCTTTGATGAAAATTCAAGCTATCAGCAAGTCGATGGCAATCTAGCTTCATTTAAAACCACTAAGGATATTTTTGAAAAAGAACTACACGCCTATACCATCACCCACGCCATTGAAGACAAAAATGTGTTGAGTTTTCATATTGACTATTATGGGAAAGACGATGGCAAAGGTGGTCAAACCAAACCTAAGAAAAAAGAACTGCCACCTCCTGAAGCGGTAGTAAAGGCCATTCTCGATAAACACGACAGTGCCACCAATCAGCGCCGCTTCAATGCCGTGTTAGCGACAGCATCTATCAATAACGCCATTGAGTACTTTGAGCTCTTTAAAACGCTACAAGCTCAAAAGCAGGCGGAAGACGAGAATGCAGGTAAAAGCTTCGAGCCATTAAATATCGCCTGTGTATTCTCGCCTCCGGCCCAGATCGCCAAAGAAAACGATGGTAACGGCACTGGCAGTGTAAACGGCAACAAGAATGCAGCGGATATCAAGCAACTTCAGGACGATCTGCCCCAAGAACGTGCCGACAACCAGGTAGAGCCCGAAAAGAAAAAGGCAGCCCTGATGGCAATTATTGCCGACTACAACGCGCAATACGGCACTAATCACACCATTAACGAATTCGATCTCTACTATCAGGATGTGCAGCAGCGCATTAAAGACCAAAAATACAGCAATGCGGACTACCCGCGTAAGAACAAAATCGACATTTCTATTGTCGTGGACATGCTGCTAACCGGTTTTGACTCCAAATACCTCAATACCCTGTATGTGGATAAAAACCTAAAGCATCATGGCCTTATTCAGGCGTTCTCTCGCACCAATCGTGTTCTGAATGACACCAAACCTTGGGGCAACATTCTGGATTTCCGCTATCAGGAAAACGAAGTCAACGCAGCTATTGAATTGTTTTCTAGCGGCGAAAGAGATAAAGCTCGGGAAATTTGGTTAGTGGATCCTGCACATGTAGTAATTAAAAGCTTCGAGGAAAAAGTAGAGGCTTTGCAAGATTTTATGAAGTCAAAAGGTTTAACTTGCGAGCCATCTCAGGTGCACAACCTCAAGGGTGATACCGCCAAAGCGGAGTTTATAAACCACTTTAAAGAAGTGCAGAAGCTAAAAACCCAGTTAGAGCAGTACACTGATCTTGAAGATGAAAGCAAAGCCATTATTGAGCAGAAAATGCCTACGGACACTCTGCGCGGTTTTAAAGCCATATATCTAGATGTAGCTATGGATCTGAAGTGCAAGCAGGGTAAAAGTGACTACTATGAAGAGGCCGTAGAGCAACTGGAGTTTGATCTGGTGCTGTTCGCCTCCAGTATTATCGATTACGACTACATCATGGGGCTGATTGCAAAATCCACCCAAAAATCTGAAAAACAGAAAATGACGCGCCAGCAATTGATCGAGTTAATCAGTTCACATTCTAACTTAGAGTCAGAGCGCGAAGATATTATTGCCTATATTCAAAACCTTAAGGTTGGTGAAGTTTTAAATGAATTTGATATTCGTGAAGGCTACCAGGCTTTTAAAGCGCAGAAAGCTGCCCAGGCATTGACACAAATAGCTGAGAAACATGGACTGCATATCCAAGCGCTGCAAGCGTTTGTGGACGGTATTTTGGATCGCATGATTTTTGATGGCGAGCAGCTGACAGATCTGCTTGCACCCTTGGAGCTCGGTTGGAAAGCGCGTCGAGTGGCGGAGCTAGCTTTAATGGAAGATTTGGTGCCTTACCTGCAAAAGCAAGCCGAAGGGCGTGAGATTTCAGGACTAGATGCGTATGAGTAAGCAAAAGAAAGGTTTGTTGCCAGAGTTGCGGTTTCCTGAGTTTGAGAAGGAGCCTAACTGGCCATGCGTGCAGTTGAATGCCGTAGCCAAAAGGTCAACAAGTAAGAACAAGGGAGAGAAAGTTTCCCGTGTGCTTACTAACTCTGCGGTTGGTGGAGTTGTTGACCAGCGAGATTATTTCGAGAAGGACATTGCGGTTAAAGGAAACCTTGAAAGTTACTACATAGTTGATGAAGGCGATTACGTCTATAACCCGAGGATTTCATCCACCGCACCGGTAGGGCCGATCTCGAAGAACAAACTTGGCAAAGGGGTGATGTCTCCCCTTTACACCGTCTTTAGGTTTAATAGCAAGAAAAATGATTTCTTCGAGCAGTTTTTCAAGTCGTCTAGATGGCATGGCTACTTACAAACAATCTCGAATAGTGGTGCACGCCATGATCGTATGAGTATTACCAGCAGTGAATTCATGGCCATGCCTGTTCCTAACCCTGGTGATATGGAGCAACAAAAAATCGCCGATTGCCTTACCTCAATCGATGAATTGATAACGCTTCACACCCAAAAGCTCGACGCCCTCAAAGACCATAAAAAAGGTTTGATGCAAAAACTCTTTCCCACCGAAGGTGAAGCCGTACCCAAGCTGCGCTTTCCTGAGTTTAATGCAAAAGGTGCTTGGAAAACTTATCCACTAGGATCGGCGGGGCAGAACCTTGATTCCAAAAGAGTTCCCATCACAGAGAAAGACCGCGTAAAAGGAAATTTTCCATATTATGGTGCGTCAGGAGTAATTGATTACGTTAATGATTATATATTTGACGAGGAGCTACTTTGTATTTCAGAGGATGGCGCAAACCTGCGTGCGCGTACTTATCCGATAGCGTTCTCAATTGCTGGAAAGACATGGGTTAATAATCACGCACATGTGATTCGATTCGAGCATAAATCAACTCAAACGCTTGTTGAAAACTATCTTAATTCAGTCAGTCTTGAAGATTATCTGACAGGCATGGCTCAACCTAAACTTAATAGAGCAAAGCTAGATATTATTCCGATACCATTACCTTCTCTTGAAGAGCGAGCCGTAATAGCTGATTTTCTAACCTCTCTTGATGAGTTGATCTCTCATCAAGCCTCTACGGTTGAAAATTTAGTGAAGCACAAGAAAGGGCTCATTCAAAAGTTATTTCCTGTCATGGATGAGGTGAATTGATGAGTTTCGACGCCATAGCTCAAGAGCTAAAAGAAATTGATGAGAATATAGTTCTTATATACGCCTTTAATGGTACGGGGAAAACTCAACTATCTGTGGCTTATAAGAATCTTACTAAAGCTGAAAATAACGATGAGCATGCAGGTGTTTATTACAATGCCTACAGTGAGGATTTATTTGTTTGGGATAATGATGAGGAAAATGATGGTGAAAATATCAGATTAAAAATTCTGCCGAGTAGTCTGAACCGTTTCCATAGTTTTCTATACGATGATGAGCAAGCCGTTTCCAATGAGATGGCTCCGTACAACCCAAGGTTTAGCTTTCGACTTAATCCTTATGATGATCTCGAAAAAGGCTTAGAGTCTGTAACTTTCTATAACCAAGGCGAAGAAGATAAGGCTATAAAAATATCAAGGGGTGAAGAAAGAATATTTGTTTGGTGCTTTTTTCTTGCGCTACTTGAAGTTGATGGGTGGGCGAATGCTCAGAATGCCCACATATTCATAGACGACCCTGTATCTAGCCTGGATGATCATAATATCTTTATTACAGCTGATACATTGTTTCGGCAGGTTGAGCAACACTACGATAAGAAGCGAATAATCATTACTACTCATCACATCGGATTATTCTCGATGTTGGCGAATAGGCTCACTAAGGGTGAGAAAAGCGCCCGCTATAAGAATTTAACCGCTATACGAATTTTGAAGAGAGCTAACGATGGGCTTCACTTGGTAACACCGAATAAAAACGTATTCTTATATCACCTCCACCTTTTACAGGTGTTGGATGAGGCAAGCAAAAGCCAGCTTTATACTTATCATTTTGCGTTACTAAGGCAGCTACTTGAAAATATCGCATCATTTTTGGGGTCTGGTAGACCTGGTTACACCCTCAGCGAAATCGGCATTCAGAATACTGAAGAAGTAATGAATGTCGTCAATACCCAGTCACATAAAAGCGTTTACTACGATCAAACCGAAATGATGAGCGAAGCGGATCAAACCCTTTTTATGGACGTTTTTAATAAATTGGTTGAAAAATACCATTTCCAGTATTTTGCAGGTAAAGCATGACCAAAGAACAACTCAATCAGCTTGGTAAAACCCTCTGGGATATCGCTGATCAATTACGCGGCGCGATGAATGCCGACGACTTCCGCGACTACATGCTGTCTTTTCTATTCTTGCGTTATCTGTCCGATAACTACGAGCAGGCAGCAAAAAAGGAATTGGGGCGTGATTACCCGGAGCCAGAGAAAGATGACCGTCGCGCACCTCTAGCAATCTGGTATCAGAACAATCCAGCCGATATTGCCGATTTTGAAAAGCAGATGCGGCTTAAAACCCATTATGTGATTGAGCCAGCGTTTCTATGGAGTAGTGTGGCCGAAATGGCGCGTACTCAACATGCCGATCTGCTGGATACCTTGTGGAAGGGCTTTAAGTATATTGAAGAAAAGTCCTTTAACAGCACGTTTCAGGGTTTGTTCTCGGAAATTAACCTGCACTCTGAAAAACTCGGCAAAAAGCCTGCTGATCGCAATGCCAAGCTCTGCACCATTATTCAAAAGATCGCCGAAGGTATATCTCAATTCAGTACCGATACGGATATTTTGGGTGATGCTTATGAATACTTGATCGGCCAGTTCGCTGCAGGTTCGGGCAAAAAGGCGGGTGAGTTCTACACCCCTCAGCCAATTTCACAGATTTTGTCTGAGATCGTCACACTTGATAGCCAGGAACCGGCAACGGGTAAAAAGAAGAAAATCAAGCAGGTACTGGATTTTGCCTGTGGCTCAGGCTCGTTGCTGTTAAATGTGCGCAAGCAGCTTGGCCCTCATGGCATTGGCAAGATCTACGGGCAAGAAAAGAATATCACCACTTACAACCTTGCCCGCATGAACATGCTGTTGCATGGCGTAAAGGATACTGAATTTGAAATTCACCACGGTGATACCTTAGAGAATGACTGGGACATTCTCAACGAGATGAACCCTGCTAAAAAGATGCAGTTCGACGCCGTCGTCGCCAATCCGCCTTTCAGTTTGCGCTGGGAACCGACCGATGCATTAGGTGAGGATTTCCGCTTCAAGAACTACGGCCTTGCGCCAAAATCAGCGGCTGACTTTGCCTTCCTTCTGCACGGATTCCATTTCCTAAGTGATGATGGGGTTATGGCGATTATTCTGCCGCACGGTGTGTTGTTCCGTGGAGGTGCAGAAGAACGTATTCGTACCAAGCTGTTAAAGGATGGTCATATCGATACCGTCATTGGCCTACCTGCTAATCTGTTCTTTTCGACAGGCATACCCGTTTGTATTCTGGTGCTCAAGCGTTGCAAGAAGTCTGATGATGTCTTGTTTATTAACGCCGCAGAATATTTCGAGAAAGGCAAACGCCAGAACTATTTGGAAGATGAACACATCGCCAAAATCATTGATTGCTATCAGTTCCGCAAAGAAGAAGAACGATATGCCCGTCGCGTGCCGATGGAAGAGATCGAAAAGAACGATTACAACCTGAATATTTCGCGCTATGTCAGCACTGCGGTTGCGGAGAAAACTATAGACCTGAAAGATGTCCATGCAGATCTCGTTTCAATAGAGACAAAAATTCAGGCTGCAACTAATAAGCATAATGAGTTTTTGAAGGAGTTGGGATTACCACTTTTGCCCTGAAAGGGAGTTTTATCGAAATAAAAAACGGGCCCATTAGGGCCCGCCAAACCGTTAAAAGATGATCAATGCTATTTTGAATAGCCACGATGCCCATGTCTGTACTTTAGACTGCCAGTATGCTGTATAGCGTTTAACTGTTGGGTATACGTTGATCGTCAGGTTTAGTTTGATGGTCAATTGCATAATCATGCTCCAGTAAAGTTAAACTACCTTGGGTAGGGCGGCCCAGCCCTGAAACACCTCTGAGAAGTACTTCAGGGCTGGGCCGCCAAATTAACTTACGGGCTCCATCGTACCTTACGAATCTGTTTTCTGTCTTTAGTTCCAAATCTCGATAAATACTTTTTACCTGACCTGGAAAGTCCTATCTGAGCTTGCTGTTTTTTTCAATTTGAAGTGCTAAGGCCCCGCCAGCTGCCACAAATGCAGCTTTCGCCAAGGGATGCATATCTTTGTCTACTACCTGAATCAGCAGATAAGTAAGGCCAGATCCAATGAGTGCTGACTTGAGCTGATCGCTGGCTGCTTCCCCCCTCAATACGAAGCCAGCAAGGTGTTCGCAGTTGTTGAATAGACCGTAAGCGCTGTTCATTTTCAGAGTAGTCTGAGCCCGTTCAATAATTGTGCTTAGGTTGCCTGATTGTATTTTTTTAGCGGTTACGTTTTGCCCTGCACTGAATTCATCATAACTTGAAAGATGCGTATGATTTTCAGGAGTACGGTGCAGTACTACACGGTTTCCGTCATTCAGTTCAAAACCGACGCCGTTGTGCGCCACGCTGAGGACTCCACCGGATAGCTTGGGGCGGTAGAGCTCATACACGGCAACTACGTTTGTTGGGATCAGGTGTTTGGAGATGTCTTGTGAGTTCATATATTTCTTCCTTGTGGTAGAATTTGATTCTGAATTATTTCAATATTCTAAATACGAATATGATGCCGATTGGGAATCTAATCTGTATTTCGTTGAGGGTCAAGCATGAATCAACTGGTTACGTACAACTCACTTGTTGGCTACGAACTTGAGAAGACGAGAAAACAGCTGGGAATTGAACAAGCAGACCTTGCCGCTATCTGTGGAATCTCGCAGCCTGTTCTTTCTCGTCTCGAGAGGGGTAAGGCCTCTATAACCATTGATCAACTGTTCATTCTATGCAGTGCTTTGGGCGTGCCCCCCGAGCAGATTGTGCAACGAGCCAGCATAGCGGTGGATGCAATCCAGAAAGAAGACAGTGTTGAAGTGAAGACGACCAAAGAAATTGGAACAACAGGTGCTTTGCTCACTGGTGCCGCTATTGGAGCGGTTCTCACGCTTTTGTTATCAAAAAATAAATAGTGAGCACTAAAGGTCGTAACTAATTTTTGTCCAGGTTCAAGGTGTTCTTGTTACACGTCTGGCAAGGGATATTGCGATTTTCTGGTTGCATCATTGTTAATTCGTGTGACGCTTAATTGCTGGTGATAAATGATGCGGCCGCTCTAACAATGTCTTTCGGCGTGGTCATATATACAGACGAGCTGTTCTGCAGCTGACAGGTTGTTACCGCTTGCCGGCATCCCTACAATGGGCGTCAAATTGATTAAGGAAGGTAACATGTCCAAAAACTTCGAAGCTCAGGGAATCATCCATTCCATCGACGAAACCCGTTCTTACGGTGCCAATGGTTTTACCAAACGTGAGTTTGTGATCAAGCTGACCGGCGATGGCGAGAAGCCGGAGTACCCTAATTACGTCGCGCTGGAGCTTCTGAAAGACAAGTGTGCGCTGATGGATGCTTACCGCGTTGGCGAAGAGGTGGTGGTGCATTTTAATCTGTCCGGGCGTCTGTGGGCCAAGCCAGGCAATCCGGAAAAATGCTTTACCAGCCTGCAGGCCTGGCGTATTGAGCGTGCCGGTGCGGAAGGTTCTGCTCCGTCGGCTGGCGGCGATTATGATCAGTTCGCGCAGACCATGCCGAACTACGATGATGATGTGCCGTTCTGAGTATCGGCCTCCCGCTGAATAAACGAATCTGAAAAAGCGCAGCCATTTGGCTGCGCTTTTTTTAACCTCTTACTGTTGGCAGTGTATTGCCTGTCAGCCTTCAGTTTTTGCCAACTACGCCACCGGCAGGGGTTTTCCGGCCTTTATTCTCTCCGGTTTGAACCTTACCCCGGTGTACGGGCGTGCGCACAATAGCCGCTTTTCTGCCGGAGTGGTTGTATGGCAAACAGGGCGCTGACGTTATTCACCATTAATATGTCGCATTACAGCGAGAAAATCCGCTGGCTGCTCGACTATGAAGAGATTCCCTATCAGGAAATTGCGCTGACGCCGGCGCTGCATACTGTACCGATGTGGCTGAAAGGGCGGCGCGCGCAGACCACGGTGCCGTTACTGCAAAGCGGTAAAACCTGCATTCAGGACAGCCCGCGCATTGTTAACTGGCTGGCCGGGCATCACAGCCCTCTGGACAGTATGCCCAGCGAAAAACAGCAGGAAATACTGGCCATTCAGCAGCGTTTTGATGCCATTGGTAAGCCCGTTGCGCGTTATTTATATCTGCCGGGTTTTGCCCATGATGCCTTAATCCGCACCATCTGGACGCAGTTTGCAAAGCCCTGGGAGCGGCGTTTTATTACGCTGGCGTACCCGCTGATTAAACCGGCATTCAGAATTAAATTGCGTATTTATCCGCGTGCGGTGACGCAGGCAGAGCAGTTGATTGACGCTGAAATCCGCTGGCTGGAGCAGCGGCTGCAGCAGCTGGAGCAAGGGGAGCAGGAAAAAGGGCAGCCAAAAAAAGGGCAAAAGGAAAAGCAGAGCAAAACATGCCGTTATCTGGTGGGCGATGCGTTTTCGTTTGCCGATATTGCCGCAGCCTCCATTCTGGCGCCGCTGGCGTGTCCGCCTGAACATCCGATTTACGGCGAAGCAGAATTCCGCGCCAAAATGGCCGGGCCGGCACAGCAATGGGCTGACAGTCCGGCGCTGCAGTGGGTGCGTGATATCTATGCAGAACACCGCGGTAAGGTCTGGGCAAAATTGCCGGCTAAGGCTGCTTAAGTTTTACTGTTTCTGTCACTCTGGGTTGGCTGCTTTGCCGGCCGTTTTGTCGGTGGCTTTGTCAGTAGCTGCGGGCAAGCGCCCGTCGGGCGAATACCCCACGGCCAGCTGATCCAGTGTCACCTGGCTGAAGCGCTCCAGTACCAGCGCTTCGGCTTCCTGCAATACATCGGTAATAGCGCCGTTTACCGCCTGTTCTATCGGGCAGGCGGTGTGTTCATCGGTCAGGCCGATGGTAAATAACGAGCTTTCTTTCAGTGCGCGGTGAATATCCTGCAGCGTAATGTCGGCCAGCGGTGTGGCCAGTTGCCAGCCACCACCGTGGCCTTTGCCCGAGCTTACATAGCCTTCGGCTTTCAGAATCGCCATGGTGCGCCTTACCACCACCGGGTTGGTGTGCAGCATCTGCGCAATCTGGTCCGATGTCAGCGGAGCGGTCTGGTAATGCATATGAACCAGTACGTGCAGCATGCGTGACAGGCGGCTGTCTTTTCTCATGATGTATCCGTGATGTGAGTGGCGATGGCTGATGGCGCATATTCTACGCGGTTTTATCATGACACATTAAAAGTATCATGAGTTGATTTTCTCATCTTAAGTAACTTATATTGTTTCGTGATTGAATGAGACGGAGGAAATGTCATGACGCACGCAACTCACCCACAAAACAGCCATACCTTTAACATTCAGACCCGTACGCCGGACATCTACGACTGCCTGATCATCGGCGGCAGCTTTGCCGGTTTATCGGCGGCGCTGCAACTGGCCCGCGGCCAGCGTCAGGTGCTGATTCTTGATGCCGGGGAAACTCGCAACCGCTTTGCCGAAGCATCCCACGGCTTTTTCACCCTCGATGGTGTCTCTCCGGCCGAGGTACGCCAGCGTGCGCTTGAACCCTTGCTGGCCTACCCAACGGTCAGCCTGCGTCAGACCCGCGTCACGGCGGCACGCAAGAGCGAAGAGGGCTTTGTGCTGCAAAGTGACGATGGCCAGGAGGTAAAAGGGCGAACCTTAATTCTGGCGACGGGTGTGGCCGATCAGCTGCCGGATATTCCCGGCCTGAAAGAGCGCTGGGGTAAAAGCGTAATTCACTGCCCCTACTGCCACGGTTATGAACTGCGTGGTCAGCCGATAGCCGTTCTGGCCGGTTCAGCACATTCGGCGATGCAGGCCGCGATGTTGCCGGACTGGGGGCCGACTACGTATTTCACGCAGGGCGATTTCGAGCCGGACGATGACCTTATGCCGCTTCTGATACGGCGTGGCGTCGTCATTGAGCGCACACCGATTGTGGCGATTGAAGGCGAAGGTGGAGGGGAAGGCGATGCGGTATCGGCGGTGCGTCTGGCCGATGGTCGCCGTATTGCGGTCGGCGCCGTTTATGTTGCCCCGCAAACTCAGATTGCACAGTCACTGGTTGAGCAATTAGGGCTTGCTACCGAAGAGGCGCCGAGCGGGAAGATGATCACTGCCGATGCCATGCGCCAGACCAGCGTGCCGGGTGTGTTTGCCGCCGGTGATACGGCAATGCCAATGCATAATGCCACGCTGGCGTCGGCATCCGGTGTGATGGCCGGAGTAGGGGCGCATCGTTACTTAATTTTTAACCAGTAACGGCGCACGGTTATTTAAATAAAGTTTATACAGCCGATCAAAAACAGAGCAGCCGTCAGAGACTGACGGCCTGCTCCCAGCCTTTAATACGGATTTCGCTGTCGGAAATCTGAAGATCTTGCGGTTCCAGTACATTTTCACCAAAGCAGTAGCGCGGTTTAATCTTCCCGGCGGTCATATTCTGATCGTAATCCTGCGCCTGTTGCTGAATAAATTCATTGCGTGACAGATAGTCTTTCCAGCGCTGCGGACCGTACTTATGTGCCAGTAATTTATGCGTTTGCTGCGGGCTGACAAAAAATCCGGAGGCGTTATTACCGCCAAAACCTTTGGCATTAATAAAGGCTAACGGCATTTTTTCGGCATTAATCGGCTGGTGCTGCAGCAGAATATTCAGCCCCTGCTGGTGCACATCGTCGGCAATTTCGGTGGTCGTGGTAATACCGGGAATCATATGGTTAGCCCAGCTGCCGAGGCTCATCAATAACTGGTCGGCGGAGGCGGCGGCAATGGAGTGGCCGAGGTGTGCTTTAACGGCGGTTACCGGCCAGTTCTGGATATTAAAGGCGCCAGCCAGTTCGCTGAAAATATGCGACTCTGTTGTGCGGTTCGCTGGCGTACTGCTGCCGTGGGCCTGAACAAAAGAGCCGTGACGCAGGGCATCTTCACCCAGCCAGCGGCGGGCTTCGGCCATGGCTTTGCCCATGGTCAGGTAGTTGCCGACACCGGGGTTGGAAATGGATTTTTTATAGCCGTCGGCATTTACAAATACATCACCTACCGCGGCATGAATGGTCAGGCCTAATTCCAGTGCTAATTCATCATCACAGAGCACAAAAAACTGCGCAGATTCGGCGATGGTAAAACCACCGTTATGGCCAAACGGGCGGCTTGCCCGGCGGAAATCAGGAGTTTGTCCGGTATTTAAACCGTCTAAGTCGCGTAATTTCTGCTCGGTAATTAACGCCGTCATGGCGCTGTAACCTTCGACAATTTCCGGCGTGAGTGGCGCTTCGCTGTTACCGACAATCACCAGCCGGCGGCGGCCACTCTGAATATCATCCAGTGCGACTTTTAAATTGTATAAAAAGGTCGCGCAGGCACCGACCATACTGCCGGTGGCGCCGACATTACCCAGTACATAGGCATTAATAAAATCAGCGGGCATTTCGCTCAGGCCCAGCGCACATTGTTTGGAACTGGTGCGCTTGCCCAGCAGGGAAGATTGCAGCATGCCACCGTGGCCATTGCCGTCGAGCTGACCCATGGCAGAGCCGGCATACACAGCGATTTCGTCAGGCTGTAAACGCTGGCGGATAGCATCCCAGTCCATGCCCAGCTGGCCCAGAGCGTCGGAGGCGGCATATACCGCCATCTGTAGTCCACGGGGATGATGACGCGATGGGTAAAGTAACGCCGGGTCAAAGCCTTTGGGGGTTTGTCCGGCACTCTGTACCGCCAGACGCTTATGGCTTAAGCGCCAGCAAGGCGTGCCATCGCTGTCGGTAAATGGCTGGTGAAAAGGTACCGCGCTGGCATCCCAGTCCATATTGTCCCAGCCGCGTACCAGAGTACCGTTGATGATCTGTTCACGCCAGACAGCATCGCCGTTCAGTGGCAGATTCATGCTTTGTGCCAGAGCATTCAGGGTGGCCTGTTGCTGCTGGCTGCCCAGCTCATCCAGAACCAGACGCTGGTAAGCATGGTGTGCTGAACTGCGGCCCGCAGCGTTAATGCCACCAAAGGCGGTAATAACGGCCAGTTTTCTCATGATTGCTCTCCTGATAACGCAGGCCCGGCAGGGTAAAACGTCTGCCGGGCGGACAAATGGGGGAATAAGGCCATTGTAGGAGTGCATTCTGCTTAGCCATTAGGATACTCTGGACAAATATGGTGACAAAAAAGACGCCATTACAGAGGCGGGTTCACAGCTGTGTTGCGCAGCCTGTTAAGTGAACGTTGTCGTTGCTGTTTAAGGAGCCGTTTAAGGAGCCGTTTAAGGAGCCGGAATGATCCGCCATGTCACCCTGCTGGCCATGGGCCAGATGCTCAGTTCCAGTGTCGCTATTCCGCTGGAAATGCTTGAGGCCACACGGGCGCGATTACGTCTGGCGCGTGATCCGCGTGCGGTGTTTCAGGTAGACGTGGTGGCACAGCAATTACAGCCGCTGACCATGCTGGGTGGTTTTCAGATCCGTCCGAGCAAAATTCTGGATGAAGTTGAACACACCGATTTAATTGTGGTGCCGGCACTGTGGCGTAACCCAAAACCGCAACTGGCGCAGCAGGCCGATACCATTGCCTGGCTGGCGCGTCAGTACCGCGCCGGTGCCAGCATTATTGCCATTGGTACCGGCGTTTGTTTGCTGGCAGAGGCCGGACTGCTGGATGGCAAGCCGGCCACCACACACTGGCATTATCTGGATCAGTTCGCGCGCGATTACCCCAAAGTAAAATTGCAGCGCCAGCATCTGCTGACACAGGATGGCCGGCTGTATTGCGCGGCCAGTGTGAATTCCGGTGCCGATTTAATGGTGCATTTTATTGGTTTGCAATATGGCCGGGAGCTGGCCTTACAGGTGGAGCAGCAGTTTTCACCGGAGGTGCGTAACCCGTTCGAGAAAAAAGTCTTTTACGCCGATCAGGCGCATCAGCACCCCGATGAAGTAATAGCCTTAGCGCAAACCTGGCTGCAGCAAAATGTGCAGAAACCATTGTTGTTAAGTCAGCTGGCGGCTGATGCCGGTTTAAGTGAGCGTCAGTTTGACCGGCGCTTTCGTGCAGTTACCGGTACCACACCGACGCAATATCTGCAGAAATTACGCTGTGACAATGCCCGCGATTTATTGCAGAACTCCAATCTGAGTGTGGCCGATATCGCCGCCGCCGTGGGGTATAACGACGGTGGTTATTTTACCCGGATTTTCCGCCGGCTGGCCGGGCAGACGCCGGCAGAATACCGCAAAAAAGTGCGGGCCAAGTTGTTCAGCAGCTGAAACAGGCTGTTTGGGACAACGACTTTCATCTGGCTCCCACGCTCTGCGTGGTAGCCTCTGCTGACGCAGTTTCATTCCCACGCGGAGCTTGGGAACGAGACATCACTTCAATTAACCGCTATCAGCGGGACGCCCGGGCAGTGTTACTGGTCGGGCGTCGCTCTCCGTTTTTGCGCCTCCTGAATTCCTCTCTACGACCTTGGTGGTAAAAATTGGTCGTTCTGTAAAAAAACTACAGGAATCCATTGTCAACGCCGTTTGTTCAGTGCAGACTGGGTTTTGTCAAGGTTTTATGGGCTTTTATTCTGTAAAAGTACTACGAAAATACCTTGGTAAAACTACCTAAAGGGTCTTATCTATGATCATTTTTAAAGAAAAGGATAATAGGTAAGACCAATTTAGATGGGGTTGCAGCTCATAAGGCTGTAACGGACTCAGTGCCGGACTTATCGGTTGCGGCACGTACAATCAGGAGACCGGAGTTCAGATGACACACGATGTCGATGTTTACGAAACCCAGGAATGGCTGGATTCACTGCATGCCACCATTCGTCACGCTGGCCCTGAGCGGGCTGCCTTCTTACTGAAAAAACTCTTCGACCATGCCATGGCCAAAGGCGTTGCTTTGCCGCCCGCCATTACCACGCCATACCGCAATACCATTGCCCCGGAAAAAGAAAAGCGCATGCCCGGCGATTTATTTATGGAGCGCCGTATCCGCTCGTTAATCCGCTGGAACGCGCTGGCGATGGTGATGCGCGCCAACGATAACGACGAAGGCCTGGGTGGCCATATTGCTTCTTTCTCGTCGGCCGCGACCTTATATGACGTTGCTTTTAATTATTTTTTCCGTGGCAACGATGATGGTCACCTGGGTGACCTGATTTATTTTCAGGGCCATTCGGCACCGGGTATTTATGCGCGCTCTTATCTCGAAGGGCGCTTTGACGAGCAACAGCTCGACAGTTTCCGCCGCGAAGTCGATGGCAATGGTCTGTCGTCTTATCCGCACCCATGGCTGATGCCCGATTACTGGCAGTTCCCGACGGTATCCATGGGGCTGGGGCCAATTCAGGCAATTTATCAGGCGCACGTGATGCGTTATTTATCCGCCCGTGATCTGGTTGCCCGTGGCGACCGTAAAGTCTGGGCCTTTCTGGGTGACGGTGAATGTGACGAGCCGGAAACTCTCGGCGCTATTTCTCTGGCCGGACGCGAGCAGCTGGAAAACCTGATTTTTGTCGTTAACTGCAACCTGCAGCGTCTGGATGGGCCGGTACGTGGTAACGGCAAAATTATGCAGGAACTCGAAGGCGTATTCCGTGGCGCCGGCTGGAATGTGATTAAAGTGGTGTGGGGACGGCACTGGGATATTCTGCTGGAAAAAGATAAATCCGGCATGCTGCAGAAACGCATGGACGAAGTCTGCGACGGTGATCTGCAGAACTACAAAGCCAATGGTCCGGCCTATACCCGTGAACATTTCTTTGGCGCTTATCCGGAATTAAAAGAACTGGCTGACGAACTGACCGATGACGATATCCGCAAACTGAACCGCGGTGGTCATGATCCGTTTAAAGTCTATGCCGCTTATGCCGAAGCCGTTGCCCATAAAGGCCAGCCAACTGTGGTGCTGGCGCAGACAGTAAAAGGCTATGGTCTGGGTGATGCCGGTGAATCGGCCAATATTACCCACTCGGTGAAAAAACTCGATAAAGAAGCGCTGAAGCAATTCCGTGACCGCTTTGCCATTCCGCTGACCGATGACCAACTGGATGACGTGCCGTATTACCGTCCGGCGCCGGACAGTCCGGAAATGAAATACATGCGCGAACGTCGCGAGCAGCTGCATGGTTTTGTACCGTCACGCCGTCCGGATTTTGAGCCTTTAAATGTCCCGGCACTGGAGGCTTTCCAGAGTCAGCTCAGCGGCAGTGGCGAACGTGAATTATCGTCGACCATGAGTTTTGTGCGGGTGTTATCGCAACTGGTTAAAGATAAAAACATTGGTCAGCGGGTCGTGCCTATTGTGCCGGATGAAGCCCGTACTTTTGGTATGGAAGGCATGTTCCGCCAGTTGGGTATTTATTCTTCTGCCGGGCAGAAATATACCCCGCATGATTCCAATCAGATCATGTATTACAAGGAAGATAAAAAAGGCCAGATACTGGAAGAGGGCATCAACGAAGCCGGTGCGATGTCGGCCTGGATTGCGGCGGCGACGGCGTACAGTAACAGCCATTGCCCGATGATTCCGTTCTATGTGTTTTATTCGATGTTCGGTTTCCAGCGTATCGGTGATCTGGCCTGGGCGGCTGGTGATATTCAGGCGCGTGGTTTTTTAATCGGCGCGACCTCCGGCCGTACCACCTTAAACGGCGAGGGTCTGCAGCATCAGGATGGCCACAGTCATTTAATGGCACACACCATTCCTAACTGTAAATCCTACGACCCGACCTACGGTTTTGAGCTGGCGGTCATTATTCAGGATGGTTTAAAGCGCATGTATGAGCAGCAGGAAAACTGCTTCTACTACATCACCACCATGAATGAAAACTACGCCCATCCTGATATGCCACAGGGTGCCGAAGAAGGCATTATTAAAGGTATTTATCTGCTGAAAGGTGGTAAGAAAACCAAGGCGACCGAACCCCGGGTACAGCTGATGGGTGCTGGTTCTATTTTGCGTGAAGTGGAAGCTGCGGCGGATATTCTGCGCAACGATTACGGCGTTGAGTCGGATATCTGGAGCGTAACCTCGGTGAACGAACTGGCGCGTGATGGTCAGCGCTGTCAGCGTGAAAATCTGCTTAAACCGGATGCTGAAGCGCAGGTGCCGTATCTCACTCAGGTACTGGCCGATAAAAAAGGCCCGGCGGTGCTGGCGACCGATTATATCAAGTCGTATGGCGAGCAGTTGCGTGCCTTTATTCCGCAAAACTGTGGTGGTGCCGCAGGGTTTAAGGTGCTGGGAACCGATGGTTTTGGCCGCAGTGATACACGTAAAAAGTTACGTCATTTCTTTGAAGTCAGCCGTGAATTTATCGTACTGGCCGCCCTCAGCAGCCTGGCCGAAGAAGGTAAGCACTTCACTAAAGATGATCTATTGAAAGCGCGCAAAGCCTTAGGCATTGCGGCTGATAAAAACGACCCGACCCTGTGCTGAGAAGGAGGCCATCATGAGTAAACTGACTGTGACTGTGCCCGATATCGGTGGTGCAGAGAATGTGGAAATTATTGAAATTAATGTCGCGGTGGGCGACAGCGTAAACGCCGATCAGGATTTACTGGTACTGGAAACCGATAAAGCAACGATGGAAATTCCGTGCCCGCAGGCCGGTAAAGTTCTGGCGTTGCTGGTTAAGGTTGGCGATAAAGTCTCTGAAGGCTCGGCCATTCTGGAGCTGGAATCAGCAGATTCTGCTGACGCTGAGCAGAACAATGCAGAGCAGATCAGTGCAGAACCAGCGGCCGCTGCGCAAGAGCCTGCTCCGGCGGCAGAAATAAAGGCCGGTTCAGCAGCAGCTAGTGTAGAAAGCCTGATTGATCTGGTAGTACCTGATCTGGGCGGTGCCAGTGAAGTCACCGTGATTGAACTCTGTGCGCAGCTTGGCGATTCCCTCAGTGCTGACGATTCGCTGATCGTACTGGAAAGCGATAAAGCCAGTATGGATATACCGGCACCACAGGGCGGCACTTTAAAAGAGTTGCTGATTAATATTGGCGACAAAGTGAAAGAGGGCCAGGTGTATGGCAGGCTGCTGACACAGGCGCAGCCGGGCTCTGCAGCATCAGCTCAACAGACATCGGCTCAGTCAGCGTCAAATAAAGCGGTGGAAAATGCACCAGCGCCAACAGCGGCTGCTGTTTCTGCGGTGCCTGTAGCTGCCGTGTCTGAAACGACGAGCAGTGCAGAAAAAACTGATATTCATAATGTCTACGCCGGTCCGTCTTCCCGTCGCCTGGCGCGACAGTTGGGTGTCGATTTAACCAAGGTAAAAGGCACGGGTGACCGCAGCCGTATTACCAAAGATGATATCCGTGACTACGTTAAAGCGCTGGTAAAACAGGCTGAAAGTGGCGTTGCTGCGGTGACTTCTGGCAGTGGTATTCCTGCGGTTCCGGCAGTTGATTTTGCACAATTCGGTGAGATTGAACTGCAGCCGATGAGCAAAATTAAAAAGATCACGGCGGCTAATATGAGCCGTAACTGGCTGAATGTGCCGCATGTTACGCAGTTTGATGAAGCCGATATTACCGACCTGGATGCTTTCCGCGCTTCGATGAAATCGGAAGCAGAAAAACAGGGCGTTAAACTGACTCCGCTGCCGTTTTTAATTAAGGCAGCGGCCAGTGCCCTGACGCTGGAGCCCAGCTTTAATGTGTCGCTGCATCACGATGGCGAACATATGGTGCAGAAACGCTATGTGCACATCGGTATTGCCTGCGATACACCGAACGGCCTGATGGTGCCGGTGTTGCGTGATGCCGATAAAAAAGGCATTTACCAGATCGCCCGTGAAGCCAGCGAGCTGATTGAAAAAGCCCGTAACGGTAAGCTCAAGCCTAACGAAATGCAGGGTGGCTGCTTTACCATTTCCAGTCTGGGCGCGATGGGCGGTACTGGTTTTACGCCGATTGTGAATGCACCGGAAGTGGCGATTATGGGGGTATCGAAGGCGCAGATAAAACCCCAGTGGAACGGCAAAGAATTTGTGCCGCGTAATATGCTGCCGCTGGCGGTATCTTACGACCACCGGGCGATTAACGGTGCTGACTGTGGCCGCTTCTTCACCACGCTGGTGGCGTTGTTGTCGGATGTGCGTCGTCTGATTTTATAACCAAGCGTGTTATCGCGGGCATGGCCCGCTCCTACGAAAAATCGGCGTCTCTTGAAAGGAGCATATTTGGGTAGGAGCGGGCCATGCCCGCGAATACCCGCAGCCTTAAGGATATATTCCTCTCAGCGCAGCCATTGCTCTGGCAGACCTTTGGTCTGAATCATCGCGGCAAAATCCATGGCCAGCGCAATTGCCACATGCACCGCAACACCACCCCAGATTGAGCGTGACTTTAGCGCCAGAATGCCAAGAAAAAAGCCGAATAAAATTGCTCCTGTCGACTCCAGCCAGAGTTTCGGAAAATGCAGCATCAGATAGGGCAGGCACATCACCGCAACCGATAAGCTGCCAAGCTGTGGCCGCAGGCCGTTCACCAGAAAACCGCGGAAGAAAAATTCAACGGCAATAAACTGGGTGATGTAAATACACTCCCAGAGCAACAGATCAAGCCAGCTTTTATGGGCCAGATTATAAAAGGGGTAGTGGTTGGCGAAGTCGTCGCGGAAGCTGGCCATAATGGCAAAGAACACAATCGGTGTAGCCAGCAGGCAATAACCTAACCAGTGCTTATGCACCTCGCCCCATTGCCAGCCGTAATCGCGGACGGATTGCTTCAGCACGTATCGGATGGTGAGCATCGGGATAATAATAAAGGTCAGCAAGTGCCAGCCTCCCCACCAGACATACCCCAGTAATTCGCGGTACTGGCTGCGCTGATAGCTGATCAGCCACTGGTGGTTGTCAATGGCAAACAGGTTTTCCAGTAGCGGGATTGCAGTACGCAGATTGCTCGAGTATTTCAGGTAATGCAGCATCAGTAAGCAAACGCAGGCAACGGCAATCACAACCCAGGCGCGGTTTTTTAAGGTTGCCGGGCTGACATTCTGCCGCTCCTGCTCGGCCTGCTCATCAATAGCGCTGACGTGCGACCAGATCTGTTTCGGGTGCAGCCAGTACAGCGGGTTATGCAGGGTTCTGGATTGAGACGACATAAACATCCTGTTTGTTAATTCAAAGCGCCCGGCGGCGCCTAGTCAATGCAGGTGCCGCCGGCACTTGGTTAATGCAGGAGCCGGCAGCATTTTATAAATGCGCATGCTGCCAGCGCCATGTTAAAGCAAAAAGTAGGTCTTGATGCCGGACAGAATATTATTCACCGCCACCGATGCCAGAATCAGCCCCATCACCCGGCTGATAATACTGGCGCCACCATCACCGATAAGCCGGTGAACCCGGCTGGCCAGCAGGAGCAGGACAAAAACCACCCCCAAAACCGACAGCATAACCAGCGTGGTCTGCGACTGTTCGAGCAGGCTGTAACGGTTGTTCTCGGTCATCAGTACCGCACCAAGCATGGCGCCGGGGCTGGCAATGGACGGCACTGCCAATGGAAAAATAGCGGTTTCTCTGCCGTCGCGGGCGATGCGTTTTTCTTCAGCCGGTTTGCCTTCGCCAAAGATCATGGTCAGGGCAAACAGGAACAGCACGATACCGCCGGCAATCTGAAACGCCGACAGCGGAATATTAATGGCGGTCAGAATGATTTCGCCGGCCACCACAAAAAACAGCAGAATTGCGCCGGAGAATAACGTCGCCTGCAGGGCAATTTTTCGCCGTGTCGCTTCGTTATGCAGAGCGGTGACCGCAATAAACACCGGAATGGTACCGATGGGGTCGATTACAGCAAAAAAGAAGATAAAAGTGGCGATCAGTTCGCTCATAAGGCTCCGGAGCTGTATGGGCCTGGCTGCCGGACCGGTTCCGGTCAGAAGAGGCAGGCCGGTTGCTGATGTGGTGATATGGCACAGAAGGTAGCAGGATAATGGAGTTTGCCGCTGAATGCAGCGCTCCGTGCTAATATGCACGGCTATCTGTTGTTATTTCTGTGATGATTCCTGTGACCAAACCTGTTGATTCTGCTGCATCTGACTCTGCGCCGAAAAAAGTATCCGGCGCTTCTCTTTATGGTACGGGCAAAGCCCGCCCGGATGCATCCTCCGCTAATGGAACGGGGAAAACCCGCCCGGATGCCTCCACCGCTGATGGAACGGGCAAAACCCGCCCGGGCACATCCTCAGCGTCAAAGCGTGAACGCGACGAGCGCCCGGCTGCTGCGAGCCGTACACGCACGGACGATAAGCCGGAGGGAGGCAAGCAGGCGCGTGATCAGGGCCGTAAACCGGAAAAAGCGCCCTATAAAGGCCGTAATGCTGAATCCGGCGCGTCCGCTTCTGACAGATCCGGCAGTCGCAAGCCTTCCTCAGGAAAAGACGCTGCAGCTAAGGCGCCCTATGGTCAGAAGAGCAAAAAACCGGCTGCCCGCCGCGATGATGAAAAAACAACCTCAGCGCTCTATGGCGAAGTAAAGCCCGAGGGGCTGCATCCGCGTAATGTGCATCAGGGCCGTTACGATATGGCAGCGCTGGTGGCCGCAGTGCCGGAGCTTGAGTATTTTCTGCAGGCGAATCCGCGCGGTGAACAGACCATCGACTTCAGCGATAACAATGCCGTTGTCTGTCTGAATAAAGCCTTGCTGAAACACCATTATGGCGTGCAGCAGTGGAGTATTCCGGCCGGATTTTTATGCCCGCCGATTCCGGGGCGCGCCGATTATATTCACTATCTGGCGGATCTGCTGACGGAGTCGGCTAAACCTTCCGTTAATGCAACACCACGGGTGCTGGATATCGGTACCGGCGCGAATCTGATTTATCCGATTATTGGCAGCAGCGTCTATGGCTGGCAATTTACCGCGACCGATGTGGATGCCACTGCGATCCGCAATGCCCATGCGATTATTTCTGCTAATCCGGCGCTGCAGAGTATTAATATTCTGATGCAGCGAAACAGTGAGAAATTATTTGGCGGTATGATCCGCCCAGATGATTATTTTGATTTAACCCTGTGCAATCCGCCGTTTTTTGCCTCACAAAAAGAAGCCGAAGCGCAGGCACGACGCAAGTGGCGCAATTTAAAAGGTGATAAGGCCTCGGTAAAACGCAATTTCGGCGGACAGGGGAACGAACTCTGGTGCGAAGGCGGGGAGCTGGCGTTTATTAAGCGCATGATCCACGAAAGTGTGGAGTTTTCAGCTCAGGTTGGCTGGTTCAGCAGTCTGGTGTCAGCCCATGACCATCTTCCAGCACTGAAACAGCTGCTGCGCAAACTGGGCGCGACGGATATTAAAACCGTGCCGATGGCGCAGGGGCAGAAGGTCAGCCGCTTTATTGCCTGGACGTTTCAGGCATAAATTCTGTGCTGCAACAGCGGCTGGTAAATAATAATTTACCAGCCGCTGCGTTCACTGTTGAGACTGCGCTTTTCTGATCTCGGTTACCTGATCAAAACCAATCCCCCAGTTATCTGTCGGGACTTCATCAATCACCACAAAGGTGACATGTGGTGGTTTATTCAGAACATCGGCCATCAGTTGCGTGGCACCGCGTATCAGCGCCTGTTTCTGTTCGTTACT
The DNA here is from genome assembly GCF_020320405.1 of Thalassolituus sp. ST750PaO-4. Lineage (NCBI taxonomy): Bacteria > Pseudomonadati > Pseudomonadota > Gammaproteobacteria > Oceanospirillales > Oceanospirillaceae > Thalassolituus > Thalassolituus sp. ST750PaO-4. Next base: position 97,268 of record NZ_JABVCB010000012.1, read on the forward strand.
GACGTTCTCGTCGGTAATCCGGATATTAATGTAAGGCATAGTTATCTCCGTTCAGGCATTGGCGTACATTTTGTTAACGATGAGCCATTGATTGTTTTCTTTTAACAGTCCGAGAAAATCGATATAGGTGCGCCCCAGCAATGGACACAACACTTTGACCATGGCCTGCTCACCAAGCAGATCAACTGCCAGAAGCCGGTAGCCGAAGGCGTCACCACGTTGGGCCGGCACTTCGCGCTGAGCGACCAGACTCAGCCAGTCTTCCAGATTGCGGCGTAAACCCGGCGCTTTGAGCACCGCATCGGCATGAAAAATATGCCGTAGTTTTTGCGTATCGCCCTGATGCAGGCCATTGAAATAGTCCTGTACCAGGGCACAGATCTGATCGAAATCCTGAGTGGTTATTGCATCCGTATTCATCGTAGGTCTCCATCTTGCGCTTCTGTTATCCGCTTCTGTTATCCGCTTCTGTTATCCGCTTTTATCAGCGCAGGGCATCGGCTGTTTGTTGTTCAGCTTTTAATGCCTGCTTAAAGCTGTCCATTGTCAGTACGCGGTCGATCATGGCGCTGGTTTTTTCACCAATCTGAATATTGACCGGAAATGCCGCGCCCCAGCGTGAATAGACGCTGAGCATAATGTCGGCGGCAGAAGGTTGTTCACCGCCCAGAAATGGCTGCTCCTGCAGCTGATTCTCCACCACTTGCCACAAGGCACTGATGGCGTCGGCGGCGCCGGCAAAGAAGGCCTGGCGGGCGTCGGCATCATGAATGGCTGAGCTGGCAAAAAATAAGCGGCTGTATGCCGGGTGCATGGTGGCGTTGGCGAACATTATGTTGCGGATGGCCTGCAGGCGCGCGTTGGCATCATTGTGCGGGAGCATCGGGTTAGGGTGCTTTTCCAGCAGGTGGATCATGATGGCAGCACCTTCACGCAGAGTCTGGCCGTTATCCGGATCGAGCAGAACAGGGACGGTGCCGACCGGGTTGATGCGGCTGAAGTCGCTGACCTGTTGTTTGTGAATCAGGCTCACTTCCTGGCCCAGTTCGCGCAGTACCACCTGGGTGGCGAGTGAGCAGGCGTCAGGCAGAAAATACAGTGTGTACATAGTCTTCTCCGGTGTATTCGGGTTTGAGTGTTGTTTGGGAGTTTTGGTGTGGGCCGTGAGCACTGTGCTTCACAGCCTTATGGGCAGATTAGGGGGTTGGCGTTGTTGGATATATAGCTACAATGCGAACCAGTTGTTTTCAAATTGGAAACAGTTTTAGGTGGGGGAGCAGTGAATAAACTTCGGGCAATACAGCTGTTTGTCAGGCTGGCAGAGCTGGGCAGCTTTACCCGGGTGGCGGAGCAGCTGAACACATCGAAATCGGTTATCAGTAAGGAAGTCAGCCGCCTGGAAGAGGATCTGGGAGTCCGGCTGTTGCACCGTACTACGCGCAATGTGCAGTTAACCCACGCCGGAGAAGGCTATCTGCAGCGGGCGCGGGAGATTCTGGCGCAGCTGGAGGCAGCCGACAGCTTTGTGCAGGATCTGCAGCAGGCACCGCGTGGCCGGCTGAAAATCAATGCGCCGATGGCGTTGGGGATTACTGAGTTGTCGCGCATGTTTGCCGATTTTATGCGCGCCTATCCGGATATTGAGCTGGATATTCATCTGGGTGACGAAGATGTGGATCTGGTGGCGCAGGGCTTCGATCTGGGGTTTCGTGCCTCCAGTCAGCCGCTGGATCTGGCCTATGTCGGCAGGCCACTGACACGCTTTGGGTATCACGTCTGTGCTGCGCCGCAGTACCTGCAGCAGCATGAACCGATTGTGTCGGTTGATGATCTGCGCAGCCATAACTGCTTTGAATACAGCTATTTCAAGGGCAAGAATGTCTGGCCGCTGGACGACGGTGTACGCATTGGCGGTACGCTAAGGGTCAACAGTGTGATCTTTATGCTGACGGCGATTAAATCCGGTCTGGGACTTGGGCTGGTGCCTGAGTTTTTATGCCGCGAGGCGCTTGCCAGTGGTGAGCTGGTCGAGGTTTTGCCGGATGCGCGCAAACCAGAGCTGACGCTGTATGCGCTGTACCCGGCCAGACACTTTGTGCCGGCCAGAGTGCTGCAATGTATCGACTTTCTTGAGGCCTGGTTTCTGCGCCAGCGTTAGCGCATCAGGCCTATTCTGCGCAGAGAGCGCTTGGAGTGGCTTTCAAAGCGGCTGCTCTGTTGCAGGGTTTCTTCAACAAAGGCCAGATGATCATTCACCGCCTGTTGCGCGGCTTTCGGATCACGGCTTAATACCGCGTCTTTAATCGCGCTGTGCTGGCGCAGGATTTCATCACGCCGGTCTTCTTTGGTGTACAGGTATTCCAGGTTGGTGGCGATAGTCATCTTGAATAAGTTGAACAGGGCGCGCATGGAGTGCAGCAGTACCGCGTTATGTGATGCTTCGGCAATGGCAAGGTGAAAACGCCAGTCGAGCTCTGCCTCTTCTTTGTGGCCAATGCGCTGCACATGGCCGTCGAGCCATTCGCTATAGCGCCGTTCAATAATTTCCCGGTCAGTCTCCGTGGCGCGCAGGGCAGCGTAGTGGGCCGCCACTTCTTCCAGCGCGTGGCGGAATTCCAGCAGGTCGTAATTAAATTCGCTGTGGGTCTGAAATAACTGCATCAGCGGATCAACAAAGGACAGACCGATTTCGGCCGAGACAAAGGTGCCGCCGCCCTGTTTGCGGGTGACCAGGCCTTTTGCTTCGAGCTTATGCAGTGCTTCGCGCAGTGATGGCCGTGACACTTCAAACTGCTGTGCCAGTTCGCGTTCCGGTGGCATTTTCTGGCCGGGTGCAAGGCTGCCTTCCAGAATCATGGCCTCCAGTCGTTTGGCGATGATGTCGGAAATCTTGCTGGCACGGATCGGATCGTCACTCATGGGGTTCCTGCTGCGGCTTTATGTCTTGTTAAAAGGTAAAACCAATTCTATCTGAACGTTGCGTTACTTGTCAGGCCTTAAAAGAGCGATTGGTCTGTTTTTTTATGCGACCAATGTCGATATTACAAAGCGCTATATAAGGCATAAAGGGTTTGACCCTGAAGGGAGGCGGCGGTAATTTATTGCAACAAATCAAGAGTGGGTAATTGGTAATACCAATTTATAAAATTGATATGCCCGTCAGCCCACCTCACAGCCGACAGCGGTGATAGCGCAATGACAGAACAGAACACAACAGCGGCCGCCAGCCGCCAGTCGCGGGTTTATCCGCCCAAACCAGAAGCGGTTTATTTGCTGGGCACCTGCCTGGTCGACAGCTTTTATCCCGAAGCCGGAATGGATGCGATCGCGCTGCTGCAGCATGCAGGGATCGAGGTGATTTTTCCGCAAAGCCAGAGCTGTTGCGGTCAGCCGGCGTATAACTCCGGCTATGACGAGCAGGCGCGTGCTGTAGCCCGCACTCAGCTGCAGGCCTTTGCCGCCGATATACCGGTAGTGGTGATGATGGGCTCCTGTGCTGGCATGGTGCACAAAGAATATCCGAAGCTCTTTGCCGGCCAGCCGGAAGAGGCGGCTGCCATTGCGCTGGCGGCACGCAGTTATGAGTTCAGTGAATTTATGGTGAACGTACTGCAGCTGGAGCAACAGCTGGCGCAGGCAGAAGATCAGTCGCCGCTAACCGTGGCGCTGCATACCTCCTGTTCGGCCCGTCGCGGCATGGGTGTGGCGGCGGAGCATAAAGCGCTGGTGGAAAACCTGCCCGGTGTACAGGTCGTTGAGCCTGAACGGGTTGCCGAATGCTGCGGCTTCGGTGGCACCTTTGCAGTGAAGCAGGGTGATATTTCTGCGGCGATGGCGGCGGATAAAGCCAGTGCGATTGCCGCCACCGGTTGTCAGCGGCTGGTCAGTGGTGACTGCGGTTGCCTGATGAATATTGGTGGCACCTTAGACAAACTGCAGGGGGAGAAGCAGGGGCCTGAAATTCCGGTTCAGCATCTGGCCTCGCTGTTGTATACGCGTCTTAACGGTGGTGATGGTTCCCAGATCAGCCAGAAGCGCAGCCAGCAATACAACAAGAAAAGCGGAGATAAAGCATGAGCCAGAAAATTGCCTCCGACAGCATGCATATCAATATCGAACAGTTACAGCAGGAGCTGAACGTCGAGCAGCGCGAATTTAACGAGCTGCAGCAACGCCATTTTAAAGTACGCGCCAAAATGGCACTGGAAAACGAAGCCTTACGTAAAAGCTTTCGCGGTGCTTCCGATTTTTTAATGGGCAAACGCAAAGCAGTGTTTCCCGATGAGAGTGCGTTGTCTGCGTTACGTGACCGTGGTGAAGCTATTCGTCAGCACAGTCTGGCCAATTTGCCGGAGTTACTGGAGCGGCTGGAAAAAAATCTGACCGCCAACGGTATTCAGGTGCACTGGGCCGAAACCGCTGATGAAGCCTGCACTATTATTCACGATATTTTAACGGCGAATAACGCCCGCACCGTGGTGAAGGGTAAATCCATGGTGACGGAAGAAATTGAACTCAATCATTTTCTTGAGGCACGGGGTATTGAGTGTCTGGAAAGTGATATGGGCGAATATCTGGTGCAGCTGGCCGGTGAAACGCCATCGCATATTATTATGCCGGCCATCCATAAAAATAAGGCACAGATTGCCAGACTGATGCACGCCCGTGCCCAGACCAGCGATGGTTCGCAGGTGCCTTATACCGAAGACGTTGACGAATTAATCGGCAATGCCCGCGCTATTCTGCGCGATAAATTTATGCGCGCCGATGCCGGTATTTCCGGCGTGAATATGGCCGTGGCCAATACCGGCACGCTGTGCCTGGTGGAAAACGAAGGCAATGGCCGTATGACCACGACTATGCCGAAGCTGCACATTGCCGTCACCGGTATTGAAAAAGTGGTGGAAGATTTTTCCCATGTGCCGGAATTACTGACACTGTTAACCCGCTCGGCAACCGGGCAAAAAATCAGCACCTATTTCAATATGATTTCCGGCCCGAAAAAAGCCGGTGAGCTGGATGGCCCGGAACAGGTGCATCTGGTGCTGGTGGATAATGGTCGCTCGCGTATTTTCAGCCATCCGGTGTTAAAACCGACACTGCAGTGCATCCGCTGTGGTGCCTGTATGAATCATTGTCCGGTCTATGCGCGGGTTGGCGGTCATGCTTACGGTTCGACGTATCCGGGGCCGATTGGTCAGGTGGTGACACCGCAGATTGCCGGATTAGAAAAACACGGCGATATGCTCAGCGCCTGCTCATTAAACGGCGCCTGTGGTGAGGCCTGTCCGGTACGTATTCCTTTGCCGGAGTTAATCCGCGAGTTACGCGCTGAAGCCGTCAGTCCGCAATTTACCGATGCCGCCGCGGTTTCCAATGCCACTGCAGTACAGGAAGTGATGGGTCGGGGGGCCAAACGCACGCTGGGTGAAAGTTTAATCTGGCGCGGCTGGGCGCTGACCCATCGTTTTGCGCCGCTGTACCGCATCATGACCACAGCGATGACCCGCGGTCGCGGCCTGTTCCGCAGCAAAGCCGCCGCGGCACTGTTATCCCCCTGGACCGACTCGCGCAGCACGCCACAACCGGCGCGCCGCAGTCTGCATGAATTAGCCAAAGCCCGGGGGGTGGCTGGCCAGTATCAGAACAACACTGCCGATAAACGCGGAGATAATGCATGAACAGTCGTGAGCGTATTTTACAGCGGCTGTATGCCAGCCAGGCGTCTGCCCAAAACCCTGAGCAGACAAGCCAAACCACCGGCATTCAGGCAGAGCATGCCGCTGGCTGGACACAACTGGCGCAAAGCGAATGGCTGGCCAGCTTTAAACAAAATTTGCTGGATAACCATGCCGAAGTCATTGAAACCACAACGGCCAACTGGGCAGGAGAGCTGGCACAACAACTGACAGCGCGCGGTGTTAAACGCCTGCTCAGCGGTGAGCATGAGCAGGGCAGGGTATTGCTTAATGCGTTGGCACAGTTTGCTGAACAACATACTGAACAACAGAAGATAACCCCGGTTGATGCCTCCCTGCTGACTGAGCCGTTAAGCAAAGAGGAATTGTTTACCGCTGTGGACGCAGGCTTCAGTGTGGCCTCGGCGGGTCTGGCGGAAACCGGTTCGCTGCTGGTCGAAACCGGCCCACAGGAACCACGGGCGCTGTCGCTGGTGCCGCCGCTGAATATTATTCTGCTCAATGCCTCAGCCATTACCGCCAGCTTTTTAACCCTGGTGCAGGCACAGAAATTACCGGCGCATATGCCGACTAATGTGTTGCTGATTTCCGGGCCGAGCAAGACCGCCGATATTCAGCAGACCCTGGCCTATGGCGCCCACGGGCCAAAAGAACTGATTGTCCTGCTGTTAACGGATGCCTGATATGACTGACGCTTTTCATCGTTTTGCGCAGGATCTGGCGCCTTTTATTGCCGACGAACGCATTATTTCCGATCCGTTACGCACTCTGGCCTTTGGTACCGACGCCAGCTTTTATCGCCTGATTCCCAAACTGGTCGTCACGGTTATTAATGAGCAGGAAGTACAGAAGGTACTGGAGCTGGCGCATCAGCACAAAGTGCATTTAACCTTCCGGGCGGCGGGCACCAGTCTGTCCGGTCAGGCCGTGACCGATGGTGTGCTGGTGCGTTTGGGTAATGGCTGGAATAAAGCCGCGGTATTAAATAACGGTGCGCAGTTACAGGTAGAGCCGGGGGTTATTGGTGCCCGTGCCAATCAGTTGCTGGCGCCTTTTGCGCGTAAAATCGGCCCGGACCCGGCGTCGATCAATACCTGCAAAATTGGTGGAATTATCGCCAATAACGCTTCCGGTATGTGTTGCGGTACGGCGCAGAATTCTTATCAGACACTGGCCTCGATGCGCCTGATTCTGGCCGATGGTACGGTGCTGGATACCGCCGATGAAGCCTCAAAAAATGCATTCCGCCAAAGCCATGCCAGCCTGTTGCAGCAACTGGCGGACATGCGCTCGCAGGTGCTGAACAATCCGGTTTTACACGACCGGATTGTGAAGAAATTCAGAATTAAGAATACCACCGGCTACAGTCTTAACGCTTTGGTGGATTTTTCTGATCCGATCGATATTATGCAGCACCTCCTGGTGGGCTCAGAAGGCACCCTGGGGTTTGTATCGCAGGTGATTTATCACACGGTCGAAGAGCACGCTTATAAAGCGTCTGCCTTACTGCTGTTTGCCAACATCGAACAGACCAGTAAGGCAGTGACCGCTCTTTCCTCGGCACCGGTCGCGGCGGTTGAATTAATAGACCGTGCAGGGCTGCGCTGCGTTGAAGATAAACCCGGCATGCCGGACTATTTACGCACCCTCGATGAACAGGCTGCCGCCTTGCTGGTGGAAGTACGCGCCGGCAGCGATGCCGAATTACAGCAGCGCCTGAGCGAAACCACCGCCGCTTTACAGGCTTTTGATACCCTGCAGCCGAAAACCTTTACCACCGATAAAAACACCTGTCAGCTGTACTGGAATATCCGCAAAGGGTTATTTCCGGCGGTCGGTGCAGTACGTGCCAAAGGCACCACCGTCATTATCGAAGATATTGCCTTTCCGGTTGAGAATCTGGCGCCTGCGGTGCTGGAGTTACAGGCGCTGTTTAAAAAATACCACTACGACGAAGCCATTATTTTTGGTCATGCGCTGGCCGGTAATCTGCATTTTGTCTTTACCCAGAATTTTACCGATCCGGCTGAAATTCAGCGTTATGCCGATTTTATGGACGAAGTCTGTGTGCTGGTGGTTGGCCGTTACGATGGCTCGCTCAAAGCCGAACACGGCACCGGACGTAATATGGCGCCCTTTGTTGAGATGGAATGGGGCGGTCAGGCTTATGAGCTGATGTGGGCGATCAAACAGGCCTTTGACCCGGCCGGCCTGTTAAACCCGGATGTGATTTTAACCCGCAACCTGCGCACTCATATTGAGAACTTAAAACCCATTCCCGAAGCGGATGATCTGATTGATCGTTGCATCGAATGCGGCTTCTGCGAGCCGGTTTGCCCGTCACGCAACCTAACCCTGACGCCACGCCAGCGCATTGTGATTATGCGCGAACTAAAACGCCAGGAACGTGATGGTAAAAATCCGGCGTATAAAACCCTGCTGGATGACTATCAGTATCAGGGCGTGGATACCTGCGCTGCCGATGGTCTGTGCAGTATGGCCTGTCCGGTCGGCATTAATACCGGTGATTTAAGCCGCAAACTGCGCCATGAACGCAATAAAAAACATGCGGGTAAGGCGCAGTGGGTGGCCGATCATTTTGCCGGTGTGAGCAAAACCAGCCGTGGCGCGCTGCAGTTAATGGATATTACCCGCGATCTGGTTGGTGACGGCGTGATCAGCACCGTGGCGAAAGGGGTGAATACCCTGACGCTGGGGGCCACGCCATTGTGGCACGATGCCATGCCGACCGCCGCCGATAAGCTCAACCCCTGTGAATACGGCGTGAATGAGCTGACTCAGGTGGTGTATTTCCCCAGCTGTGCCAGCCGCACCATGGGGCCGGGAGCCAAAGAGGATGACCAGCGCAGCCTGATGCAGGTAACCCTCGATCTGGCGCAGAAAGCCGGTGTGCACCTGGCCATGTTGCCCGATCAGGACCAGCACTGCTGCGGCATGCCGCTGGAGAGCAAAGGTCATTTTGAGCAGGCCGATGCCATGCGCGCGGCGCTTAATGCGGCGCTGCTGAAAGCTTCCGATAATGGCCGCCTGCCGGTACTGATTGATACCAGTCCCTGCGTGTTCCGTCTGCAGCAACAGCTGGACGAGCGTATTCAGCTGCTCGATCCGATCCGCTTTGCCAACCGCTTTCTGGTACCGAATCTGGATATCCGGCCGACCCATGAGCCGGTGGCAGTACACATCACCTGCTCAACTACCAAGCAGGGACTGGGCGAAGAATTGCTCTCACTGGCGCGGCAATGCTCCACTCAGGTGGTGGTGCCGGCGGACATTACCTGTTGCGGCTTTGCCGGCGATAAGGGTTTTATGCTGCCGGAACTGAATGCCTCGGCGCTGGCGCCGCTGAAAGCTCAGGTGGAGCACTGCGTGGAGGGTATTTCGACCAGCCGCACCTGTGAAATTGGCCTCAGCCGCCACGGGGAAATCCCTTACCACTCGCTGTTTTACCTGCTGGACCGGCTTAGCTGAATAAGAGCAGCTCCTGACTGGCGCAGGAAGGAGCTTGCTGATGAGGTGTTTATAGGTAATTCTGTAAATATACCTTATTAAAATCCTCGGGTTTGGTTAAGCTCGAACGGATGATATTCACAGTGGCGGTGTGTATGGATACAAGCCCAGCGGCAGCAGCTGATAAACTGGCACTACTGGAGCTGAAATCCAGTGTTCTGGATGCCTTGCTTGGCCATTCCGATCTGGGGCTGGCCATTATTGATTGCGACCTGCGCTACCAGGCCATTAACAACACTCTGGCGCGTTTTAACGGCCTCAGTGTTGCAGCCCACCTCGGACGCTCTGTCCACGATGTTCTCCCTCAGCTGGCGCCGGTTATCGAACCGATGCTGCGTTCCGTGATTGTTCAGGGGGAAGAGATCACCAATAAAGAAATTCTGGCAGAAGCCCCCAGTACTCCCGGTCGTAAGGCGCAGTGGCTGGCCTCCTATCGCCCGATCCGCGCCGATGACGGACGCATTCTCGGCGTGCTGGTGATTGCGGTTAATCATACGGTCGAGCTGGAGTTACAGCAGGCGAAAGAAGAATCGGCGTCTCTTGTGCGGCGGGTTATCGACAGTCTGGTGTCCTTTGTCGGCATTATGGAACCCGACGGCACCCTGATTGATGCCAATAAGGCACCGCTGGATGCGGCCGGAATTGAGCTGGCTGACGTTCAGGGACGAAAATTCTGGGATTGCTTCTGGTGGTCATACGACAGCGACATACAGCAACAGCTGCGTGAAGCTGTAAAGGCAGCCGCACAGGGCGAAACCGTGCGCTATGACGTGGTTATCCGTACTGCCAATGATCAGCGTATGACCATCGACTTTATGCTGGCGCCGCTGAGAAATGCCGAGGAGGAGATTGTTTACCTGATTCCGTCGGCCATTGATATTACCGCCCGGGTAGCCGGCGAAAACATGCTCAAGTACAGCGAAGAGCGCTTCCGCCGGGTTGTCGAAAGTACTCAGGATGGTCTGATACTGGTGGATGAAGAGGGCCATATTCAGCTGGTTAACCGCCGCAGTACGGAAATGTTCGGCTATGACAGCGAGCAGATGTACCAGCTGACGGTTGAGGATCTGGTGCCGGACAGCATAAAAGCTGCGCACGGGGATCTGCGGCGTGGATATTTACAGGCTCCGCAGGCCAGAGCGATGGCCGCTATGCGGGAGCTGTATGCCCGCCGTCGTGATGGCAGTCTGTTTCCGGTAGAAATTGGCTTAACACCACTGAACTTCCCCGAAGGTATCCGCATTCTGGCCACCATCGTTGATATCTCGGTGCAGAAAAATATTCAGCAGAACCTTATCCGCAGCCTGAATGAAAAAACCGCCTTACTGAACGAAGTGCATCACCGGGTAAAAAATAATCTGCAGGTGGTATCCAGCCTGCTCAGCCTGCAGGCGCGCAGCGTGCCGGAAGAAGTACGCGGCTATTTTGATGAAAGCCAGGGGCGGATAAAAGCCATGGCCTTAATTCACCAGCTGCTGTACGAGCAGAAAAATTTTGATCGCATCGAAGCGGTTTCTTATATGCGCCGGCTCGGGGATCTGCTCAGCCGCAGTTATTTTTCCGCTATGCGCAACGTCAAGATGATCGTCGAATCGGAGCAGGAGGAAAGTTATCTCGGACTGGATGTCGCACTGCCTTTTGGTTTGCTGATTAATGAGCTGGTCACTAATTCCATAAAACACGCATTTCTGGGTCGTGACAGCGGAGAAATCCGTCTGTCTCTGAGTGAAAATGGGTCGGAAAAACAGCTGGTTATTGCTGACAATGGTGTGGGTCTGCCGGAGGGAGTCCGTCCCGGAGTTTCCCATTCTCTCGGTTTTCAGTTAATTCCCGGACTGGTTGAGCAGATGCACGCCACATTACAGGTTCTGGATACAGAAGGCGCTGTTTTTCAATTAACGCTCAGTGATACAGGAGCTTCTGATGAACAGCCATAGCACTTTGCGTTCTTACCGCATATTGATTGTTGAAGATGAAAAGGTAACCGCGCTGGATCTTAAGCTGACGCTGGAAGATCTGGGCTATACCGTGGTTGCCTGTGTTGGCAGTGGCGAAGCAGCCATCGCCGCAGCAGAGGTGCAGGATATCGATCTTATTCTGATGGATATTCACCTCGATACCGCCATGCTGGGCACTGAAGCGGCCAAAATTATTATGCAGCGCTTTGGTGTGCCTGTACTGTTTTTATCGGCCTATACCGATGAGCAGACGCTGGATGATGCCAGCGACAGCCTGCCTTACGGTTATATGGTAAAACCCTTTGAAAAACGCGAAGTGGATGCGGCTATCCGTATTGCACTGACACGCCATCATGCTGATATGGAATTACGCCAGTCTGAAGAGCGTCTGCGCCTGGCGCTTGAGGCTGCAAGAATGAGCATCTGGGAGTGGACACCAGCGCCGGATGTTGAAATTCAGATGGCGGTAAAACATTCACCGCCGCAATTAATTTCTGAAAGTCTTGATGCTCTGCTGGTGAATGTTCATCCGGATGATCGCGATAAAATTCATCAGCAAATTACCAGCCATAACCGCTTTCAGCAGCCGGTACGTTACCGCAAACATGAAGGTAACGACTATCGCCGGGTTGAACTGTTTGCCAGTTTATTCAGCTGGGCAAACGGTGATCGCCGGGTAATCGGTGTACTGCACGATGTGCATGAGCGTTATCTGGCTGATGAACAGCTGCGTCAGGCCAATGCGGTATTTAATTCCACCTCCGAAGGCATTCTGATTACCGATAACCTGCGCCGGGTGTTAAATGTGAACCCGGCTTTCAGTCAGATTACCGGTTACTCGGCAGAAGATGTGCGTGGTCAGAATCCGGATGAGTTTCTGCATGCCAGGCGCCACAGTGATCAGTTTTATCCGCGACTGGCCAGCGATGCACAGGGTTACTGGAGTGGGGAAATTGCCTGCCAGCGCAAGAACGGAGAATTCTTTCCGGCCTGGGAACATGTCTGCACGGTATTAAGTGATGACGGACAGCTGCAGAACTTTGTGATTACGTTTTCCGATATCAGTGAATTGCGCCGCGTTGAAAAAAATCTGGCCACGCTCGCTTATATGGATGCCCTTACGGGAGTCGGTAACCGTGTTCGTCTGGAACAGGTGGTGCGCGAAGCACTGGAGGGGGACGATACGCCGGGTTCCGTTGGTATTCTGTATCTGGATCTGGACGGTTTTAAACTGATTAATGACACCCTTGGGCATTCAGAAGGGGATTTATTACTGCGTATTATGGCCGATCGTTTTAAACAATCGGTGCGTGACGAAGATACCGTTGTGCGGATTGGTGGTGACGAGTTTGTGATTGTATTAACCGGCGTAGAGCAGGAAGACAATCTGAAAATCGTCGCCACTAAATTATTGGCTGCAGTACAGGAACCTGTGACCCTCAGTCGTGAAAGAGTTGAGCTGTCAGCCAGTATTGGCATCGTGATGTCACGACCATCGGTGCATGAATATGAAGAGTTATTAAAAGCAGCAGACACCGCATTATTTGAAGCCAAGCGGCAGGGAAAAAACCGCTACTGTATTTACGATTTTGCTCTTGCAATGGAGTTTAACGAGCGCCTGCGGATTGAACGTAATCTGAAGCAGGCCATCCGCAACGACGAACTGGCAATCGAATTTCAGCCATTAATTGATCTGCAGACGGCGCAGGTTTACGGGATGGAAGCACTGTGCCGCTGGTATCACGACGAACTGGGAATGATACCTCCGGATCGCTTTATTCCGATTGCTGAGCAGAGTGATGTGATTGTCGATATCGGCGCCTGGATGCTGCGCGAAAGCTGCCGTGAGTTACGCAACTGGATGGATGCCGGAATGCCTCCACTGGTGGTGTCGGTGAATGTATCCGCGCGCCAGCTGACCGACAGCAGCTTCAGCGAATTACTGATCGCAACGCTGGAAGAATTCAACATTCCTGCGGCACAGCTGGAGCTGGAAATTACCGAAACGGCTTTGCAGGCAAATGAGCAGGTTCTGCGTCAGTTGGAAAATATCCGCAAGTCGGGTGTCGGTTTGGCCATCGATGACTTTGGTACCGGATATTCTTCGCTCAGTCGCCTGAAAGAGCTGCCATTTGACCGGGTGAAAATTGACCGCTCTTTTGTCCGGGATCTTCCCCATGACAGCAATGATATTGAAATTTGCCGCGCTATTATGGCGCTCTGTCAGGTACTTAATCTGCGGGTGACGGCTGAAGGGGTGGAAAACCGCAACCAGCTGAACATGTTGCGCGAGCTGGGTTGCTGTTGCATTCAGGGGTATTTATTCAGCCGCCCGATGCGGCCTGAATGCGTTGCCGACTGGTTGCAGGGGGCAGATATCAGGGCCATTCTCGGATAAACCCGGCCAGCGCCGGTTACATAAGAAGCCAGGCATGACCTACGCAGCATTTCTTATCAGACTGACGCTTTGTTATAGTGACAATTCACTTTGTCATGGATTATCTCAGTGTCATCGTCAGCCTATACCTCATCATTGATTCCACAGTCCGGATTGTTGTCCGAACCCGGCCGCAGTGCACATTATCTGGAAATGAACCTGAAACCGGATGCCGGAACTGTTCAAATATGCGCCGCGCTGGACCGTGCCCGCCAGACGTTAGCAGACGTTTATATTGCCGTGGCCTTTGGTGGTGAAGCCTGGCAGCGTCTGCAACCGGCGTGGCAGCCGGCGCAATTACAGCCGTTTAAAGAATTGCGTGGTGAGAATGGCTACACCATGCCAGCGACTCAGCGCGATGTGTTTTTCTGGATTCATGGCGAAGATCAGGGTGAAGTCATGAATGCGGTTTTACAGGTGCATGATGCCATGCGCGATGTTGCCGTAACTTTGTTGGATTTAAATGGTTTTAAAAACCGTGAAGCCCGCGATCTGACCGGTTTTGTCGATGGTACAGCCAATCCGAAAGGCGACAAGCGTCTGGATGCGGCGGTGATTCCCGAGGGTGAAAGCGGTGCCGGTGGCTCCTATGTGCTGTCGCAGAAATGGCGGCATCATCTGCAGGCATTCAACCAGCTCAGCGTGCACGAACAGGAACAGGTAATAGGCCGCACTAAACAGGATAATATTGAACTTGAAGGCGATGCGATGCCACCGACCTCTCACGTCAGCCGGACCGATGTCAAAATTGACGGTGTCGGGCAGAAAATCTATCGCCGCAGTACCCCATACGGTGGTGCGGAAGAACACGGCCTGTATTTTCTCGCCTTTGCCTGCAACCTGCGCCGTATCAGCGTGCAGCTTGAACGTATGCTGGGGAACAGTGGCGATGGTTACAGTGATCATCTGATGAAATACTCGACGGCCTTAACCGGTGCTTACTGGTTTATGCCGTCACAGTCTGATCTTGATGCAGTACTCGCCCAGGGCTGAACAAGCCTTAACAGGAGGTATCCCATGCTGAATAAAGAAACAACCGGTTTAATGATCGTCGATGTACAGGGCAAACTGGCGGAACAGATGCATGAAAGCAGTGCATTATTCACCCAACTTCGGCTGCTGATTCAGGGAGCTAACCTGCTGGAATTACCCATTATCTGGATGGAACAGCTGCCGGATAAACTGGGCACAACACGTCCGGAACTGCGTGAAGTTCTGCCGGGAGAAGCTCTGGTTAAATCGACTTTCAGTGGCATGCAGGAACCCACCATTGCCAAAGCCGTAAAAAATCAGAAAATCAGCCAGTGGCTGGTGGCCGGTCTGGAAGCTCATGTCTGTGTTTACCAGACGGTTGGAGATTTATTGGCGCAGAAATACGGCGTACACCTGGTAACTGATGGCGTCAGCTCGCGCACACAGGCCAATAAAGAACTGGCGATCCGCAAAATGCACAGCATGGGCGCACAGTTAACCTCTGTAGAAATGGCGTTGTTTGAATTGCAAAAACAGGCTGAAGGGCCGGTATTTAAACAACTGATTCAGCTGATTAAATAACGAATAAACAGCAAAAAAGTATCGCGGGCATGGCCCGCTCCTACGGGTTATTACACGGTCACGGGTATGACCTGCTTTGCGGATATTTACAGAATTGCGGGCATGGTTCGTCCCGCGCGCGATATTTATACGATTACAGTCGTGATCTGCCTTTGATATATCTGCAACATCGTAGGAGCGGGCCATGCCCGCGAATGGCATCAGGCGCTATGCTTTGTCAGCAGCCGATGATCAGCCACAAGGAGTGTGGTATGACAGGATTCCGCCCGTTAATTGGCCATAAACAACTGCGCGTTGGACGTTTTTCTGAAGTGGGCCGCGTATATCTTGTTACTAGCAGTACCTTTGGTCGGGCACGCATTTTTTCGGAATGGTGTTATGCGAAAGCAGCTGTTCAAGCATTTCTGCAACCATCATTGGTGAAAAATTCTCAGGTAATAGCCTGGGTTCTGATGCCTGATCATGTTCATTGGTTACTGCAGACTGGTGATGGAACAGACCTGTCGCGGCTAGTTGGCGCGATGAAATCATCCTCGGCACGAGCGGTAAGGCAAACAGGTTATCAGGGGCGTGTATGGGCGTCTGCATTTCATGACCACGCTGTGCGCAGTGAGGAAGATATTCTGCCACTGGCACGATACGTTGTGGCAAATCCTCTGCGTGCAAGGTTAGCGCGCAGAGTCGGGGAATACCCGTTCTGGGATGCAATATGGATTTGAATCACAGATGGGAATTTTATTCCGGATTCTGCCGAAGTCGCGGGCATGGCCCGCTCCTACGGGATATTTACAGGAGCACAAATGTGATCTGCCTTTGATATATCTGCAACATCGTAGGAGCGGGCCATGCCCGCGAACCAAAATACCCTGTTGTAACACTTGCTGATTTAACGTTTCTCTTTTTTAACCAAACACAACCTCAAATACATCGGCGTATTTTTCAGCAAAGTGCGCAGTCATACCTTTACGAATATGTTCCGGTAACTCTTCATAATCGCGGCGGTTAGCTTCCGGTAAAATCACTTCCATGATTTTAGAGCGCCGTGCGGCAATCACTTTTTCTCGAATACCGCCAACCGGTAATACCTGACCGGTAAGGGTAAGCTCACCGGTCATGGCCAGATGGCGTTTGATGCGTTTATTCAGCATTAACGACATTAATGCCGTGGTCATGGTAACCCCGGCGCTGGGGCCGTCTTTGGGTGTTGCACCTTCCGGTACGTGCAGATGCAGGAAGCGGGAATTAAAAAATTCCGGATCGCCACCAAAGTCAGCCGCATGGCCTGCGGTATAGCTGTAGGCAATTTCGGCAGACTCTTTCATCACATCGCCAAGCTTACCGGTGAGTTTAAAACCACGGTTCTGCTGGTGCACAACGGCGGCTTCAATCGGCAGTGTTGCGCCTCCCATCGAAGTCCAGGCCAGGCCGGTGACGACACCGACTCCGCTTAAAATACGTTCGGCACGGAAGGCCGGAGCGCCGAGGTAATCACTCAGGTCTTTGTTGGTCACCGAAATTTTTGCTTTGGGGTTTTCCAGTAATTTAACCACGGCTTTACGTGCAATCTGTTGCAGCAGTTTTTCCAGATTACGCACGCCGGACTCTCGGGCATAACCTTCGATAATGCTTTTCAGCGTGCTGTCACTGATTTTCACCTGGGATTTTTTCAGACCATGGCGTTCCAGTACCCGGGGCCATAAATGGCTCTTGGCAATGGCGAGTTTTTCTTCGGCGATATAACCCGATAACCGGATGGTATCCATACGGTCGAGTAACGGTGCCGGAATGGTATCCAGCTGGTTGGCCGTACAGATAAACAGCACTTTGGATAAATCCACACGCAGATCGAGGTAATGGTCGAGGAATTCTTTATTTTGCTCCGGGTCCAGTACTTCCAGCAGGGCAGAGGCCGGGTCGCCCTGATAAGAGGCACCGAGTTTGTCGATTTCATCCAGCATAATCACCGGGTTAGATACTTCGACATCTTTTAATGCCTGAATTAATTTACCCGGCAAGGCACCGATATAGGTGCGGCGGTGGCCTTTGATTTCAGCCTCATCGCGCATACCACCAACACTGAAACGATAAAATTTCCTCCCCAGCGCGTCGGCCACCGAACGGCCAATAGAGGTTTTACCCACCCCAGGAGGGCCTGCCAGCAGCATAATGGAACCGGATATTTCCTGCTTAAAAGTACCAACGGCAAGAAATTCCATAATGCGCTGTTTAACGTCATCCAGTCCGGCGTGGTGCGCATCCAGTACTTCGCGGGCGTGGCTCAGATCGAACGCATCGGTGGAATATACACCCCAGGGCACCGATGTTGCCCAGTCGAGATAATTACGGGTCACGCTGTATTCCGGCGAGCCGGTTTCCAGCATTTTCAGTTTGTGCAGTTCTTCATCAATGCGCTTGCGCGCTGCGGCCGGAATGTCTTTGCCTTCCAGTCGTTGTACAAATTCATCGATTTCAGCGGTTTTATCGTCCTTGGCCAGCCCCAGTTCTTTCTGAATGGTTTTTAACTGCTGTTTCAGGAAAAAATCACGCTGGTGTTTGCTGATATCTTCGTTAACGGTTTTATTAATTTCAGCCTGCAGGCGTGCTACTTCCACTTCTTTTTTCAGCAGCACCAGGGTTTTTTCCATACGCTTTTGCAGGGGCAGAGTGGCCAGTACATCCTGTAAGGCTTTGCCTTCGGCGGTGGTGATGGCCGCAGCAAAATCGGTCAGCGGGGATGGGTCATTAGGACTGAAATGGTTGAGATAGTTTTTCAGTTCTTCGGAGTACAAGGGATTAATCGCCACCAGTTCTTTGATGGCATTAATGATGGCCATGGCATAGGCCTTGATCTCATCGGTGAAATCCGTGCTGCGCTGCGGATATTGCACCCGTGCCTGCATTGGCAGGTCAGTGCTTAACCATTCACGGATACGGAAGCGGCGGATGCCCTGGGCGATAAACTGAATGCGGCCATCTTCGGCCTGAATACGGTGAATACGCACCACACAGCCGATATCCGGAATACGCTCCGGTGCCGGCACTTCGTCAGCGGCCTTATCGTCGACAAACGACAGACCCAGTAATTTGTGCTGTGAATTGGCGACCCGTTTCAGCGTTTCGCCCCAGACTTTTTCATCGACAATAACCGGTTGCACCTGAGACGGGAAAAACGGACGGCCATTCACCGGCAGGATGTACAGCGTCTCCGGTAATACGTCATCGGCCAGTGCCAGAGCGCCTGCGCCTTCTTCTCTGCTGATAAATTCGTGATTTTCGTCGCTCATATCGACCCTTAACTGTTCGGCTTATGGTGCAAATGTGGGGGGCAGCTGCAGCTTTTCAAGGCTGGGTGATACAACGAATGTGCACCTCTGTGTTTTGTTCGGTAAATCAGGATAGTTATTGCGGTTTTATCAGTTTCTCAGAAAAGAAGTAAATGCATAAGCTTATGCGAATACGAAATAAGCATGTGGGAGAATAAGATGATGCCGGGCTATTTTGCTGAGCAGCAAGACAGCAGACCAGAGAAGCGGGCGACGGTCTGGCGCAGCGCCTTGCGCACATTGGCAGTGATGGTGCTGTTGGCGGCTGCTTGCCAATGGCTGGCTGGTTTACCCCGGTTACAGGCAATGGGGATTGGCAGCCTACCGCTGAGTATTCTGTTGGGGATGGTGTTGGCCAGTGCGTTGGCACCACGCTGGATTTATGGCCATAACCCTATGGGAAATGCTGACGCTGCCGATACCGGAGGTCAGGTTCTGCGTCGCTTTTGCCAGCAAACACTGCTGAAGGCTGGCATTGTGCTGTTCGGTTTTCAGCTGACGCTGGAACAGTTGTGGGGTGTTGGCTGGCAGGCATTACTGGTGGATGTGCTGACCATTGCCAGCGTTCTTATTACGGGGATCTGGCTGGGGCAGCGCTGGCTGAAACTGCCGCTGCGCCTGAGCATTCTGATTGCGATTGGCAGTGCGGTCTGTGGTGCGGCGGCCATTATGGCTACAGCTCCGCTGCTGGGTAGGCGAACACAAGCGGATGCCGGTGAGCATGACCCAGAACAGCATCTGGCGATTGCGGTCGCACTGGTCGCGTTATTCGGCACGTTAAGTGTGTTGTTGTATCCGTTGTTGTGTCAGTGGTTCGGTTTCGACAGCAATACTGCCGGTTTGTACATCGGCAGCACCGTGCATGAAGTCGCTCAGGCGGTGGCGGCGACCGATGCTCTCGATAGCGCAACCCAGCAGAACGCCCTGATTGTGAAGCTGTTGCGGGTGGCGCTGCTGGCGCCGACGTTATTGCTGCTCGGACAGTGGTTATTGCGCCGGCCTGTGGCGGACACGGATATGGATAAGAACCTTCAGCCGCAGGCCACGGACGCCCCCAAACGTTTGCCGGTGCCAGGGTTCGTGCTGGGCTTTATCGCAGTGATTATTGCCCACAGCATACTGCCGTTACCGCTCTGGCTGACGGAGCTGGCGGCAAGCACCTCGGCCTGGTGTCTGATGCTGGCGATGGTGGCGCTTGGGCTGAATACCCGTTGGCAGGGCATGGTTGCTGCGGGAATCCGGCCATTATTCTTGGGCTTCTTACTCTGGTTACTGTTATTGCTTGGTGGCGGCTGGCTGAATACTCTTTTCGTTCTGGCCTGAGCTGCGTCATTGAGGCCGGAGCGGTAATCCGCTAGAGTCCGCGTTTTGCTGAGTTTTTTGTTAGGTTGTGGTTTTTCCCCGCGCCTGTGCGCTTCTGACAAAAACCTTGTTCATCGCTAACCGGCCGCACTCATGCAATGAGCGCAGGCCCAGAGATATACATCCAGAGACAAGAATAATGAAACAAACCAAAATTCTGTTGCCGGAAACCGAGATTCCGAAGCACTGGTACAACGTGGTCGCCGATCTGAAAAACCCTCCGGCACCACCGATGGGCCCGGACGGTATGCCGATGGACCCATCAGCTATGTCAGCTATCTTTGCCGACAACATCATCGAGCAGGAAGTATCCGCCCAGCGCTGGATCGAAATTCCGGAACCTGTGCGTGAGATCTACCAGCAGTGGCGGCCGACGCCGATGTTCCGCGCCCATCGTCTGGAAGAAGCGCTGGGAACACCGTGCAAGATTTACTACAAGTACGAAGGTGTGAGTGCCGCCGGTTCGCACAAGCTGAACTCAGCGATTCCGCAGGCGTACTACAACAAGGTTGCCGGTATTAACCGTCTGACCACCGAAACCGGTGCGGGTCAGTGGGGCTCGTCGCTGTCACTGGCCGGCCAGATGTTCGGCATTGATGTGCGCATTTATATGGTGAAGGTGAGCTACAACCAGAAGCCGTTCCGCCGTTCGATGATGCAGACCTGGGGTGGTGAAGTGCTGGCCAGCCCGACCAACCTGACCGAAACCGGTCGTCGTATTCTGGCCGCCGATCCGGATAACCAGGGCTCACTGGGTATCGCGATTTCCGAAGCGGTAGAAGAAGCAGCAAGCCGCGCCGACACCAAATACTCACTGGGTTCGGTACTGAACCACGTGTTGCTGCATCAGACCGTAATTGGTCTGGAAGCGAAGAAGCAGTTTGAAATGGTTGGCGATTACCCGGATATGATCTTCGCGCCTTGTGGCGGTGGTTCTAACTTCGGTGGTGTGGCCTTCCCGTTCTACGCTGACGAAGCGGCTGGCGGTAAGAAAGTGCGTCTGGTGGCGGTTGAACCAAGCTCTTGCCCGAGTCTGACCAAGGGGCATTACGCCTACGATTTCGGTGATACCGCCGGTCATACCCCAATGACATTGCAGTACACCCTGGGCCATGACTTTATGCCGCCGGGCATCCATGCCGGTGGTCTGCGTTACCACGGTGCCTCGGCGCTGGTATCCCAGATGTACCATGAGAAGCTGATTGAAGCCGTATCTGTTCCGCAGATCGCGACCTTCGAAGCCGGTGTGCAGTTTGCCCGCGCTGAAGGCATTATTCCGGCACCGGAATCCAACCATGCCATCCGTGCCTGTATCGATGAAGCCCTGCGCTGCAAAGAATCCGGTGAAGCCAAAACCCTGTTCTTTAACCTGTCAGGTCATGGCCACTTCGATATGGTGTCGTACGACAAGTACTTCACGCAGCAGCTGGAAGACTACGAATACCCGCAGTCAGAAATCGATGCTGCGCTGGCGCGTTTGCCGAAGGTTAAAGCTTAATTTTTCTGATCGGTTTTAAAAACGGCAGATAAAAACAGCACATAAAAAACGCCGCGTCTGACTATCAGGCGCGGCGTTTTTTTATGAGCACTTAAGCGCTGTTACCAGCTTTTAGCCATATCGCCTTTGCGGTAATCACACACACCTTCAGGGAATATGGTTTCCAGTTGCGCCCTGTAGGGGCGGGCATCCAGCGGCGCATAAATTCCGGATTCGATGGCTTCCTCCACGCTGACCCGGTGGCAGAACAACACGCTGGCTGTGCTGTTATCACCGGCGACCTGACGGCTGCTCTGAAAGAACGGATACTGCTGTGTACATACACCTTCGTTTTTGCCGTTCCAGGTTCCGTCCCAGACGCCGTCTCCGCTGGCTATGAGGTTGCCGTTATCATCCAGACAGCGGTCGCTGGCAAACTCAGGCATCTCATTTTCCTGCACTTCTCCTGCAGCACGGCTATCCAGCCAGCGCACCATGGCTTCAAAGGCATCCCAGCGTGCATCGTATTGTGCACCGCTGATCCAGATACTCTGGTTGGGGTTTTGGCCCTGATTAAAATCCAGAATTCTTGCACGGCTGGAAAGGGCTGCCCAGCTGTGATGGATATCCAGAACCGGATCTTTATACGGGCGCACATCAATCAGCGGAATATCCAGCTTGCCGAGAAACACATTGCCCGACTGATACGCACCTTTGGCGGCGGCCAGGCTGCCGGGAATGCGGGTTGCCGGTTTTTCTGCATGGCCGTTATGGCTCATATTCTGTTCAACATACGGGCTGTATTTGCGCAGGGAATCATCGCCACTGATCAGCCAGTAATGTTCCGGCTGCATATCTTTTTGCGCCTTCCAGCTGCCGACTTTGGTATTCAGATCAAGAAATTGTGCGGCGCTGATATCGCCTTTTTTCCAGGCATTTAAACCGTATTGCACACCGACATTGCTGGCCGGTACTTCGGCGCGGCCAGAGCGGTCTGTGCCATAAAAATCGCGGTTATCCTGCCAGTGGGTCCAGAAATTTTCGCGGTTTACCTGTTCACTGTAACGCGGGTAATGGCTGTTAAACCTCGGGTTGTTCACCAGCTGGGCAGAACCGCGCCAACTGTAGCTGCATTCGGTAGCACCCTGATGAGCCGGTGGTTTTTCCAGCCGTAACCAGCTGGCAATATCGGCAAGAATATCCAGCCGCGGTTTGAATCCGGTGTTGTAGGCCAGACCTTCAATCAAGCTGCGGCGTTCGGCTTTTTGCCAGAAAGTACGGTCGGCGGATAAATGGTCAAAATAATATTCCAGCAGCTCGCAATCGAGGCCGTAGGTAATCTGCGTCACCATATCCGGGTAGGGAATAATCGCCACGCCGCCGTCGATAATGCGTTGCTGTTTGCCCTGTTCGTTATCCACCTGCGGGTGATTCTGGCTGATTAAATATTGCTGCAGGCCGCCACCGGAGTCGCCCATGCCAATGGTGTATTGAGGCTCGCCAAAGCGGGCAATAAATTGCTGTTTAACCCGCGAGGCGGTGTCTTCCTGCAGCCAGATATTGTAGTGGTTGTCGGTTTCTGTGCCGGTGGAATAGAGCACCGCATAGCCTTGCTCCAGTGCCGGGCGCATATCTTTTAACAGACGTTTAAAGCGCGCCTGACCCTGCTGAAAACCAATGCCAATAGCGCCTTTGAAATGATAAATGGCCTTGCCGTTCCAGCGTGATAAATCCGGCTGGTCGCGCTGGTCGTTATGGCTGGTGGGCATCAGCAGCACATAAATAAAGCGGTTGATGGTGCCGCTTTCGGCCCTGATTAATAGCTCTTCGTTATCGGCGGCCGGGGGGAGTTGTTCGTCGCTGCGGAAAAACTGGCCGTCACGGTAACCAAGATAGTGCAGTCTGGTCGGCAGTCCGCAATCCTGGCTGTAACCCACAACATTGCCGCTGTCATCACTGACAGCGGTGCCATAACCGAGCTGATTATCAATCAGTGGCTGGCCCAGCTCAGAATCCAGTGTCTGGCACATAAAAGGGTATTGTTTAGGACCGGCAAACAAGGCTTCGGCCGGACCGGTTTTCCCCCAGTTGATGGGAAAAGGAAAGCTTTCTGCCGGGCGGATCAGATCTTTCGGATGAGCACCGTGATAGGCCGGCCAGTTGGCCACTTTGGTTCCCGGAGGCGTGCTCAGCACTGGTGGTTCGGCCGGATTCAGATCCAGCTTGTCGCTGACATAACCGACCGCCCAGTACCAGCCGGCGGTTACCAGCAGTGTGATAAGAACCCCCAGAATCAGCAGGATTTTCAGGAAGCGTGGCAGGGCGAAAGCCTGTTGCTGGCGCCGTTTTGGCGTTAGGGAAACAGTTTGAGTCGGGCGGGCAATAAGCGACGTGCGCATCGTTATATCCTTATAAAACGTTATCCTGACAGCGCGCCTGGGTTGCTTGCGTAGAGCAGCTTTCGCCAGTGCGCTTCGGAAGAAAGTACTGAATGGAGAATAAGGGGCTGTCACGCGAATGCAAATTTTTCAGCCGGTACACCTTTTTTATTGATCCGCTATTGGCTGACCTGGCGCTGTTTTCAGCTCCCGTGCCAGCTCTGCAGGCAGTGCCTGGTCCGGCTGACGGTAATCACAAACGCCGTTGGGGAAAATGGTCTGCAGTTGCTGGCGGTACGGGGAGGCATCGATATCGCCGTAAAAGCCTTCAACGATCGCCTGCTCAACCGGAATCAACGCACACTGAAAGGTATTGCCGGCAATGGATTCCCCGGCAATCTGCCGGCTGCTCTGGTTGAAAGGCATCAGCCGGGTGCAGTTGCCGTCAGGCTGGTGGTTCCAGCGACCATCCCAGGCTTGTTCTCCTTCATAGATCACATCGCCTTCACTGCTTAGGCAGCGGTCGGTGGCTGCCGGTGGCCTTGCACTGATCAGGTCACCGTTGTTGAGGGCCGCGCGGGTCAGCCACTGATCCATCACGGCAATGGCATCCCACATCGGGTTATAGGGTTTGTGCGAAATCCAGATCGGCTGCAGGCGGATATCCGTGCCGGCATTCAGTAACCGCTGACGGGTCGATAAGGCCGCCCAGGTATGGTGGATATTCAGTTCATGGTCGAGGTACATGCGCACATCCATTACCGGAATGTTCAGCTTACCCATAAACACATTACCCGACTGATAAGCCGCTGTTGCGGCGGCGGTACTGCCGTTAAAGCGTGGTGCAGGCTGTTCCGGGGAGGCGCTGTTAACACCGTGATGGGTCATATTGTGCTCACCGTAGGGGGTGAAGCGATACAGCCGCGAATCACCGCTGACGTGCCAGTAGCGCTCTTCTGTCATGTCTTCTGCTGGCTGCCACGAGCCGACGCGGCGGTTCAGTTCCAGAAATTGCGCCATGCTGATGGTGTCGTTTTTCAGCGCCTGCAGACCATATTGCACGCCGTCGTTACTCCAGGGCGAAGGTGCACGGCCGTCTTTATCGGTGCCATAGATGTCACGGTTGTCCTGCCAGTGGGTCCAGTAGGTGCGTTCCCGCACCGCACGGGCAAAACGGTGGTAATCGCTGTGAAAATGCGGGTTGTTCACCAGAGGCACCGAACCGCGCCAGCCGCTGTTACATTCCGATGCCGGTGGCGTTGGGTCTGGCCATTCCAGCCGCAGCAACTGGGCAATATCGGTGAGCCAGCTGAGGCGCGGCTGGCGCCCGTTACTGACGCTTAACCCCAGTATGGCCTGGCGATGTGCCGGGTTGCGCCAGAAATCCCGGTCGCTGGCCAGATGATCGAAATAGTATTCGAGCAATTCGCAGTCGAGGGTGTAGTGAATCTGGGTGACCATATCCGGGTAGGCAATCAGGGCAACGCCGCCGTCGATAATACCGGGCTGATTCTGGGCAAACAGATTCTGCTGCAGCCCACCGCCGGAGCCACCGATACCGATGGTAAAAGCCGGTTCACCATAACGTGCGACAAACTGGCGTTTTACCCGCAGTGCGGTGTCTTCCTGCAGGCGGATGTTGTAGGTGTTGTCGGTTTCATTGGCGGTGGAAAAGGCAACGGCATAGCCCTGTTCCAGTGCTTTGCGCATATCGCGGGTCAGGCGCTGCAGGCTGAGCTTGCCCTGCTGGAAACCAATGCTGATGCCGCCGCGGAAGTAATAAATCAGCTTGCCGTTCCAGCGTGACAGGTCGGGTTTGGTGAGCTGGTCGGCGCGGCTGGTGGGCAGCAGCAGAACGTACATAAAACGGTTGATGGTGCCGCTTTCGGCACGGACCAGTAGCTGATGATCGTCGGGAACCGGGTCAATGTTGTCATCGACGCGCCTTGGGAAGCTTTCCTGCTGGTTGCGGTAATACAGGTAATGCACCCGGGTGGGCAGCGAGCAGTCTTTGCTGTAGCCGATTACATACTGCGAGCGCTGGCCTGCCAGTGTTTCGGCGTACACCGGAATGCCCCAGCCACGGGTGTTGTCGATCAGCGGCTGGCCCAGATGGGATTCTTCGGTCTGACATAAAAAGGGGTACTGATTCGGCCCGGCAAATAATGGCTCATCGGGACCGGTGGCTCCGAACTCGATCGGAAACGGAAAGGTTTCGGCTGGTCGCTCGCTCAGGGCCGGATGCGGACCGTTATAAGGCGGCATATTTGCCAGCCGGCTGCCGGGTGGTAAGCCAACGACTTGTGGAAAATCGGAGTCCAGTCCGGCTTCGTGACGCAGTTGCAGGTAATAGTGATAAGCAATGCCGGCGCTGCCGGTCAGCAACAGAACAATCACCAGCAGCATTATGTTTATTTTGGCGCGGTTCAGTTTGGGCATGGCGTGCTCCTTATACTTCCAGTCTAGAAGCTGGTAGCAGGAGCTGAGTTACATTTTGTAGTTTTGGTTGTCGTTTTGGAGCATCGTTCAGTGCTGGCCGGGCCGCCAGAGCCAGAGTCAATCAGGCTGCAGGCAGCGCCCGGCGCGGGCTTCGGATGGTTACAAAAAAAGATGGCGGCAGGAGGTCTGAATGTTGCTGTTCAGCCACCAGCGAGCAGGGCAATTTCAGCCTCGGTCAGGTCGCGGAACTCGCCCACCGGCAGGTCAGGATCAAGGACAAACTCACCCACCTGTTCTCGGTGCAGGCGTTCTACATGGTTACCCATGGCGGCAAACATGCGCCGAACCTGATGGTAACGGCCTTCATGGATGGTCAGCAGTACTTCACGGTCGCTGATGCGTTGCAGTTGGGCCGGTTTGGTCGGCACCGGGTCGTCGTCGAGCAGAATGCCGCGCTCACAGCGTTGCTCGGCGTCGGCACACAGGTCTTCGGCCAGCCAGGCACGGTACACTTTCGGCTGGTGGTGGCGCGGTGAGGTTAAATGGTGCGACCACTGACCATCGTCGGTGATCAGCAGCAGGCCGGTGGTATCCAGATCGAGACGGCCAACGGTGTGCATATCCAGCCGGTTGGTGATGCCTTTGAGTAAATCAAACACCAGCGGATGGGCGCTGCCGCGGTTGGCACAGACATAGCCGGCTGGCTTGTGCAGCAGAATATAGCGGTGGCCAGTTTGCAGAATTAAGCGTTCACCGTCGAGGGTAATTTCATCGCTGTCAGTCACTTTGGCGGATGCGCTTTTGGGTTTGACGCCATTGACCAGTACACGACCGGATTTAACGGCTTTGGTGGCAAGCGAGCGGGTCAGGTCGGTGGTGTCGGCAAGGAATTTATCGAGACGCATGATGAACTGCAGAAAAAGAATGTGGCCGCATTTTATCACGCCGCAGAGAATGCGTCTGTCCTGCCGGTCTGTTCCGGGTTTTACTGCAGAGTTAACGGACGGCATCAGTGAGACAAAGTATTCCGGCCGTGAGTTCGCCGGCAGCGCTTTGCAACAGAGATAAGCATGCTTTAATAGCGCCAGCCGGCAGGCCGTTGGATAGATTCAAAAAAGAACCGCACGAAAATTAAACAATAATTAAAAACGATACGCGCAGAACAGAAAGTCGCGAACAGCAAAGGGGGCAGGGTGTGACAGAGCAAGATAAGTGGAAAAAACGCAGCTATTGGCCGGGCATCAATACTCAGATCCTGATCGCCGCCATGGCCGGGTTGCTGCTCGGTTACTGGCTGAATGGCCAGAATGCTGCGCCACAGACCCGCGAACAGATTCTGTACGTTGCCGGTCTGGCCGGTGGCGTGTTTATCGATCTGCTGAAAATGGTGCTGATTCCGCTGATCTTTACTTCCATCGTAACCGGTGTGGCGCATCTGCAGGCTCATCGTCAGGCCAGCCGGGTATGGCGCTATACCTTTGGTTTCTTTGTGCTGTCGATGCTGCTGGCAATGATTCTGGCACTGATCGCCACCGGTTGGGTCAGACCGGGGGATGGACTGCAGCTGGATATGTTTGCTGAGAGTATGGCCAGCGTCAAAGTCACTCAGCTCAGTGGTCCCGAATTTCTTGCTCAGTTTCTGCACAGTTTGTTTTTGAATCCGCTGCAGGCGATGGCCAATGGCAAAATTTTACCCGTGGTGGTGTTTGCTCTGTTTCTCGGTGCGGCGATGGTTAAAGCGGGTGAACGCAAACAGCAGGTGCTGGGTGTGCTGCAGGAGTTACTGGAGCTGCTGATGCTCATTATTCAGTGGGTTATGTACCTCGCCCCGCTGGGTGTGTTTGCTTTGCTGACCAAACTGATGGCCACTCAGGATATGGCGCTGTTGCGTACCATGGGGGAGTTTATCCTGCTGATTTTTGCCATCACACTGATTCATGGTGTCGTGGTGCTGCCTGGCCTGCTGTATGTGTTTACGCGCAAATCGCCGCTGTGGCTGTGGCGCGGAACCCGCCAGGCGCTGGTTACAGCATTTGCCACCAGTTCCAGTGCCGCGACGCTGCCGGTCAGCCTGAAGTGTGCCGAAGAGCAGCTGCACGTACGTAATGATGTTGCCGGTTTCGTACTGCCGGTCGGTGCAACCATGAATATGGATGGTACAGCGCTGTATGAAGCCTCGGCGGCGCTGTTTATTGCTTATCTGGCGGGGGTGGATTTATCGGTCGGGCAGCAGATTATTGTCATGCTGACAGCAATGGTTGCCTCTATGGGGGCGCCGGGTATTCCCAGTGCCGGCATGGTGACCATGGTGATGGTATTGCAATCGGTGGGATTACCGGCCGAAGCCATCGCTATTCTGCTGCCGATTGACCGAATCCTCGACACTGTGCGTACAGCCGTGAATGTCGAAGGTGATCTGGTCGCTTCGGTTGTGGTGAATGAGCGCTTGGGATGACAGGGATTAATGGGGATTGGAACGTGACTGAAATCTGGTTGGCTCTTGTTGGCCAGGGGCGGCAGGGTCAGACAAATAGGCAGGTTTGAGCGTAGTCTCTGCAATGACTCTGTCTGCCGACTTCTGTACAATCCGCGCCAATTCTGTTTCCGGTACGCTGCCCGCGCCGCAATAAAACAGCGAAGTAATAAACGAGAGCAGCGGCCTTATTCCGTGAGGTTTGTGTTATGTCCGATGGCAAATTGTCTTCCGGCAAGGTTGGGTTTGTATCTCTTGGCTGTCCCAAAGCGCTGGTGGATTCTGAAAAGATCCTGACCCAGCTGAAAATGGACGGCTATGACGTGGTGAACAGCTACGACAACGCCGACGTGGTGGTGGTGAATACTTGTGGTTTTATCGATGCTGCCAAGCAGGAGTCACTGGATGCTATTCGCGAGGCCATGACCGAAAACGGTAAGGTGATCGTGACCGGCTGTATGGGTAAGGGCAAAGATGCCGAGACCATCAAAGAGCTGAACCCTGGCATTCTGGCCGTCACCGGCCCGCAAGCCTATGAAGAAGTGATGACCGCCGTGCACGAGTGGGTGCCGCCGGTGGCGCAGGAACATAACCCGTATATTGATCTGGTGCCGCCACAGGGTGTGAAGCTGACGCCGCGCCATTACTCTTACCTGAAGATTTCCGAAGGCTGCAACCACAGCTGTACCTTCTGCATTATTCCGGATATGCGCGGCAAGCATGTCAGCCGTCCGATCGGTGATGTACTGGACGAAGCCAAGCGTCTGGTCGCCGCAGGCACCCGTGAACTGCTGGTGATTTCGCAGGACACCTCGGCTTATGGTGTGGATCTGAAATACCGTACCGGTTTCTGGGATGGTAAGCCGGTTAAAACCAAGCTCTACGACCTGTGCAAAGAGCTGGGTGAACTGGGTGCCTGGGTGCGTCTGCACTATGTGTACCCGTACCCGAGCGTGGACGACATCATGCCTTTGATGGCCGAAGGCAAAATCCTGCCGTATCTGGATATCCCGTTCCAGCATGCCAGTCCGCGCATTCTGAAGCTGATGAAGCGTCCGGCCCATGCCGAGAACACGCTGGAGCGTATTCATAAATGGCGCGCCCAGGTACCGGATCTGGTGATCCGCTCCACCTTTGTGGTCGGTTTCCCCGGTGAAACCGAAGAAGACTTCCAGATGTTGCTCGATTGGCTGGAAGAAGCGGAACTGGATCGCGTTGGCTGCTTTAAATACAGCCCGGTGGAAGGTGCGAAAGCCAACGATCTGCCGGATCATGTGCCGGAAGAGATCCAGCAGGAGCGTTTTGACCGCTTTATGCAGGCGCAGCAGGCGATCAGTGCGCGTAAGCTGCAGCGTAAAATCGGCAGCCGCATGACGGTGATTATCGACGAAGTGGATGAAGAGGGCGCGGTTGCCCGTTCTGCCGCCGATGCGCCGAACATTGACGGCATGGTGTATCTGAACGATTTCTTCGATTGCCAGCCGGGCGATTTTGTTGAAGTTGAAATCGAGCACGCCGACGAATACGACCTGTGGGCATCACCGGTGGCCTGATGCCTATTTGAAAAGATGATGATCTTATAAAGTCCCTTTTTAGGGACTTTATTTTGTCTTTTGGTTGTTAAAGTCCTGTTTTTGGGTCTTTATAATGTATTGACTTTTATGTTCCCTGATGGGATCTTAATGTTTATTACTGGTCTTTAAGTCCCTTTTGGGTAACTTTATGTCGTCTGTATCGTCTTATTCCGATCTGTCTCCTGCCGCCCTCAGTGAACAGCTGGGTGAGCGGCTGAAACTGGCACGGCTGAATCAGGATCTGACTCAGGCTCAGGTTGCTGAGCAGGCGGGTGTCAGCCGTAAAGTCGTGATCAATGCCGAAAAGGGCAAGGCATCGCTGGAAGTCTTTGTTGCTCTCCTGCAGGCGCTGAATCAGGTGTCGCAGCTGGATCAGTTTCTGCCGCCGCAGACCTTATCGCCTCTGCAGCTGGCAAAGCTGCAGGGTAAGCGTCGCCAGCGGGCTTCAGGTTTGGGGCTGGGGCAACAGGCTGCTGATACGGGGCCGGCAGGGGAGGACGGCTCATGGTGATGGAGGCGATCCGGGTGCAATATGCCGAAGGTGCTGTCACCCATTCTGTAGGAGCGGTCAGCTTTGATACCACTACCGGGCAAGGGGCATTCGAATACAGTCCGGAATTTATCCGCAGCGGCATCGAGCTGGCACCTCTGACAATGCCTCTGGCGGCGGGTGTCTATCGGTTTCCGCAACTCGGCTTCGCCACCTTTAAAGGCTTACCCGGTTTAATTGCCGACTCACTGCCGGACGACTTTGGTAATGCGGTATTAAATGCCTGGGTTGCCAGTCGCGGTAAGCGCCCGCAGGACATCACGCCATTGCAGCGTCTGCAGTACACCGGTAAGCGCGGCATGGGTGCACTGGAATTTGCACCGGCAACACGGCTGAAAAGTCTGAATGCCTCGCAGCAGGTGGAAATTCATGCGCTGGTGGAAATTGCGCAGGACATTCTCGATAAGCGCAGTGACTTTCAGGTAACACTTGATCAGCACGGTGCTGATGATAAAGAAGCCATGCTGGCGCTGTTGTCGGTGGGTATGAGTGCTGGCGGCGCACGGCCTAAAGCGGTATTGGCCTTTAACGAGAATTTTACTCAGGCGCGCTCCGGGCAGACCGATGTACCGGCAGGGTTCAGTCATTATCTGATGAAGTTTGATGGTGTCAGTGAGCACAATCAGAATACAGAAACCTTTGGTGATCCTATGGGTTATGGTGCCATGGAATATGTCTATGCGCAGATGGCCCAGGCCTGTGGTATTCAGATGATGCCCTGTTATTTATTGGCAGAAGGTGATCGCCGCCATTTTCTGACCCAGCGATTTGACCGCGCCGGTAACGACAAAATACATATGCAGACGCTTAATGGTCTGGCGCATGTGGATTACAAAAAACCGGGCAGCTTTTCCTACGCCGAATTGTTTGCCGTAGCGCGCCGGTTAAAACTGAGTGCGCCTGAAGCGGAGCAGATTCTGCGCCGTATGGTGTTCAATATCGTTGCCCGCAATCATGATGATCATGCCAAAAATACTGCGTTTTTGTACCTTAACCGGAAATGGTCGCTGGCGCCGGCCTATGACCTTGCATACAGCTATAAACCCGGTAGTCCCTGGGTGAACAGCCATTGGATGAGTTTAAATGGCAAGCGTGATGCCTTTACCCGTGAGGATATCTATTCACTGGAAAAGCTCAGTCCGTTGTTCAGTCGTAGAAAACTTAATACGGTTATTGATGAGGTCATTGAGAAGGTTTCGCGCTGGCCGCAGCTGGCAAAAGAACAGGGTGTGCCTTTGTCACTGGTGAATGAAATTACGGCGAATCTGCGGCTTACTTTATGAGTAAAAAAATTCTCCTGCTGTCTGCCTATCGCTCTGACAGTCATGCCAGCTGGGCGAAATGGCTGACACAGAATCTGGCCGCCGACTGGCGTGTGCTGGAATTACCCGGGCGTTATTATCGCTGGCGCATCCGTGGAAATCCGCTGAGCTGGCTGGATGAATTGCCTGAACTTCTGCACGATTGGCAACCTGAGCGTATTCTGGCCACCTCGATGGTGGATATCGCCACTATTAAGGGCTTGTTTCCGCAATTGGCGGCGGTACCGGTCAGTTATTATTTTCACGAAAACCAGTTCGCGTATCCGCAGGGGGAAGGTCAGCACAACTCGGTTGATCCGATGATGGTACAGCTGTATGGCGCGCTGGCGGCCGACGAATGCTTATTTAATTCGGATTTTAATCGCCAGACGTTTTTAACCGGTGTGGATGCACTGTTAAAAAAACTGCCGGATTGTAAACCGTCGTCGTTATCTGATCGTCTCAGAAAAAAATCAACCGTGCTGCCGGTGCCGGTTAATTCCGTGGCTGCCGGTAAAAAAATCCCCGGTCTTATTGTCTGGAATCACCGCTGGGAATATGACAAAAAGCCTGAATCGTTTTTACAGTTACTGCAGTTACTGAAAGCTCAGGGCGTTGATTTTAAACTGGCGCTGCTGGGCGCACGGGCGCAAAAAATACCGGCGGCATTAACCCATATCCGCAATGAGTTTTCTGCACAGATTCTGGTTGATGCTATGGTCAGCCGTGCTGATTATGAATACTGGCTGGGGGCTGCTGAAGTGGTTATCAGTACGGCCATCCATGAGTTTCAGGGGTTGTCGGTGCACGAAGCGGTCAGTGCCGGAGCCGTACCTGTGGTGCCTGATGATTTGTGTTATCGCGAACAATATCCTGAAGCACTGCGTTACCCACCCGCGGATACTGATGCGGCGGTTGCTGTTATCCGTGCGGTATTCTCT
Source organism: Thalassolituus sp. ST750PaO-4 (assembly GCF_020320405.1). Classification (NCBI taxonomy): domain Bacteria; kingdom Pseudomonadati; phylum Pseudomonadota; class Gammaproteobacteria; order Oceanospirillales; family Oceanospirillaceae; genus Thalassolituus; species Thalassolituus sp. ST750PaO-4. The sequence goes on from NZ_JABVCB010000012.1 coordinate 130,262, forward strand.
GGCAAAGACGGTTGTTTACCACAGGCAGCAGTGACCAGTTCTGCCGATGCCTGGCGGCAATGGCTGAATCATTGCTGAGCCAGCAGGTCGTACAGGGCCTCAAGAATTTTGCTCAGGTTACCATCCATATCTTTGGCTTTTCCCGCCATATCATCCAGCCTGGCGGTCGTCTGATTCGCCAGTTTCATGAGTTTTTTCTCCTGATCCTCTTCAAGACCAAGGCTGAATAACATGCCTTCGAGGCGAATCACCATGTCGCTGACGGTGTTGGTGACGCTTTCGGTATAGGCATTAATCTCATTACTGGTCAGGCGGATGTTGTCTTCAGCCAGGGCAATCAGGTCACGTAAAAATTGTGTACGCTGCTGGCTGAGATTGGACTCCGCAGCAATGGACTGCGCGCGGCCATTGGCAATATCGGCGAGCACCGCCAGATGGTCTTTGAGGCGGCCATAGCGGGCTTCATCGTCCAGGGGCATATTCTTGATCAGAATAATCACCATGCCGCTGTGAATAACGGTGCGGACACCCAAATGGGTAATCCGCTGGTCGACATTGCGGAATTTCATCAGAACTTTTGCCTCCATCGAACCTGCGGTGCAACCCAGCAGAACCGGTTCCGCTTCGTCAATCAGCACGCAGCAATTGAGGCCGAACTGGGCTGCGACGGTCATAATGGCAACGGCGAGGGCGCTGCCTTTCTGAATGGCCTGAACTTCTTTTACAAAATGGATAATCTGGCCCAGCTCACTGGAGCTGGTCATAGCTTCCATCGCTACATTCATGGCTTCGTGCGATTGCGCAATGGCCTGCTTGCGTGACAGGCAACGCTGCAGATGAAACTCAATCTTTTCCAGCAGCAGGGTGCCGTCAATGGGCTTGGTCAGGTAATCATCGGCGCCGGCTTCAAAACCGGCAAGACGCTCTTCGGCACTGTCTCTGGCAGAAACAAATATCACCGGAATGGTCGCGCTGCGCGCCGTTTTACGGATTGTCAGGCAGGTATGGTAGCCACTGATTCCCGGCATGTTGATATCTAGCAGGATCAGGTCCGGCTCTTCCTGCTCCAGCATGCTCAGGCATTGTTCCCCTGATTCAGCTTCGCTTATGCGGTATTTGTCTTCCAGCAGGCTGCGCAGCAGCAGGCGGTTGTCGGCAGCGTCATCGACGATATAAATCAGTGGTTGGGGTGTCATGCGTTTTCTCCATTACTACGGCTGTATGGCTGATCCCTGGCCGGAGGCCTTATTTTCTGGCCCGCAGTTAACGGGTGGACGTTATCTCTCAGTCTAGACGCGGAAGACGAGGGGGCAATGTTGGGGCTGGCATCTGCGGATTTGCGTGGTTTTACAGCAGGTTATGGCGGGATAGAAGGCAGCGGGGGGCGGACGACTGCGGTTTTTCCGGATTGTGCGCATTTGCGGGTCTGTTAATACGGGTTTAACAGACCCGGACTGGAGGTGCTATTTGCTTAAGGCCTCTTTGACCGATGCCGGAAGCTCGCCGTCCCACTTTTTATAGATCGGGAGCAGCTTATTTTCCCGCTCGAGGACAGGCATACGCTCGTTGTAAATATCAATCAGAACCTGCGACAGTGGCGTGTTGGCAAAGCCGATGTAGATGTCGGTGCCTTCGGGCATTTCGTTCATAACGTAGTGCGTCATATCCAGATTGTTGGCGGCTACGGTCGCGGCAATTTCGTCCCACTCATCAATCAGGTAATCAATTTTTCCGGCTTCGAGCAGTTCCAGTCCCAGTGCCGTGGTGCGGTATTCCAGCAATTCAAAGTCACGTTGGTCTGCTTCAATAACATCGTAGTCTTTTATCCAGCCGACATTTTTATTGCTCAGGCTGGCCGTGCCATTCCAGGGCAGATTGCGTTTAGCCAGGGTTAATACAGACATGTATTCCACATCGATGGCATAGTCCGGAAAAAGCAGGTCTTCTTCGGTTTCTTTGTATTCACCGGCAATGGCGTTGTAAACACGGTATTTGGTAACCATCTTCATCGCCCGGTTCCAGGGGACGTTGGCTGTTTTCACCTTAACCTGCGCCGGCTCGTAGATCGCCTTCAGTAATTCCCAATAGAGCCCGGTACCATCAGCGTTGGTAAAACCTTCCCATTCGGGGGCAACCACACTGATCGACTTGATATTTTCACGATTGAAAACTGAATTTTTTTCGGCGGATTCCGCGGCTGCAAACAGGCTGCTGAAAGACAGCAGTAAAAGGATAAGGTACTTGGGCATAAGAAGGCCTTGGCATGAATGATCCCTTAATGGTAACACCTGTGGCGCGGTCTTCTTGTTCAGAGTGTCCGGAATTACAAAATAAAACGCAGAGAACCGAAGTACTTCTGCGTCCTGATTTCTACTGATTTTTTTATTATTTGCGTCCGTTCAGTTCGTCCAGTTTGCGCAGCATAATGCCCATGATCTGTTGATACAGCAGGCTGCCGCTGTGCAGATCTTCGACACCCATGTCGATGCTGGGGTTATCGTTAACCTCAATAATAACGGCGCGGTCGCCGCTTTCTTTCAGGTCCACACCATAAAAGCCATTACCCATGCACTTGGCTGCTTTCAGTGCGGTCTTGATGACTTTTCTCGGAACTTTATCGACCGACATTGCATCGGCATTGCCGGATTTATGCGAGCGGGCACTGTGGTTGTAAATCTGCCAATGGCTTTTGGCCATAAAATAGCGACAGGCGTAAATGACCTGATTGTCCATAATGCCGATGCGCCAGTCGTAATCGGTGGGCATAAATTCCTGCAGCAGTAAAATCGCTGAGCGCTGACTCAGACGCTCGATGCATTCAATCAGTTGTTCGCGGTCTTTGGCTTTTTCCACCCCGATAGAAAACGAACCGTCCGGCACCTTAACAATCACCGGCAAGCCCAGCTCGGCAATCAGACCGTCGAGATCATAGGGCTGGTTACCCATAATCAGACGGGTTTTCGGCGTGTCGACTTCAAAGCGCTGCAGACGTTCATGCAGATACACTTTATTCGAGCAGCGCATAATGTCGGTGGGACTGTCGATCACCAGCAGGCCCTGATTTTCTGCATTCTGGGCTATCTGGTAGGTGTGATGATCCACGCGGGTGGTTTCGCGGATAAACAGCGCGTCGTATTCGCCAATACGGGATGCATCTTTCCAGGTAATAAAATCGACATTCAGGCCGAGGTCTTTACCGGCTTTTTCAAAGGCTTTTAAGGCGCCTTTGTTGGATGGCGGCAAGGCTTCTTCCGGGTTGTGCAGAATGGCAAGGTCGTATTTAAAGCGTTTACCCGAACGGCGGTTACGCCAGATTTTATGGCTGAAGGCATCCAGTGCTTCGGCAAAGCGGGTCTGGCCAGCATCGTCCAGATCATCAAGTGAACAGCAGTGCACGCGGCTGATGGTCCATACACCGGGCTGATGACGGGTCAGGGTGATATCCAGTACCGGAAAACCAAAGGTATCAAAAATACGGCGGGCAACGGCTGCCAGCTCCGGCTGTTCGCTCTGGCCGAAGTAAATGCGTAACGGCAGCTGCTGGCTGTCGGCATCGCGTTTTTTGTAAAGGCTGTCGAGCTGACGTCCGTAGCGCAGTGGCAACGGCTGGCCGGATTCAAAGCTGTTCAGCTCGCGGATGGCGCGCACCGACGGAAATACCTGACCGCCGCGGGCCTCGGCCAGCAGCGAGCCGTAATAGCCGGTGCTCAGATAACTGTAATCGCGGCACAGGTTAATGACGTAGCCGCGGGTCTCGGCGAAGTCGCGCAGGTATTGCTCAATCGCAATCACCTGATTGGTCGGATAAAACGGACTCCAGTCCGTCAGCTGATCGACAAGCACGAGCAAAGGTTTCATAACATATTCCGCAGAATGAGACCGATAAAATAAGGTGGTTGCTGAGCCCGAAAGGACGTCTGGTCAGACTCCGGATCAACGCTCTGGTTCGTGCCGGATTGCGGCGTAAGAAAAAGGGCAGTCCATCGCCTGACGGTTGTTAGCGTCAGCAGGCAGCGGCACCAGAACAGTGCTGGCTGAAAAATCATAGTATGCAGGGGGCGCGACTTTCGCCAGTAAAAAAATAGCGCTGGCGCTACTTTTTTTCGGCGGAGGTGAAGACTATGCTCAGCGGCATTGTCAGACCGTGCGCTATGCATCCGGCTGATCTTTTCTGGCTCTGAAAATTACGGATTTTTATGCATCCCCGACTGGCGGAAATTAGCGACGTTGCGGCGTTGAGTGCACTTGAAGCGCAGGTATTCAGCGGTGACTGTCTGAATGCGCGGCGCTTTCGCCATTTTATCCGCAGCGAGCACAGTGAGCTCTGGTGTCTGGATCATCCGCAGGGCGGCATTCAGGCCTATGCGCTGGTGCTGTTTCATCGCGGCACCTCGCTGGCGCGTCTGTATTCTCTGGCGGTTGCGCCTGATGCCCGCGGCCAGGGGTTGGGACTGCAATTGCTGCGCTGGGTGGAAGAGCGGGCGCTGGCCCGTCACGTATTATTTATGCGCCTTGAAGTACGCAAGGACAACGCTGGCGCATTGGCCTTATATGAGCGTTATGGCTACCGCCGGTTGCGTACCCTCAAACAGTATTATGAGGATGGTGCCGATGGCTGGCGTATGGAAAAACACCTGCGCGGTGCAATTCCGGTACCGGATAAAATCCCGTTTTATGCCCAGACCACACCTTTTACCTGCGGCCCGGCCGCCTTGCTGATGGCGATGCGCAGTCTGGATAAAAGCGTGGTGCTTAACCGCCTGCATGAGCTGAACCTGTGGCGCGAGGCGACCACTATTTATCTGACCACGGGTCACGGCGGAACCTCGCCGCAGGGGTTGGCTCTGGCGGCGCACAGTCGTGGTTTTGCGGTGCGGTTGTGGCTGTCGGATATTCGCGTGGCGTTTCTGGATGGTGTGCGCAGTAGCCATAAGCGTGACGTTATCCAGCTGGTCGGTGATGATTTTCAGGCGCGCTGTGACAGCGCCGGGATTATTACCGAGGTCGGCACTAAAAGTGTGGATGACCTGCGCCAGGCGCTGGCGGCGGGGTACCGTATTCTGTTGTTAATCAGCACCTGGCGTCTTAACCGCAATAAAGCGCCGCACTGGGTGTGGCTGGTTTCGGTGGACGATGATTACGGCTATATCAACGATCCGGATGTGGATGCCGATCTGGATCAGGTGGCGACCGATAACCTTTATGTACCGGTCAGCCTCGACAATCTGGCGCGTATGATTCAGTACGGCAGCGCGCAGTACGGGGCGGCGGTATTGCTCTCTGAATCGCCACAGCCGGTTCAGGAGGCTGCGTGCACGTAAGGCTCGGTACGTTGCGGGTCGTACAGCTCGTCAAATTCCGGCGCGCGCTCTGAGCGCAGCGCCACCCAGCCGGCGACATCTTCACGCCATTCTTCCATTGGCCGTATCAGCGGCGCCGCCAGCATCTTGGCTTCGGTGCCACGGGTCGCAAATACCAGAACCTGTTCCACTTTGTATGCCTGTAATGCCATGCCTGTTGCTCCGCGATTATCTGACTCTGTGCCGGTCGTGAATACTGCGACCGGGCGGCACTTTATACCAGAAGAGAGGCGTTCAGCCTATGCCGGAACTGTGTACGGGAGGATCTCCGGTCATCAGAAAACAGCGCAAGTGGCGCGAAAAAACGTAACAAAAACAAAGAGTTCTGCTATATGCTGTACGGCAGTCCCGGATGGACTGCGCTGAATACTCTCCGCTGACAGCGACGTTTTAACGAACGACGACAAAAAGTTAATTAACGACGACAAAAAGAGATTCCATATGCTGAACCTTGTCCGTTTCCGCCCCATTGCATCTGCCAGTGCTGCTGCATTGTTGCTGGCATCATCTGCTGTGATGGCGATGTCGCAACCGCCGCAGTCGCTGAGCAGCGAGATTGTATTTACCAACAGCACGCTGGAAACCCTGCAGGTCAGTCTGCAGGGGGATGCCAACGCTGAACTGGTCAGTGCTGAAGTACCGCCGCTGGCAACCCGTACCCTGGCCCGTCTGATCCGTGATGCCGCAACTGACAGCAGTCTGGTGCTGAACCTGAGCTCCGATGCTGATCAGTTTGTATTGCAGCAAAATACTACCGGTCTGAACGTCAGCTTTGCCGCCAGCGGTAATGGCTGGAATCTGGCTGGCCAGAGCGATGACAGTATTCACCGTCAGGCCGCGACTATTGAAGGCCGCGCCGCCACGCTGGCGGTTAAAGGCGAAAGTCTGAGTGATGGTGGCATTATCCGTTATGTGCTGCAGGAGCAGGATAATAAGCCTGCCGCACAAGCCCCTGGTGATTTCAGCCTGCTCAGCTACAACATCTGGGCGACCACAATTTTCGGTTCGAAGAAAGTTTCCACCCGCCTGACGCAAATGCCGCAGGTGATGGCTGACTACGATGCGCTGGTACTGACTGAAGTGTTTGATCTGGCAGAAAGCAATGCGCTGCTGGATGAGTTGCGTGCTGAGTATCCGTATCAGACCGGCGATATTTTTAAACTCGGTAAGGTGCTGGGTTCTGGTACCCGTATTCTGTCGCGCTGGCCAATCGTGCTGGAAGATTCACACGCCTACAGCGATTGTGATGGTATTCAGTGTGCGGCTACGCGGGGAGTTATTTATGCCAAGCTGAATAAACAGGGCAAAACCTACCACGTATTTGCCACCCATACCCAGTCGTCCGATGACGATGCCAACCGTAACGCCCGTCTGGCCCAGTTGCAGGAAATGGGGGATTACATCCGCAGCCTGAACCTGCCTGCCGATGAGCCGGTGCTGATGGCCGGTGACTTTAACGTTAATAAAATCGGCCTGCCGCAGGATCGTGATTATCTCGAAGCTGTGCTGAATGCCCGTGAGCCGCAGAATACCGGCCACACGCTGAGTTTTGATTCCAACACCAACCACTGGGCGGAAGCGCCGTATCTGGAATATCTGGATTACACACTGGTCAGCAATGTTAACCAGCCGGCAGTGAGTGCCACGCAGGAAATTATTGCGCCGCGTTCGCTGCAGGATAACCTCTGGGGCGAATGGGATTTATCGGATCATTATGCCGCCCGTGGCCTGTTCCGCTTTGATGACAGCAATGTCGTCCGCAGCGCATTTCCTTATGCCGGTGACGTTGTGCATTTGCAGACTGCGAATGGCCACTTCCTGCGTGCAATGAGCGGCGGTGGCAGCTTTGTCTCGGCGGGTTCATCGCAGGTCGGAACCTGGGAAAGCTTTATTATGGCCAGCCTGGCTGACGGTAAAGTGGCTCTGCAGGCGCGCAATGGCGGTTATGTTGGTCTGGATTCTTACCTGCTGGGCACACTGACTACCGGGCACAGTAAAGACAGTGCAGCAGCACAGTTTGAACTGGTAAACCTCGGTAATGACCGCGTGGCCCTGAAAGCGGATAACGGCAAATATCTGCGTGCCGATTTTGGCGGTGGTGCCGGTGCCAGCGCTGGTTCCGCCGACATTGGTGCTAATCAGACCTTTGTGTTGATTCGCCCATAAAGCGGAGTCTTTAGCAGATATAAAAAACGGAGCAGCAGCTCCGTTTTTTTATGGTTGTCGTTTAGCGTTAACGTTTAAACGGCAGCAGGCTGCGTGCCTGTTGCTCATAAATAATAACCTGAGCTTCTTCTTCCTGCGCAAAGTGCGCAACGGCCTGCTGGAATTCCGGCTGCATTAACTGGTGATAACTGAAGGTGCTGACCGGCGTAAATCCACGGCTGATTTTATGTTCTCCCTGGGTACCCGGATCAAAGCGCTGCAGATTATTTTTTATGCAAAATTCAATACCCTGATAATAACAGGCCTCAAAATGCAGACCGTCGATATCCTGCTGACAACCCCAGTAGCGACCGTAGAGCGTCGTGTCATCAAAAAAATACAGGGCAGAGGCCAGAAGCTGGCCGTCTTTTTCGGCCTGTACCAGTAACATTTGTCGGGATAAATGCTGGCGGCATAACTGAAAAAACGTTTCGTTCAGATAGCCCTGAGAACGCCGGCGCCAATAGGTTAATTGGTAGCACTGATAAAAAAAGTGTATGTCGGCGGCGCTGATATTATCGGCGGTTTTTTGCACAATATTGATGCTCATGTCCTGCAGGCGCTGGCGTTCTTTACGTACATTTTTGCGTTTGCGGCTGGCAAAGGACTGCAGGTAATGATCAAAACTTATATAGCCCTGATTAAACCAGTGAAACTGACAGCCGCGCCGGCGTACCGGTGGCATTGCCTGCGTGGTTGCGGACTTACAAAGTGTATCCAGCAGCACTTTGTCGCCGGGAGCGACAAAATTAAGGTGCCAGCCGGATAACTGCTGCGCTGAACAAAATGCCTGTACAGCCTGTAATGCATCCTGCCAGGCTTGCTGTACTTGTATGTCTGACGCAGCGTTATGCAACAGCCGGGGGCCACTTGCCGGAGTAAAAGGAGCGGCCCATAACAGCTTGGGATAATATTCCAGCGCATAGCGCTGATAGGCTTCGGCCCAGCTCCAGTCAAATACATATTCGCCGTAACTGTGCGTTTTGCGGTAGCAGGGAATGATTATTTCGGCCTCACCCTGAGTATCAAAGCGCACCAGATACTGTACCCGCCAGCCGCTGTCGTGTTCATTGCCTTCGTTGTTGTCTTCGTTGTTGTTGCCGCTGCTGCCGGAGCCAATGCAGCCGCTGTGTTCGAGAGCGGCGAGAAAGCGGTAATCAAGAAAGGGATAATCCCCCGCGCTGTTGCGCTGCAGTTTTTGCCACTGAGTTTCAGGGATGGCGCTAATGCTGGTGATCAGGTGGAAATCCTTCATTCAGAGCGATCCGTAGTCTTTGTGGGTTGCATATCAGTATCTGCGGCAGAATATTTGTCAGCTTATCTGTGAAAGCAGTGACCTTGCGCAGTCTCAGGCCTATCATAATGACTGGAATAACTACTGCGGAGGGAATTATGTTCCGTCTTGATGAACGACTGCAATCGGATACCACGCTGATCGGCCGCCTGCCACTGAGCCAGGTGCTGCTGATGAACGACAGCCGTTACCCATGGGTGATTCTGGTACCGGCCCGTAACGATGTGTTTGAAATTTATCATCTGTCTGAAGAAGACCGGATGCAGCTGGCCAAAGAATCCAGCTGGGTGCTGGAAAAAATGGCCGATCATTTTTCTGCCAAATCCATGAACGTCGCCGCGCTGGGTAATGTGGTTGCTCAGTTGCATGTGCACCATATAGCCCGTTTCGCTGATGACCCTGCCTGGCCGGGCCCTGTCTGGGGACACAGTCCGGCGGTGCCGTACAGTGCAGCAGCCCTGGAGGAGCGTGTGCATGAGCTGAAAAGTTTATTTTCCAGTCATTTTGTTGAAGACCTGCACGCTGAGGATGACGAAGAAAACAACGTCTATTGGTAATGTCTGAGCCGGAGAAACTATATGATTGTGTTACGCCGTTTTATGAATAACCCGCTCAGAAATTTTAATTATCTGATCGCCTGTGAAGAAACCCGTCAGGCCATTGCCCTTGATCCTCTGGATGGCGAAGGCATGGTGCAATTAGCCGCTGAACAGGGGTTGGATATCCGGCTGATTATTAATACCCACGAGCACCATGATCATATTGACGGCAATCCGGCGGTGCAGGCTGCAACCGGTGCGCCCATCTGGGCGCATAAAAATGCGCTGGGAAAAATCCCTAATCAGGCGCATGGTCTGGATGCCGGTGATGTGATTGAACTGGGTACGTTACGGTTTAATGTGTTGTTTACGCCCGGTCATACACCGGTACATTTATGCCTGCTGGCACCGGTGTCGGAGCACGAACCTGTGCCGGTGTTATTTTCCGGCGATACCTTATTTAATGCCTGCGCCGGTAATTGTTATAACGGCGGTAATGTCGACACTATGTACGATACTTTTGTGTCGCAGCTGCTGCCATTGCCGGATGAAACCTTGCTTTATCCGGGGCACGATTATATGAAAAATAATCTGGCTTTTGCCCTCGACCGGGAACCGGGTAATGCGATGGCCGGTTACTGGGCTGATCAGGTGTCAGCCTTTTCTCCCGACGATATGCCGGTAATGACGCTGGGGCAGGAGCGTGAATATAACCCGTTTTTACGTCTGCACGAGCCACGTATCCGTGAGCGTTTGAAAGAAGAGCACTTTCCGCAGCTGGGTGACAGTGACCGTGATGTATTCCGGGCGCTGCGCAGCCTGCGTGATCAGTGGTAAATGGCGCACTCAGCTCTGGTCAGAGCAATGTGCGGATGTTGTCCGCAACTCCTTCACCCCAGCGGGCGTAGCCTTCAGCGTTGGGGTGATAACCATCTTCTGCCATCCATTGTGGCTGCAGCGGCAAGCTGATCGCCGCATGATGCCAGCCCTGCTTACTGCATAAGTGTCTTATTTGTTTATCCAGTTGCCAGGCGCGCAAACCAAGAAAGCGGTTCAGTGGGGCAGGCAGCGCAGGGAAATCCTGCATCGGCGGCACCTGAGTAAATACAACCTGAGTTCCTGCCGGCAGGTGGGCTGTTTCATGCTGAATAATACGGCGCAGCTGGCGTCGCCATTGGTGGGCAGCAGTCAGACCTGTGGTGTCATTCACGCCCAGAGTAATCAGCAACAGTGCTTTCTGGTATGGCGCTTGCTCCGGGGCTTTATCTTCTTCTGCAATGATGTCTTTTAACTGCGCTGCGCGGATGCCGCTTTGTGCAATCGCCTGCCATTGCACCGCTAATTGTTCACTGGCCAGTGCCCGGGCAATACAGGCGGTGAGGCCATTGCTGATGCTGCTGATACCCACACCGGCGACGGTGCTTTCGCCAATATGACGCAGCAGCAGACTGTGCGCTGGCTGTTGTAATTTCGGTTCAGTGCCAGAGCGTATGCCGCTGGCTTCAGGCAGGCGCAGGGTATTGCGTTTAACGGTTTTTCCCTGATAAATAATCCAGGGCAATACCGGCAGCAATGGTAAATACAGCAGATAGCTGAGCAGTAACGTCAGTCGTGATGTCATGGTGCGCTTTCCAGCAGGTGGCGAATACGTTGTTGCAGGGCAGGGATAGCGTCCTGCTCAAACCAGGGGTGTTTTTTCAGCCACAGCTGATTACGTGGTGAAGGATGCGGCAGGGCAAAAAAATCGTGGGGAAAATCCCGCCAGTGCGCAACGCGTTCGCTCAGGTTGCGATAATCATCGTTTAAATAGTAGTTCTGCGCATATTGCCCGATTAACAGCGTCAGGCGGATATTGGGCATGGCTGCCAGTAATTGCGTATGCCAATGCGGTGCACACTCCGGGCGCGGTGGTAAATCTCCGTTTTTACCTTTTCCCGGGTAGCAGAATCCCATCGGCATAATGGCGACTTTGCTGTCGTCATAAAACACATCATTGCTGATGCCCAGCCACTGGCGCAGTCGCTGGCCACTGGCGTCGTCCCAGGGAATTCCGCTGGCGTGAACTTTGGTTCCGGGTGCCTGGCCAATAATCAGCAGACGCGATGTCGCCGCCGCGCGGACAACCGGGCGTGGCCCAAGTGGCAGGTCAGCAATACAGCGGGTGCAGTGCTCAATTTCGTTGAGCAGTGGAATTAACTCAGACATGTTCAGCGGCCAATGGCAGGTATCTGTGCATGGTGGCGTGTTCCGGAGCCAAAATCAAAAAACAGACTGGTGAAGTTCCGGGCAAAAAAAAGCGGCCGGTGTAAACACCGGCCGCTTAACGATGTGCCGGCTGCCCGGAAGCGCACCAGCCATTGCTGCATGGGCAATGGATTACATCGCCATGTCTTTCAGTTTCTTCAGTGGCAGAACTTTAACCTTGGTGCTCGCAGGCTTGGCAGCAACATCCATGGTTTCACCCGGACGGAATGGGTTCGGCACATTTTTGCGGGCTTTTTGCGCAGGTTTTTTGATGGTCTTGATTTTCAGCAGGCCTGGCAGAATGAATTCACCAACGGCACGTTTTTTCACGTGACGTTCGATCAGAACGGTCAGTTCTTCCAGTACAGCGTTAACGTCTTTACGGGCCAGACCAGTCGTTTCTGCGATTTCGTTCAGCAGTTGGGTCTTGCTGTATTTTTCAGCAATAGCAGTGGTCTTACGTGCTGCCGGTGCGGCTGCCTTGGCAGCAGGTGCTTTGGCTACGGCTTTTTTAGCCGCAGGCGCTTTAGCGACGGCTTTCTTTGCAGGTGCTTTGGCTACGGCTTTTTTAGCCGCTGGTGCTTTGGCAGGGGCTTTGGCAACCGCTTTTTTCGCAGGAGCTTTCGCCGCCGGAGATTTTCTTGCAGCCATGGTCTGATCCTTTTGGTTTTGTTGTTCCGGGTTCGGGCTTCTCCGTGGCAGGCTGACGTTGAGATGCTGCATATTATCGGAGAGGCCAGAGAATTCTTATGTAAAAAAAAGGGCGAGGCAAGCACCTGAGCCCTGTTTTTTCGGGGTTTTTCGTCACAAAACGTGATTTGCGACTATCTGATACGGTTTTTTGCGGAAATTCACCGGTCTTTTATGCCAGCTTTTTCAGTACCCAACCGAATATGCCACTGTAGCGCACCGGGAACCAGCGTTGAATACGGTCCATCAGGCGGGCGTCAGCACCGATCAGAATACGGCGTTTTTGTTGTTTTACCCCGCTGAGAATCACATCAGCGGCTTGTGCAGGGGTTGTGCGTGCCATCTTTTCAAACTCTGCAATCTGGGTGGCGTGGTCTTTCTCGCCAGCCAGAGAAGTTTTCATGCGGCCATTGCGGACGATGTTGGTTTTAATGCCGCCGGGATGCACGGTGGTGACAAAGACGTTGGTATCGGCCAGTTCCTGACGCAGGGATTCGGTAAAGCCGCGCACGGCAAATTTGGTCGCGTTGTAGGCGGCCTGGGTTGGCAGGGCAATGATGCCAAAAATACTGGAAATATTAATAATGGCGGCCTCTGGTCGGCTCTGCAGATAAGGCAGGAAGGCTTTGGTGCCGTAGACCACGCCCCAGAAGTTAATATTTACAATCCATTCCATGTCGTCGTAACTCATATTGGCGACGGTTTCTGATAAGGCGACACCGGCATTATTGATCACAGCATCGACCTGACCATGGTCGGCGACCACCTGTGCGGCATAGGCTTCGAATGCATCGCGGTCGGCAACGTTCAGGGCGCTGAGGGTTACTTTGCCGTGGCCGCTCAGCAATGAGCGGGTTTCTTCCAGGCCTTTCATATTGACGTCGGACAGTGCCAGGTGGGCACCTTCGCGGCTCAGCTGCTGGGCCAGTGCCCGGCCAATGCCGGAAGCTGCACCGGTGATGACAACAACTTTATTGGAAAATGACTGCATGGGTTTGCTCCGCTGATGTTCTGCTGAAGTGAGGGATGCTCACGGCTGTTATTGTTTTAGTCTGTGCAGACTACCTGAGTGAGGAGGGGGCTCAAGGTGGATTTGTGACGATCCGCAGGGCTTTCTGCCATAACCGGCAGTGCCTTTGCTGCAGGTTGGGCCTGAGGTTGCAGGAATCCGGCTGCTGAGGTATCGGATCGCCGTTAAAATCCGTTATACTGCCCGCCTTTTATTTCCGGCCCGCCTTCTATTTACGGCCTGTCGGCAACTTCATTGACGATTCAGATGCAGGACCAAGCGATGCGCACACATTATTGTGGTGATATCAACGAAACCTTGATCGACCAAACCGTAACCTTCTGTGGCTGGGTGCATCGTCGCCGCGACCACGGGGGCGTGATTTTCCTCGACATCCGTGACCGTGAAGGTCTGGTGCAGGTGGTGTTTGACCCTGACACTGTGGATGCTTTCAATGCCGCCGACAGCGTGCGCTCTGAGTTTGTTGTACAGATCAGTGGTCGCGTGCGTGGCCGCCCGGAAGGCACCACCAATGCCAATATGAAAACCGGTCTGATCGAAGTTCTGGGTAAAGAAATCACTATCCTGAACAAGGCCGCAACACCACCGTTCCCGCTTGATGGTTACAGCGATGTGGGTGAAGAGATTCGTCTGAAGTATCGCTTTATGGATATGCGTCGTCCGGAAATGCAGGACAAACTGCGCTTCCGTTCAAAGGTGACTTCGCATGCCCGCCGTTATCTGGAAGAGCAGGGTTTCCTCGATATTGAAACCCCGATCCTGACCCGCGCAACGCCGGAAGGTGCGCGTGATTATCTGGTACCAAGCCGTACCCATGAAGGTTCTTTCTTCGCACTGCCACAGTCCCCACAGTTGTTTAAGCAGCTGCTGATGGTTGCCGGTTTTGACCGTTACTACCAGATTGCCAAGTGTTTCCGTGACGAAGATCTGCGTGCTGACCGCCAGCCGGAATTTACCCAGATCGACGTTGAGGCTTCGTTTATTAACGAAGACGACATCATGGGTATCGCCCAGGGCATGATTAAAGAAATCTTCCAGAAAGAACTGAATGTTGATCTGGGCGACTTCCCGCGTATGCCATATTCCGAAGCGATGAACCGTTACGGTTCTGACAAGCCGGATATGCGTATTCCGATGGAAATCGTTGACGTTGCTGAATTCCTGCAGGATATCGAATTCAAAGTCTTTGCTGCTCCGGCCAAAGATCCGAAAGGCCGTGTTGCTGCACTGAAAGTACCGGGCGGCGCTGAGCTTTCCCGTAAGCAGATTGACGATTACACCAAGTACGTTGGTATTTACGGTGCCAAAGGTCTGGCCTGGATTAAGGTCAACGAAATCGAAAAAGGTGTTGAAGGCCTGCAGTCGCCGATCATCAAGTTTATCGGTGACGATAACACCATGAAGATCATGGCCAAGCTGGACGCGAAGAACGGCGATATCGTTTTCTTCGGTGCTGATAAAGCCAAGATTGTTAACGAAGCGCTGGGCGCCCTGCGTTGCAAGGTTGCTGCCGATCTGAACATGTACACCTCTGAGTGGGCGGCATTGTGGGTTGTTGATTTCCCGATGTTCGAAGAGAACGACGATGGCTCTGTAACTGCACTGCATCATCCGTTCACCGCACCAAGCTGTTCTCCGGAAGAGCTGGAAAAAGACCCGCTGAACGCGCTGTCCCGCGCTTACGATATGGTACTGAACGGCTGTGAGCTGGGTGGTGGTTCTATCCGTATTCACGATCAGAGCATGCAGCAGAGTGTATTCCGCGCGCTGGGCATTTCTGAAGAAGAGCAGCGTGAGAAATTCGGCTTCCTGCTGGATGCGCTGAAGTTTGGTGCACCACCACACGGTGGTCTGGCTTTCGGTCTGGATCGTCTGATCATGCTGATGACCGGCGCCAGCTCTATTCGTGAAGTGATTGCCTTCCCGAAAACCCAGTCAGCCGCTTGTGTGATGACTCAGGCTCCGGGTGCGGTTAATAACACCCAGCTGCGTGAGCTGCACATTAAACTGCGTGAAAAGCCAAAAGCTGCGGAATAATTCCGGCAGACTGATGGGTAAAAAAACGGGAGCGCAGGCTCCCGTTTTTTATGCTGCAAGGATATTCATATGGATAAGAAAATAAGTGCCAACCCGGCGTTGCTGTCGTTGTCGGAAGTTGCCAGTGAGGCACATTTGCGGATTCAGCAGAATTTCGCTGATATTAATCCGGTGATCGGGGTTATGCAGGGTATGCGCAGGATGGGGATTCCGGCCGACGTGATGAGTATTGATTGCTTACAGACGCGTAAACGAATTCTTATTGTGTTGCATGATAAACACCCGGGGCTGATTCAATATCAATATACATTTATTGATCAGGACCCGGGAGATGACTATCAGGCGGTAAAAAATACCGACTTTAACGCAGATGTGCTGTATCACTGGATCAGTGAATACTTTATGAAATGAGATTTCTGAGCACACCCTCTGTCTTACAATTAAGCGTAAGAGGGCGGTCGTTCAGTACATTTTTGCTTCACCGGCCGGGCGCTTTTTAAAGCGCTTATGTACCCAGAAGTACTGAGCCGGATAGTGAAGAATGGCTTTTTCCAGCTCCCTGTTCCAGGCTTCGCAGTCTTGTTGCGCATCGTTACCAAAGCCTTCCAGTTCATCACTGAATTCGTATTCGAAGTTACCATCGGCAAGACGGTGCATACGCATAAAGACCACGGCGGCGCCGCTTTCTTGCGCGATCCAGGTAGGCGTTGACAGGTTCGCGGCCTGAACGCTGAAAAAGGGAGCAAATAAATCAGACTTGCTGAAGTTCTGATCGCAACCGTACCAGGCTATGCCGCCGTCTTTCAGAAACTGAACCATGTCTTTCAGTTCGTATTTGGTAAAACCATGCACATGATGGCGGTGGCGTCCGTTGACAATCATACGGTTAATAACCGGATTGTCATGGGGGCGGTACATATAGCCGAGGGGGTAATCGCGCGCGACCCGCTCGGCGAAAATAGCCAGAATAAAATCGACGGCGGCGAAGTGGCCACCCATGATCAGTACGCCATTTCCTTTGGCGCGGGCATTAAGCAGTTTATCCAGACCAATAACCTTTGCTTTGGCCGAATAACCAGACATGTTCCGCCACCAGGGGTGGGAGGCTTCCAGCGCGCCTTTGGTCATTTCCACCATGTTTTCTTCAATCAGTGTTTCTATTTCTGCAGGGGATTTATCCGGAAAGCAGACACTCAGATTGCGGCGGCTTATGCGCGTACGGCTTTTCATTCTTTTGCTCAGCACGCGGCCGAGGTGGGCGCCCATTGCATGTTTGGTTTTAACCGGTAGCCAGGCCAGTGACCACATCAGCAGAACGATAATCCAGGCACTCCAGTATCTGGGTTTCAGCAGGGCGGGTGTAAGAGGAATCAGAGCAGATTTAATCATGTAGCGGTTGTTTTGACGGGTAAAAAAGGCGGGATTTTAAATCATTCGGAACCTGTTGCTCCATATTAATTCCGAATTTGTTTCCGGGCGAAGGGCTGTATATAAATACCGCAAAAATTTTATGGATAATATCGTACGGCCTCCCGCAGAGCGGTACGGAAGAAGGGCGATAATGCAGTGGGAGAATTGTTAAAACAAAAGCCGGCGATTACAGGAATTGCCGGCTCGCCTGATCGTGGTTCAGGGCTGAGGAACTGAACTGCTACAAATGCTCTGCCTTCTGTCCGGCTAATACGGAAAGCTGTTCATCTTTTTTCAGCCATATTTCCGTTACCCATTGCTGGATTTCCAGGCGTAAGGCATCGTCATTCTGATAATCGCCTTTGCTGAAATGCGCAGGAATCGGCAGCTCTTCAATCTGTATCACGGCGTGTTTAAAGCGCCCGCACATCATGTCCCAGAAGCTCGGAATACCTTGCGGATAATAGATGGTGACATTGGTCAGGGCGCTGAATTTATCCCCCAGTGCCTGAATAGCAAAGGCCAGACCGCCGGCCTTGGGTCTCAGCAGGTGTTTAAAGGGAGATTGCTGGTCACGGTGCTTGGCAACGGTAAAGCGTGTACCTTCGAGGAAATTCATCACACTGGTCGGTGTCAGCGAGAATTTTTCGCAGGCTTTTTGAGTTTCTTTTAAATCATCCCCGGCTTTTTCCGGATGCTTGGCCAGAAACTGTTTGGAATAGCGGCGCATAAAAGGAAAATCGAGAGCCCACCAGGCCTGACCAACAATAGGTACATAAGCCAGTTCTTTTTTAATAAAGAATTTCAGCAGCGGGACTTTGCCGTGATAAATCTGATACAGCACAAAAATATCCACCCAGCTCTGGTGGTTGGCGCTGAGCAGGTACCAGTCTTTTTTACCCTGGCGTGACAGGCCGCGGATATCCCATTGCACGCGGTGAACATGATTGAGCCACCACAGAATGCCGGCCAGCCAGAGGCTGGCGATGGCAGTAATAACAGGATTTGCCAGTTGTTGTGCCTGACGTGCTGGCAGGATGATGCGCAGCAGGATAAAGGCATAAAGAAATACACCAAGAAAAACGGTATGAATCAACAGCGCAAGCGAGCTGATGATACCTGCACAGGTAGTCAGGAAAGTGGGTTTTCCGGCGGAATGTAGTTCAGCTTTGCTCACGTTAGAGTCCGTATCCGGTGGGCGGTTAAGGGTGGTGGCTAATGTTAGATAAAGTGGCGGAGCGCGGCAATCCTATGTTGCGCTGAGGCTGTGTTGCATGCAGGACAATCTGTTGCGCGCTGCCTGTGTTGCTGTGTCAGAAGGAATCTGGGCTTTGGTCATCAATAATCCGGGCTGGAGATTGCTCAGTAAATATCTGGCTCTGTCCGTTACTGTGCGGAAAATAAGCAAGATTGATGATAACGCGCTCATAAAGCCAGTAAATAGCGTCCGGCTCTTCGACCCGGTAACGCTGTTGATAGCGGTATTGCAGCCAGCCATCCTGTAATTGCCATTGAACATAGTCACCGCTGCTGTGGCGCAGACAAATGGCACCATCCTGTTGCTGATAAAACAGAACCCGGTCCAGTTGCCAGCCCTGACTACCGACTTTTTTCAGGCGGAAACGACCATCGGGATAGCGCGAAGACTGGCGGTCGTCGCCATGAATGTCGAGGCGTAATTGCTGGCCATTACCGAGTGGAATATGCGGGAGTTGTTGTATGGATGCGATCGCGCTGCGTTCAGGCTGGCTGTGTCTGAGTGATGCGTAGGGTTCACCGCGCTGCGATTTTTCCCATTGCTGACAATGAATCTGAACCAGATATGCACCCATAATATTGTCCGTTGGCCTGGCTGGCCTGATAAGCAGCGAATGATTAAGCGCATATTAACAGAAAGTTTGGCGGGGGCAGAAAGTATGGCAGGGTTGGAGGGGCGACAAGGGCGAGGGCAACCGGGCCATAAGGCCCGGTGTGGTTTGTATTATTGGGTTGCGGCAGGCTGAGGGCTTTTCAGGGGCGAGGTCATCTTACTACAAGTCGATCTTCTGAAAGGAAGCCATAAAAAACCCGGCCTGAGCCGGGTTTTTCAGTGATCAACCGCTCGGGTTAATTACTTGTCTGACACGATAACAGCGGTCGCTGCTTTTCTGGTGTACACGTCCATCTTGTCGAAGTTCAGGTACTTGTAGATATCGGCAGACATGCTGTCCAGCTTGTTGGCGTATTCCATGTATTCTGCGGTGGTTGGCAGTTTACCCAGAATCGCACCCACAGCAGCCAGTTCCGCAGAGGTCAGGTACACGTTGGCACCATCACCCAGACGGTTCGGGAAGTTACGGGTAGAGGTAGACAGTACGGTAGTATTCGGAGCTACACGTGCCTGGTTACCCATACATAGGGAACAGCCCGGCATTTCGGTACGTACACCGGAAGTGCCATAGATGTTGAAGTAACCTTCTTCCATCAGCTGAGCTTCGTCCATCTTGGTTGGCGGAGACATCCACATGCGGGTGCTCAGACCACCTTTGTGCTGGGACAGCAGCTTACCCGCAGCGCGGAAGTGACCAATGTTGGTCATACAGGAACCGATGAAGACTTCATCCACTTTGTCGCCGGCCACTTCGGACAGGAACCTGGCATCGTCCGGGTCGTTCGGGCAGCACACGATAGGCTCTTTGATATCAGCCAGATCAATTTCGATCACGTGGGCGTATTCCGCATCTTTGTCAGCACGCATCAGAGCTGGGTTCGCCAACCAGGCTTCCATGGCTTTCGCACGACGTTCCAGAGTACGGGCGTCGCCGTAGCCTTCAGCGATCATCCAGCGCAGCATCACGATGTTGGAACGCAGATATTCCGCCACCGATTCTTCCGACAGGTTGATGGTACAGCCGGCGGCAGAACGCTCAGCAGAGGCGTCAGACAGTTCGAACGCCTGTTCAACCGTCAGGTTTTCCAGACCTTCGATCTCCAGAATACGGCCGGAGAATTCGTTGATCTTACCTTTCTTCTCAACGGTCAGGATGCCTTGCTTGATACCGTACAGCGGAATGGCGTGAACCAGATCGCGCAGGGTAATACCAGGCTGCATTTTACCCTTGAAGCGCACCAGTACAGACTCAGGCATATCCAGTGGCATAACACCGGTCGCTGCGGCGAACGCAACCAGACCAGAACCCGCCGGGAAAGAGATACCCATAGGGAAGCGGGTGTGAGAGTCACCACCGGTACCGACCGTGTCAGGCAGCAGCATGCGGTTCAGCCAGGAGTGGATGATACCGTCGCCAGGACGCAGAGCCACACCACCACGGGTCTGGATAAAGTCAGGCATGGTGTGCTGCATTTCAACGTCAATCGGCTTCGGATAAGCGGCCGTGTGACAGAACGACTGCATCACCAGATCCGCCTGGAAGCCCAGACACGCCAGGTCTTTCAGTTCGTCACGGGTCATCGGCCCCGTGGTGTCCTGAGAGCCTACAGTCGTCATTTTAGGTTCGCAGTAAGTGCCCGGACGTACGCCCTGGCCTTCTTCCAGACCACAAGCCTTACCAACCATTTTCTGCGCCAGAGTGAAGCCTTTGCTGCCTGCTTCAGGATCAACCGGCAGACGGAAAGTGTCGGCTGCGCCCAGGTTCAGAGCAGCACGGGCCTTAGTGGTCAGACCACGACCGATGATCAGCGGGATACGGCCGCCAGCCTGAACTTCGTCCAGGATGACATCGGATTTGAATTCGAATTCGGAGATAACGTCACCGGCTTCGTTCAGGATTTTGCCTTCGTATGGACGGATATCGATCACGTCACCCATGTTCATCTTGTCGACAGGGGCTTCGAATACCAGAGCGCCGGCATCTTCCATGGTATTAAAGAAGATAGGAGCCACTTTAGAACCGATACAGACACCGCCACCACGCTTGTTCGGTACGCCCGGGATGTCGTCACCGAAGAACCACAGCACCGAGTTGGTGGCAGACTTACGGGAAGAACCGGTACCGACAACGTCACCCACGAAGGCAACCGGCAGACCTTTGGCGCTGATTTCAGCAATCTGCTTCATCGGGCCGGTTACGCCGTGCTCTTCCGGCGTCAGACCGTCACGGGTCATCTTGTAAGCAGCGCGGGCGTGCAGCGGGATATCAGGACGGGACCAGGCATCCGGAGCCGGAGACAGGTCGTCGGTGTTGGTTTCGCCGGTGACTTTGAATACGGTCATCTTGATGGATTCAGCAACCTTGTTGCGCTTGGTGAACCATTCAGCGTTGGCCCAGGATTCCATCAGTTCTTTGGCAACGGCATTGCCGGCGTTCATTTTGTCCTGTACGTCGTTGAACGCATCAAACATCAGCAGGGTGTGCTTCAGTTCTTTAGCGGCCAGCGGAGCCAGTTGAGCGTTGTCCAGCAGCTCAACCAGCGTGGCGATGTTGTAGCCACCCTGCATCATACCCAGCAGCTGAATCGCCTTTTCTTTGGATACCAGCGGAGAAGTCGCTTCATCTTTGATGATGGCCGTCAGGAAGGCGGCTTTTACGTAGGCGGCTTCGTCAACACCCGGTGGAATGCGGTTTTCCAGCAGATCAACCAGAACGGTTTCTTCGCCAGCCGGTGGGTTTTTCAGCAGCTCGACCAGGGCAGCAGTCTGTTCGGCAGTCAGCGGCTTTGGTGGAATATTCAGTTCAGCACGTTCAGCGACGTGTGCGCGATAAGCTTCTAACACAGCGGTACCCTCATCGTTAACAATCAGACTCTTCACTATCCGTTCATTCATCGGGGTGAATGATAGCTCCTTGCTCTGATTCTAACAGTACAGCCGGGTTCAATACCCCAGAGACAAACGTCGATATGTGAACAGGCAAACGTCGATAATGCGCAGAGTAACGGTAGGCAGAAAGCGGTCTGCAGCGCCTTGAGAATGGCCGCTCATCACCGGCCTTAGGGGCGGGTTTGCCTGCGACAAACTTGTTGGAATTCATAGCTTGTAGGAGCGGGCTGTGCCCGCGAACACGGTTGTTAGCATTCCCTGGCCGTAGGAGCGGGCCATGCCCGCGATGCTGTGACACCTTGATACGAGCCCGAACCCAGTACTTTATACCTAGACCGTAAAAGTAAGTTTTCTGTTATTAATAACGACAGGCAGTCTGAGCAACAGGTTTATCAGTCAGAAGATCTAAAGGCGCAGAAAAACCGAATTAACCGGCGTGCGCGTTTTTCTGGGAAGTTTTTAAGGGGCAGGCGACATTTCCGAACCAGATCAACTGGTTGCAGAAGAGGCCTCGAAAAAGTCTACCCAAGTTAATGTGTGTGCACACTAATAATGCTGTTAGAAATACCGTAAAAGGGACTATTAAGTTGGAATTATTTATAAGCTGGTCGGGTGAGCAAAGTAAGAAAATCGCAGAAGCAATACGTGAATGGATTCCATGCGTAATACAGGCGGTAAAACCATACTTTACCCCTGAGGATATAAATAAGGGGCAAAGATGGAGCTCTGAAATTTCAAAAAAATTGGAGTCTTCCAAAATAGGAATAATAGTTTTAACCCCTTACAATCTAGATGCCCCATGGTTAATGTTTGAAGCAGGAGCACTTTCTAAATCTGTTGATACAGCGAGGGTGTGTCCACTTCTCTTTGGTGTTACGCCAGCAGAGGTTAAAGGCCCACTGGTTCAATTTCAGTGTTCCGGTTTCAACCGGCCTGAGGCTATGAAGTTGCTTAGATCTATAAATCATGAACTTGGCGATGAGAAGCTTGAAGACAAAACACTTAACTCCACATTCGATGTGTTTTGGCCACAATTAAATGAGAAAATTGAAAATATCCTATCAGAATCAGAGCCCCAAACAACTGCTTCTTCCTCACGGAGTGACAGAGATATATTGGAGGAAGTTCTACGCCTAACTCGAAAATCTGCATATAGTCATGTGAGAAGTGAATCTCCAAATAGACTTCCCGACTTCTTTGAAAAGAAAAAGCCCGTAACATTTGATCCTGAAACAGGAGTAATTTCTTTTTGGAGTGATAACTCTGAAGTTTATGATTTCACAATTGACAGGCTAACTTCAGGGTCAGAAGTGTTAGATTGGTTTTTGCAAGTAGGAAATAAGGGGTGGTGTACTGGAGAGCATTTAAAGGCTTTTATCGATTGCCTCGAAGAAATGACAGATCTATATTTCGAAAATAATGCACAAGGCGTGTTTTGTCCTGGCGGTGCCAATAAAGTGGTCGATTGGGATGCAGTTCTAACAAGTAAAGCCAGCGGGCGTTAAAACGCCGCTGCTTTAGGCGTTATAAATCCCGAGCTTGCGCCGGTTCCCCCTGAAACAGCTCTCTCATTCCCAAAGTATTCTGCGGAAGATTACATTCAGACCTGAAAAAAACCGGCTCCTCTTGCGAGTGCCGGTTTTGTCTGGCTACTCAGTCAAACTGTCTGGTTGAACCAGCGTGTCTGACTAAGTGAGCAGTACCTGTTTCAGCTGTTGTTAGCTATTGGCCGCGATAATATCCCGCAATACCATTGGCAGAATGCCTTTGTGGCGAATCTGCTCAAGCTCCGAAGAGGTATCAACACGAGACAACAGCTTGTGCTGTTCAGTCGAGCCGTCTTTACGCTTGATCGTCAGTGTCACAGAACCCCGTGGTGTCAGGCTATCAATGCCGGCCAGATCGAAGGTTTCTGAGCCATCAAGGTTCAGCGAGCCCAGCGTCACGCCTTCCGGCAGTTGCAGTGGCAGTACGCCCATGCCCACCAGGTTGGACTTGTGAATACGCTCAAAGCTTTCAGCGATGATGGCTTTTACACCCAGCAGCGCCGGGCCTTTGGCCGCCCAGTCGCGTGACGAGCCAGTGCCGTACAGCTTGCCGCCGAATACCACCGACGGCGTGCCTTCCTGCTGGTAGCGGGAGGCAGCGCCGTAGATCGACATCTTTTCCGCGTCGCCGTTGGCGTTGTAGTAATTGGTGACCGCACCTGTGGTGCCCGGCAGCATCAGGTTTCTGGCTTTTACGTTGCCGAAGATACTGCGCAGCATCACGTGGTGGTTACCACGGCGCGCACCCAGCGAGGTCAGGTCGTTGGCGTCAACGCCGATCGACATCAGGTACTCACCCGGTGCTGAATCCGGGCGGATACGGCTCACAGGCGAGATATGGTCGGTGGTGGTGTTGTCATCACACATCACCAGCATACGGGCGTTGCTGATGTTATTCAGTGAATCTTGCGGAGTTTCCAGCGCGAAGCCATCAAAGAACGAAATCTCCTGAATGTAGCTCGACTTCTCGTCCCACTGATACACAGGGCCGGTCGGTGATTCGAGCTTCTGCCAGCTCTCCGGGCCAGCGAGTGAGTTTTCGTAGGTTTCGCGGAAGGCTTTAGGGTCCATGCACTCGTGCATGGTTTGCGTAATTTCCGCGTTGCTCGGCCAGATATCTTTCAGGAATACGTCATTGCCCTGAGCGTCCTGGCCCAGCGGTTCTTTAGTCACGTCGATATTTACATTGCCGGCGATTGCCATGGCAACAACTAAAGGAGGAGACATCAGGAAGTTGGTATCAACGTCCGGGTGCACACGGCCTTCAAAGTTACGGTTACCCGACAGCACGGAGGACACAATAATGTCGTGGTCGCGCAGCGCGGCTTCAATGCTTGGTGCCAGTGGGCCAGAGTTACCGACACAAGTCGTACAGCCATAGCCTGCAGTGTTAAAGCCGAGGGCATCGAGGTGCTCCTGCAATCCGGCTTTGGTTAAAAAGTCGGTCGCTACCGGTGAGCCGGGTGCCATCGAGGTTTTTACGCCGTCCGGCACTTTCATGCCCAGCTGGTTGGCTTTTTTCGCCAGCAGGCCGGCGGCAATCAACAGACCCGGGTTAGAGGTGTTGGTACAGGCGGTAATCGCCGCGATCACAATATCGCCGTCTTTTAAGGTGCGCTCAGGCAGTGACTGGAAGATACCGGCTTCGTCGGCCTTAACCGGCGTGACGGTCACTTCTTCAGGGGTACGATTGCCTGCAGTGGCGGCTTGCTGGAATACCTTGCCGATATCGCCCAGCGGCAGACGGTCCTGTGGGCGTTTTGGCCCGGCAACCGACGGCTCAACGGTGGATAAATCCAGATGCAGCAAATCGGTGTAGCGCGGCAGTTTCTGGCCCGCTTTCCACGCCATGTTCTGCGCCTGGTAATACGCCAGTGGCAGGTCGCCATCGCGGCCGGTGGCTTTCATATAGTCGGCGGCGATTTCATCAAACGGGAAGAAGCCCATGGTGGCGCCGTATTCCGGCGACATGTTGGCGATGGTTGCGCGGTCTGGAAGAGACAGATTAGCGCTGCCTTCACCCACGTATTCCACGAATTTACCAACCACTCCGCGCGGGTATTTGCGCAGCATTTCGGTGATGGTCAGTACCAGGTCGGTGGCGGTAACGCCTTCGCGCAGTGCGCCGGTCAGCTCAACACCAATTACTTCCGGTGCCAGCATTTCCATCGGCTGGCCCAGCATAGAAGCGCCGGCCTCAATACCGCCCACACCCCAGCCAACAATACCCAGCGCGTTGGCCATTGGCGTGTGGCTGTCCATACCGATCAGCGTATCTGGGATCATCAGGTCATCTTGTTCTAAATAACCTTGCGCCAGATATTCCAGGTTCACCTGATGCACGATGCCGGTTTGCGGCGGAATAATGCGGATGGTGTTAAACGCCTGCGCGCCCCATTTCAGGAAGGCATAACGTTCTTTGTTACGGGCAGCCTCCAGCTCGCTGTTAATGCGCAGCGACGCCGGGCTGCCGGTGTTATCCATGGTGACCGTGTGGTCGATTACCAGATCCGCACGCACCAGAGGTTCAATGATCGCAGGGTTCAGACCCATGCGCTGTACCGCCGAACGCATCGCCGCAAAATCGACGATGGCAGGGGTACCACTCAGATCGTGCATGATCACCCGACCGGCGGTGAAGGGAATTTCTACCGGCTCTTTACCCTGATGCTCAGGCCAGTTACCCAGCGCCTGCAGTTGCTCAACCGTGATGCCATTTTTGCCGACATTACGCGCAATGCCTTCAAGGATAGGACGCAGAGAAAACGGCAGTTCATCCAGATTGATGCCGAAGCGTTCTGCGGTTTCTGGCAGGCTGTGAAAACGATGAGACGTGCCTGGCAGAGTCTTAACCGAGCTTGAAGGGTCGAAATTGGTAGGTGATGTCATGCTGGATTCCTGGCAGGTTGTTGAGTGCAGGGGTGGCAGAAGCCTGAATTGTCAGCAATTTTAGCGATATGAAGGGCTAAAGCAAGGTTTTTGACTGACGCTTTAGTAGGATTGTATACAATCTTAGATTTGGCAGTGCATCAAAGGCCACAAGAGTGGGTCTGCTGACAGAAATTGTCAGCAGGGAAATTAACGACACAAAGTTCAAGAACTTCTGCTCAATCTGTAACATAGCCCTTGATATTTACACTGATCCCTGAGGCATAAGCGGGAAGCACTCCTTCTTCTGTGGTTCCCCAGCTTGCAGTTGACGAGCCCCGTACCGCTCCTCCGTTATTTACACCATCATTTTCCAAAATAACAAAAGATACAGCTTGATCACTATTACGTTTATTTTGAATAGACAGCCAATAACTTCCCGGATCAAGCTGGGTTTCCAATGGAGATTCCAGGTTATAAACAGTACCTTGTTCAAGAGAGAAATATTTTGAAGGGGAGACGGTAATATCTGTAGTAAATACTAACTCGTCAGGCACAAGAACACCGTTATAAATATTAATGGTAAAATCTTGATTCGAAATAGTTGGGAAATACATGGAGGGTTCCCAGAGAGAAACGCCTGTCCAGGCAATTTCAGTTAATATAGCACCATATTCAAGCTCAAAATATTGTGCGACTTCCTGTCCGTCGGAGATACTTTTTGCATATGACACCTGCCATTGTGCATTTTGTATGTTATCAAGAACCAATACAGGCTCACCATACAGCGTCTCCGGATCTGGGATATCCGTCGTTAATGATATTGAAATCTGCTCTGCATTATATTGGTAATAGTAATAATCAAGCGTGCGCCCAAAGTTAGTGTGGACAAAATCCCCAATGGGTTCACCTTGAGACCATAACCCTTCAATAGCAACGGCCTCAGCAGGAGCAGTAACACGAGCAGTGTTATAATAAGACGAATAAAATACGGCCACAAGGTTGGTTCCATCTGCTTCATTTATCGTCCAGTCAATACCTCTGTATGAATCAAGAATAACAATCAAATCCCCAGCACCTGACGGCAGATTTACTTGAACGTCAGCATATTCTGTGTCGCTTTCATAAACTTTTATATAGAGTATTTTTTCATTGCCTGAGAAATTCTCAGTCACGTAACTGCTTAAAGAGCTTAACGGCATTGGCCTTTCGGAAGAAAAATTCAAATCCAGTGTCGCGGAAAAATAATGGCTATGATAATCAACTTCGAAGTGATGAATACCCTTTCCTAAAATCAGAGGAACGGTTGGATTGCAGTCCTTCATACGCTGTACAACCTCGCCATCAATGCTAAATGAGAGATCTGCATGAGACAGATCAAAGTCTGCATAAATAACCGCACTATCACTCGTTACATTGATATCACCTTGCCATTTCACATTTAACTTTTCTGCCGGAACGCCTTCGAATTCACTACGTAGAATATCAAGGCGGGTATCTTCAATATCAAATTCAGTTATATAGGTTCGTAAAATAGATGGATCTGATCCATTCGTCCCCTCAGCTAACCAAGAGTTAGGATTTTCATCTTCCTCTGAGAAATACACCGCATGCAGATTTTCTATCTCAAACTCACTGGAAGGTAGGGGCTCAGGAAGCTCTTGTTGCTTGCACACATCGGGATAATCGATGTCATTAATCACAAACGAGGTGTCTTCTGTATTTTTTTCTGAAGAACCTCCACCTGAACCAGATCCTCCTCCACAGGCAAATAACGTTAGTGTGAAAAATAAAAGGAAAAAAACTCTGATGATCATTAATGCTACTTCCTTTGTAAAAAGTAAGAGATAGGTCGGCGATTTAGCGGTCAGATTATACTTCTCAGTATTAGTGTAACCCTCCCCGAATTAGTACCATTCATTACTAGAGTATTTCCGGGGAGGGAGGCAATGACGATACTATTTGAGTATTGCGAATCCATTTGCTCCCCAACCAAGCTGAATCAGGTTTTGGCTGGAGTCATAATCTGCATCACTACTCTCGTAATTTATCCCTCTGGTTAGGCGAATAGAGAAGTATTTGGCACCTTTGTAGTGGTACAGATATTCGAAAGAAGGTGCGATTGATGTGGAGTAGTTTGCTTCTTCTTCACACGTGTCTTTGATAGAGCACCGCACTTTAGAATAAAGATTTGTTGTAAGGCCAATACCTGCGTGGTGCTTTCCATCATCAGAAATAACACCGGCAAAAGCATCGATGGGAAATTCAAGTAAGGATACACGTCCGGTATTCTGGCCATCAGAATAGGTTTTATACTCATCGTAGCCTCCTCTTAAGCCAATGCGTCCCTTCAGGTAATACCGTTCAGCGATACTGGTGCCCATTCCACCAATCAGATAAACACCGCTGCCTGCTTCGTATTGATAGTCACTGTCTGGTTGTGCGCCTATCTTGCTGCCACCACCGGAAAAACCAAGTTCAATGTTGATACCACTCTTGTCAGCATTGGTATAGCTTGCAATAAAAACTGTAGTTACTAATAGGGAGAGTTTCTTCAGGCTCATTGGCTCGAGGTCCATTCGAGGTTGCATTATTGTCCGCTGGGTAGAGTACTAAAAACGGACGGAGTTTTCAGCTTTCTGACAATAAAAAACCGGCCCCTCTTGCGAGTGCCGGTTTTTTATTCGATCGCGTTTTGTTTCAACAGAAGCCGATCAGTTCAGTGAGCTGCATAAGCTGATTTTAAACCCGCCTAAATCCGCTCTTCGTCATTGATCTTTTGTGCTTAGAAGTCGTTCTTTACAGAACCTCAAAACCCAATCGTTCATTCTGGCTTAGCGCATTGGCTGAGCTTAGCCCGCTGCCTGAGCCTGAAGGTCAGGGCAGTGGGCTAATTCCCGCAAAAGCTTAGATAGCTTTCAGAGGGATGGCTGGACGAGCCAGGTCTTCAGACGGCGGAGCGAAAGAAGTCAGGTTGATACCTTCAACCGCTGCTTTGTACTCTTCCAGAGTCGGGAAACGACCCAGGATAGTAGACAGAACAACCATTGGGGTAGAACCCAGCAGAGATTCACCTTTCTTCTCGGCGCTGTCTTCTACAACACGGCCCTGGAACAGACGGGTAGAGGTCGCCAGAACGGTGTCACCGGCTTCTGCTTTTTCCTGGTTACCCATACACAGGTTACATCCAGGACGCTCCAGGTACAGCTGGTTTTCGTACTTGGTACGGGCCGCTTCTTTTGGATGTGCATCATCGAAAATGAAGCCAGCGTATTTCGCCAGAATGTCCCAGTCGCCTTCGGCTTTCAGCTCGTCAACGATGTTGTACGTTGGTGGCGCTACAACCAGCGGTGCCTTGAAGGTGATAGGGCCGTTCTTTTCCAGGTTACGCAGCATGGCAGCGATGATCTGCATGTCACCTTTGTGAACCATACAAGAACCAACGAAGCCCAGATCCACTTTACGGCCATCGTAGTAAGAAGCCGGACGGATTACGTCGTGGGTGTAACGCTTGGATACGTCTTCGTTATTTACGTCCGGGTCAGCAATCATCGGCTCGTCGATGGCGTCCAGGTCAACCACAACTTCGGCGTAGTACTTGGCGTTGTCGTCCGGAGCCAGAGCTGGCTCTTCACCAGACTGGATGCCGGCAATACGCTTGTCAGCCAGGTCGATCAGACCTTTCAGCATGCCAGCTTCGTTGTCCATGCCTTTGTTGATCATGATCTGGATACGGGACTTGGCCAGTTCCAGAGACTTGATCAGGGTGTCATCGGTAGAAATACAGATAGAAGCTTTCGCTTTCATTTCTGCAGTCCAGTCGGTGAAGGTGAAGGCCTGGTCAGCCAGCAGGGTACCGATCTGTACTTCGATTACACGACCCTGGAATACGTTTTCGCCGTTGAACTGCTTCAGCATCTGCGCCTGAGTGGCGTGTACGATGTCACGGAAGTCCATGTGCGGCTTCATCTGGCCTTTGAAGGTTACCTTCACAGACTCAGGGATCGGCATCGCTGCTTCACCAGTTGCCAGTGCGATAGCAACGGTACCGGAGTCAGCACCGAACGCGACACCTTTGGACATACGGGTGTGAGAGTCACCACCGATGATGATCGCGCGGTCGTCCACAGTAATGTCGTTCAGTACTTTGTGGATTACGTCGGTCATGGAGTGGTAAACGCCTTTCGGGTCACGTGCAGTGATTACACCGAATGCGTTCATGAAGGCCATCAGCTTAGGCGTGTTGGCCTTGGCTTTGTTGTCCCATACAGAGGCAGTGTGACAGCCAGACTGGAAGGCACCATCAACGCTTGGAGAAATGGTCGCAGCTGCCATGGATTCCAGTTCCTGACAGGTCATAGGACCAGTAGTGTCCTGAGAACCTACGATGTTCACTTTAACGCGAACGTCAGAACCGGCATGCAGCGGGGTCTTGGACTTAACGCCTACGGCATTGCGGTTGAAGATTTTTTCAACAGCGGTCAGGCCCTGACCTTCGTGAGAGATTTCTTTAGAAGAGGCGTAAACAACCGGTGCTTCGATGCCCAGAGTTTCAGCGGCGAAGGTCTGGATTTTCTTACCGAAGGTTACCGCGTAAGAACCACCGGCTTTCATGAATTCCACTTTTTGTGGGGTGAAAGCAGATGCTACGTCGACCAGTACATTGCCTTCGCTGTCCAGCAGCTTCTTGGCTTTGGTGTCGATGGTCAGAACGGTGCCGGTCTTAACAGAGTAGGCTTCTTCCAGTACCGGATCGCCGTTGGCGTCACGTACGATGTTGCCGTTTTCGTCTTTCTTCTGTACCCAGTTTTTCAGGTCCAGACCGATACCGCCGGTTACGCCAACAGTAGTCAGGAAGATAGGGGCGATACCGTTAGTACCGGCAACCACAGGACGGTTGTTAACGAACGGGATGTAAGGGGAGGTTTTTTCACCGGCCCACAGTGCCACGTTGTTTACACCGGACATACGGGAAGAACCCACGCCCATGGTGCCTTTCTCAGCGATCAGCATGATTTTAGCGTCTGGGTTTTCTTCGCCCATTTTTTTGATTTCTTGCTGAGCTTCAGGAGAAATCATGCACAGGCCGTGCAGTTCACGGTCAGCACGGGAGTGAGACTGGTTGCCCGGAGACAGCAGGTCGGTAGAGATATCGCCTTCAGCAGCGATGTAGGTGATAACCTTAATTTTCTCTGGGATATCGTCCAGCTTGGTGAAGAATTCTGCTTTCGCGTAGCTTTCCAGAATGTCTTTAGCAATGGCGTTGCCAGCTTTGAAAGCGTCAGCCAGACGGCTGGTGTCGGCTTCGTACAGGAATACCTGAGACTTCAGAACTTCGCCGGCAGCGGCGTTGTTAGCGTCGTCAGACAGAGCGATGTCCAGCAGGGCTTCAACAGAAGGGCCGCCTTTCATGTGAGACAGTTGCTCTAACGCGAATTCCGGAGTGATTTCAGCAACGGTTTCTGCACCGGTTACGATGTCTTTCAGGAATTTAGCTTTAACACCAGCGGCAGGGGTAGTACCTGGCAGGGTGTTGTAGATGAAGAAGTTCAGAGAGGCTTCACGCTCTGCATTGCCGGTATCTTTGATCTGGGCAATGATTTCAGACAGCAGTTCTGCGCTATCGATTGGTTTTGGGTGTAAACCCAGCTCGTTCTTACGAACCTCAATTTCTTTCAGATATTCTGAATACAGACTCATTAGCGACCCTCTCAAAGCCTCAGTTGCAACGTATGGGCACTTTAGTCAGCAACGAGGGATTGTATGTCGTTCTGACTAAGTACCATTAAGTAAGAAGGCAGTTTCCTGAACAGACGATCAGCCTATACAGGGAGCTACCCTTTCTATAATGGCGCGGAGTATACCGGAATTATGGCGTCAGGCGCATTAGTCCCCCTGATGTGCATTATTCATAGAAGTTATGTGTGTCAGGTCCGATATTTTCCCGGTTTATCAGTGTATCCGGACGGCGGCGGATCTGATCGTCGGGGGCTTTCTGTGGTTTCTTTTTGCTGTTTTTGTGTGTTGTTGGATGTGCATTGGCGGGGGAAATACAGTTTAGCCGCGACCTTTGTGGCAGCTCTGGTTATCCTGAATTTTGTTGTCCTGAATTTGGCACAAAAGGCCTGCTCCGGGCCATTGAGCAACAGGTATAGTCAGTAAAAACAATAAGCCCGGCCTCAGCCGGCTATTCAGCAGCCAGAACAACAGCCAGGAAAACAGCATGACTATTCAGACGCACAAACGCACCTGCAGCCTGTGTGAGGCTACCTGCGGTATCGAAATCCGTTACGACGATAAAACCGGTGATATCGAGTCCATCAAAGGGGACAAGTCTGATCCGTTCAGTCGTGGCTATATTTGCCCGAAGGCCACCGCACTGCAGGATCTGCATAACGATCCTGACCGCTTGCGCAAGCCGCTGAAAAAAACCGCCTCTGGCTGGCAGGAAATTTCCTGGTCACAGGCGCTGAATGAAGCAGCAGAAGGTTTCCGCCGCATTCAGGCAGAGCACGGACGTGATGCGGTGGGCAGTTATCTTGGCAATCCCAATGTTCACAATTACGGCAATATGATTTTTGGCCCGTTGCTGCTCAAACAGCTGGGCTCGAAGAACAAATTCTCCGCGACCTCGGTTGATCAGCTGCCGCACCATATGGCCAGTTTGCATATGTTTGGCCATCAGCTGCAGATTCCGGTGCCGGATATTGACCGTACCGATTTTCTGATCGTCATGGGCGGTAATCCGCTGGCGTCAAACGGCAGCCTGATGACGGCGCCGGATATTAAAAACCGCCTGAAAGCCATCCATGAACGTGGTGGTAAAATTCTGGTGATCGACCCGCGCCGCAGCGAGACGGCTGGCGTTGCTGATGAGCACTGGTTTATCCGCCCGGGGCAGGATGTGTTGCTGTTGCTGTCGCTGCTCTATGTTTTTACCCATGAGCTGAGTGCACAGCTGCCGGCGCTGCCGGAGTATATCGACAGTGCCGATTTGGCCGGACTGTGTGCGGCGTATGCGCCGGAAAATACCGCTGCACGCACTGGTATTGACGCCGCTCAGGTGCGGGCGCTGGCGGCGCAGTGGCTGCAGGCAAAGTCGGCGGTCTGTTATGGCCGTATGGGGGTGTCGGTACAGCAGTACGGTGGTTTGTGTCAGTGGCTGATCAATGTACTGAACATTGTCAGTGGCAATTTTGACCGCGAAGGCGGAGCGATGTTTACCTCACCGGCGGTGGATATTGTTGGCATTACCGCCGCGCAGGGCGGGCGCGGACACTTTGACCGCTACCGTTCGCGGGTACGGAATCTGCCGGAATTTGGTGGCGAGCTGCCGGTGGCGGTGCTGGCCGAAGAAATCCTGACGCCGGGCAAAGGGCAGATCCGTGCCATGCTGACGGTGGCCGGTAATCCGTTGCTGTCTACGCCCAACAGCCGCCAGCTTGAACGTGCCTTTGAATCTCTCGATTTTATGGTGTCGGTGGATTATTTCCTCAATGAAACCAGCCGTCATGCCGACCTGATTCTGCCGCCGTGCGGCCCGCTGGAGCGTGATCATTACGATGTGATCTTCAACGCACTGGCAGTGCGCAATGTGGCCAAATACTCGACGGCTTTGTTTAAACCCAAAGCCGGCGTGCTGCAGGACTGGCAGATTCTGCTCGAACTCACTAAACGACTGAACCGCGGCGATCTTAAAAAGCTCCTGATCAACCGCCTGACCTGGGCGGTGATGGGCTGGCTTAAGCCTGAAGGCGTGCTGAATAAGATGCTGAAAAGCGGCAAGAGCGGGCTCGACCTTAATGCCCTGAAGAAGCAGCCCGAAGGTATTGATCTTGGTGCGCTGCAGCCGGTGATGCCAAAGCGGCTGTTTACCCGCGATAAGCGCCTGAACCTGACCCCTGATGTGTACCTGAAGGCTCTGGCGGAGGTTGCCTCTGAGTTGCAGCAGCCGTTGCTGACGGGCGATCAGTTGTTGCTGATTGGCCGCCGTCATATCCGCTCTAACAACTCCTGGCTGCATAACAGTCAGCGCCTGGTGAAGGGTAAAAGCCGCTGCACGCTGATACTGAATCCGGCGGATGCGGAGCGACTGGGTATCGCCGATGGCGTCAGCGTACGGGTCAGCTCCCGTGTCGCCGAGCTGGAGGTGGTGGCCGAGGTCAGCGATGAACTGATGCCCGGTGTGGTCAGTATTCCCCATGGCTGGGGGCATGACGTGCCCGGTATCCGTCTGCGTCAGGCACAACAGGTGGCCGGAGTTAACACCAATGACCTGACCGATGATCAGCTGCTGGATGGCCTGACCGGTAACGCGGCACTGAATGGTGTGGCGGTTACATTAACGGCTGTGGCCTGAGATCAGTACTCCATGAGTTGTGGCAATTGTCATTCTTGATGGCAATTGCCACAATGGCGCCTTCCTGTTGAAAAGAGCGGACCCCAGTGCACATAGTTGCGGACGAAAACATTCCCCTGTTAAACGAATTCTTTGCAGATTTTGGCGAGATCACTCTGGTTGAAGGGCGCAGTATGACGGCGGCGGATGTCGCAGACGCCGACATTCTGCTGGTGCGTTCTGTTACCCGGGTGGATGCGCAGTTGCTGGCCGGCAGCAAAGTAAAATTTGTCGGCACTGCGACCATCGGCACCGATCATATTGATCAGGATTATCTGCAGGAAGCCGGAATCGGTTTCAAAAGCGCACCGGGCTGCAATGCGCAGGCGGTGGTCGATTATGTGCTGAGCGCGCTCAGTGTGTTGGTGGACGAGCGCGGTATCGGCTTTACCGATGTCAGTGTCGGCATTGTCGGTGTGGGAAATGTGGGTCTGCTGCTGCGTCGCCGTCTGGAAGAGATGGGCGTGACCGTACTGGCGGTTGATCCGTTCAAAGACCCGGAAGAGGTGGGTGAGCTGGTTACGCTGGACGAAGCCCTGCAGGCCGATGTGGTAACACTGCATACGCCGCTGACCCGTGATGGCGAACATCCGACCTGGCACCTGATTGATAAGCAGCGTCTGGCGCAGATGAAGCCGGATGCCAGTCTGATCAACGCCGGTCGTGGTGCGGTGGTCGATAACGCCGCATTACTCGAACATATGCAGAATAACCGCGATTTTGAGGCGATTCTGGATGTCTGGGAAAATGAGCCTGAGCTGGATCTGAATCTGATGCACCGTTGTCTGCTGGCAACACCGCACATCGCCGGCTACTCGCTGGACGGCAAAATGCGTGGCACTGAATATGTGTATCAGGGGTTGTGTGAGTTTTTCGGCTTGCCGGTACGGCGCAAACTGGCGCAGTTTTTACCTGAGCCGGGTGTTAAGCGTGTAAATTTCTCCGATCAGGTGCCGGTTCATCAGGCATTGCGCACCGCCATTCGTGCGGCGTATGAAATCCGTGTTGATGACGGTGTAATGCGTACGGCGATGAAGCGCTCGGATAACCTCAAGGCAACCTTCGATCATTTGCGCAAACATTATCCGCTGCGCCGTGATATTCCGACCTTGCGTGTTGGTGTTCCGGCCAAGTGCCATGACCTGCACGAAGCCTTAAGTGCCGCAGGTTTTGATGTGCGCACGAAATAAATTGGCTGCAGAGCTCGCATAAAAAAACCGCGCACTGCGCGGTTTTTTTATGTCTGCCGTCTGCTCAGGCCTGATGGCTGAGCAGGTAGTCGCGCACCAGTTCACCGACCCAGAGTGAATCGCCCTGCAGCCGGGCAAATTCCAGCACCTGAAAAACCGGTGTAACGTCACCTGAATGTTCAATATTGTCCGCGCTGCCGCGCAGTGACTGTGGCAGGGCAGGTGCTATAAGGCGGGTGAAGGCTTTGCTGGTGAGGACAAAATCATCCACCGAATCCTGACGGTTAATGGCACCGAAACGGATAAAGCCTTCTTCCCGAAGCCACTGCACTGCGCCAAGGGCGGCAAGGTGGCGGGGGCTGTGCAGGCCAAATTCGTCAACGGTATCCGGGCCTGAAATATCTTCGATAAACAGCGTTTGCTGGCGCGGAAATGCGCGGAAACCACTCAGCAGAGTGGTTGCGCAGTCTTTGTAAAAATCGTCGATATGAACGTCAAGCATCAGAGCTGGCGGTAGCTTTCAAAAAACTGCTTGGTTTTGCCAAGAGCCAGTGTCAGATCTTCCGGACGTGGCAGGAACACCACGCGGAAGTGATCCGGATAAGGCCAGTTAAACGCTGTGCCGTGTACAATCAGAATTTTCTGTTGCTCCAGTAAGTCGAGCACCAGACGTTCATCGTTGCGCACGTTGAATTTTTTCGCATCGACTTTCGGGAAGCAGTACAGCGCGCCCTGCGGTTTAACACAGCTGATGCCGGGAATATCGTTGAGCATTTCCCAGGCAATATCACGCTGCTGGCACAGGCGTCCGCCCGGTGCGACCAGGTCGTCGATGCTCTGATAGCCGCCCAGCGCGGTCTGAATAGCGTACATCGCCGGCACGTTGGCGCACATGCGCATAGAGGCCAGTAATTCCAGGCCTTCGATGTAGTCGCGGGCTTTGTGTTTGGCGCCGCTGATAATCATCCAGCCGGAGCGGAAACCGGCCAGACGGTAATTTTTCGACAGGCCGTTAAAGGTCACAATCAGCAGATCATCGGCCAGAGATGCGGTGGATACGTGTTCAACTTCGTCGTACAGAATCTTGTCGTAAATCTCGTCGGAGAACACGATCAGGTTATTCTGGCGGGCGATTTCCAGCATCTGCAGCAGCATTTCCTGCGGATATACGGCGCCGGTCGGGTTGTTCGGATTGATCAGTACCAGTGCACGGGTTTTATCGGTGATTTTGGCGCGCATATCATCAAGATCCGGCTGCCAGCCAGCACCTTCGTCACAGATATAATGCACGGCACGGCCGCCGGCGAGACTGACGGCGCCGGTCCAGAGCGGGTAGTCCGGTGCCGGAACCAGCACTTCGTCGCCGTTATTCAGCAGGCCCTGCATGGCCATAACGATCAGTTCGCTGACGCCGTTGCCGACGATGATGTCTTCAATGCCAACGTTCTGAATATTCTTTTGCTGCGCGTACTGCATGATGGCTTTGCGTGCAGAAAACAGGCCTTTGGAATCGGCGTAACCTTCGGAATCCGGCAGGTTATAAATAACGTCCTGAATGATTTCCTCTGGCGCATCCAGGCCGAAAGGCTTGGGGTTGCCGATGTTCAGTTTCAGAATCCGGTGGCCTTCTTCTTCCATGCGTTTGGCGGCTTGCAATACAGGTCCACGCAAATCGTAAAACACATTAGCCAATTTGTTGGATTTAAGAATTTCCTGCATGGAAGTCGCACTGCCTTTGTTGAAAGGAAAAAGAAAGCTGGCATGATACTCCTCAGATCGATGCTTCGAAAGTGGCTTATCAGGAGATCCGTCAATGAGCAAAGTAAATAAAACGGCCGAAGAGTGGCGGAAAGAACTGGATGCCGAAACCTACCGGGTAACGCGCGAAGCCGGAACGGAAGCGCCTTTTACCGGCCGCTATCACGACTGCAAAGACCCGGGTGTCTATCACTGCGTGTGTTGTGGTGAAGCGCTGTTTTTATCGGATACGAAATTTGATTCGGGCTGTGGCTGGCCGAGTTTTTTTCAGCCGCTGTCTGACGATGTTATCGAAGAGCGTATGGATACCAGTCATTTTATGGTGCGCACCGAAGTGCTGTGTCAGAACTGTGGTGCGCATCTGGGCCATGTGTTTACCGATGGTCCGGCTCCCACCGGATTGCGTTACTGTATTAATTCGGTGTCGCTTAATCTGAAGAAAGACAGCGATTAACCCCCGGGCCGTTGCTGGCCGGAATGGTTGTTAAGGGCGGGTGATACTTGCCCTTTTTTACCGATAAATATATTGTGCACAATACTATTTTGAAAAATTAAAAGGAGAAGTTTATGTCCGTTCTTTCTCATACCATGCCGCTGCTGAGTGGTCAGGAACAGGATCTGAGTGCTTATCAGGGGCAGGTCGTCCTGGTGGTTAATACCGCCAGTGAGTGTGGCTTTACCTATCAGTACGAGGGGCTTGAGTCTTTGTATCAGCAATACAAAGACAAAGGGCTGGTGATTCTGGGTTTCCCCTGCAATCAGTTCGGACAGCAGGAAAAGGGTGACAGTGCGACAATCGGCGCCTTTTGTCAGAAAAACTACGGCGTAACCTTTCCGATGTTCAGCAAGATTGAGGTGAACGGTGACAATGCTGCGCCTCTGTATCAGGAATTGAAGAGCGCGGCGCCGGGCGTGCTGGGTACCAAAGGCATCAAATGGAACTTCACCAAGTTCCTGATTAACCGTGAGGGTGAGGTGGTCAAACGTTATGCGCCAACCACTAAGCCTGAAAAGCTGCAGGCCGATATTGAGCGTCTGCTGGGGTAGGCTGTGAAACGCAAAGTTTATCCGCAGTTACACCTGGATAATCAGCTGTGTTTTTCGGCCTACAGCCTGTCACGTCTGATTACCCAGGCCTATCAGCCATTGCTGAAAAAGCTGGAGCTGACTTACCCGCAATATCTGGTGATGTTGGTGTTGTGGCAGGCACAGGAAGAAGAGCAGCTACCTGTGTCGGTGAAATATCTGTGTGAACGCCTGTTGCTGGATACCGGAACGGTGACGCCATTATTGAAGCGCATGGAAAGCGCGGGCTTGTTATTGCGCAGTCGCAGCAGTGAAGATGAGCGGGTGGTGTTGGTGAATCTGACTACTGCCGGCTGGGCGCTGCGCGAGCAGGCGGCTTCTGTTCCGCAGGACATTCTCTGTGCGACGGCCGTCGATGCAGCAGAAGCTCTGTCGCTGAAAGAGCGCCTGCAGAGTCTGATCAGTCGCTGGCGCTGCCGTAATAATTGTTAATCCACTGTACCAGCGTTGCCTGAATCTGATCCTGAGTGAATGGCTTGCCGATAAAGTCATTCATGCCGGCGGTCAGGCACTGCTGGCGTTCGTTTTCTCCGGTCAGTCCGGTCAGTGCAATGATGGGTGTCTGGCTGTTGAGAGAGTTGCGGCGTATCTGCCGTGTCGCTTCAAAGCCATCCATCACCGGCATCTGGCAATCCATCAATATCAGGTCATAACGGTTGTGGCGGGCGTGTTCTATTGCCTGTAAACCATTGTCGGCAGTATCCGGTTCAATATTCAGATTTTTCAGATAACGCTGACACAGCATGCGATTAATGGTGTTGTCATCAACCAGCAGGACCCGCAGGGTGCGCGGAGGCGCGGCGTGGTCGGGATCTGTCTGTTCGAGTAAGGCAGTTAACAGTCCGGATGCTGAGTAACATTCGTCGTCTGTTATTTCTCCTGTTCCTTGTGGCTGCAACAGGATGCTGTGCTCGCCATGCCGGCTGCTCAGCTCGGGTTGGTCTGTCAGTAACAGGGTGTGTTTGCTGTTCATACCCTCGGCACTCTGGGGGAGTTGCCATTGTTCTGCCCAGTGCAATATCCGGGCACGGCACTGTTTATCCTGAATGGCGATATTCAGGGGATGCTGGCGCAGATGTTTGCGGATTTCCGGCAGCAGTTTTGCCAGGGGCTGGCAGCGGATATGACATAGCAGAACCGTGCCGCCATCGGGTTGGCTTTCGTAGTGCAGGTCGCCACCAGATATGCGTGCCAGCTCGCGACTCAGGCCAAGACCGAAAGCGGAAGGCAGGGGCAGGTTTTCCGGGCACAGAGGCATCAGATCCTGTTCCAGCAGGGTGTCGTTAATAAACAGATCCTGCCCGGCCAGGCTGATCAGCAGCCGCTGTGCTTCATAGCGGACGCTGAGTGTCAGGGGGCCTTGTCTGCAGTGGATGATGGCGTTGCTGAGCAGGCTCAGAATCAGCAGTCTGAGGCTGCTCCGGTTAAGTAGCAGAAGATCAGCCTCACCACAGTGGCAGTGAATGTCTGCCATATCCGCCGGAATTTCCGCCAGGCAATCCGTGACTATCCGGTGGATATCGACAAGCTTCAGTTCTTGTTGGCTGCTGCTGTTTTGCAGGGTACGCAGGTCATGCAGCAGGCCACGGATATTAGCGGCCATGGCCCGCGCATCTGCCTGATCGGTATTGCTGAGTTTGCCGATCAGCTGATCCATAGGCTCTTTCAGCAGTTGTGTCAGGGTGCTCAGCCGGGTCTGCAGAGACGATGTGCTGCCGGAATGATCATCAGACGATTGCTGCAGGCGCCGGTTCAGATGGGTCAGTGCATGGGTGCGTTTATGGATCAGCTCTTCGAGCTTGGCTGAGTAGTCGTTGATCGTCGCTTCGGCGTTGCGTTGCTGATGTATGTGATCTTTAAGCAGGCTGAGCAGGGCCGCAAACTGGTTCATCAGCTGGCCGAGTTCATTCTGACGTCTTGATTGCATACGGGTCAGATCCACCTTATCGAGATTGTCGGCAGTCAGTCCGGTGATCTGGCGCACCAGCCGGGTCAGTGGGCTGGTAACCGCGCGATAAAAGGCAGCATAGATAAAGGTCGCCAGCAGCAGGCTGAACAGCAGGGCATTAAATAATGTGCTCCGGGTCAGGCTGCTCAGCTCGGCAATGCTCTGGCAGCGATCCAGTTCGATGATCAGTTTTCCGAGCGGGGTATTGTTGTAGCTCAGGGCTTCGATATGAATACCGGGTTCGCTGAAAATCATCATGTCCAGGGTAGAGGGCTGGCACTCGGTTGTTTCAACTGCCTGTGCCAGTTGCATACCGGTGCTGTCGATAACAATGGCTGAAATAATATTCGGGTGGCTGACAAGCCCTTCAGCCAGTTGCTGATTCAGGCGGATATTGTAGTTAAAAGTGGCCAGATTAAATGAGGGGAGGGTGCTGGCAATAATGCTGGAGACAATCTGCTGCTGGCGTGTTTTCAGTGTGCTGATATTGGAGTGAATACTGATGGTGCTGATTATGCCGGCAATAATCAGCGTAACGGCCGCTGTGTTCAGAGCCAGTTGCAGAGCCAGTTTCTTTTTGACCTGAGAAAACATCTGCATTCTGTCCTTTGCGCAGGCACTGTTTCGGGTGTATACCGGCCTGAACTTTACCTCAGATGAGGGAGCAGGCACAGGCCGTTATAACGCCACAGGCCGGCCTTAAAAGTGTTTTTTCTTCCAGGAATCATCCTCAGCATTCAGCAGGTCAGTGCCTTCCTCCAGTCTGGTGCCGCTGGCTGCGGGTTGTCGTTCATCCTGATGCTGAGTGATACGTTGCTGAATATTGTCCAGAACGGGCTTAAGCTCATCTGGCAGATTGCTGAGCTGTTGCAGGGCCGTTTTGGCTTTTTTCAGGTAGTGAATGGCCTGAGCGGGGTTGTTAACGCTGGCTGCTGCGGTCGCTTTGGAGTCAAACACGGCGATGGCAACTTTGACGTTAAGTAGTTTGGCTTCCTGTAATAACTGTTTGGCTTTATCCGTTGCCAGGTGGTGCTGTTGATGGCTGGCCCGGATCAGTTCCTGCAGCCGCTGGACTGAATGCCGTACTTCCTGTGCCTGTTTTACTTGGCCGGGCAGTTTGGCCGGTGGTCTTGGAGTGGCATTAAGCCAGGTTAAGGCGTCTTCCATTGCTTTATTGCAACGTTTGTTG
The DNA here is from genome assembly GCF_020320405.1 of Thalassolituus sp. ST750PaO-4. Lineage (NCBI taxonomy): Bacteria > Pseudomonadati > Pseudomonadota > Gammaproteobacteria > Oceanospirillales > Oceanospirillaceae > Thalassolituus > Thalassolituus sp. ST750PaO-4. The sequence goes on from NZ_JABVCB010000012.1 coordinate 171,814, forward strand.
CTGGGGGCCTTCAGTAGGGCCAGTTCGCCGCCGTGATACTGAATTTCCTGAGCCATAAAATGCAGCATCGGAGCTGAAAGCCAGGGCTGAAGGCTTTCTCCGAGCATACTCAGTTCACCCATCTGATCAGAGTGGACAACCGCCATACGCGCCCGCTCAAGGCGCTTTTGTTCCTGCCAGCGCATAAAGCCCAGCGCCCCGACGGCGGCCAGGGCTGTGAATATCGCCAGAATAACCAGACTGGTGGTGGACATGTGTTTCCTGTTTCCTTTCCTTGGCTCCGTCGGGAGTCGATGTTAAACGGGATTTGTCATAACGCGGGGAAGTTTGAGAGCTTCCGGTTTTAAACACACCTTTTGTTAGTGTAGCTGTAAAAATCTTATTTACAGGGGTTGACGACCTAAATGTCCATCAATAGAATGCGCGCTCCTTGATTGAGACGTCCCCATCGTCTAGAGGCCTAGGACACCGCCCTTTCACGGCGGTAACAGGGGTTCGAATCCCCTTGGGGATGCCATTTAA
>NZ_JABVCB010000012.1:172345-180808 GCF_020320405.1 Thalassolituus sp. ST750PaO-4
TTTATGAAACTCAGGTTTCAGCGGCTTAATTGGGAAGTTGTTGATTTAAAAGAAAAAAGTTCTTGCAAATCAACAAAAGCGCAGTAAAATGCGCAGCGTGTTTAGCGATGTCCCCATCGTCTAGAGGCCTAGGACACCGCCCTTTCACGGCGGTAACAGGGGTTCGAATCCCCTTGGGGATGCCATTTAAAATGGCATAAGCAAGAAAAATTGCGGGAATAGCTCAGTTGGTAGAGCACAACCTTGCCAAGGTTGGGGTCGCGAGTTCGAGTCTCGTTTCCCGCTCCAAATTCTAAAAAAGCTGCCTTTATGGCGGCTTTTTTTATGCCCGTTATTCAGCTTCCTGCCGCGAGGCGGCAGGGTGCGGGCTTATTCAGGCGTTGAAACCGGGGGTGGGTTTCAGCAGCAGGGCTTTTGTCGCCTGGCGGTCAAATGGCTTTTGTTCCTGATGGTGCTGAGCTTCAATCTCATCGATCTGCTGGAACAGGTCGATCTCTTCATCCGTCAGGAAGTGCAGGCAGTCGCCACCGAAGAACCACAGCAGGTCGCGGTCTATGGCGGGTGATAATTGTGGGTGATGGCTGAAGATATGGGTGATCCAATCCTGTCCCAGGGTGTAGCCTGAATCAGAATGTTGCGTGAGCTGATCAATAACCTGTGTCAGCTGATGTAGAATCTCGTCACTGATAACACCGCCTGACTGGCTCTGTGCCTTGCTCAGGCGCTCATGAACCTGCTGCAGCAGGTGGATATGATCATTCAGTCGTTCACTCATTAATACGCTCTTAAGGTTAAAAATTATGGTTCCTGCCCTCGTGGTACGAAGTTTGTCCAAGGTGTATGACAACGGCTTTCAGGCGCTGAAAGGCATTGATCTGACCGTAGAACAGGGCGATTTTTTTGCTTTGCTGGGCCCCAATGGCGCCGGCAAGTCGACCACTCTGGGTATTCTATCGGGTCTGGTGCAAAAAACATCCGGCAATGCCGAAGTCATGGGGTTTGATGTTAATACCCAGGCGTTTTCGGCGCGCCGTTATCTGGGCGTGGTGCCGCAGGAATTTAATTTTAATCAGTTTGAAAAGGTGTATGACATTGTCATCACCCAGGCTGGCTATTTTGGTCTGACGGCGGCTCAGGCAGCGCCCAATGCCGAAAAACTGTTACGTGCACTCGATTTATGGGAGAAGCGTGATCAGCAGGCGCGGATGTTGTCTGGTGGTATGAAACGCAGGCTGATGATTGCCCGTGCACTGGTGCATGAACCTAAAGTGCTGATTCTGGATGAGCCGACGGCAGGGGTTGATATTGAGCTGCGCCGTTCTATGTGGGCCTTTATGCAGGAGCTTAACCGTGCCGGTACAACCATCATCCTGACGACACATTATCTTGAAGAGGCAGAGCAGCTGTGCCGCAATATTGCCATCATTAATCATGGCGAAATTATACAGGCAACCAGTACGCGAAAATTGCTGAGTCAACTCGGTACCGAGACCTTTATCTTCGATCTTAATTCCGCCGTAGCGGCTGATTTTTCTCTGGCAGGATTTGATTGCAAAAGGATGGCAGACGATTGTATCGAGGTTGTCGTGGAGAAAGGTCAGAGCATTAACCAGATTTTTACGCTGCTGACGCAGCAGGGAATTGAAGTCCGCAGTATGAGAACCAAATCCAATCGCCTGGAAGAATTGTTTGTCGATCTGGTCCGGGGGGCAAACGCATGAGTCCTGCCCGTATTCAGTGGGTTGCTTTTTCAACCATAGTGACGAAAGAAATCCGTCGTTTTACCCGTATCTGGCAACAGACGTTATTGCCGCCGGCCATTACCATGACGCTGTATTTCGTGATTTTCGGTCAGCTGATCGGTTCCCGTATCGGCCAGATGGGTGGCGTCGATTACATGTCCTTTATCGTCCCCGGGCTGATTATGATGAGCGTTATCACCAATGCTTACGCTAATGTATCAAGCTCATTTTTCAGTAATAAATTTCAGCGCAGTATTGAAGAGCTGATGGTAGCGCCGGTTCATCCCGGGACCATTCTGCTTGGCTATGTCTGTGGTGGTATTGCCCGTGGTGTTGGCGTTGGTATTATCGTGACGCTGCTGTCTTTGTATTTTACCGACCTGCAGATTCATAACCTGTTAGTGGTGTTTCTGGTGATTTTATTGTCGGCGATGCTGTTTTCGCTGGGTGGATTTATTAACGCGATCTTCGCCAGCAAGTTCGACGATATTTCTATTATTCCGACCTTTGTAATTACGCCTTTAACCTATCTTGGTGGGGTGTTTTATTCGATTAACCTGTTGCCGGAATTCTGGCAGGGCGTATCCCTGTTCAATCCGATTCTGTACATGGTTAATACGTTCCGTTACGGCATTTTAGGGGTGTCAGATGTGAATATCTGGTTCTCATTAGGAATGCTGGTGTTTTTTATTGTTGTGCTTTCGGCCTACAGTCTCTGGCTGTTGCGTCGTGGTGTCGGTATGCGGCAGTGATTGGAGTTTAAAATGGCGTCAGTAACAAGTGAACATAATCCGCTGGGCAAAGTATCGGCGTATAAAGACGAATATGATGCGTCCTTACTGTTTCCGATTGAGCGGGAGGAAAGCTGGCGGGCGCAGGGGCTTGATCGCCATGAGGTGCCGTTTTTCGGCGTTGATATCTGGAATGGTTACGAAATTTCCTGGCTGAATTCCAAAGGTAAGCCGGTGGTCTGTCTGGCAGAATTCCGTATCCCCGCGACCAGTCGTTTTCTGGTGGAATCCAAGTCGTTCAAACTCTATCTGAACTCTTTTAATCAGACCCGCTTTGATGATGCGGAACAGGCTCGCCTGCGTATGGCGACCGATTTATCGGCCGCAGCCCAAGGGGATGTCCAGGTGATCTTTCATGCGGTGGATGCAGATTTCCCGCGACCGCCAGTTGCTCATTGTATTGACGATCTGGATGTTGAAGTGAACAGCTATGCTCTGGATGCTTCGTTGCTGAAAACAACGGACGGTCAGTTTGAGGGCTGGTTGTGCAGTCATCTGCTGAAATCCAACTGTCCGGTTACGGGGCAGCCAGACTGGGGTACGCTGTACATTTATTATCGTGGCCAGAAAATCGATGAGGCTGGTTTGTTGGCGTATATCGTTTCACTGCGTCAGCATCAGGATTTCCATGAGCAGTGTGCAGAGCGTACTTATCGTGATATTTCACTGGCGTGTAAGCCTGAATCGTTAACCGTGTATGCGCGCTATGTGCGCCGTGGTGGTCTGGATATTAATCCTTTCCGTACGTCAGAGGCTGTTTTCTCTGCGGAAAATTTCCGGCTGGTACGCCAGTAGTTGCGGATTGATAACAGCAGGGCTAATAAAAAAACAGCGGCATCTGCCGCTGTTTTCTTATGTGCGTTGTGGTTTTAGGTGTTGACCTTGCCGCGGATTTTATTGGCCGCTTTTTCGAGAGCGTCGGCAACTTTTTCCCGTTCTTCTTCGCGGATTTTGTCGGATTCCAGATACAGCGAAAAGCCTTCTGATTCGTGGTTCATAAAGCTTGGGTTGGAGCCCAGATCACGGCGGTAATCCATGACCTGATACAGTGGCACCGGATCGCGGAAACCTTTCACCATGGCACTGCCACGCTGGCGGCAGATGATTTTATCTTTAATTAAAGCGTAGGTTTCGTGCGACACCAGAATCTCACCGGCATCGGCTTCGCTTTCGAGACGGCTGGCGAGGTTCACTTCTTTACCGATAATGGTGTAATCCATACGGCTTTCGGTACCAAAGTTACCCACGGTGCAGTAGCCGGTATTGATACCCATACGAATTTGCAGCGGAGCTGTCATGCCATGTTCAGCCCATTGTTTGCGTAATTTGAGCATGTGGCGGCGCATTTCAATGGCCATAGACACGCAGGCAAGAGCATCGCGTTTGGTGCCTTTGCTTTTTGGGTCACCAAAGAAAATCATCATGCCGTCGCCGATAAATTTATCGATAGTGCCGCCGTACTTGAGAGCAATGCGCGACATATCGGTGAGGTATTGATTCAGCAGGTCGGTAAAGGCTTCTGCTTCCATCTGTTCTGAAAGTGAAGAGAAACCAACGATGTCGGAGAAAAAGATAACCAGCTTCTTACGCTGGGTTTCCAGTTTGGCCTGACGGCGTCCGGAGAAAATGGATTCCCACACCTGAGGGGCAACGTATTTGGATACCTGGTGGGACAGCGCCTGAAAGCGTTCAACCTGGCCCTGAAATTTTTGCTTCAACCGTATCAGATCGCGTGCCTGGCGGTTGCTGTTAAAGGCTGAAATGCCAAGGTGCAGGCCAACACCGAAGGCTGCCGTTAAAAACAGCTCGGTCGGAACCGGTGGGGCAGCTTCGTGGCCGAACAGCAAAATGCCGGCTGCGGCACCGGAGATCAGCGAAATAATGCAGAAGGCCCAGGCAGTAATGCTGCCGACAATAATAAAGCTGGTGTTGATCATGATCAGAAACAGCACGGTCAACTCAATTGGCAGCTGGATGTAGCCGAGAAATACCCCACACAAAACCGCGTCAAAATGAATCAGGAACTGCCGGGTGGAATAGGCACGCTTTTGGCGGAAAGGGCGGCTCAGAACATAGACGGCGTGGGGATAAAGAATGCTGACTACCGCCACAACAATGGCCTGATCTTCAAAATAACCCTGCAGGATGCCCATTAAAACCGTGACGGCAGCGACCCCATAGCCCAGAATCCGGGCCATGTAATCTTGCTTTGGTAATGTGGTTTCAGCGAAATGGGACGGGTCCTGACGGTTAGACATTGTGAAGGCCCGAAAAAATTGTTGTTCTTATAATGGGTGACACGGTTCGACCAGCGGCAATGATTGAGAACATCTATATACCCAGAATAAGACAGCTCAGCAAGTGCATGACGGCTAAGTCAGGCTTTTCATTAAGGGCCGCGACTTTACAATAGACATATGACGAAAATATTGATTTGGGTGCGCCTATGGATGCTTTACGAATGTTGACTGAACGAGTGTCCTCTCCGCAACTGACAGGACCGGACATTACGCGACAGCAGCAGGAGGTGTTGCTGCGTGCAGCGCTGCGGGCGCCAGATCATGCCTGGTTGCGTCCCAGCCGCTATCTGTTGGTAGAAGGCGACGACCGGCGCTTGCTCGGAGAATGTTTCCTGCAGGCAACGCCGGACTGGCAGGAGTTAAGTGCAGAAAAACAGCAGAAATTACTGAATATGCCATTGCGGGCGCCGCTGCTGATTGTTGCGGTCAGCCGTATTCAGGAACATCCGAAGGTGCCACGTGATGAGCAGCTGCTGTCGACCGGTGCGGGGGTGCAGAATATCCTCAATGCAGCCTGGGCAATGGGGCTGGGGGCTATCTGGCGGACCGGAGATATGGCAACCAATCCAAAGGTTGCCGAAGCTCTGGGTCTGGAAGCTTGCGATGTCATTGTCGGTTTTGTCTATATAGGTCATATCAACGGCAGCCTGAAGCAGCCTCCAGAATTGCCGCTGGACGATTTTGTTACCCGCTGGAAGGCGAAATCGTCATAAAAACAAGCAATTAGCGCTGGATGGGTGTTGACGCTCAGGTCGCTGCTGCGTATAGTACGCGGCCTCTGAGCAGTGCTCAGTTAGGTGAGGTGTCCGAGTGGCTGAAGGAGCACGCCTGGAAAGTGTGTATACCGCAAGGTATCGAGGGTTCGAATCCCTCCCTCACCGCCACTAATTTTAAAAACCGCGCACTTGCAAAAGTTCGCGGTTTTTTTATGTCTGAAGCTTTGCACCAAGGGCGGTGAGGGAGGGTGCCGAACCCTCGTGGGTTCGTACCGAGTACTGCGACAACTGCCGGCGCCTGCGACGGCGTTCATCCCGGCCGGGTTTGTGCTGTGGCGTGGTCGGGATATCCCTCCACTTTCTCTCGTCGGCCACTCATTTTAAAAACCGCATAGTCGTCAGGCTCTGCGGTTTTTTTATGCTCCGTATTTGCGTAAAAGGTCGGTCAGAGGAGGGTGCCGAACCCTCGTGGGTTCGTACCGAGTACTGCGACAACTGGCGGAGCCTGAGACGGCGTTCATCCCGATCGGGTTTATACTGCGGCGTGGTCGGGAGTCACCCTCCGCATCCTCGTATCGGCCACTAATTTTAAAAACCGCATAGTCGTCAGGCTCTGCGGTTTTTTTTATGCTCCGTATTTGCGTAAAAGAGCGGTGAGGGAGGGTGCCGAACCCTCGTGGGTTCGTACCGAGCGCAGCGACAACTGCCGGAGCCTGCGACGGCGTTCATCCCGACCGGGTTTATGCTGTGGCGTGGTCGGGATATCCCTCCACTTTCTCTCGTCGGCCGCTCATTCTGAAAACCGCATAGTCGTCAGGCTCTGCGGTTTTTATGTTCGCGGTTTGTTATGTGCAGCGCTTGGCAATGCAGCAGACCGGTGCGTTATGTGCGTGAATTCTCTATAATCCTCCGCCTTAAATCCGCATGTCACAGAGAACACCATTTATGACGGTCCGCACCCGTGTTGCACCTTCGCCTACCGGCGATCCGCACGTAGGTACTGCCTACATCGCTTTATTCAATCTGGCTTTTGCCCGCCAGCATGGCGGCCAGTTTATCCTGCGCATTGAAGATACTGATCAGGCGCGCAGCACGCCTGAATCTGAGCAGGCCATTATGGACAGCATGCGCTGGCTGGGTCTGGAATGGGATGAGGGTCCGGATGTCGGTGGTGAATTTGGCCCTTATCGTCAGAGCGAGCGCCGTAATGTGTATCTTGAGCACGTGCAGAAGCTGCTCGACAGTGGCCATGCCTTTAAGTGCTACCGCACCGCTGAAGAGCTGGATGCTCTGCGTCTTGCCCGTCAGGAGCAGGGTTCACTGACTGCACTCAAGCCTTCCGATTTGCTGCTGCCTGCCGATGAAGTGGCCCGTCGCGAAGCGGCAGGTGAGCCTTATGTGGTGCGTATGAAGGTGCCGGAAGAGGGCGTGTGCGTGGTGGACGATATGCTGCGCGGTGCGATTGAACTCGACTGGGCTCAGGTCGATGCGCAGATTCTGCTGAAATCCGATGGCATGCCGACTTACCACCTGGCCAACGTGGTGGATGATCATCTGATGAAGATCACCCACGTTATCCGTGGTGAAGAGTGGATCAGCTCTGCGCCTAAGCACAAGCTGCTGTACGAATACTTCGGCTGGGATATGCCGCACCTGTGCCATATGCCACTGCTGCGCAACCCGGACAAGAGCAAACTGAGCAAGCGTAAAAACCCGACTTCGATCCTGTTCTACGATCGCATGGGCTACATGCCGGAAGCGCTGCTTAACTATCTGGGCCGTATGGGCTGGTCGATGCCGGATGAAAGTGAGAAGTTCACCCGTGATCAGATGTTTGCCAATTTCGATATCAAACGTGTATCCCTTGGTGGACCGGTGTTTGATGTGGAAAAACTGCGCTGGCTGAACAGTCTGTGGGTGCGTGAGCTGGATGCTGAAACCTTCGCTCAGCGCTTTGCGGCCTGGGGTTTGCGTCCGCAGAATATTCTGCCGGTGATTCCACATGTGCAGCCGCGTATCGAGACCTTCTCCGATGTTGTACCGCTGGCCGGGCATTTCCTGTCGGGTCTGACGCCGCTGACGCCAGCCAGCTTTGAACATAAGGCCTATGACGAAGAGCGTCTGCTAACCGTGCTGCAGTTTGGTTTGTGGCAGCTGGAAGAGATCCGTCACTGGAGCAAAGAAGACATCGAAGCGCGTCTGTTTGCTCTGGCGCGCCTGCTGGACATTAAGGTCCGCGACTTCCTGTTCCCGTTCTTTATTGCTATTGCCGGTACCTCGGCCACCATTTCCGTACTCGACAGCATGGCGCTGCTGGGGCCGGATATGAGCCGTGCGCGTCTGCGTCATGCCATTGATGCGCTGGGCGGTGTTGGTAAGAAAAAAGCCAAGAAGATGGAAAAGGACTACCAGCAGCTGTCAGCAGCGATTGCAGCTGAACTGAGTGCTGCGGCAGAGTCCTGATTTGCTGCGCCCGCTCATTCTGTCCGTCAGGGCGGGGTGGGTGGGCTGCAATGCCGGTTAAGTCGGCTAAGTTATTGTTTCAGAAAATTTTTTCGCTCATTTCGGTTGTCATAGGTTGACAGTGCAGAAGGGCGTAAGTAATATTCGCGCACGTTTTGAGACGGGGCCTTAGCTCAGCTGGGAGAGCGCAACACTGGCAGTGTTGAGGTCAGCGGTTCGATCCCGCTAGGCTCCACCAAATACTCAAAGCAGTCCTTGTGTCCCCATCGTCTAGAGGCCTAGGACACCGCCCTTTCACGGCGGTAACAGGGGTTCGAATCCCCTTGGGGATGCCAATTTTGCATAAGCCTTTCAGGCTGTACTGCATACGGGGCCTTAGCTCAGCTGGGAGAGCGCAACACTGGCAGTGTTGAGGTCAGCGGTTCGATCCCGCTAGGCTCCACCAATTTTT